>NZ_JACFXV010000042.1 GCF_014050225.1 Stappia albiluteola | reverse complement strand
ACTCAATTCGCAAGAGCGGCAAAGCCGCGCCTTGCCGCTTCCCAGGCCAAACCGCCGGCGCACACGAGCGCGCGGCGATGTTCCTGCTGGCCCCGAGCCACGCACTGCCATCATCCCGGACCGTGCGTGCGAAAGCGCACTGCGAGAACCGCGTCCATATTTGAATAGAGAGCGGGTGAGTGCCCCTCCCCTTGCAACATCGCACCGCATCCCCCATTGAAGACGGGAACCTTCACAAGGACGGGCAGGCCATGACGATCCGCGCGGTGCTTCTGGACAAGGACGGGACGCTGATCGATTTCGACCGCACCTGGGCGCCAACCTTCCATGACCTGATATCGGAAGTGACCCGGTCCGACGCCCGGCTGATGCGGGCCCTGTCGGAAAGCTGCGGCTATGATCTCGACCGCTGCGCCTTCGCGCCCGATTCCGTCGTCGTCGCCGGCTCCAATGCCGATTTCACCGAAAGTTGGGCTTCAATCCTGGGCGTTGCGGACGCGGACGCGCTGCTTGCCTATGTCGACGAGGCGCTCGGCCGCCTCAGCATCGCCCATGTCAGCCCCTTCGACGATCTCGCCGAGAGCCTGGAGCGGATGGCGCGCGCCGGCTTCCTGCTCGGGGTTGCCACCAACGACGCGGAAGGCTCGGCCCGCGCCCAGCTCGACGCGCTCGGCATCACGCCCCGCTTCGCCCATGTCTTCGGCTATGACAGCGGCCACGGGGCCAAGCCAGGCCCGGGCATGGTGCGTGCCTTTTGCGAGGCGGTCCGCCTGCCGCCGTCACAGGTCGTCATGGTCGGAGACAGCCTGCACGACATGCATGCCGGACGCGCCGCGGGCGCCCGCACGCTGGCGCTGACCACCGGCACGATCCCTCGCGCAGCCCTTGCTCCCCATGCCGATCACGTCGCCGACAGCCTGTCGCTCGGCTGTGACTGGATCGAGGCGCAGGCCACGGCACACGGAAAACCGGCACAGGCAATTTGAGGGTGGACAGGCCCGCATCGGCTTAGGATAGAATCCCGGAAAATAACGGCCTTTTCAAAAAACAGCGGGCCGACTTCCGGAGGAAAAGCCAATGCCGTCACCCGTCATGCCGGGCCTGATGCAGGACTGGTCGCTGACCTGCAATCGCATTCTCGATCACGCCGCCCTCCAGCATCCGCATCGCGAGATCGTCTCGCGCAGCATCGAGGGCCCGATCCACCGCATCGCCTATCGCGAATTGCGGGCTCGCGCGCTGCAGCTTGCCAAGCGGCTGGACGCCTATGGTATCCGCGAGGGCGACCGGGCGGCGACGCTTGCCTGGAACACCTGGCGCCACATGGAAGCCTGGTACGGCATCATGGGAGTGGGCGCCATCTATCACACCGTCAACCCGCGCCTGTTTCCCGACCAGATCGCCTGGATCGTCAACCACGCCGAGGACCGGCTTATCATGGTCGACCTCAATCTGCTGCCGATCGTCGAGAAGATCTGGAGCGAGTTGAGGACGGTCGAGCTGGTGGTGGTGCTGACGGATGCCGCCCACATGCCCGAGACCTCCCTGCCCGTCGTCCCCTACGAGGACTGGCTTGCCGAGGTCGACGGCGATTTCGCCTGGAAGGAACTCGACGAGAACGCCGCCGCCGGCATGTGCTACACCTCCGGCACGACGGGCGATCCCAAGGGCGTTGTCTATTCGCACCGCTCCAACGTGCTGCATGCCATGGCGGCGAGCCTGCCGGATGTGCTCGGCCTGTCGTCGCGCGACCGGGTGATGCCGGTGGTGCCGCTCTTTCATGCCAATGGCTGGTCGCTTGCCTTTTCGGCGCCGCTCAACGGCTCGGCACTGGTCATGCCGGGCGCGCGCATGGACGGAGAGGCGATCTGGGAGCTGCTTGACGCCGAGAAGGTGACGCTGACGGCGGCCGTGCCCACCGTCTGGCTGATGCTGCTGCAATATCTGGAAAAGACCGGCAAGACGCTGCCATGGCTCGAACGGGTGCTCATCGGCGGATCCGCCTGCCCGCGTGCGATGACGGAGAAATTCGAGACCGTCTACGACGTCCGGGTGATGCATGCCTGGGGCATGACTGAGATGAGCCCGCTCGGCACCGTATGCAGCCTGAAGCCGGAAGTGGCGAACCTTTCAGGTGAAGCCCTGCTCGACATCCAGGAAAAGCAAGGCCACGCCCCCTTCACCGTGGAGATGAAGATAACCGGCGACGATGGGGCGCCGCGTCAGTGGGACGGCGCCACCTTCGGCCGGCTGAAGGTTCGCGGCCCCGGCACGGCCAGGGCTTACTTCAAGGGTGACGGCGGCAACATTCTCGACGGGGACGGCTATTTCGACACCGGCGACGTCGCCCATATCGACGAACATGGCTACATGCAGATCACCGATCGGGCGAAGGACGTCATCAAGTCGGGCGGCGAATGGATCTCGTCGATCGATCTGGAGAACATCGCCGTCGGCCATCCGGCGGTCGCCGAGGCGGCGGTCATCGGCCTGCCCCATCCCAAATGGGACGAGCGTCCCCTTCTCGTCATCGTACCGCGCGAAAATGCGACGGTGACGAAGGAGGATATCCTCGCCTTCATGCACAACAAGGTCGCGCGTTGGTGGCTTCCCGACGACGTCGCCTTCGTGGACGAAATTCCCCATACCGCGACGGGAAAAATCAAAAAAACGGCACTGCGCGCGCAATTCGCCGATTTCACCTTCTCAGGCTGACGGGAGACGCCCCGGGCGACCCTTTCGGAGCCCCCGCCGGTCATGCTAGAGCATGGGTCGAGCGCAACCCGTCCGGGGTCCAACCGTCCAGGCATGCACAAGTACATTCCCCCTCGCCGCTCCAGATCGGCCCGTGTCAGCTATCGCGCAGGTCTGTTCGCGGTGCCGGTGCTTGTCATCGCCACGCTGTCCTTTCGCGGCGGCCTGATCTCGGCACGCGAGTTCTTTCCGGCGATGGGGCTGGGTTTCGTGCTCGGAGCCGTTGCGGTCATCGCCGCGCTCGGCGCCCTTGTATCGCTCTGGGAACAGGGTGGAATCGGCTGGAGCAAGGCCGTTCGCGGCATGCTTTACGGCGGCATCGCCCTCATTCCAGCCGCCATGGCCGTCGCCGGCGTCGTCGCCTATCCGAAGCTGAACGACATCAGCACCGATATCAATGAACCGCCGCCGATTGCCGGCCGCAACCAGGACGACCATCCTGCTCCCAATCGCGCCCTGCAGCGTCAGGCCTATCCGGACCTGCTGTCGCGCCGCTTCCGCGTGACGCCGGCCGAGTTGCATGCGGCCGCCCGACAGGTCATCGAGCGCCAGCGCTGGACCATCGTCGGCGAACTCACGCCGGCGCTCCCCGACGATCCATCGCTGATCCAGGCGGACGTGCGATCCCTGGTTTTCGGCTTCACCGACGACTTCGTCATCCGCATTCGGCCGGACCCCTTCGGCGCGCGGCTCGACCTGCGTTCCGCCTCGCGTATCGGCGAGCACGATCTTGGCGCCAATGCGGCTCGCATTCGCCTGTTCCAGCAGGACCTCGACGCCGTGCTTCTGGAAGCCTATGGCGCGCTGGAGCCGGTCGGCGAAGACGACGAGGCGCCCGTGGAGGAAGAGGAACTGCCGCTTCTTTCCGACGTGCCGCAGGAGGAACGAGAGGGCCCTCCCCCGGCACCAAGCCGCAAGCCGGGCGAGGAGCCGGAAGGTCCGCTTTCGCTTGACGGAGGGCTGGAACGGCTGCCCTCCGACCTTGAAGAAATCTACGAAGACGAACCCGCTCCGCAGCAATGAGCAGGATCAGACAAAAGGATCGTCGAATGCCGCTCACCAACGTACAGACGCGCGATGTCGAAGCCCTGCTTCATCCCTATACCGCCCTGCACAAACTCAGGGAAACCGGGCCGCTGGTGCTCGACCACGGCAAGGGCGTCTATGTCTACGACACCCAGGGCAAGGAATATATCGAGGGCATGTCCGGCCTTTGGTGCGCCGGCCTCGGCTTCGGCGACGAGGAGCTGATCGAGACCGCGAAGGAGCAGCTTTCGCGGCTGCCCTATTATCATCTCTTCGGCGGCAAGAGCGTCGAACCGGCGATCGAGCTGGCCGAAAAGCTCAAGGAGATCGCGCCGTTCGAGGCTTCGAAAGTGTTCTTCACCTCGTCCGGCTCGGAGGCCAACGACACGCAGGTGAAGCTCGCCTGGTATTTCAACAACGCCAAGGGCCGGCCGGAGAAGAAGAAGATCGTCTCCCGCGTGAAGGCCTATCACGGCGTCACCATCGTCTCGGCCTCCCTCACCGGCCTGCCGAACAACCACCGCGACTTCGACCTGCCGGTCGACCGCATCCTGCACACCGACTGCCCGCACTACTATCGCTTTGGCGAAGCGGGCGAGAGCGAGGCCGACTTCACCGCCCGCATCGTCGGCAACCTGAAGGCAATGATCGAGCGTGAGGGGCCGGAAACCATTGCCGCCTTCATCGCCGAGCCGATCATGGGCGCCGGCGGCGTCATCGTGCCGCCCAAGGGCTATTACGAGCAGGTGCAGGCGCTGCTTGCCGAACATGACATCCTCTTCATCGACGACGAGGTCATCAACGGCTTCGGTCGCACCGGCAACTGGTGGGGCTGCGAGACGATGAACTTCACGCCGGACTCGATTTCCTGCGCCAAGCAGCTCACCTCCGCCTATGCGCCGCTTGGCGCTGTGATGGTGTCGCAGGAGCTTTACGACGCCTTCGTTGCGGAATCGCAGAAGATCGGCGTCTTCGGCCATGGCTTCACCTATGGCGGCCATCCCCTGTCCTGCGCGCTTGGCGTGAAGTCGATAGAGATCTACCAGAAGCGGAACATCCTGGCGCATGTGCGCTCTCTCGCGCCGCAGTTCGAGGAGCGCCTGAAGCGCATCGCCGATCACCCGCTCGTCGGCGAGGTCCGCTATTCCGGTCTGGTCGGCGGCGTCGAGCTCGTCGCCGACAAGACGACGAAGCGCCCCTTCCAGCCGGGTCACGGCATCGGCGCGCTCTGCGCCCGCCATGGCGAGTCGAACGGCCTCATCGTGCGCGCGATCGGCGATACGATCGCCCTTTGTCCGCCCATGATCATCACAAGTGACGAACTGGATGCGCTCTTCGACAGGCTCGAGAAAACTTTGGACGACACGGAAAGGTCGGTTGCGGAAGGTAGCCTAAGAGACTGATATCAAGCAGTCTTTTCGGATTTCTTGGCGAACGGCCGGCCGCATCCTGCGGCCGGCTTCTTTTTTCCGCGCCGCTTCCGGCCGTCCGTTCCGGCCGCAATTACGCGAATGTGACGTTACGACAAGGAATGTGACTGGAACTATCGCCTATTGGGGCGTCATCCTTATATTTGCCTGAATTGCACAGTTGATGTGCAACGTGCCCATCGATTAGGCGGGCGCCGTTTGGAAATGCTGTACCTCTTTTTCCTGAAAAACGGTGGATCGCTCTTCGAGAGGGGGCAGGCACGTCCTGGCTTTGACCGGATAGCGGCAAGGCAGATGGGCGATTGGCCGAGACGGGATGTAACCGGGAATGGAGGCTTCCCTGTCGCATATCCCTCGACCGGACATACGAACCGCCGCTTGAATCGCGGCATTCACAATCGGAACAAGGCAATGACTGCGCAACCGAAGAAAGTCGAACAACCAAGCCCGCGCCCGGACCTCGACAAGCTCTACAAGCCCGTCGGCATCCAGGCGGTGACCGCGGCAACGCTTTGCCGCAAGGCTGTGGCTCCGATGACCCGCAAGCCGCTCAAGCACTGAGCGACGCCTCCAGAAATTCAGCGGCGGCGGCATCGCGGCCGCCAGTAAGTCATGTGCCGGCCAGGGAGGACCTGACCGGCACTTATCTTTTCTCCGTATAAGGCATAGTTTCCCGAAAGGATGATTTCCCCGGAGCGCTTTCCACGAAAGCGGGATCGCTTTTCTGGATTAAGAAACCGCACCGGGATCAATACCTTGCGCATATCCCTGTTGCCAAATCCGATTCAGATCTGGTGGGATATGCTCCAGGGTTCTGGCCCTAGCGGCGATCAGCCCTTTACGGAGCATGCCGATGATCACAGCCTTCCTGCCGACGGCACGGGCCATGGAAGCGGTCAATATTGCGCCCGGCAACGCGATCCCCCCGACGGCGATCTGGATCGACCTCAACTCTCCGACGCCGATGGAACGAAAAGCGGCGGAAGACTTGATCGGTGTTGAGATACCGACGCCGGAGGACATGGCGGCGATCGAAACGTCAGAGCGGCTTTACGAGGACAATGGCGTATTGGTGATGACCGCCGTCATGCCGATGGCGGTCCGCGAGCCCGACCCCAAGGTCTCTTCGCTCACCTTCGTGCTGACAGCACGACGCCTGATCACCGTGCGCTACGGCGATCCGAAATCCATCGCAATGAGCGCGCGGCGCGCGCAGACAGACGGCACCGTGCCTCACACCGGCCCCGGCGCGATGTTCCTCTTGCTTGAATCGATCATCGACCGCGCCGCCGACGAAGTGGAGAAAGCATCGAGCGAATACGACCTGATGGCGATGAGGGTTTTCGAGGGCGGCGTCAACACGCGCAAGAGCGGCGACTACCAGCAGGCGATCAAGACCATTGGCCGCATCGGCTTGAAGATCGCCAAGATGCATGACGTCTGCGCGACGATTGCCCGGCTGATGCTGTTTCTGTCATTCCACCGCACCACCGTCTCGCTCACCCAGCAGCAGAGCGCTGCGTGCAAGTCGATCGGCCGCGACATTCAGTCGATCAAGCAGCATGCCGACGCGCTCGATGCGAAGCTGAATTTCCTGCTGGACGCGACGGTGGGTCTCGTCACGCTGGAGCAGAACCAGATCATCAAGCTTTTCTCGGTGCTGGCCGTGATTTTCCTGCCGCCCACCCTCATTGCCTCGATCTACGGCATGAATTTCGAGATCATGCCCGAGCTGAAATGGGTCTACGGGTATCCGTTTTCCCTCGTCGTGATGGTGGGATCGGTGGCGCTGACCTTCCTCTTCTTCCGCTGGCAGAAGCTTCTCTAACGCGTTACGGATAAAGCCTCTCCTTGGTCCAATCCGCGGTCGGCGCCTCTCGACTGAAGACGATGCGATCATGCAGGCGGAAAGGCCGGTCGTGCCAGAACTCAATTGACGACGGCACCAACCGGAAACCCGACCAGTGCTCGGGACGGGGGATTTCGCCGATCGCGAATTTGGCGGTGTATTTCGCCACTTCCTTCTCCAGCGCGAAGCGGCTCTCCAGCGGTCGAGACTGTTTCGACGCCCAGGCGCCGATGCGGCTGCCGCGCGGTCGTGATTGATAATACTCGTCAGCCTCTGCATCGCTGACGATTTCCACCGACCCACGGATGCGGATTTGCCGGCGCAACGATTTCCAGTGGAAACACAGCGCTGCCTTCTGCTGCGACAGGAGTTCGCGCCCCTTGGCGCTTTGGAAGTTGGTATAAAAAACGAATCCAGCCTCGCTGAACCCCTTCAGGAGTACCATGCGGACATTCGGCAGTCCCGTTTCGTCAACCGTCGCCAGGGCCATGGCGTTCGGATCGTTGGGTTCGGAGGCTGTCGCGTCTTCAAGCCATTCGGCAAAAAGGCGAAACGGATCCGCCCCCTCTTCAAAGTTACGCTTTGTTAAGAGTTCTGCCGGAATCTCGGAATTCTCCGTCATGATGTCTCCTGCCGGACACGAGGCGGATGGGCCCCTGCCGCGCTGTACCTTTTCGCGGCCGGACCCGGAGGTCCAGAACCGATGACCGTATCGACATATACCGCGAAGGCCGAACGACGCCAGTTTCGTTTTTGGATGCATTGCCTGCTGCTTTCGGGGCTGGCGACGAGCCTTGCCGCATGCGGATCTTTCGGCGGTCCCGTCGGCAGCGACGACCTGGTAGCGCCGCTCGATCTGACAGGTTCGATCGAAGGCACGCAAAATCCAGCCGACGCCGACATAGGCCAGGGCGACCGCAGCGCCATCGCCTTCGCGCTTGCCGCCGGGCCGACTTCGGTCGCCAAGTCTCCCGCCTTCACGTGGTCGAACCCGGTCAGCGGCAATTCCGGCACCATCATCTCGGCAACGAAGGAGCCGGTGACCATCGGCACCGAATGCACTCGGTTCGAAACCACCGCCAACACGATTGCGGGAGTGCGGGCCTACGAGGGTCTGGCCTGCCGCGACGCCAAGACAAACTGGACGATCGTCGAGCTGAAGCAGAAGTCCGAACAGGCCGCGGCAACGCCATCCTGAGCCGCTTGTGACCCGGCGAGCGCTCTGGCAAATATTCCTATTCACCCCCATATGAAGATACGGGCCCAGACCGGTATATCCGGGAGGCCATTGACCGGTATATATCTGGGGCATTCCTTTTAAATGACGGTCCATACGATGAGAGATCCCTATAGCGTCCTGGGTGTCGCCAAGACGGCGAGCGAGGCCGACATCAAGAAGGCCTTCCGCAAGCTGGCGAAGAAATATCATCCGGATCAGAACGCCAACGATCCCAAGGCCAAGGAACGCTTCGCCGAGGTCAACCAGGCTTACGAGATCGTCGGCGACAAGGAAAAGCGCGTGAAATTCGACCGCGGCGAGATCGACGCGGAAGGCAAGCCACGCTTCCAGGCGCACGGTTTCGAGGGCTTCTCCGATTTCGATTCCTTCCGCCAGGCCGGTGCGGACAAGGGCTTTCGCTTCAACGAACCCGGCGGCGGTGGCAGCGGCGGGTTCGAGGACATTCTGGGCGACATTCTGGGCGGCTTCGGCGCGCGCCGGCGCGCAGGCGCGGGTGCCGGCGGGTTCCGCCGCGCAGCGGCGCCGCGCCGGGGGCAAGACGCCCAGATCACGGCCCGCATTCCTCTGGAGAAGCTGGCGCATGGCGGCTCCGTCCGCGTGACACTGCCAACCGGCAAGACGGTCGACGTGAAACTTCCGGCGGGGACCACGGACGGTGAGAAGATCCGCCTGAAGGGTCAGGGGTTCGAAGGCGAGCAGGGCGGGCCGAGCGGTGACGCCATCGTGGAAATCCACCTCACCCCGCATCCGCTCTTCAAGGTCGACGGGGATGATCTGCGCCTAGAACTGCCGCTTACGCTTTATGAAGCCACCCTGGGAGCCAAGGTACGCGTCCCTACGCTCGACGGCGCGGTAAACCTGACCATCCCGGAAAACGCCAGCGGCGGGCGCACCATGCGCCTCAAGGGCAAGGGCCTGCCGAACCGCACTGGCGGCCATGGCGACCTGCTGGTCACGCTCAGGCTTGTCCTGCCCGAAAAACCCGACAAGGAGTTGCAGATGCTCATGCGCTCCTGGCAGGAGACGAAGCCCTATCGGGCACGCGGTCCGGAATACGATTGATCACTGCCCGGCATTGGATGGCGCCGTCCTGACGAAGCGCTGTTCCAGCAGGCGCGTGCCCCATTGATCGCCATGATACTCCTCCGTCAGGCGGAAACCATGGCGCTCGTAGAGCCGGCGTGCCGCGTCGAGCCCGCTGAAGGTCCACAGATGGGTCTCGCCGAACCCACAGGCGTCGCAAAACGCGACGGCGCGCTTCACCAGTTCATTGCCGAGACCCGTACCGCGCAAGCCATCCTCGAGGATAAACCAGCGCAAATGCGCACGCCCCCCGCCCAGGTCCTCGCCGTCGACCGCAAGGCTGCCCGCAATCCTGCCGTAGCTTTCGATATGCCAGATTTCGTTGCAGGAATTTGTGAGGCGCGGCGCGAATTCGGCAACACCCGCAGCGACCTTCGCCTCGAAGACCGGGCCGAAGCCGTAATGTCGGTTGTAATAGGTCCCGTGCATCTCGGCGATGCGGCCGATCAGGCCGGGCTTGAAGCCGGTGAGGATTTGCGCGTCAGGCTGTAGCGCAACCGCTGCGCCGGTCCTGCTCGCGGCAAGCGCATGCGAATAGGCGCCCATCCCTTCCGCCACCTGAAGTTGCTCGTCCGGCGGCAACTGGCCAAGCGCATTGCGGACTCGGCTTTCCGCGAAGGCGGCGATCTCGGCATGCAGCCTCTCGCCGGCGCCGGTCAGGAAAAGGTCTTTGGAGCGGCCGTCGCCCTCGCTGCGCGCTTCGCACACGAGACCCCGGACGACCAGCGACTGGACGAGACGGCTGACCGTCGATTTCTCCAGGAGCAGGATCTCCGACAACGCTTTCGCCGAAATCCGCCCCGCCGCGCCGATTTCGATCACGGCGTGAACCGCGGACGCGGAATAGTCGGTTCCGGCTAGCGTACGGTTCATGAAGCCGAGTTCGCGCACCAGCCGGCGGGATGCAGCGCGGATGTGCGAAACGATCTCGTTATCGACGGCAAGCATCATCTGACCCATATAGTTGTATGTGACAACTATATGGGTCAGTCAGCGCTATCTCAAGTTCCCTGCAGCGAAAATCAGCTGAAAGGCAGGAGCAGATTGGCGACGGAACCGCATAGCAGAGCGGCGAACGTCAAATACATGCCGGCAACACGGAACTGGAACGGCCGGCTCTCGCCGCCAAGCGCATAGGCATGCGACAGCCGCCCGCACAGCAGGCAAAGCCCCGTCAGGTGCAGCAGCAGGAAGGGCGCGCTCTGGATCTCGGCCAATGCCATCAGGATCAGGACAAGCGGGGTGTATTCCGCGAAATTGCCGTGCGCCCGCTGCCTGCGCAGCAGGATCTTGCTGCCGCCGTCGCCGAGGCTGACCCTTTCGCCCCGCCGCACCCGGATGACACGAATGCTCAAGACAAGGAACACGAGACCCAGAAGCCCCGCATAGATCGGAGTAATTGTCATTCTGAAACAGAACCTTGAAGTTTGTTATTGATCAGTTCGTCTTGACAGGCCCGAGGCCGACCGGTGCAACGCTGTCATCAGGCACGAAGAAATCCGGGGTCAGTGCCTTCGTCGGATCGACCCGGTACTTGTCAAAGTCCCGTTCGCCGCGCTCGAAAAGGAAGGTATCGTCGATCAGGAACTGGCCGGTGAGGTCGCGCGAGGGCGTGGCGAAAATCTGGTAGGCCGCATCGGCGAGAATTTCCGGCGTACGGCTGGAGCGGATCATCGCGTCGCCGCCGATGATGTTCTTCACCGCCGCCGTCGCAATCGTCGTGCGTGGCCACAGCGCATTGACGGCAATACCTTTCGACCGCAATTCGCCGGCGAGCCCCAGCACCACGAGGCTCATGCCGAATTTCGCGATTGCATAGGGCGTAAAGGGCGCGAACCACTTTTCCTGCATGTCGAGCGGTGGCGACAGCATGAGGATATGCGGGTTTTCGGCCTTCTCCAGATGCGGAATGGCGTATTTCGAGCACATCAGCGTGCCGCGCGTATTGATCTGATGCATCAGGTCGAAGCGCTTCATGTCGGTCTGGGCGAGCGGCGTCAGCTGAATGGCGCTGGCATTGTTGACCAGGATGTCGATGCCGCCGAAGGTCTCCGCAGTTCTGTCGATCGCATCCTTCACGCTGTCTTCGTCGCGTACGTCGACGACAATTGGCAGCGCCTTTCCGCCGGCTGCCTCGATCTCTTCGGCAGCCGTATAGATGGTGCCCTCGAGCTTGGGATGCGGTTCCGCCGTCTTGGCGGCAACGGCGATATTGGCGCCGTCGGCAGCCGCCCTCAGCGCGATTGCCTTGCCGATGCCACGAGATGCGCCCGTGATGAAAAGCGTCTTGCCTTTCAGTGACATGATGTCCTCCCGCCTGTGTCCTCAGGCTTTCGATTTCTGCATGAAGGCGGTGAAGGCCGCCATTGCCTCGCGCGAAGTCAGGCGTTCCGCGAACAGGCGGATCTCCTCCTCCATACGCTCGCGCAGGGCGGTTCGATCCCCCATCAGGAGCGAGCGCGAAATCCGCATGGCTTCCGCCGGTTTCGCGGCAATCGCCTCCGCCGTTTCAATAGCGCGCGGCAGCAGGTCTTCCGCCGCCACGATATGATTGACGATGCCGGCCTCGCGGGCGCGCTCGGCGCTGAAGCCTTCGCCAAGACACAGAAGCTCGAAGGCGCGCGCATGGCCCATCCGCTGCGGCCCGAGCAGGCTTGCCCCGGCCTCTGGCACGAGGCCGAGATCCAGGAACGGCGTCTTGAAGAGCGAGGCTTCCGTCGCGAACACCATGTCGCAATGGAAGAGCAATGTTGTACCGACACCGATCGCAAGCCCGTCGACAGCCGCGACGATCGGCTTCTCGCAGCCGACCAGTGCCCGCAGGAAGCGGATCACGGGCGCGCCCGACATATCGCCGCCCATCGCCGATTGCAGGAAATCCGCGATGTCGTTGCCGGCGGTAAAGGCGCCCGGCTGGCCTGCGATTACATGGCAGCCGAGCGTTTCATCGCCGTTGCCGGCTTCGAGCGCTTCGGCAAGGCCGGCATACATCTCGCCGGTCAGCGCATTCTTCTTTTGCGGACGGTCGAGGGTCAAAAGCCCCACCCTGCCCCGCCGTTCAACGCGGATCATCTTCTTACTCCGGTAGCGATTGCGGTCAGGACGCGATCAGCGACACATCGAAATCCGTCACGGCGTCGGCTCCGCCCATGACGTCGGCGGCCAGACCGCCGGTGAGCGGCAAGTGGCTGTCCGCAAAATGGCGCGCAGCCAGAAGGCGCAACCGCTCTGCCGGGCTGTCGCCCGACGAACGCAGCGCTCCCTTGATCAGCAGAGCCCCGCCCAGCGTCAGGCCCGCGAGCCGAAGGAACGGCGTGGCGCCGGCAAGCGCCTCGCTCATGCGTCCCTCGCCCAAGGCCGCGAGCAGCCATTCGACCGCCTCCCGCAGATCGGCAATCGAATTTTCCAGCCTTTCGGCCATGCGGGCGAATTCGGCCCTGTTGGCACCGCGCGCCGACGTGGCGATCTCACCCAGTTCGGCAAGGAAGCCCCGGATGTGCTCACCACCCGAAAGCGGCAGCTTGCGCGTGACCAGATCGATCGCCTGGATACCGTTCGTGCCTTCGTAGATCGGGGCGATCCGCGCGTCGCGAAGCAGGCGGGCAGCCCCGGTTTCCTCGATATAGCCCATGCCGCCATGCACCTGGACGCCCATGGAGGCGACCTCCACACCGATATCGGTGGAGAAGGCCTTGGCGATCGGCGTGAGCAGGCCGGCACGTTCGCTCCAGTAGCGGCGGGAGCCCTCGTCGTCGACAAGGCCGGCCATGTCGATCGCATGGGCATTGGAATAGCAGATGGCGCGCGCGGCCTGCGTCAGCGCCCGCATGGTCAAAAGGGTCCGCTTGACGTCGGGATGGTGGGCGATCGGGCTCATGCCCTCGCCCGCATCGCCCGCCGCGCGGCCCTGCCGGCGCTCCAGAGCATAATTGGCGGCATGCTGCATCGCGCGCTCGGCCACGCCCACTCCCTGGATGCCCACCGCAAGGCGGGCGTTGTTCATCATCGTGAACATGCAGGCAAGACCACGGTTTTCCTCGCCGATCAGCCAGCCGACAGCCCCCCCCTCGTCGCCATAGGACATCGTGCAGGTCGGCGAACCGTGAATGCCGAGCTTGTGTTCGACGCCGGTGCAGCGGGCATCGTTACGCGCACCCAGCGAGCCGTCTTCGTTGACGAGGAACTTAGGTACCAGGAAAAGCGATATTCCGCGCGTACCGGCCGGCGCATCGGGAAGGCGGGCCAGCACCAGATGCACGATATTGTCGGTGAAATCGTGCTCGCCATAGGTGATGAAAATCTTCTGGCCGAAGATGCGGTACGTCCCGTCGCCCGCCCGCTCGGCGCGCGCCTTCAATGCGTTGAGATCCGAACCCGCCTGCGGCTCGGTCAGGTTCATCGTCCCCATCCACTCGCCCGAGACGAGCTTCGGCAGATACGTTTCCTGCAATTGCGGGCTGGCATGCTTCTCCAGCGCCTCGATCGCGCCGATGGTCAGCGTCGGACCGATGGCGAAGGCCATGGAACCGGAGTTCCACAACTCCATTGCGGCCACATGCAGCATGGTCGGCAGGCCCTGGCCGCCGAATTCCGGCTCGCTGATGACGGAGTTCCAGCCGCCTTCCCGCCAGCGCAGATAGGCCTCCTTCCAGCCCGGCGGCGTGGTGACCGCGCCGTCATTCAGCACCGCTCCCTGCCGGTCGCCGATCTCGTTCAGCGGTGCGATCTCCTCGGCGGCAAAGCGGCCCGCTTCCTCGATGATCGCATCGACCAGATCGTCCGAAAGCTCGCCATGCGCGGGAAAGGCCATGACGTCGGTGAGTCCTGCCACGGACTTGAGAGTGAACAGGATATCGCCGACCGGTGCGCGAAACATGATGACAGAGCCTCCCGAGTGTATATTGCAGCGGGCTTTGACGCCCGCCGGCATCGGTCTTCGATCCGCCGGAGGTTCGCTCGACCGCAAACCACTATGGCGGAACGGCTTGACGAATGCGCGGGCAATTCGCACAACGCCGTGGACGAAGCCGACCCGGCGGACATTATCGCAGTTGACGTAAACGTCAACCTCAAGTCTGGCGCCATCGGGTCCTTCTTTGGAATAGGCTGTTGGACGGCGCGGCATTGCCGGCCGCAAACCATGCAGGCAGGCGGATGCGGCGTTTCACCATAGACCCGGGCAACGAATCCTGGCGGAATTCCGAGGATTTTCGGGCCGCCGTCACCGCGATCCGGAACGGCCTGCTTGTCGCCGTGCCGACGGAGACCGTCTACGGGCTCGCCGCTGACGCGACGAACGCACTCGCCTGCGCCTCGATCTATGCCGCGAAGGGGCGGCCGAGCTTCAATCCGTTGATCGCTCATGTCGCCTCGCTCGAAGACGCCGAGCGTCACGGTGTCTTCGACGAGCGGGCGCGCAAGCTCGCCGCCGCCTTCTGGCCCGGCCCGCTGACGATTGTTGTGGAGAAGCGGCCAGACAGCCCGATAGCCGATCTGGCGACCGCGGGCCTTCAAACCGTGGCATTGCGCGTGCCAGCCGCCGCCGCGATGCGCGCCCTGGCGGCGGATAGCGGCTGTCCGATTGCCGCGCCCAGCGCCAATCGGTCCGGCCGCATCAGCGCAACCACCGCAGATGCGGTGATCGAGGACCTTCGCGACAGCCTTGCCGTCGTTATAGATGCGGGTGCAACGCCGGTTGGCGTGGAATCGACCATCGTGGAATGCGTCGGCCCGAGGCCGCGACTGCTGAGGCCCGGCGGCGTGCCTACCAACGAGATCGAAGCCGTTCTCGGCGAAACGTTTCAGGCCGCGGCGCCGAACGATACCGCCCCGACTGCACCCGGGATGCTCACATCGCACTACGCGCCGGCCGCCCGAATGCGGCTCGACGCCAAATCGGTTCGGCCGGGCGAGGCATTGCTCGCCTTTGGCCTGCCATTGCCGCCCGGCAGCGAGCAGGCGATGGCAGTGGAGAACCTCAGCGAGAGCGCAGACCTGACGGAAGCCGCCGCCAGGCTCTTTTCAGCCCTGAGACGCCTGGATGCGACTGGCGCGAAGGCAATTGCGGCGACGCCGATCCCGCGAACCGGACTTGGCGAAGCGATCAACGATCGGCTTCGACGCGCGGCGGCTCCCAGACCCCAAGAAAACGCTACGTAAGCCTCAATCACACCCACTACACGTGCTTCTGAAGGCCTCCGGATTTTCTTTGCCCGGTACTGTGTCTTTTATGCACCAACGACCTGCAGGCCCAGGAGCCTTCGAGTGGAGGCTTTTATTTTCTTCATTTTTTCAAGCACTTCTGGAAGTGGCCTTCCGAGAGGAAAATTAGTTTAAGTTTCCAATAATGTGAAAAACCGGTGAATACGCGCCTCTTCAACTTGGCTTCTACATGTTCGGTGCTTCGCAAATCGCTTCGAATCAACTAGGTTAATACTTGTAACCTTGGTGATGCAGCGGACCTCCCCACGAGCCATTAGCGCTCGCAACTTTCCCCCGGAGCAGGCCCCTCCAGCCCGCTCCGGTTTTCCTTGTCCGGGCCCCGCTTTCTTCCGTTTCATCTCGATCAGGATCGCAGGTGTCTCGCACCTCCCAACGGTGTTGGCGCTGACGACCGGGCACGCAACGTCCCCCGCAGGTTTGACCCAGCGCATTGACTTGGCCAGACCCCCTCGGTCACATGTGCATCCCCGTTTGCGTCAGCGATGACGACCGCCGCATATTGCGGGCCGGCATCCGCACCGCGACTGGTTCGACCCGAGGATCTGTATCTTGGCAACGCTTCTCCTGCACCACACGTCGTTTCTCGACCACCTGACGCCTGTGGGCCACCCTGAACGTCCCGATCGCATCCGGGCGATCGACCGGATCCTGGAGCATGAGAAGTTTCAGGCGCTCGAACGCGAAGTGGCACCGATGGGAACGGTCGTCGACATCGCGCGATGCCACCCGTCAGCCTATGTCGACATGATCCACAATGCGGTGCCGGAGGAAGGTCTGGCGCGCCTCGATGCGGATACGACGGTTTCCCCGGGTAGTTGGGAGGCCGCCATGCGCGGGGTGGGCGGCGCATGCCGGGCGGTCGACGAAGTGATGGAGCGCAAGGTCAAGAACGCCTTCAGCGCTTCACGCCCTCCCGGCCATCACGCCGAACGGGACCGTGCAATGGGTTTCTGTCTCTTCAACAATGCGGCCATCGCCGCACGCTACGCGCAGTCGAAATTCGGCGCCGAGCGTGTCGCCATCGTCGATTTCGACGTCCATCACGGCAATGGCACGCAGGATATCTTCTGGTCCGACCCGTCGGTGATGTACTGCTCCACTCACCAGATGCCGCTCTATCCCGGCTCCGGCTCTGCTTCCGAGCGGGGTGATGCTGACACCATCGTGAACGCACCGCTCATGGCCGGCGACGGCGGTGCAGAATTCCGCGAAGCGATGGAAGTCACCATCCTGCCGCGCCTTGCGACTTTCGCGCCGGATCTCGTGGTGATCTCGGCGGGGTTCGACGCCCACGCCCGCGATCCCCTCGGCGGGCTGAACCTTGTCGAGGCCGACTTCGCCTGGGCTACACTGAAACTGATGGAAATTGCCGACAAGCATGCTGACGGACGGGTCGTCTCGGTGCTGGAAGGCGGTTACGATCTCGAGGGCCTGGCACGTTCCGTCGCAGCTCACGTCATGACGCTTATGACCGCATGACCGTCCACAGGCATGTCCTCCGGCGGGCTCCCTTCGCTTGACCGGGGGTGCGCTTTCTTCGATCCTGCCGCGCGCACGAACGGATCGAGAGTTCCCTGAAAGGACAGTTCCCATGGCCAAGGATGCGGCGGCCGCCGAAGTTTCAAACCTTTCTTTCGAGGAAGCCCTCAAGGAACTCGAAGGCATCGTCGGGCGCCTGGAGCGTGGCGACGTGCCCCTTGAAGAAAGCATCGGCCTCTACGAAAAAGGCGACGCCCTGCGGCGCCATTGCGACAAGCTGCTGAAGGCTGCGGAGGCCAAGGTCGAAAAGATCCAGCTTTCGCAGAATGGCGACGCCGCAGGGACTGCACCTCTCGACGTCGACTGAGCCCGCCCAGAAAGACTCAGGCGCGATCCATGCCGCTTGCGGTCCTGCGTTGACGCAACGTTAGAAATACCACTTCCGATTGCATCACCATAGGCTGTACCGATGCTGACACTGCACGCCCATGGTCGAATATTCGTATCGAACGAGGTCTTTTGCCTGCATCAGTCCCGTAAAATATGACGCGTCGGGACGTCAAAAATCATAAGTTTGCCTGAGATTGTCAATTTTTACAGGGGCAAATGCCTCTAGACGGCAAAGCTCCAGCCTGCGACAAAAAAAGGGCCGCATTGCTGCGGCCCTAAGTCGATCACTGTGCACGTGGCCCCATCGACCACAACCCTTGTTTAGTGCTTTTCACGCTGATTTGCATCACCTTTCTGAAGCCAGAGGCGGAAAAAATTCACCATAGAGGTAACATTTCCGTTCCAAGCATGTGATGACGTTGCGGCACGACGCTGGAACAGGCATGCGTGAGGCACGCGCTTCCGGATCGTCAATTGCGCCCCATATTTCATTGGTGTAAGCCAAAACCATCCACTGGAATAACCAGACGCCCGACAATCCAAGTATAGCGACCGAACAAAAGTGCCCGATCAACCCAAGACCCCTCTGCTCGACACCATCGTCTATCCGGCGGATCTGCGGATGCTTGCGGAGTCGGATCTCAAGCAGGTCGCCGAAGAACTGCGCCGGGAGACGATTGACGCGGTATCGACCACCGGCGGCCATCTGGGCGCGGGGCTGGGCGTCGTCGAATTGACGGTTGCACTCCACTATGTTTTCAACACGCCGGAAGACCGGCTGATCTGGGACGTTGGCCACCAGGCTTACCCGCACAAGATCCTCACCGGCCGGCGCGACCGGATCCGCACGCTGCGACAGGATGGCGGCCTGTCTGGATTCACCAAGCGCACGGAGAGCGAATACGACCCCTTCGGCGCGGCCCATTCCTCCACATCGATTTCGGCCGGCCTCGGCATGGCCGTCGCGCGCGACCTCGACGGTCGTGCCAACAACATCATCGCGGTGATCGGCGACGGAGCCATGTCGGCGGGCATGGCCTATGAAGCGATGAACAATGCGGGCGCGCAGCATTCGCGCCTGATCGTCATCCTCAACGACAACGACATGTCGATCGCTCCGCCCGTCGGCGCGATGTCGGCCTATCTTGCCCGTCTGGTGTCGGGACGCACCTATACCTCGCTGCGCGACGCGGCGAAGCACCTGGTGCAATCGCTTCCCAAGCCGCTGAAGGAAAAGGCGGCTCGGGCGGAAGAATACGCACGCGGCTTCCTGACCGGCGGCACCATGTTCGAGGAACTCGGCTTCTACTACGTCGGGCCGATCGACGGTCACAACCTCGACCATCTCCTGCCCGTCCTGAAGAACGTCCGCGATACTCATCAAGGTCCGGTGCTGATCCATGCCGTGACCCAGAAGGGCAAGGGCTATCCGCCGGCGGAGACGTCGTCCGACAAATATCACGGCGTATCCCGCTTCGACGTGATCACCGGCAAGCAGGCAAAGCCGAAGGCCAATGCGCCGAGCTATACGCGCGTCTTCGCGGAAAGCCTGATCGCCGAGGCGCGCGACGACGAAAAGATCCTGGCCATTACCGCCGCCATGCCGGACGGAACGGGCCTGAACCTTTTCGAGGAAGTTTTCCCGAAGCGGACATTCGATGTCGGCATTGCCGAGCAGCACGCGGTCACTTTCGCCGCAGGCTTGGCGTCGGAAGGCTACAAGCCGTTTTGCGCGATCTACTCCACCTTCCTGCAGCGTGCCTACGATCAGGTCGTGCACGACGTGGCGATCCAGGGCCTGCCGGTCCGTTTCCCGATCGATCGCGCCGGACTTGTGGGTGCCGACGGCCCGACCCATGCCGGTTCCTTCGATACGACCTATCTTGCCTGCCTGCCCGATTTCGTGGTGATGGCGGCCGGCGACGAAGCAGAGCTTCGCCATATGGTGGCAACGGCCGCCGCCTTCGATGAAGGCCCGATCTCATTCCGCTATCCGCGCGGCGAAGGACTTGGGGTCGATCTGCCGGAACGCGGCGAAATTCTGGAAATCGGCAAGGGCCGTATCCTGAGGGAGGGAACGAAAGTCGCCCTGCTCTCCTTCGGCGGCCGCCTTGGCGAGTGCCTGAAGGCAGCGGACGATCTGGAGGCCGCCGGCCTTTCGACGACGGTTGCCGACGCCCGCTTCGCCAAGCCGCTCGACGTTGACCTGATCAGCCGGCTTGCCCGCGAGCACGAAGTCCTCATCACGATCGAGGAAGGGTCGGTCGGCGGCTTCGCCAGCCATGTCATGCAGGCACTGGCCACTCTCGGCCTCTTCGACACCGGCCTCAAGATTCGGCCCCTCGTCCTGCCCGATATCTATATCGACCATGGCAAGCCCGAGGCGATGTATGCGGCGGCCGGCCTTGATGCGGCTTCAATTTTGGCTAAGGTTTTCGAAGCGCTCGGACAGGACGCCATCCCCGTTCGCCGTGCCTGACGGATCGTGGCGTAAAGGCGCGTTTCCTCAATCCGGCGTCGGATAGGACGCCGGGCCGACGTGTCATTTCCGTTATTTTCTAATACGGTAACCTGAGCTTCCTTCGCCGCGGACATCCGCGCAAGCACATATTCGCTCGAGAAGCAGATCGGAAATCATGGCGCAAACCCTTGGCTCAATCGCAGCCTTGCTTCTTTCGATCGCCTTCGTGCTGTTCGGCCACGGGCTGCAGGCGACGCTGCTGCCGCTCGCTGCAAACCAGGCGACTTTCGGCGACGTGGCGATCGGCGTCCTTTCTTCGGCCTACTATGTCGGCTTCGTCGCAGGCTGCCTGCTGGCGCCCTATGCGATCATGCGAGCGGGCCACATCCGGGCATTCGCCGCAATCGTTTCCCTCATGTCCGGAGCGGCGATCTTCCATCCGATCCTGATCGATCCGGTGTCGTGGTCCGTGATCCGCTTCGTTTCCGGCTTCTGCCTTGCCGGCTTCTACCTGATCGTCGAAAGCTGGTTGAACGAACGCGCGACGAACGAGAACCGCGGTACGGTCATGTCGATCTATATCGTTGTGCTCTACCTCTCCATGACCATCGGGCAGGTCACGGTGACGGGCTTCGATATCTCGACCTTCGTCCCTTATGCGATCGCCTCGGTCGTCGTCAGCGTTGCCGTCATTCCCGTTTCACTCACCCGTGCCAACCAGCCGGCTCCGATCACGCTCGTTCGACTGAGGCCGATCGCTCTATACCGGACATCGCCGGCAGCGGTTGTCGGCGTTCTGTTAATCGGCATGGCGAATGGCGCGATCTGGACGCTTGCACCGCTTTACGGCTCCCTGATCGGCCTCGAAACCAGCAATGCCGCCTATTACGCCGCCGCCGTGATTTTTGGCGGAGCGCTGGCGCAATGGCCGTTCGGACGCCTCTCCGACCGCATGGATCGGCGCTACATTCTGGTCGGACTTGGAACCGGGGCAGCCTTGAGCGGTCTCATCGTCTATCTACTGGAGCCGACATCCCCGCTCCCCGCTATCGCGTTTGCCTTTCTTGTCGGTGCGATGACGCAGCCAGCCTATGCAATTGCCGTTTCGCATGCCTACGACCACTGCGAACCGGACGCCTATGTGGAAACCTCCTCCGGTCTTCTGCTTGCCAACGGCATAGGTTCGATCATTGGCCCGTTCACGGCCTCCCTGCTGATGGAGGCCATGGGACCCGGCGGGCTGTATATCTGGATCGTCGGCGTACAGTCCCTGCTGGCGGGCTTCGTCCTTTCGAGGCTTTTCATCCGCTCCGCGCCACCCGAAGGGACCCGAACCGAGTTCGAATACGCGGCCTCGGCTCCTGTCGGCGCCGTCATCACGCCCGATCCGCTCGACACCGACAACCCGGATGTCATTCCGCCCGAAGAGTTCCCGGCCTACGAGGAACGGGCGGTCAGCTGATGCCGGTCGGCATGCGGCATGGTGGCACTGGACGTGGCTTCGACCAACCGTCATAGTCCGGCGCGATGGGACAGGGCATGACGATATTGCAAGCCTTTCGGCGGGAAAGGGCCCCGGTGGCGCTTCTTGCCGCGCTTGCCTTTGCCTTCGGCCTCTATCTTCAGGCGTCCGTAGCCCTTGCAGGATTCGATCCCGCCGCCGCCGCCGGTCTATGCCTTTCAACAGGCGAGGCCCCGCAGTCGAATAACGCACCGGGCGACCAGGATCCCGGCAACTGCCCCTGCGGCCCAGCCTGTATTGCCGGTCATTGCTGCGCGACCGCTTTGGCGCCCACACTCGCTGCGCAAGATTTCGAACCCCGTTGCGGGCATGCGGAACACCCACTGGCGGTTCGCCTGCCTTGGCATGGCGACACCGGCAACGGCCACGCCATCCGCGCGCCGCCGCGCGCCTGATTTTGCATCATCCATATTAACAACCGGGTGGGATCAAGACTCGCCCGCGCGCCATACAAAGCAAGTTCAGGACTGCAATCCAATGTCTCTCATCAGCAAGCTCGCGCTCGCAGCAATAGTTGCGCTCACACCCCTTTCTGCCCTGGCTCACGACATCACGCTCGGCAGCCTCACGCTTTCGCCCGGCTGGACACGCGCCACACCGCCCAATGCCCAGATCGGTGGCGGCTTCCTCACCATCGCGAACAACGGCAGTGAAGACGACCGGCTGATCGCGGTGGCGGCCCCCTTCTCCGGCCATGCGGAGCTGCATGAAATGAGCGTCGTCGACAATGTCATGACCATGCGCCACATGGAGGGCGGCATTCCGATCCCGGCCGGACAGACGGTGGAACTGAAGCCCGGCGCCTATCACGTCATGTTCATGGACCTGACCGGACCACTGAAACAGGGCGATACGCTGACGGTAACCCTCACATTCGAGAAAGCCGGCTCCGTCGAGGTACCCTTCAACGTCGAGAAGATCGGTGCCAAGGAGCCATCGCAGGAGCACGGGGCGCACTGAGCCAGGAGCCTCGCGAACACGCTTGATTGTGATGGAGCCCGACCGGCCTTGGCCTCGACGGCAGGGTAGTCGCGCTCCATAGTCCCGGCAACAAAGGCGTGGTGCAGACAGGAAGGACGGGAATGAGGATCATCCGCTTTGCAGCTCTGGCTTTCGCGGCCTGCCTCCCCTTCTGTACGGCGCTGGCGGGCGAGGCCTCGCTCGGCGATCTGAGCATCTCGGGAGCCTGGGCGCGGGCAACGCCTCCCTGGCCTGTGGCGACGCTCGGCTTCCTGACCATAGCCAACGCGGGCGATGACGACCGCCTCATGGCGGTGGCCGCTCCAGTGGCGGGCCAATCCGTGCTTCACCGCGTCGTTTTGGAAAATGGCCAGGCGATCATGCTGCCGCAACAGGAAGGAATTCCACTTTCCAGCGGCGAAACGCTCGACATGGCGCGTGCCGGCTTCCACCTGATGTTCATCGGGCTCAAGGAGCCGCTCGACGACGGCACGAAAATGCCCGTCGAACTGACCTTCGAAAAGGCCGGCAAGATCACAGTCGAGTTCGATATCCGCAAGACACCGCCGGCTATAGCCGCTGCCGGTGCCGAATCCGCACAGGACAAGACAAAGTAGGAATTGCCATGTCCGGACTGAAAATCATCCGCTACGGCGCATGGGCGGCGGTCGCCGTTCTCGTCTTTGCAATCATTACAATTTCGCTCGGCCACTTCCGCTCGATCGACAAGGACGAACTCATCTCGCCTGTCGCCGGCATCGGCGGCCCCTTCGAGCTCGTTGATGGCGCGAGCGGTCAAACAGTGACCGACGCCGATTTCAAGGGCAAGCCGTCGGCCTATTTCTTCGGTTTCACCTTCTGTCCCGATGTGTGTCCGACGACGCTGGCCGAAGTTCAGGGCTGGATCGATGAACTCGGCAGCGACGCGGACAAGATGAACTTCGCCTTCGTCACCGTCGATCCGGAGCGGGATACGCCGGAAGTGCTGCGCGACTATGTCTCCGCCTTCGACAAGCGCATCCATCCGCTTTCCGGCTCGCCGGAAAAAATCGCCGACATGCTCATGACCTACCGGGTGTATTCTCGCAAGGTGACGCGGCCTGACGGCGGCTACACGATGGACCATTCGGCGGGCGTCTTCCTGATGGACGCGGATAACCGGTTCGTCGGCACCATCGCCTATGGCGAAGCGCATGAAAATGCCATGGCCAAGCTGCGGCGGCTGATCGGCAAGGCGGGGGCCTGACGAAAGCCGGCTGCCAAACCTTGTCGATCAGGTGGAATCGCCTGATCGACAGGAATATGCTCACGGAAGGCATGTGAGCGGGAGCCACCGGCATGAAGCTTGTCATCGCATCCTGGCAGTTCTGGGCGCTGCTCGCCGCAACCTTCGCTGCCTTGACGGCCATCTTCGCCAAGATCGGCGTGGAGACGGTCAGCTCCGATCTGGCGACCTTCCTGCGCACCCTCGTTGTGATTGCCGCATTGGCAGGGATCCTCTCCTTCACGGACGGCTGGCGCGACCTGACAGCCGTATCCTCCAGGTCCGCCACGTTCCTGGTATTGTCCGGCTTGGCGACCGGAGCGTCATGGGTGTGCTATTTCCGCGCCCTGAAATTGGGCGACGCTTCGCGCGTCGCACCGATCGACAAGCTGAGCGTCGTGCTTGTCGCTGTTTTCGGAACGCTGTTTCTCGGAGAGCGCCTGAGCCCGGTAAACTGGCTCGGCGTCGCGCTGATCGCTGCCGGCGCGCTTCTCGTTGCGATAAAAATCTAGCAAATTTCGACCACGCCGCCCTATATAGGGCAGAAGAAGTCCGCCCCGAGGAAGGCCTCACCGGCATGCAAGCGAACCATGAGACCAGCAAGCTGATAGCGCCTTTCGCCGCCCTGGCTGCGCTCGCGCTTGCCGGCACGGGCTTGCTGTGGTGGCACTACGGCGAGCGTGTCTTCATCGAGCGCCTGCTTGCGGGGATCGCCGGCTGCTTCTGAACAGCCGCGAACAGGCCGGCCATTCATGTCCAATCGTGAACGCATCGACCAGTTGCTTGTGGCGCGCGGCCTCGCCGAAAGCAGGGCGCGGGCACGCGATGCGATCCTGCGTGGCGCCGTCGCCATCGACGGCAATCCCGTTGCCAAGCCCGGCCAGCTTGTCGCGTCGGACGTCTTGATCACCGTCGACGATCCTGCCGCCGCCTATGTCTCGCGCGCCGCGTTGAAGCTCGTCGCGGGGCTCGATCGCTTTTCGTTCGATGTCAGGGACCTGATCGCGCTGGATGTGGGCGCCTCGACCGGCGGCTTCACGCAGGTGTTGCTGGAGCGTGGCGCGGCCAGGGTTCACGCGATCGATGTCGGCCACGACCAGCTCCATGCGAAGGTTGCCTCCGATCCCCGCGTCCGCCGCAGGGATGGGCTGAATGCCCGCGCCCTGACGCTTGCCGATCTGGATGGCGACCATCCGCAGGCCGTCGTTTGTGACGTCAGCTTCATTTCGCTGACAATTGCCCTGCCGCCCGCCCTCGATCTGGCGGCGCCCGGCGCGCTGGGGCTCTTCCTCGTCAAGCCTCAGTTCGAGGCTGGCCGCAACGCCCTCGGCAAGGGCGGCATCGTCGCACCGGATATCGCGGAGGAGACATCCCTGCGCATTTCCGGCTGGCTCGGCGCCTACCCGGGCTGGTCCGTCCTTGGCCTTGAACCGTCGCCCATTGCCGGCGGTGACGGCAATCGGGAATGGCTTCTCGGCGCCCTCAAGGCAGGTTGAACCGATCAAGCCACTTGCCCTTTGAGCGCCACGCCTGTACCGCCTCAATCATGTCGACCAAATCCACATACGAGATAGACTCTCTCGCACACAAGGGCGACGGCGTCGCCAGGACTGCGAAGGGCCCGCTGTTCATCCCCTTCACACTGCCCGGCGAGACTGTCGTTGCTGAGCCGAAAGGCTCCCATGCCGCGCCGATAGAAATCACAGCCCCCTCGCCTGTCCGTATCGATCCGGTCTGCCGGCATTTCGGCACCTGCGGCGGCTGTGCGCTCCAGCACATGGCGGGCGAGGCCTATCTGGCCTGGAAGCGCGAGCAGGTTATTGCCGCCTTGCGGGACCGGGGCATCGAGGCGGAGGTCGGCGACACGATCGATGCGGCCGGCGCCGGTCGCAGGCGCGCGGTGCTCACCGCCTTGCGCGCCGGTCACAAGACATTGCTGGGCTTTCACGAAAGGCAGAGCCACCGGCTGGTCGATCTTGCCGAATGCCCTGTGCTGGTTCAGGAAATCACCGACGCCCTGCCCGTGCTTCGCAAACTGGCCGCGCCGCTTCTGCCGAGACGCGGCGAGTTGCGCGTCACCGTCACCGCCACGCAAAACGGCCTCGACCTTGCCTTCGAGCGGAAGGAGGCGATGCCGGTGAAGCTCGTCCCCGAACTCGTCTCGTCGGCAATGGAGGCGGGTTTCGCGAGGCTTTCGGTCAATGGCGAAGTTCTGGTCGAGGCGCGCCCGCCGCATCTGTCGATCGACGGCGTGCCGGTCACCCCGCCGCCCGCCGGCTTCATTCAGGCGACGGCCGCCGCGGAACAGGAACTCTCCAGTCTGGTCTGCGAAGGTATAGGCACGGCGACCAAGGTTGCCGATCTCTTTGCCGGTATCGGCACCTTCACCTTCCCGCTGGCGCGGCAGGCCAACGTGCATGCGGTCGAGACCGACAAGGCGGCGCTGGCCGCGCTCGATGGCGGTTTGCGCAGGGCGCAAGGACGCAAGTCCATCACCCATGAGCGGCGCGACCTGTTCCGCAATCCGTATGTCGCCTCCGAGCTCGACGATTTCGGCCGCGGCTACCAGGCCGTCGTCTTCGATCCTCCGCGCGCGGGAGCGGAAGCCCAGGCCCGCGAAATCGCCCGCTCGAAGGTGGAGCGCGTCGTCGCCGTTTCCTGCAACCCGGCAACGCTTGCCCGTGACCTGCGGATCCTGCTCGACGGCGGCTACAAACTGGAAAAGATCGTGCCTGTGGACCAGTTCCGCTTCTCGCCCCATATCGAGGTGGTTGCCATAATGACGCGGTAAGGAGGAACCCACATGGCGCCATCGCCGGTTGCGACGCTTGCCACCCGCGCCCGTTTCATCGCCCGCCAGGGCGCGCGGGTCGCCTGGTTCGCCGCGCATGGCGAGGCGCTGAAACGGCTCAACCGGCGCCTGAAAGCGAAGCTGCCGGAAAACCCGCGTCCCTTCGTTCCTCCATCGAAGCCCGTTCCTTCCCAGTCCGAACTGCTGGCCGGGATCGCAGCTCTCTTTCGTCGCGATCTCGCCAATGTGGAGGCTGGCATTTACCCGCTGCCCCGGGGCGAATTCGGTTCGCCCGGCAACTTCCTGAGCTTGAGCCGCCACTTCTTCGAAGACGCGCCGAAGGTCGCCAGACGGCGCGCAGAAGGCTCCCATCAGGAAGTCTATCGGGAGACGAAAGCGGAAAAGGACAGCCTGCCGCGCTACTACCGCCAGAACTTCCATTTCCAGACCGACGGCTGGCTGTCAGATGAAAGCGCCCGCCTCTACGATTTTCAGGTCGAGGTGCTGTTCACCGGCGCGACGGCAGCCATGCGCCGCCAGGGCCTCCTGCCTCTCGCCGAGATCCTGCGCCAACGCGACCAGCGAAAGGTGGCCTATGCGGACATTGCGTGCGGCACCGGCGGCCTTCTGGCGCCGGCACTCGCGGCCTTTCCGCGCCTCAAGGGCGTCGGCGTCGATCTGTCGGAAGCCTACATGAACGAAGCTCGAAGCCGGCTTCGCCCCTCGGAAGAACGGCGTGCGACCTTCATCTCCGCTCCGGCCGAAGCCTTGCCTTTCGGCGACGAAAGCCTCGACATCCTCTCGACCGTCTATCTCTTTCACGAATTGCCGCCCGAGGTCAGGCGACAGGTCGCGGCGGAATTCTCTCGCGCCCTGAAGCCCGGTGGGCGGCTGATCTTCATCGATAGTCTGCAGACGGGAGAACGGCCGGCTTTCGACGGTCTGCTCGAAGTCTTTCCACAGCTCTTCCACGAGCCCTATTTCGCGTCCTATCTGTCTGACGATCTGGACGGGATATTCGCGGCTACCGGCTTGCGCCTTGCCTCTTTCGACACGGCATTTCTTTCGCGCATCGCCGTCTATGAGAAGGTGTGAGGCACCTATCTCGCGTGCAGCGGCAGGAAATCCCGCACCCGCTCCAGGATCTCGTGCGGGTCGCCGTCGAGCGGGTGCAGTTCGACCTCCAGGCCATCGCCGCCGGGCCAGCGCCTGACCTTCCAGGAACGGGTCATCAGCATCCGCACGGACGGCCGTTCAAGCCGTTTCGCGAGGGAATCCTCCAGCGAACCGTTCAGCGTGACGCGAAGCGCGGCAAGGCGGATGTTGCGCACGGAGGTCTGGAAAAGATCCACTTGGGCAATCGATTGCCAGTAAATGAAGCCGATACCCTCGACGAACAGCCCCTCGGCATTGGCGCCGAGTTGCGGCGTCCTCGTCTCGACCATCGGATAGAAGCGATAGGCGCAAAAACCGGCCGGCAGGACGCCCAGCAATATCAGCCCGGAACCGTGGAGAACGGCGGCTACAACGCACAGCAGGCCAGCGACCAGCGCGCCATAGACGAGCGCCTCGCCGGCTCCCTTCCGATAGCCGATGGCGAAGGGGCGCGGAGTGCGGCCGGCGAGCCCGCCCGCAACCTCCTGATCATCTCTCGCAGGCAGACTGCGCCGCCTCGATGCTCCAGCCATGGTTCAATTCCCCGGCTGGCGGAGTAATTTCCATCAGCCTTCGAGGATATCTGTCCCCTCGATCACGATACCGAACCCTTCCAGTCCGACATAGTGCCTTTGGCGCGAGGACAGCAGCTGAATGGAATTGACGCCGAGATCCTTGAGAATCTGCGCGCCAAGGCCGACTTCGCGCCACTGCTCCTCGCGGGCCTGTGCGGATCCGTGCTTCTCGAGTTCCGCCGCCTCGATGTCGGCGCGCGACCGGCGCGCCTGGCGTGCGACGCCGACCGAGCCCTCACGCAGATAGACGATCACGCCACGGCCGCGCTCGGCAAAACCGCGCATCACATCGTCGAGCTGACGGCGCTCGCCGAAAATATCGTCCAGCACCGATTCAAGCTGCAGGCGCACCGGCACGTTGCGGCCGTCGAGAATGTCGCCGAAGACCACCGCCACATGATGCATCGGATCGTAGGGCGTTGCGTAGGTGATGGCATAGGCCGGTCCGGCGATCGTATCGATCGGCTGCTCGCTCACCCGCTCCACAAGCCGCTCGGTCCGCTGCCGCCAGGCGATCAGGTCGGCGACGGAAACCATCTTCAGCCCGTGCTCGGCGGCGAATTCCGCCACCGCCGCGCCACGCTTCACCGTGCCGTCGTCATTGACGAGTTCGCTGATGACGCCGACCTCGGGCACGCCGGCAAGCCGACACAGGTCGACTGCCGCTTCCGTATGGCCGGACCGCATGAGAACGCCGCCATCCTTCGCGATCAGCGGGAAGATATGGCCGGGGCGGGCGAAATCCGTTGCGCCCGCGTTCGGGTTGGCGAGGCCATGCACTGTTGCTGTCCGTTCCTCCGCCGAGATACCGGTGGTCAGGCCATGACGGTAGTCGACGGAGATCGTGAAAGCGGTCGACAACGGCGCATCATTGTCGGCCACCATCGGGTCCAGCCGCAGGCGGCGCGCCGTATCGCGCGTCATCGGCGTGCAGACGATGCCGGAGGTGTGGCGGATGATGAAGGCCATCTGCTCCGGCGTGATCTTGGAGGCGGCGACGATCAGATCGCCCTCATTCTCGCGGTCGTCATCGTCGGTCACGACGACGATCTCGCCGCGTTCGAAAGCCCGGATGGCTTCGGCGACACGGGACTGTGACATGGCTATTTCCTTGGATGGGGCAAGTCCGAGAAGGTCGTTGGGCGTCACGGTGCCGCCCGTCGCAGCGGCGATCTTCTCCGCTGTCTCCCGCGAGACCCAGACGCGCGGGTCGTTGCATAGCGCGGTGATCGCAGCGGGTGACAACCCCGTGCGGCGGGCGAAGGCGGAACGCGATTCCTGATTGTGGACAAGCCATTGGTCGAGACGCATGCCGGCATATTAACGCCAGCCGATTTCAGTCTCAACAAAAAATCAGAAATCTTTCAGTGTCGCTGAAATCTCCTGAATCAGCCGCCCACCTGCCCCCTGTGACGCAGGTAATGATCAGCAATGGTGCAGGCAACCATGGCTTCGCCGACCGGCACCGCGCGGATACCGACGCAAGGGTCGTGGCGGCCCTTCGTCATCACGTCGACTTCCTCGCCGCCGCGCGTGATCGACTTCTTCGGCGTCAGGATCGATGAGGTCGGCTTCACCGCGAAACGTGCGACTACGGGTTCGCCGCTTGAGATGCCGCCAAGCACGCCGCCGGCGTTGTTGGACAAAAACACCGGATGACCGTTGCCGCTAAGGCGCATCTCGTCGGCATTTTCCTCACCCGTCAGCGCCGCCGCCTCGAAGCCGTTGCCAATTTCGACACCCTTGACCGCATTGATCGACATCAGGCCCGACGCGATTTCCTGGTCGAGCTTGCCGTAGATCGGCGCGCCTAGCCCGACCGGAACCCCTTCCGCCACGACCTCGATGACCGCGCCGACCGATGAGCCGGCCTTGCGGATGCCGTCCAGATAATCGGCGAAGAGGACGGCCGCTTCCTTGTCCGGGCAGAAGAAGGGGTTGTTGTTGACCTCCTCCCAGTCCCAGTTGTCGCGATTGATCCTGTGCGGACCGACCTGCACCAGCGCGCCGCGCACCAGCAGGCCCGGCACCACCTTGCGGGCGACAGCACCCGCCGCAACGCGCATCGCGGTCTCGCGCGCCGAGGAGCGCCCGCCGCCGCGATAGTCGCGAATGCCGTACTTTGCGTCATAGGTGAAATCGGCATGGCCGGGCCGATAGCGTTCCTTGATCTCGGAATAGTCCTTCGAACGCTGGTCGGTATTCTCGATGATGAGGGAGATCGGCGTACCGGTCGTCTTCTGGATACCGTCCTCGTCGACCATCACGCCGGAGACAATGCGCACCTCGTCCGCCTCGCGCCGCTGGGTCGTGAACTTCGATTGCCCGGGCTTGCGCTTGTCGAGATAGGACTGGATATCGGCTTCCGTCAGCGGGATCAGCGGCGGGCAGCCGTCCACGACGCAGCCGATCATCGGCCCGTGGCTTTCGCCCCAGGTGGTGACGCGGAAGAGATGGCCGAAAGTGTTGTGCGACATGAATACGTCCCGGGATGCGGAATTTAAGCCGCATGCATGCGGCATCTGTGCCGCACGCTTTCTAGTCTCATTTCCCGTCAATTGGAAACACCGATGGTCAGTTTGCCCGTTCCTTTGCATCGAGCAGCGCGACCCGCTCCTTGAATTCACGCGCCGCCTCCGAGAAGCCGCCGTCTCCACCGTCGACGAAATGGATATGGCGGCTCTGCTCCAGACTGAAGACGAGGCAGGTCATAAGGGCCGAGGACGCGCCATGCAGGCCATAGACCAGACGGCCCCGCCGATACTCCCCTTCCAGGTAGGCCGAGAGCACGTCGACCTGAGCCACCGTCAGATCGAGGACGAGGCGGAGGGTATCGTCGAATTTCCGGAAGTCGGTGTTCTGCTGCAATTCGCCGACATAACGCACGGGATCGAATGGACCGACGCGCCGGGCCGTGGCATAGGCATAGGCGGCGGCCGCGCATTCGAAGAGAGCTTTCGCGAAGGTCTTCAGTTGGCCGCTGCGAAAACCGACGACGCGCACCTCCCGCATGAGGCCGCTGGGCGGAAAGCGGTGGCGCAGCGTCTCCTTGCGGACAGGTTCCGCCCCGGTCTGCCGCTCTACCAGCGACGAGCCGAGGATGGCTTCGAGGCCGGCGATCAGCGCCGGCAGGTCGTAGCCTGCCGCGAGCCCGGCACTCGTCGGGCGCACCATCAGGCTGACGATCCGCCCGTTCCTTGCCGGCAGCGGCTCCCAGCGGCAGGAGAGCCCGTCGAGGGCGGCGTCGGATTCAACCTCTTCGCCAATGAGATAGGCGGCCGCTTTCGCTTCGTCTTTCAAAAGCGTATCGGCGACTTCCAGGCCGCCGCCGGCAAACATCGCCAGATGATTGCCGGGGGAAAGCTCGAACTTCCGCACCCTCAGCGCCCCGCCCGCTTCGGAAAGGTCCCCGACGGGAAACGAGGCGGCGCGCAGGGCAAGTCCCAGGACCGAACCGGCCATTCGCCGCACGCCGGCAAGGGCGGCGCTGGCCTTTTCCTTCAGCGAACCGGGTACCGCGATCATCGCCCCGTCGCCGCCAAAGACAAAGGGAAGTTCAGTCCCTTTGGAAACGTTCAGCACCGCCGCGATCGCCGCCGCCCCCACCATGTTGACGTCCTTGTAGCGGCCTGCGGCGATGGCATCGCTGGAACGCACGATATCGCATGCAAGCAGGCTCCAGCTTTCGGGCAAAGGACGGTAGGCCGCATCGTCGCCAATGCCGCTGAAATCGGAAAACACCGGCAAATCCGCATAGAATCTGCTTTCTAAGTCCGGACTATCGGAGACCATTGCGCCTTCTCCCATACCGGACATACGCTCTTTCCATCCCCGCGGTTTGGTGGCGCGCGGAACGTCCCGCCGATTTCGGGCGCAGGAAAAGCCCATTTCCCCACGCCGCAATTCCGCCCCAGCATCGTCAAACGCGTTTCGAAATCGCCTGCCACTAAATGCAGGCGATTGACGGCAGCGCCAATCCTGCCCAAATGATCGCGGCAGGTGGCCGCAGGCCGCCATCTCGATTTGGAATCGATCGTACGACTGGTGCCGACAAGCGGGATCAGCGCGATCAATCGCCCCGGAGATTTCGCATGAATTTCATCGCGCGCATGACAGCTCTCGCCCTGTCGGCCATGATCGCGACCTCGGCCATAGCCGGTGAATCGGAGGGCCATATCGTCAATATCGACAATGAAAACGCCACGATTTCATTGAGCGACGGACAGACCTACCTCATCCCCGTCGACTTCTATGTCGACGACCTGCAGCCGGGCATGAAGGTGCGGGTCGTCTTCGACGAGGAAGGCGGCCAGAAGGTGCTCGCCGATCTTCAGATCGAGGAATGAGAGCGGCCTGTCGGTCCAGTCACAACAATCGCGGGACCGGGTGACAGCATCCGGCCCCGCATTTTTATCCCGTCAGAAATATTCCTCGAAGAGCGCGGCCACCCGCCGGTCGCGTGCGCCTTCGCTCTCCCCGCCCATGACGACGACGATAAGGCTCTTGCCGCCGCGCCTCGCAGAGGCAACCAGGTTGTAGCCCGACAGCCGGATATAGCCGGTCTTGATGCCGTCGACGCCATCGACCTTGCCGAGCAGATTGTTCGTCGCCTTGTAGACGCGCCCGCCATAGCGGAATTCGCGGGCTCGGAAGAACGAGGCATATTGCGGAAAATCGCGCTTCAGCGCGCGTCCCAGCGTCGCCATGTCCCGCGCGGTCGTCACCTGCCGCACATCGGGCAGACCGGACGCATTGACGAAACGCGTGCGCGACATGCCGAGGCTTCTTGCCTTGGCCGTCATCTGCACGGCGAATGCCTCCTCCGAACCGGCAACGCGCTCGGCGATCGCCACCGCAAGATCGTTGGCTGACCGCACGGCAATCGCCTGCGCGGCGTCGCGCACGGCAATCTTCGAGCCAGCCGGCAGACCGATCTTCGTCGGCGGACGCGACGCTGCATTGGTGGAGATCGCGAGTTCGCTGCCAAGCGACAACCTGCCTGCACGCACCTCCTCGAACAGGAGATACAGCGTCATCATCTTGGTGAGCGAAGCCGGGTAGCGCGGCGCATCCGCCGCTTCCTCGAACAGCACGGCGCCGCTCGACGCATCGATGACGATGGCCGCATCCGCACGCGCCTCCGCGCGGTGCGGCACGGCCTGGAGCGGCACCGCTTCTACCGCTGCAACCGCCGTTGCAACAGAAACTCCGCCCGTGGCCGCTTTCGATTGGGGCGAAACCGACTGGCAGGCGGCAAGGAGAGCGGAAAGGGCAAGGGCGGCGACGAGGCCGCGAAGCGGACTGGGAAAATACACGAAACGCCTCACAAGAAATCCCGGCTTCGCATTTACCCTATACGCAAGAGGAGTTGATGTCCGGTCAAGATCGAACAAAAGATTTGCGCGCCGCTTTGCGTGACATATCCGCCAATGCGGAAAACCGACAGCGGCGCGCTTGGGCTGTGCGACCCAAGGCGTCCGTGGTGGCTCCATGGCCATGTTCGTGGGCATGGCGCGGAAGGTGGCAAATACCCAATTTCGCAAGCTTGCTTGGACACACCAGAATCTGATCAATAGCGGTCAATACTTGCTTCAAGGGAATTTCACATGACCGTCCTCGTCACCGGCGGTGCCGGCTATATCGGCAGCCACATGGTCTGGGCCCTGCATGACGCGGGCGAGGCAGTCGTGGTCATCGACAATCTTTCCACCGGCTTCGATTGGGCGCTGCCGGGCGATGTGCCGCTGGTGCGCGGCGACATCGGCGACGAAGCGCTCGTGGCCCGCGTTCTTTCCGAACACGGCGTCGACGCGGTCATCCATTTCGCCGGCTCCATCATCGTACCGGAATCCGTCGCCAACCCGCTGAAATATTACAAAAACAACACTGCCAACTCGCGCAGCCTGATCGCCGCCTGCGCGGCCAAGGGCGTCGACAAGTTCATCTTCTCCTCGACTGCCGCCGTCTATGGCGATCCCGAGATCATCCCCGTTCCGGAAGACGCACCCCTGAAGCCCGTCTCGCCCTATGGCACTTCGAAGCTGATGACGGAGATGATGCTGGCCGACGTCGCGGCCGCCCATGATTTCCGTTACACGGCACTGCGCTACTTCAACGTCGCGGGCGCCGATCCCAGGGGCCGCACCGGCCAGTCCACCGCCGGCGCCACCCATCTCATCAAGGTCGCGGCCGAAGCCGCCCTTGGCAAACGCGCCCATCTTTCCGTCTACGGCACCGACTATCCGACCGAAGACGGCACCGCCATCCGCGACTACATCCATGTCGCCGACCTCGTGGGCGCCCACGCGCTCGCCCTTGAGCGCCTGCGACAGGGCGGCGACAGCGCCGTGATGAATTGCGGCTACGGCCACGGCTATTCCGTCTTCGAGGTCATCGAGGCCGTCCGCAAGGTTTCCGGGCGCCCCTTCGAGACCCGCATGGAGGCACGCCGACCCGGCGACAGCGTCCGGATCGTCGCCGACGCCAGCCGGCTGCGCGCCGAACTCGGCTGGCAGCCGCGCCACGACGACCTGACCGAGATCGTGACCCATGCGCTGGCATGGGAGGAGAAGTTGGCCAAGCGCAATTCCTGAACGCGGCAAGGCCAGAGCAGAGCGGGGCAAGCCGAAGGCCGCGCTTACCGGCAAAGCTCCAGGACTGCGCAGACGATGTGATAGAGCGAGCTTGCCGGAGCCGGTTCGTCGATGAACCTGTCCTCGACCGTCAGCTTGTCACGCCAGAGCCCCGGCCTGTCCTCGTCGAAAAACCGTTCCAGCGCGGCTACCGCCTGCACCGCGGAGGCGAGATAATATTCACGCTCCTGCGCGGCGGATATCCGTGCCAGTATAAGTGCTGCCTTAATCCATTCCGTCTGGCCCCAAAGCCGCGCCACCGGATCGCGTACCGAGAAGTCATCGGCAAGCTGCATCACCGCGACACCCCGCCGCCGGTCGATGCCGTACTGCCCGCCGATCTCGAAAAGCCGGCGCGCTGCCGAAAGCGCCTTGCCGTTCCCGCGCGACACTCCCCAGCGGGTCAGCAGCCAGGCCCATTCAAACTGGTGTCCAGGCTCGACAATCCTGCCGCTGGCATCCGCCATTGGACGGAAGTCACCGTCGAAAAACTCGCGCAGATAGCCGCCGTCGCGGTCGATGAAGCAGGTCAGCGCCAGCCCGGCGATCTCGTCTGACAGCGCTGCCCAAGGGCCGGCAGGCTCAAGTTCCTCCCAGGCAAGTGCCGCTTCGAAGAGATGCATATGCGGGTTCGAGCGCAAAGGCAGACGGCGCGGATGCGCTTCCTCAAAGCCTGCGAGCGGATGGCCCAGATCCGACCTCAGCCGGGAAAGCATCGCGCCAGAGCGGCTGGAAAATTCAGTCTTTCGTTCCGGGAAGGCCGTTGCCGCTTCTGCCAGGGCGAACAACGCGAAGGCCTGATCATAGAGATCGATACCGGCATCAACGACCGTTCCGTCCAGATCGCAGGCAGCGACCATCAAACCGGCTTCACTCGTAAAATCCGTTAGATATCGGTCGAGGCCGACTTCAGCGGCGCGGCGCCAGTCGTCCCGCCCCCCAAGTTCGGCTCCGGCGAGGAAGGAATAGACCTGGCGCGGCGGTACGCGGGCTCGCGTCGGCCTGCGCACCGGCTCACCCGTATGGATGTCGAGTGCTTCGAAATAGCGCCCGCTTGCCGCGTCCTGACCGGCGTCAAGCCAGAGTGGCAGTGCGGCTTCGAGCAGCCAGCGGCGGAGGCGTTCCCCCGCTTGCTTCAAAGCCGCTGCGTTGGCCGGCTCGCCTTCCATCAGGATCAAACCTCAGATCGTCTGATTGTAGGCGCCGACTTCCGGATTCTCGCGCAGCACCGTATCCACCGCCTTGAACATCTCGTGCAGCCTGGCTTCGGAAACCGGGCTTTCGACCACCACGACCAGTTCCGGCTTATTGGAGGAAGCGCGCACCAGGCCCCAGGTGCCATCCTCGGACACGACCCGGACACCATTTACCGTGATCAGGTCGCTGATCGGCTGGCCCGCGACCGTCTCGCCCTTTTCCCTCATTGCCTTGAACCGGTCGATCACGCGGTCGATCACCTCGTATTTGATCTCGTCGTCACAATGCGGAGACATGGTCGGCGAGCCCCATGTGCGCGGCAGCGCCCGGCGCAGATCAGCCATGGTGCGGTCCGGGTTGCGGTCGAGCATGTCGAGAATGGCGATTGCCGACACGAGGCCATCGTCATAGCCGCGCCCGATCGGCGTGTTGAAGAAATAGTGGCCGGACTTCTCGAAACCGACGATGGCGCCAAGCTCGTTGACCCGCCGCTTCATGTAGGAGTGGCCGGTCTTCCAGTACTCGGTCTTCGCGCCGTTTTCCCTCAACACCGGATCCATGGCGAAGATGCCGGTCGACTTGACGTCCACCACGAAGGTGCAGCCGGGATGCAGCGCCGAGATGTCGCGCGCCAGCATCACGCCCACCTTGTCGGCGAAGATCTCCTCGCCCTCATTGTCGACGACGCCGCAACGGTCGCCGTCGCCATCGAAGCCGAGCCCCACTTCCGCCTTCGTTTCCAGCACCTTGTCGCGAAGGGCGTGCAGCATCTTCAGGTCTTCGGGATTGGGGTTGTAGCGTGGGAAGGTATGGTCGAGCTCGCAGTCGAGCGGGATCACCTCCGCCCCCAGAGCTTCGAGCACGCGCGGCGCGAAGGCGCCTGCCGTTCCGTTGCCGCAGGCCGCCACGACCTTGATCGGCCGCTTCAGCTTCGGCCGGTCCGTCAGGTCCTTGATATAGCTTTCGGGGAAATTCTCGACAAAGCGGTATTCGCCGCCGACGCGCAGCTTGAAGGCGGCGCCGAGCACGATGTCCTTCAGCCGACCCATTTCGTCCGGCCCGAAAGTCAGCGGCCGGTCGATGCCCATCTTCACGCCGGTCCAGCCGTTATCGTTATGCGACGCCGTGACCATGGCAACCGCCGGCACGTCAAGCGCGAATTGCGCGAAATAGGCCATTGGCGACAGTGCGAGGCCGATGTCGTGCACACGGATGCCAGCCGCCATCAGGCCGGAAACGAGTGCCATCTTGATGGACGCCGAATAGCCGCGGAAATCGTGACCCACAACGATATCGGGCCGGACCTCGCGCTCGTGCATCAACGTGCCGATACCAAGCCCAAGGGCCTGAATACCCATCAGGTTGATTTCCTTCTCGAAAAGCCAGCGCGCATCGTATTCGCGAAAGCCCGTCGGCTTCACCAGCGGGCGCGATTCATAAGCGTAGGTATTCGGAGAAAGCTTCGGTTCGGGCTTGGGAAACATGGATGATCCTGCGGTCGAATGAATTTGCGGCAGATATGGACGAAGGAGCTTGGCGAGATTGCGGCGCCCCGCTCAGCTCTGGCCGGGCTTATCGACATCGTCCCCGTCATGCCGGACGATGTCTTCCTCGGAGATATGGGCGCCCGATTGCACCTCGATCAGGCGGGCCGGGATGCGGCCGGGATTGGCAAGGCGATGTTTTGCACCGATCGGCACATAGGCGGACCGGTTCTCGGTGAGAAGCTGGGTCTTGCCTTCTATCTCGACCTCGACCGTGCCCGAGACCACGACCCAGTGCTCCGCCCGGTGGACATGGCTTTGCCTGGACAGGCTCTTGCCGGGTTTGATCTCGATTTCCTGTACCTGGTAGCGCTCGGCGGCGGCGATTTCCTCGCGCCAGCCCCAGGGGCGATAGACGCGGCGATGCCGCCGCGTCTCACGGCGCTCGTCCGCCTCCAGCGCCTCCACCACCACCTTCACGTCCTGTGCCTTGTCCTTGGCCGCAACCAGAACCGCATCCTTGGTGGAGACCACCATGACGCCGTCCAACCCGACCACGGCGACAAGCGCATCGTCGGTCACGATCAGATTGTTCGTGGCCCCGACGAACATGCCTTCGCCCAGCACGCTGTTGCCGGCCCCGTCCTTTTCCAGGCTGTCCCAGACCGCCGACCAGGCACCGAGATCGCTCCATCCCGGGTCCATCGGGACGCAGGCGACGTTGTCCGCCCGCTCCATGATCGCGTAGTCGATGGAAATCTTCTCGATCGCCGAGAAGGCCTGCGGGTCGAGCCGGAGAAAGTCGAGATCCGCCCGCCCCTTGTCGAGCGCCTCGCGCGCCTTCTTCAGCACTTCCGGAGCGTGTCGTTCGAAGGCTTCGATCATCGCTTTTGCCGAGAACAGGAAGATGCCTGCATTCCACACATAGTGGCCATCGGCAAGGAAAGCGCTGGCGCGCTCCAGATCCGGCTTTTCGACGAATTCCGCCACGTTTCGCACGGAGCCGTTCGCCTCGCCGCCTTCCCTTTCCAGCCGGATATAGCCGTAACCGGTATTCGGCTCGCTTGGCGCGATGCCGAACGTGACGATCCGTCCGTCCACGGCGGCCTTTGTCCCCGCCCTTACCGCCGCTAGGAACGCCCGTTTGTCCCCGATCAGATGATCGGACGGCGTCAGCAACACCAGGGCATCCTTGTCCTCGCGCAGCGCGAGCAGCGCCGCCACCGCGGCGGGAGCGGCTGTATTCCGCCCCTCCGGCTCCAGCACGATGGCAGACGGCCTCACCCCCATTTCCTCGGTCTGTTCGCCGATCAGGAAACGGTGAGCTTCGTTGGCAATCATGATTGGCGCCGCAAAAATCTCATCATCGAAACGGTCGATGGTCTTCTGCAACAGGCTGGCGCCATTGAAGATTTTCAGAAACTGCTTAGGGTAGATCTGCCGGGAAAGCGGCCAAAGGCGCGAACCGGCTCCTCCGGACAGAATGCAGGGAACAATCTTTTTCACACTCGCGGGCTCTCGATAGGGCTGAGGCTGTCATTCATGCCGGGCTCAATTCCACCGTTTCCAATCCCGGCAACCCGAATTCTGCTGATCGTGATCCATTCGCCTTAAGCATCGGCTAAAAGCGACATAACTGGAAGGGAGATAGAGGTCCCCGCCCTGAAAACAGCAGCAACCTAATGATTTAAAAGGCATATTCATACTATGCAACCAGACGGAGCCGCGCCGGACCAGTGTTCCGGGCGATACTTTCCACTTCAAGAGGTCGCGGAAACGGCGATTCAAACGATCATATTGACAATGGGAGACCTGCGCATCCTTATCTAGTCGACCAGCGTTTTATCTGCAATCGCGCTACTATCCTATGTTGTAACGATCAACCCTTATTGATAGCTAGGAGACTGTATTTGCGTGGTTTGCACCGGTGATTCTCCGACCGGGAAAGATATACAGACAGGACTCTCGGGATTTATATCGTGACGTCGTCGACTTTCCCCCCGCATAGCTCTGTGTTTAAGACACATATCCGTGTCGTTGCGGCATTGACCATTCGCGAGATGACGACACGTTACGGCCGGAAAATCGGCGGTTACTTCTGGGCGATCCTGGATCCGGTAGCCTTTATCGGCCTCATGTCGATTGTGTTCTCATCCGTATCGCATACCCCGCCCATCGGGCGCAGTTTCATGCTCTTTTATGCGACAGGCTATCTCAGCTTCTGGATTTACAGAACGCTCGCGGAGCAAACCAGCACGGCCGTCAAGTTCAACAAGTCCTTGCTGACTTACCCGGTCGTTACGCCTTACGACGCAGTATTGGCCCGGGCAGCCCTTCAGATTGTCACGCAATTTATTGTTTGTACGATTATTTTCGGCGGCATGGCTTTCTTTATCACGCCCTTTCCATCCATAGACTTCGCAAACCTTATGGGAGCCACCATCGTCGCCACGGGGCTGGGTTTTGGCATAGGTCTTCTCAATACTACCTTGTTCAACCTGAGCGGTCTCTATGAGCGAATCTTCACGATTGCAAACAGGCCACTATTCCTGATTTCCGGAGTGTTTTTTCTGCCGGATTCAATTCCAACTCCCTATAGGGATTACCTTCTTTGGAATCCGATCGTTCACATCATCGGTTGGTTCAGGAGAGCATTCTATCCTGCATACCGGGCAGCCTATGTCGATGAAACCTGGCTGATCAGTCTGGCCTTCGGATCGACGCTGGCTGGCCTAGTTCTGCTTAAGATATTCGGCACACGCCTGAGGGAAAGCGAATGATTCATCTCGATCGGGTCAGCAAATCCTTCAAGCACAAGGGACATCGGAAATACATCGTCGAGAATGTCTCCTTTTCCATTCCAAGAGGACGCAGCCTCGGGTTGCTTGGCCGGAACGGCGCCGGAAAATCGACGCTTTTAAGAATGATCGCGGGGATCGCCTACCCAGACAGCGGAAAGGTCATTCGACAGGCGCGCGTCTCGTGGCCTCTCGGGTTCGCGGGCAGCCTGCATGGCGCATTGACAGGCGAACAGAACGTCCGCTTCATTGCCCGCATATACAACCAACCGACGGAAGCACTGGTGGCCTATGTCGAAGAGTTTGCAGAACTCGGCCGCGCATTCAGGATGCCTGTCAGCACCTATTCGTCTGGAATGCGCGCCCGACTCGCATTCGGCGTGAGCATGAGCGTTAAATTCGACTATTACCTGATCGATGAAATCACAGCGGTCGGCGACACGAACTTCAAGAACAAATGTAAGGATGTCTTTCATAACAAGCTGGCAGACTCGGATATCATCATGGTGTCTCACTCGGTCAAGACGATCCGGGAATACTGCCAGGCGGGCGTGGTGTTGGAAAACGGGAAACTCACCTACTTCGAGAACATCGAAGAAGCTATTGCAGTCCACGAAAATAATATGAAATCCTGAGACAGGACGATACGATGAAACGGCAAGAGCGCGATATCGCAACTGCCTCAAGCAATGCAGACCCCGTCGACGCGCTGAATGTCGATGCCCCGGATTCTCTGTCGGTGCGCAAGGCAAGCACCAGAGGCAGGCGACTCGCCGTTATTTCCGGAACGGCAATAAGTACGCGCCTCAAGGACGCAGGACTCGATCCTGTTCATCTGATCCGGCAAATCGACCCGACGACTCACGGGCGCGGCAAGCTGCGGTTGCGCCACCGTTTCATCGTTCTGGGGTTCCTGCTCGGCGTGGTTCTTCCCTCACTGGCTGTATCGACGTACATGGCGTTCATCGCCGCCGACCAGTATCACAGCAAGGCGGCCTTCGCGGTTCGCAGTGTGGATGGCGGAAGTCCGGCAGATCTTCTTGGCCTCATTGCTCCGAGCGGTCGCTCAGACAATGTCTCGAACAGCTATATCATCAGCGATTACCTGCAGAACCAGGTTGTGATTGAGGATGTTTCCAAGTCGATAGACATCGACCAGATTTTCAACAGAAGCTCTGCAGACTGGTTTTTCAAGCTTGGCACGGGTCGGCCGATCGAAGACAAGCTCGAATATTGGAATAACATGGTTTCGGTGAATTACGACCCATCCTCGGGGTTGATATTCGTCGAAGCCCGCGCCTTCTCTCCAGAGGACGCGCAAGCAATCACAAATGCGATTCTCGAAAGAAGCGAGTTTCTCGTAAACAACCTCTCGGATTCTGCCCAGCGTGAATCGGTAAGGTTCGCGAAGGAAGAGGTGGCGCATGCCGAAGCAAGACTCAAGGTGTTCCGCAAGCAACTCCTGAATTTCCGCCAAACAACGCAGGAAATTAGCCCGACGGAAAATGCCCGCATTACGCTGGAGCTGATCGGAACCCTTGAACAACAACTTACGAAGAACGAAGCCGAACTCAAGACCCTGAACCAATATCTCGATCCCGAGTCGCCGCAGATACGCATTCTCAAACGGCAGATACAAAGCCTTCGTGAGCAGATCAGCGCCGAAAGGGCACGTCTTGGATATGGTTCGTCGACTTCAAATGGCGACGCTGCCCTTTCCGAGGATAAAAGGGGGGACACGATCTCCGGCCGGATAGCCAGCTACGAGGAACTGGAACTAGAGAGGGAATTTGCCGAGCGGCTCTACACCGCAGCGCTTAGCGGCCTGGAAAAGGCGCGAGCAGACGCCGACGCAAAGCAAACCTATCTCGCGGTCTTCCTGCGCCCGACCCTGTCCGAGGATGCCCAATATCCACATAGGTTATTGATCTCGCTTGCAACTTTTTTGGCCCTCTTCGGCGTATGGCTCGCCTCCGTGTTGATTTACTACAACATGCGGGATCGCTCGTGATTTTCCTGTCGAATTCCCAAAGGCTTACTAGGCTACGTCACATTGCTGATGCCGGGCGACTTCCAGACGCCCGCGCGAGCGGTCAACCGACTGCGCGCACCCGATAAATACATGGCGCCACCACCGACAGATGCTTCCCGCTTCGCCATTTCGATCGCTGATAGCGGTTTGTGGCGACAGCGAAGGCTGCTTGAAGGTTTTCTGGGCAAGAGCATCGTTCGCGATCTGCCGCTGTTACGCGCAAAAAATGCCGCGCGGCTTGGTTGGGGCCGCAAACCGAGCGGTCTACGGGCGGAGCACATAGCCGCACGCACAGGCCAGCCTGTATGGCTTCTTGAGGACGGTTTCTTGCGTTCGCGGAATCTCGGTCATATCGATCCGCCGCTTTCGATCGTAGTGGATGACCTCGGTATCTATTATGACTGCTCTCGACCGTCGCGACTCGAACGCCTGATCTGCGAGACATTGACGAAAGACGAGGAAGCCGAAGCGCGGGAACTTATCCTTGCCTGGCGGCGCGCGCGGGTCTCGAAATACAATTTTCAACCGGAATACGCCGGGTCGCTACCGGAGAAATATGTCCTGGTTGTCGATCAGACGCGCAACGACCATTCGATTCGGTACGGCGGCGCAAACGCGGCATCATTCGACCGGATGCTCAAGTCCGCACTTTCCGATTATCCGGACCATACAGTCATCGTAAAAACTCATCCGGACGTTCTTGCCGGCAAGAAGAACGGTTATTTCGATCCCGGTATACTAGCACTTTCAAACCGCATTCAGCTCCTTGCAGAGGCCGTGCATCCCGTTCGCTTGATAGAGCATTCAGACGCCGTCTACGCGGTAACGTCACAGGTCGGCTTCGAGGCACTAATATGGGGAAAGCCGGTTCGGACGTTCGGCATGCCATTTTACGCCGGATGGGGACTGACCGAGGATATAAGACCGGCGCCAATACGCAGGCAAAATTCCACACTATACCAACTGTGCATTAGTGCACTTTTGAAATACGCAGCTAAAAAACTATATTTAGAAAACATTTTTAATATTTATCTTTGACATCTAAATAAGATCGACACTTGTAATTTAGACTGAAATACATAAAATATATTTATACTAGAAACATCATACCAACGCAGCGAATACACGGCGAGCTGATTTAAAATCCACTTTTATGACGTGCATGATGGCAGGGGCTCACAGCGACGATCTTCTCTCACGAATATTGCAGGCTTAAGCGGGCGCGATGCCGGGCGACTGAGTAACAACGCGAAACCTTATGACTATGTCAGCTGACGGGACGCGAAGATGGCGCAAGTTGCCTCTCGCTTCGCCCCCCGATGTCGGGGCCGTGCTCGACCGCCATTACCTCGCCGACGCGCAACAGCTTGGCGATGCCGTGGTGGAGATGACAGAGCACAAGCAGCGAACAAATGTAGCGCGCAAAATCAAATGGCAGCGCGCGCAACATCAAATGACAACAGTTTTCCGAAGCATTTAAGGCCCTTCGAAGAGGCTTTGTCGGATGCCGCTTTTAGCGCGCTGGGCCGGCCTCCTTCGCAAACGCTTTTTCGACGTCCTGCAATGACCGGATAGCGCCGCCTTCGATTGCCGCAATGACAGACTGCTCGATGGCGAATGCCCTCCGAACGTGCTCTCTGACCGCTGTCGAGACGGCAACCATTTCGTCATTCGACAAGGTGCGGAAAACGCCGTCCGCGAACTTGAAACCATCTCCATCCACGCGAATGCCAGACAGGATTGCCAGGCGCTCGGCCATGATCTTTGCCTGGCTGTCCCGATCCGTAGATACGAGAAGCCCGTCCCAGTTCACGCCGCCGACCTCCAGGCGCCATCTCAGATCGGCCGCTGTTCTCAAGAGTTCATCGCGGGTTACTGCCGCAACCGATGGCGCGTAAAAGGCGTCTGTGATGGGATCGTAGATGTCTCCAGGCCCTGCATCGCCGGCAGGAACGACGATATGGCCTGGGATCTGGTGTCCTTTAGGAGCAATGATGACATTTATCACCACTCCGTCCTTGATGACCGCGTGTCTCATCAGCCGATAACCCTCACTCTAACCTCACCGCGAGCGCCGACCGCCTGCGCTCCACCACCTCCGCCTGGCGGATTGCCGGCCTGAAGGCCATTTCCACCCGAGCCTCCATAGACGCTCGTCCCCCCCGTGCCTTCACTACCGCCGCCATTGTGATGGCCGCCGCCGCCAGCTCCGCCAAACAAAGAAGCGCCTCCCGTGCCGCCGCCCATGGCGCCGCCCACGTTTGCCCCACCTCCGCCACCCCATATACCCACAGCAGCCGAGGCGCCCGCCCCGCCGCCAATAATCCCGCCAGCACCAGGAGTTGGGCCGCTTGTGCCGGATGTCGGCGTGCCTGAAGTACCCGCCGAAATTTGACCGCCGCCACCGCCGCCGCTCCCGCCGCCGACGCCTGAGGAATTTGTGTTTGTGGCACCGCCGCCGCCGCCATATGCAAAGACATGCGAGCCGAAGGAGGTAGTGCCTCCGACACCGCCCGGATTGCCGGGGGCACCTCCTGCGCCTACGGTCACGGCCTCATTGTCCGCGAGATCTGCGAGCTTGATGACCGCCCGATTATAGCCGCCGCCCCCGCCGCCGCCTTGCCGGTGATTTCCCGTCGCGCCGCCGCCGCCGGCGCCCCAGCATTCAACAATCGCTATTGCCTCTGAGCCGAGGCCAGTCGGCTTAACCCATGTCCCGGAGGCAGTGAACTCCTGATAGCTGATGGTTGCACCACCGCCGCCGCCGCCACTGGCTGCCACCGAAAGAATGCGGAAGTCCCCGCCGAAAAACACCACGAAATAAACGGTGTCGGCATCGAAGTCGCCGGGGCCAAGAGGATCGCCCGTCGCCTTTACCAGGTCGTAATAGGGATTGTCGGCGGTAGCCCTAAGGCGGCAGGCATCGGTGTTGCTGACGTTTGGTTGGACATAGAAGCCCATGCCCGCGACCACGTCGCCATCCAGTTCCGGATCGACCGTGATCGTGTAGTCGTTGCCGGCATTGACGATGGCTGTCGGTTTCAGGGCGACCGCGTTGAACAACAGGCCGAACTTTTCCGCCACTTCGTCCAGATAAGCCGGCCCGCCGACGGGCGGCGTAGATGCGGACGTGGGTACCTTCCTGTCAGCCATTCACGGCCTCCCATATCTGCGGAGCCTCGTCGACCAGCGTTAGCCTGGCGGTGAGGCCTTTCCCGTTTTCGATCTCGGACACGATGAGACGCTTGAACTCCTGGCCAACCACGCCGACGACAACGAGGCACCCCTCGGTAATGGCTGCGACCGAACCCGGGTCGAAAGGCCCGCCTGGCACGGCGTCATTCGGCACCGGCTCCGCAAAGGTCAGCGTGTCCGTTTCACCAGGCGCATTTGCCAAGGCATGGACGGTCGAGGTGCCGTCAGCGCGTCGGATCGCGATGCCGGTCTTGTTGCCGAGCTCAAGCAAGTCCGGCACCTCGAGAAGGTCGGCCGTGCCCAGCATGTCGGCCTCGTCCTTCACCTCTACGACTGCATCGAGAACCACGCCCAGGACGTTCTCTTCCGGGCCGTCGAGAATGACCGACTTGATGCGCGCACCGCCATGATGCCGGCGAAGAATGTCGTGATTGACAGTGACCAAGGAGCCGCGCCGGCAGACAATCGCTTCAACCGGCGCGGTAAAGCTATAAAAGGTCGAGCGGTGCTGGGCCTGGGCCAGGTCGAACGATGCGCGGCGGATGATATCCGCCTCGTCCGTCAGTCCGTCGTAAGTCACCTGCTCGGTGCGGGCGTCAGTACCGGCAGCACCTGCGCGAAACACGGTGATCTGACGCTCGGCGTCATCGTCCTCCGCCTCGCGGTAGTTGATACGAAGGCCGGCAGGCAGGCGTGAAAACGCCTTGCTCCAGCGAAACTCCCTTATATTGCGCGGTGAGAACACCTGAATTGGCGCCTCTGCGCTGCGGTCATAGTCGCGGATGACGCCCCACAGTTCCGACTGATATTTTCTTGCATAGCCACAGCTGGAGATGATCCGGAGCAGATCGTCCAGGCCGTCGCCTTCCGCGACCATGTTGCAGCTGTAGCCGTTTTCCAGGCACTTCTGCCGCCATTCGAACAGGCCGGCCATATCGACAAGCTCTTCCGGAATTGGGTCGGCGTTCAGCGAGCCGGTCATGGCGTCCAGAAAATGCGGCGCAGGATTGCTCGTGACAGTCTGGATATGCCAGCCCGCTGCGGAAGCGTCATGAAGCTCACCGCCAGCCCAAACGCTCAGGTCGCTCGCGTCGGAGGGATCGTCCCAATTCACGGCGCTTGCGGCTGGCGAACCCGCGATCTGATCAGGGGCTGCACCGGAAGGGCGAAGGTAGCCTCCGGCATCGCCACCGGCCCACGTTCCTCCTTCAAGGCTTCCGCCGAGCGTGGTACCGGCCTCGCCAACAAGAACGTCATCGATCCAGAGCCGGACGCGGCCTGGGCTGACCCTTATATCCCACCCAAGCGTGTGCACCTCGCCGTCGAACGGCAGAAGCTTGATGGGAACTTTCAGCACCACAGTGTCATCCGTGGTCGACTGCACCGCCGTGTCGCCATCTCCGGCGCGGGCCACCAGCCTCGCATTGTCGTCGATGTAGATGGCCGATCCCGTGCCCGAACCGCCATCCTCCCATACGACGGACCAGGCGCTTGGCTGTTTCGGAAGCCTTAGGCTGCATTCAAAAGCGATGTCGGCCGACTTGTCGAATGTGCCGTGTGTGATCACGGAAACCGGAGCCACGGTGCCCGGCACCGCCGCCGGCACCTGATAGCCGCCATAGTCCCGCACATAACCTGACGCCCTGACAGACAACTGGCCCACGGCCCGGTTCCTGGCGCGCACGCCGATCAAGGCCACATCGCGCCTGGCGATCGGGTATTGCTCGCGGACCGACACCAGCCGGCGCAGGGTGACACGGTCTATCAGGCCGTCGCGCGTCAGCGGCAGGCTGCCGCCGTCGTTGACGCCGAAGAAGTCGTAAATGTTCCCGTCGTAGATGTAAGTGTCCGAGGTGAAGAGCGTGTCCCGAAAGGTTGCTCCGCGAATGACCTCGATCTCATATACTCCGGCAGGCCATTCGTCGGCCGAAAGGTAGACCTCTACCAGGTCCGAGGTGACCGTGACGTTGCGCACATTCGTCGTCGCGGCCGTATCCGATCGATAGATGTCGTCGCCGGCGCCGGCCGAGAAATAGGGGTCGGCGTCGAAGTCCTCGCCCACTGGAGAAACATCCTGACCAGGCACCAGCTTGCGCGCCTCGATAAAGCCTCGATCGGTCGGCGGCGGAGGCAAGGTGCCATCAAATGCGGAGCCGAAACGGAACTTGATCTGGGCGCGCCGCGGTGCCTGGGTCGCGTCCATGTAATGAAGCTCCGGCAGGTACCGCCAGGCGGCCGCGCCGCGCCGCCGTATCCTGATGCGAAAGGGAATGCGCAGCTTGTCGCTGACATCGTCCTGCCGCAGCAACGCCGACACAACAAGGTGCAACCACGCCTGGTCGGGCGCGTCCGCTGTTGCCATCCCGTGCCAGACGGGCGTCGTGCCGCTGTAGACTGACTGGTCGATAGGATCCACGCCGTGTACGGACATTTCCTGGCTGAGATCGGCCGTCTTGCCATATCTGGTGACAAGGCCGAGACGGCTTTCGCCGGCAAGCCCCTCGCGGAGCTCGATCTGCAGGTCGCCGTCTTCTTTCTCCGGATCCCACGTCGTCTCGCCCAGGCGAATATCGGACAGCTTGTGCGGACCGGCCAGCACGTGAACGGCCTCGACATATTCGTCCTGGCCGATCAGCTCGACGATCGGCTGCATGGCAAAGGGCGGGAACAGCCGGCGCGAGCCGATGACGCGGGGCACGGCCGCATTTGGCTGCAGCACATTACCGCTCACCGAGGCCGGCTGCAGCTCTCCGCTGCCGCTCTCGCTGGACGCTTGTTCCTGGCGGCTGCCACCGCGCGTCGGAGGCGAGCTCAGTGCCGTGATGGCAAGGGAGCCGGCAATGCCCACTGCGGTCGCCAGCAGTTTCGCACCAAGAGAGCCGGCCGCGATGCCGATGGCCGGGATCCCGAGAGTGGAAATGCCGGCAGTAATTAAGGTCAGCGCAATCGCCGCCACTATCGCGAAAATGCGCTTGCCGCCTCCGCCGCCGCCACCACCGCCCTGGAGCGGCATATGAAACGTGACGTGAACCGGCACACCGTTGACGCGACCCGCTTTGGGCCGAACATAAGCCCACATGTGCCGCGGCACCGGCTCGCCGTCGACCGCCACCACGCCGCGGGCATGAAAGTCGGCAGGCAGGCATCCGGCGCGCGATACGATCTCGCTGACGGAGAGCCCTTGCGGCCATAGATCGAGCCTTGGCGAGCCGAGCTGAAAGGGCTCGCGCCAGATCGTCACGACATGGCTTTGTGGCGCCGGAAGCATGCGATCCTCTCGCGTATGGTGAAATGTGAGAGCGGTACCGCGACGGTCGCGGTCGCATATTCGACGTGCAGTACCTGGCCTGGCCGGATCAGCACCCCTACGTGGCAGGCGTTTATCCCGCCCGAACGCCGCATTACAGCGACGTCGAAGGGCCTTAGATTGTCGCTGCCCACCGGGCGCCACTCTTCGCTTCGCGCACCGGCCGAGATCGCTCGCGCCACGCTGATTAGCTGCCGCGCCGAGATCTCGCCATAGCTGGGCAGATCAATGCCCAGCTCTTGTGCGTAGACCAGCCTGACAAGGCCCCAGCAGTCCAGCCCGGCAAGATCGCGGCCGCCATCCCTGAAAGGGATACCGACATAGCGGTCGCTCCAGTGCATTTTGGCGGTGGCGATCCCCATGCCCGAGACCTCACAGATAAAGCCCCGGGAAGCCGAGCTGAGTGGCGCGCATCGCCGGCCAGGCCTCCTGGGTGTAGTCGTAGGACCGGATCGTGCCGGAGAGTTGCAGCACGTCGCCGTCAACGTCGGTAAGTGCGAGGTGCCTTGCGGCGTAAATACGCTGCACGGGAGTGGCAAGCGGCACCCTCGGGTTTTGCGTCAGGTCGAACTGGCTGGCCGCGATCACTTCGAAGTCAAGCCGTGCCCTGGTTGGAACGGACAGGATCGCATCCCCGATCCTTTCGTCGACGTTCTGGAGCGTGAGCCGCGTGGTGGGCGGGGCGTCCGTGTCGCTCAGGAGCTGGATGTCGAACATGAAGCCCTGGAAGGTATTGCCGTCGAGTACATAATCGACCGGATCCGACACCACGCGCACGTCCTCGGGGAGATTTGCGTGACGGATGGTCAGAAAGACCAGCAGCGTTTCTGCGCTCTCCTGCCGATCGAGCTCGCGGCGCGCTGACGGGTCGATATCTCGTTCGATCGTCATCGCCTCAATCCATCACGAGCGCGGTGAAGCTGACCGTCCATCCGCCCGGGGCAAAGGACGCGATCTGGTAGGGCGTCTCGCCTGTCAGCTTCACGGTCACGGGCACCTTGCGGCGCGGGTGCTCGATGGTGAAGGGCAGGACGCCGCGCGCCAGGTCGACCCGGTAGAATGCTTCGAAGGTCTCGACCTGCGCCTCCGTCATCACAAAGGCGAAGCTTGCGGTCGACAGCGTCACGGTGCTGCGGCTGCGGCCGATCGGCGGCCCGACTTCGGGTTCGAACAGCGCCGCCGCGCGCTGCGGCGCCTCCTGGTAGGAATGGGCGTCGCTTTCCTGAGGCAGCGACGCCGGCCATGCCGCAGTCATCGTCTGACCCTCCTTGGGCTGATGCCGTATCTCGCCGCGTTCGCCGCATCGAAGCCTCCCGACGCGAAGCTCTCGCGCACCCGCTCGATGACCACGTCGACGATCTCTCGCCCGTCGCCATCGGTCCTGCGCCGCTCGCGCGCTTCAGTACCGTCGGCATTGTTGATGACGTTGACCGTGACGCCGGCGCCCTGTGCGCCGCGAAGAGACGAATTCGGAAGCACCATGGCGCCGCGCGACGTGCCGATGACAGGCTCCGGCCCGCGCTCGCCGACAATGCCGAACGTGCCGGACGGGATCAGGCCGCCGGTTGCGAAGAAGCCGGAGAAAAGCTCGCCGAAGAAGTCGCCGATGCCGGACAGGAAACCGCCGCCGGAAGAGCCGCTTGAGGTTTCGCTCTTGAACATGAGCACTGCATCGAGCACGTCGTTCAGGAGCTTGTCGGTGATACGATCGAGCGCGCGCAGCGCGGTATCGGCGAGAACCTCGAAGGCGTTCTCGCCATTGCGCAATCCGCTGACGATATCCGAGACCGCCCCTCGCACGATCGC
>NZ_JACFXV010000041.1 GCF_014050225.1 Stappia albiluteola | reverse complement strand
GCTGAATTCACGAAACAAGTGCAACACCTGCTAAGGTGTTGCCGCGATGGGACAAAGTTACGATCAGTTGAGCCTGCGGGAGCGGGTAAAGATAGAGCTGTGGCACCGGGAAGGGCGCTCGCTGCGCTGGATCGGACGGCAACTGGGTCGTTCGGCTGCCACGATCAGCCGCGAGTTGCGGCGCAATGCCAGGCCGACCAAGCAGTGGTGCGGCAGCTATGACGGGGAACGGGCGCACGGACTGGCCCTCCGGCGCCGGCGCTGGGATGCCCGCTACAAGCTGGCACGCCAGCCGGCGCTGCGCGACATGGTCAGGCAACGCCTTGCGATGGGACAGTCACCCGAACAGATCGCCGGCCGGCTGGCGCGCGAGCACGGTGGCACGCTCATCAGCCATGAGTCCATCTACCGCTTCGTTTATCACCGCTCGGCGCAAAAGGATTACTGGCACCGCCTACTGCCGCGCGCCAAGAACCGCAGGGGCCGCCTGGGCCTGCGCGGCGGCTCGTCCGTCAGCTTCATCAAGCTGCGCCGCCCGCTGGCCCAACGTCCCGCCGAGGCCGACGACAGGGCCACGCCGGGCCACTGGGAGGCCGACCTCATGGCCTTTTCCCGCTATGGCCAGTATGTGCTGGTCACCCATGAGCGCAGCTCGCGCATCCTCACCATCGATCGGCTGTCGCGAAAGACCGCGCGCGCCGTCGTCCAGGCCCTGGTTCAGCGCTTCGGTCCGCTGCCCCGCCTGTTGCGCCGGTCGCTCACCTTCGACAATGGCACGGAATTCGCCTTGCATTTCGAACTCACGGACAGGCTCGGCCTCGCCACCTTCTTCTGCGATCCGCACGCCCCCTGGCAGAAGGGTGGCATCGAGAATGCCATCGGCCGCATGCGCAAGATCTTGCCGCGCAAGTCGGATCTGGCAACCATCGATCAAGGCCAAATCCGACAGTTGGTCGAGCACTACAACAATACCCCGCGCAAATGCCTTGCCTTCAGGACGCCAAATGAGGTCTTCTCGGAACTCCTCAACCGTGTTGCACTTCAAACGTGAATCCACCTCCCCGCCTGCGCGGGGATGACACCGGAGTTTGGGGCAGGCCACATGGATACTCGGGTCAAGCCCGCGCATGACGAGCCGAGGGGCTACGGCAGAGAGGTGACCGCACACTCGGCCGTCATCCCGGGCGAGTGAGGCGCAGCCGAGCGATGGCCCCGGATCCGGAAATCTTCGCGGGCGGAGCTCGCCCGAAAGACAGGGGAACGGAGCCGGCCGCCGCGGCGGCGGCGGCGTCCGCCTGCGATGCCAAATCCACAACCTTGGGAAGCATATCTTAACCCGAACACCGGAATTTGAAGACGAATCAACGCTCACGCGGTGAATGCTGTCCCTGGTTGCGGGCCGGCTGCATTCCGCCTTGCGCATTTCATCGTCCATTCGTTTCAGGATTTCCGGATGAAGCTTCCCCAGTCGCAATCGCAACCCCTTGTATCGGGGGCGTTGTCGGCGTGCCGGTCGTCGTTTTGGGTGATCGGTGTTTTCAGCTTCGTGATCAATGTGCTGATGCTGACGGGTCCGCTGTTCATGCTGCAGGTCTACGACCGGGTTCTGGCGAGCCGCAGCGTGCCGACGCTGGTGGTTCTGGGCGGCCTGGTCGTGGGGCTCTATGCGTTTCAGGGCCTGCTGGAGGGGGTGCGTTCGCGCATGCTGACGCGGGTCGGCCAGCGGCTCGACGCCCGGCTGTCGAGGCCTAGCTTCGAGGCCGCCGTCGGCCGCTCGCTCAACCCCAGCCAGGCAATGCAGAAGGCGGAGCCGGTGCGCGACCTGGAGCTGCTGCGCGGCTTTCTGGCAAGCCCCGGCCCGGTGGCGATCTTCGACCTGCCCTGGATGCCGATCTATCTGGCGATGGTGTTCCTGCTGCACCCGCTGCTCGGCACCCTGTCGCTGGGCGCGGCGATCGTCATCAGCCTGCTGATCGGCGTGCAGGAATGGGTGTCGCGCAAGCCGACGGCCGCCCTTTCCCTCCAGTCGGCGCGCCGGCAGGCCATGGTGCAGGCCGGCCGCAGCAATGTCGAGGCGATCGCCGCCATGGGCATGCTGCCGGTGCTCGGCGACCGCTGGCGCCAGGATACGGCGGACTGGCTTTCGGCGCAGCGCAAGGCGGCCGACCAGTCGGCGCTGTTCGGCACCATCATCAAGACGCTGCGCTTCATGCTGCAATCGGCGCTGCTCGGCGTTGGCGCCTGGCTGGTGATCCGGAACGAGGCGTCCGGCGGCGTGATGATCGCCTCGTCGATCATCTCCTCGCGCGCGCTGGCGCCGGTGGAGCAGGCCGTCGCCCACTGGCGCCCGTTCCTGGCCGCCCGGCAGGCATTGTCGCGGCTGAGGGAGGTCCTCAAGGCGCCGGTCTCAACCGCACCTGCGACGGAGCTTCCCGCCCCGAAGGCAAGGCTGGAGGTGCAGCAGGCCGTGATCCGCCCGCCCGCCTCCATGGTCCCGACGGCGCAGGGCCTTGCCTTCTCGCTTGAGGCCGGCGACGGGCTCGGCGTCATCGGCCCCTCGGGCTCGGGCAAGTCGAGCCTTGCCCGCGCGCTGGTCGGCGTATGGCCGCTCGTCTCCGGCAAGATCCGCCTCGACGGTTCGGAACTTGGCCATTTCGACCGCGCGCTGCTTGGCCGCTCCATCGGCTACCTGCCGCAGGACGTGGAGCTGCTGGAAGGCACGATCGCCGAGAATATCGCCCGCTTCGATCCCGACCGCTCGTCGGAGGCCGTGCTCGCCGCCGCGAAGGCGGCCGACGTGCACGAGCTGATCATCCGCTTTCCGCAGGGCTACGACACGCCGGTCGGCGAGAACGGCGCCCGGCTGTCGGCCGGCCAGCGTCAGCGGGTGGCGCTGGCCCGCGCCCTTTACGGCAATCCGTTCCTGGTGGTGCTGGACGAGCCCAATTCCAATCTCGACGCGGAGGGCGAGGCGGCGCTGACCGCGGCGATCGCCGCCACGCGCAGGCAGGGCAGCATCGTCGTCGTCGTCGCGCACCGGCCAAGCGCCGTTGCCGCCGTCGACAAGCTGCTGTTCATGAAGGACGGCAGGCAGGCAAGCTTCGGCCCCAAGGAGCAGGTGCTTGCCGAGGTGACCGCGCAGGCCGGCGCGCCCCGCGGCCCGGCTGCCGACCCGCGCGCCATGGGCCTGAAGGTGGTGACCGATGCAAAGGGATGAGCCCGAGACTTCGCCCGAGGCTTCGGTAACGCGGAGCCTGACGCGCCATGCGGCGGTCGGCGGCCTTGCGGTGCTGCTGCTGACCGCCGGCGTCGGCGGCTACGCCGCGCTGGCCAGGATCGGCGGCGCGGTGATCGCTCCCGGCACCATCGTGGTGGAGACCAACACCAAGCGCGTCCAGCACCAGGAGGGCGGCATCGTCAAGGAGATCGCCGTGCGGGACGGCGACCAGGTGGCGGCCGGCGATCTTCTGGTCAGGCTCGACGACACGGTGGTCGACGCCAATCTGGCCATCGTGCGCAAGCAGATCGTCGAGCTTGCCGCCCGCGAGGCACGCCTCGTCGCCGAACGCGACGCGGTCGAGACGATCGCTTTCCCGGAGGATCTGGCCGCCCGCCGCCAGGAGGCGGAGATCGACGCCGTGCTTTCGGGCCAGGAGGCGCTGCGGGCGGCGCGGGCGGCGTCGCTCGCCGGCCGCATCGGCCAGCTTGAGGACCAGATCCGCCAGTTTGAGAAGCAGATCGAGGGCCTCGACGCGCAGCGCCTTGCCAAGGACGAGGAGATCGGGCTGATCGACGAGGAACTGGCCGGCCTTGTCCAGCTCTTCGACAAGGGCCTCGTGCCCGAGACCCGCATCACGGCGCTGAAGCGCGACCGGGCCCGGCTTGCCGGCGAGCGCGGCGGCTTCCTCGCCGAGGTGGCTCGCGCCGGCGAGGCGATCGGCGAGCGCCGGCTGCAGATCATCCAGCTCGGCGACGAGGCGCGCCAGTCGGTGCTTGAGGAACTGCAGCAGGTGCGCTCCGAACTCGCCCAGCTGGAGGAACAGCGGATCGCCGCCGAGGACCGCAAGCGCCGCGTCGACATCCGCGCGCCGCGCCAGGGCTACGTGCATCAGCTTGCCGTCCACACCATCGGCGGCGTCGTCGGTCCCGGCGAGACCCTGATGCTGGTCGTGCCGAAGGAAGACCTGCTCGTCATCGAGGCTCAGGTGGCGCCGACCGATATCGACCTGCTTTTTCCGGGCCAGGAGGCGGTCGTCCGCCTGCCGAGCTTCGACCAGCGCTCGACGCCGGAACTCGCCGCCAAGGTCGTCACCCTGTCGGCCGACCACGCCGTCGACCAGGCCACCAACCTCTCCTTCTACACCGCCCGCCTGGCGCTCGCCGACGGCGAGGAGGCAAAGCTCGGCGCCAAGCGCCTCGTGCCCGGCATGCCGGTCGAGACCTTCATCGCCACCAAGGAGCGCACCATCCTCTCCTATCTCGTCAAACCCCTCGTCGACCAGATAACCCACGCATTCAGGGAAGAGTGACGGAGGTCGGGGAGCCCACTCTCGGTGGTCATCCCGGCCCGCATGCGCGAACGCGCTTTGCGAGAGCCGGGACCCCAGACATGAGCCGCGCGAACGCGCGTCCGGATCCACCCGAAAGCCCTGCGATAAATCCCGACCGAATACGAAGCGGCCCGCGCTCCAGCCGAAGCGCGGGCCGTTCCCCTTTGTCAGTCCGCCGTCAATCAGACAAAGCGGAAATCGTCCTGACCGAAGATAGAGGGCTCGCCGCCGAAGGACGGCACACCGTCATCGACCAGCAGCGTATCGCCGGCATCGAGGCCGACGGCCTCGGCGAAATCGCTGCCGGCGGAACCATCCGCGAAGGCGTCATCGCCTGAGGCCCCCTCCGCATCGCCGTCTGCGTCGCCGCCGGCATCCGCGGCAAAGACGAACCGGTCTTCGCCGCCCGGCTGCGGGAATTCGCCGCCCCCGCTCGCCGGCCGCTGGATCGTCGCCGATGCCTCCGCGACAAGCTCGCCGTCCGAGACCTGGTAGGAAAGCACCGCCTCGTTTGTGAAGCCTTCGCCCGGCACATAGGTCCAGCTGCCGTCGCCATTGTCGGTCAGCGTGCCGTGATCGACCGAGAGATTGAGCACGCTGAGCGCGTCGCCCTCCGGATCGCTGGCATTGGCCAGCAGGTCCTCGGTCCGGATCACCAGGCCGCTGAGTTCGCTCAGCACCAGATCCACCGGAGCGGAGACCTCCGGCGCATCGTTCTCCGGCACCACCTCCACGGTAACGCTGACGGCTTCCGAGATGTTGTTCTCCGACGCGCCGTCATCGACCTGGAAGGTGATCGTGCGGGACGTGCCGGCACCGTTGCCGGTCGGGTTGTCGCCCGTATTCTGGTAGGTCACCGTCCGCAGCACCGCCTGGTAGTCGGCAAGCGAGGCTTCGCCAGAGAGGGTCAGCACGCCGGTTGCCGCGTCATAGCTGCCGGTGATGCCGGCCCGCGCGGTGAAGGACAGCACGTCCTCCACCGAGACCGTGCCCTCGATGGTCACCGTCGCGCCGACGAGCGTCTGGCTGTCGACATCGGCCACCTGCAGATTGTCGGCGATGGCGACCGGGTCGCCGTTTTCCGCGAAGACGAGCGGATCGGGGCGCGGGCTACCGTCCGCGTTGAAGACGCGCTGGTAGACGCCGTTGCCGTTGCCGTCCTGGCCAAGCGACGTCCAGGTCACCACGAAGCCGCCATCGTCGAGGGCCGCCACCTGCGGGTCGAACTGATTGCTCGCCGTGCTGTCATTGACGCGGAATTCGGCGCCGACCGGTGTGCCGTCAGCGTCGAAGACCTGCCCGTAGACGCCGTCGCCCGAGCCGTCCTGCAGCAGCGAGCGCCAGGTCACCACATAGCCGCCGTCGCTGAGACCGGTAACCGCCGGATCCAGCTCATTGCCCGACCAATGGGTGTTTGCCTGCTGCTCGCCGCCGACTTTCCCGCCCGCGGCGTCGTAGCGCTGCAGGAAGACACCGAAATTGTGACCGTCCTGCCCGAAGGAGCGCCACGCCACGACGAAGCCGCCATCGGCGAGCGACGACACCACGGCCTGTTCCTGGGCGCCGTGCGTATAGCTGTTGACCGCGAATTCCTCACCGGCGGGCCGCCCGCTCGCGTCGTAACGCTGGCCGAAGACGCCCGTGCCGTCGCCGTCCTGCGCCGAGGACGTCCAGACGATCACGAAACCGCCATCGGCGAGCGCGGTGACCGACGGACGGTCCTGGTCGGCGTCGAAATGGGTGTTGACCCGCCACTCGTCCTGCGTCGGCTTGCCGTCGGCGTCATAGGTGCGGGCATAGATGTCGATGCCCTGCCTGTTGTTCGACGGACCGCACCAGACCACCACGTGGCCGCCATCGGCGAGCCCGGCGACCACGGCTTCCTCCTGCGCGCCGATCGTCAGCTGGTTCACCACTTCCTGCGAGCCGACGGGACGGTCCTCCGCGTCGAAGCGCTGGTGGAAGATGCCGGACTGCGAGCCGTCGCCGGTCGACTGCCAGGTCACCACGTAGCCGCCGTCCTTGAGCGCGGCCACTTCCGGAAGACGCTGGCTGCCGGCGGTTGTCGTGTTGACGCGGAACTCGCCGCCCACCGTCTTGCCGGCGGCATCGTAGCGCTGCGCATAGATGCCGAAATCCGACCCGTCCTGCCCCCTGGAGGCCCAGGTGACGATCCAGCCGCCGTCGGCGAGGGTCGTCACGGCGGAGTCCTGCTGGTGGCTTGACGTAAAGGTGTTGACCGCCTCGTCGCCGATGAAGCCCGGCACGTTCAGCACCGGCGCGTCATTGACCGGCAGGACGTTCAGCGACGTGCTGCCCGTCACCGTTTCCCCGCCGGACAGGATGCGGAACTCGACGGTTCCCTCGCCGAAGAAGTCCTTGTGCGGGAAGAACGTCCAGGTGCCGTTGCCGTTGTTGTAGATCGTGCCGCAATTCACCGTGACGTCGATCACCGTCGCCCCGGCTTCCAGGCCAGGAACGAGCGCGCGGATCTGCGCGTCGGTGATGATCAGCGGCGTATCCTCGTTGGTGACGAAAGTCGCGCCGCCGGTCTCGGGCGGCAGCGTCTCGCCGCCCTTTGCGTCGCCGCCCGCATAGGTCGCGCCGCCGGCCGCTTCCGCCACGCCCGCGGCGGCCGCCGTCTGGGTTTCGAATGCCATGGATAAAGACTCCCTGTTGCCCTCACTTGGGTCGAGGGTCATCGCAACGCGCGCAATCTCGCATTGCATTAATTTATCAAGTTGAACTGCGAGAACTGGCGCTCCGGCAGCGCTCCTATTGACTGCCGGGAACATTTCTTCGCCATTTATTCAATATTGAGCGAATTTTTACTTCTGGGTTCGCTTGCTCCGTCGTTTCCCCGCTCACCCCCGCGCAGGCAGGTTGCACCGATCGCCCCCTTCCTTCGTATTACGCAGTTTCATCAGGGGCCGGGCGATTTCGCGCCCAAATCCTTAAGCGCTTCTTAACGCGCCGAAGTTGCAGAAATGGCGGATCCGCAACGTGAACTGTTCAATTAAGTCATTGATATATATACAGTTAACTATTTTCATTGGTCACGAAAATAAATCCTACATAAGGACGACTATCGCCGTGCACCGGCGTGCGACCGGCATCGCATCTCGTGCAATCTGTCATTGGGGACGGCGCGGCGGCGGTTTTCAGACCCGGCGATTCGGTTCGCTGGAAATACTTGAGAAAGACTTGTCTTCAGCTTTGGCGAAAAACAAAAAAAGAGCCGGCGAAGATACCCCCGCCGGCCCCGTTCGGTAGCTGTCTCTATCGGCCGCTTACGCGATGAAGCGGAAGTCGTCGGCGGTGAGCTGCCCGATCTCCACGCCCTTGAGCGTGAGCGAGGCGTCGCCGTCGAGATTGATCACCACGTCCTCCGCCACCTGCGCGGCACGGGAAAGCACGTCGTCGAAGCTCGCCAGTCCCAACCCGGCATCGAAGGCGACCGCATCGACAATGCCGTCACCCGCGACATCGCCGCCACCGGCAGCAAAGGCGTCGAGGACCTGCGCCCCCGCAGCCGCATCGAACTGGAAGATGTCAGCATCCCCGGCCGACGTCGCCGCGAAAGTCTCGCCCGGCACCGCATTGTCGCCCGACACGCCGATGACGTTCACATGCGCCGTGACGGTGTTGGAGGTTTGCGTTGCCCCCGTGCCGTCATCAACGGTGATCGAGATATCCCGCCCCGTGCCGGTCGGATCGTTGCTGGTGTTCCGGTAGCCGACCGAGCGCAGGGCTGCCTGATAAGCGGCAAGGCTCGCGGTGCCTGAGAGCGTCAGCAAACCCGTCTGCGCATCATAGGTGCCGCTGATGCCGTTCTGGTCGGTGAATGCCAATTCATCCTCACCGGCCACGAAATCATCGATTGTCACCGTCGCCCCGACAAGCGAAGCACTATCCACATCCGAAATCGTCAACTCGCCGGCAAAGGCCACCGCCTCCGAGCCTTCCACATAGCTCGGTCCGATGCGCTCGGTACCGTCGGCGTTGTAGATTTTCTGGAAGATGCCGTAGCCAGGTCTGCCTTCGCCATCTGAATCCCATGAGATCACAAAGCCACCATCAGACAAAGCGGCTACAGAGGGATTGTATTGCCGCCCTTCCGCATTGCTGTTCACTTGGAATTTAGCCCCTATGACAGCACCATTTGCATCGTAGAGCTGCCCGTAAATCCCATAGCTCGAACCTTCCTGATCGGATACCCATGTCACAATAAAACGACCATCCTGCAATGCTGTCACATCCGGATTCCGTTGGTCTCCGGTAACTTGGTCGTCGACACGGAACTCGGCACCAACCGGAACGCCATTTGCATTGAAGCGTTGGCCGTAGGCTCCGTAACTGGAACCGTCCTGTAAGTAGGACGACCAAGTCACAACGAAACCGCCATTCAACAAGGCCGTTACTGAGGGACCAGACTGAAAACTGGGTGTGTAAGTATTAATACGAAACTCTCCGCCGATTGCAATTCCGTTTGCGTTATAACGTTGGCCGTATATCCCGTAATCGGAACCATCTTGGCCACTAGACCCCCATGCGATGATGAATCCACCATTAGCCAGAGCCGCGACCGCCGAATAGAACTGGCTACCCGTTGTATAGATATTCACTTGAAATTCCGGCCCCAGTGCTGCACCACTTGCGGTATAGCGTTGGCCATATATCCCATAAAATGATCCATCCTGATCAGACGACCAAGTAACAATGAAGCCGCCATCCAGCAACCCGGCAACCGATGGGCGGCTCTGCTGAGACGCAACATAAGTGTTGATTCGGAACTCGGAACCAACGGTTGTTCCAGACGCGTTGAAACGTTGCCCGTAGACACCGTCAGCGGAACCATCTTGAAGATAAGATTCCCACGCTACGACAAAGCCGCCATCAGACAGTACTGCGACTGATGGAAATGCCTGTCTATCTGCTGTGTAAGTGTTAACTTGAAACACCGTACCGACTGCAGTGCCGTCTGCTTCGTAACGCTGGCCATATACTCCCCAATTCGATCCATCTTGATTCAATGAACCCCACGTCACCACAAACCCACCATCAGAAAATGCTGCAACCGACGGACGATCTTGTCGTCCATCGACATAAGTATTGACCTGCCTGTCGCCTCCCACGGGTGCTGGCAAACTCAATAACGGCGCCTCGTTGTTGACCACCACCACCTCGACGTTTGCGCTCGCCTGCGTCACGAGCTCCCCGTCGCTGACCTGGTAGGTCAGCGCGACATCGCCGTCGAAGCCGGCGGGCGGCGTAAACGTCCATGTGCCGTCGCCGTTGTTCACCAGCGTGCCGGAGGCGGCGGTCAGGTTCTGGACGGTCAGCGCATCGCCGTCCGGATCGGAGGCAAGGGCAAGAAGCTCGGCCTCGGAGATGATCAGCGGCGTGTCCTCGGCCGTTGCGAGCGAGACGTCGCCCGCCACCACCGGCGCGTCGTTGACGGCCGTGATGCCCACGGTGACGCTGACGGGGGCGGAGGCGGCGTTTTCCGCACCGCCGTCGTCGACGGTAAAGCTGATCGTGCGGGACAGGCCCTGCGCGCCCGCACTCGGATTGTCGCTGGT
>NZ_JACFXV010000040.1 GCF_014050225.1 Stappia albiluteola | reverse complement strand
TTGCCGGCGCTGTCCTCGACCTCCACGGTCACCTGATGGCTGGTGGCCGTCTCGAAATCCAGCAAACCGCCATCCGCCACGCGAAGCTCGTTGCCGACAATGGCGAAGCGCCCGCCGGCATTATCCAGCAGCGTATAGGTGAAGCTCTCGCCCGCATCCGGATCGGCGGCGCCCAGCGTGCCGACCACCGTGCCATTGGTCGAGTTCTCCTCGACGCTCGCATTCGACAGCGTGATGTCCGTCGGCGCCTCGTTGACGTCGCCGACCGTCACCGAAATCGTCTGCACCGACGTGCCGCCATTGCCGTCCGATGCCGTGACCTCGACCTCGTAGACATTGTCGGCACCGGCATCGCCCGGCGCATCGAAATCGGGCGACGCAATGAAGCTCAACTCGCCCGTCGCGCCATCAATCGTAAACAGCGCCCCATCGGCACCGCCGCTGATCGAATAGCTGACGGTGTCATTCGTGTCCGCGTCGGTCGCCGCAACCGTTCCTACGGCGGTCGTGTTCTCGTCGACCGAGAACGAGGCGGACGAGGTGATCACCGGGGCGTCATTCGCACCCGTCACCGTCACCGTCAGCGTTGCCGTGTCGGTTCCACCGTTTCCGTCCGACACTTCATAGGTGAAGACGTCGTCCACCGCCTCGCCGACACCCAGCCCCTGCGCCGCGGCCTGATCGGCCACATAGCTGTAGCTGCCGTCCGAGTTGATCGTCAGCGTGCCATAGGCGCCGGCAATCACCGTCGCAGCACCCACCGCCACCGGTGCTCCGCCGGCCGAAACCGTGCTCACCGAAAGCGTATCGCCGTCCGCATCGCTGTCGTTATCCAGTACGTTGGCCGCAATGGCGGGGCCGTCTTCCGACGCCGAATTCGTGTCGTCGACCGCGACGGTTGCCTCGTTCGCATTCGTAACCTGGACGGTGAAGGTCTCCTGCCGCGTATTGCCGGCACTATCCTCAACCTCGACCGTCACCTGGTGGCTGGCATTGGTCTCGAAATCCAGCAGCCCGCCATCGGCCACACGCAACTCGTTGCCAAAAATGGCGAAGCGCCCGCCGGCATTATCCAGCAGCGTGTAGGTGAAACTCTCGCCCGCATCCTGATCGGTTGCGCCCAGCGTGCCGACCACCGTGTCGTCGGCCGAATTCTCCGCCACGCTCGCATTCGACAGCGTGATGTCCGTCGGCGCCTCGTTGACGTCCGACACGCTGACGGTGAAGGTTTCCTGCCGCGTGTTGCCGGCGCTATCCTCAACCTCAACCGTCACCTGGTGGCTGGCATTGGCCTCGAAATCCAGCAGCCCGCCATCGGCCACACGCAACTCATTGCCGACAATCGCAAACCGCCCGCCGGCATTATCCAGCAGCGTGTAGGTGAAACTCTCGCCGGCATCCGGATCGGCCGCGCCCAGCGTGCCGACCACCGTGCCATTGGCCGAGTTCTCCGCAACGCTCGCATTCGACAGCGTGATATCCGTCGGCGTCTCGTTGACATCCGTCACGCTGAGGGTGAAGGTCTCCTGCCAGGTATTGCCGGCGCTATCCTCGACCTCCACGGTCACCTGGTGGCTGGTGGCCGTCTCGAAATCGAGCAGCCCGCCATCCGCCACACGCAACTCATTGCCGACAATGGCGAAGCGCCCGCCGGCATTATCCAGCAGCGTGTAGGTGAAACTCTCACCAGCATCCGGATCGGCGGCGCCCAGCGTGCCGACCACCGTGCCGTTGCCCGAATTCTCCGCAACGCTCGCATTCGACAGCGTGATGTCCGTCGGCGCCTCGTTGACGTCGCCGACCGTCACCGAAATCGTCTGCACCGAGGTGCCGCCGTTGCCATCCGATGCCGTGACCTCGACCTCGTAGACATTGTCGCCGCCGGCATCGCCCGGCGCATCGAAATCGGGCGACGCAATGAAGCTCAACTCGCCCGTCGCGCCATCAATCGCAAACAATACCCCATCGGCACCGCCGCTGATCGAATAACCGACAGTGTCGTTGGTATCCGCATCGGTCGCCGCAACCGTTCCCACGGCGGTCGTGTTCTCGTCGATCGAGAAGGAGGCGGACGAGGTGATCACCGGGGCGTCATTCGCACCCGTCACGGTCACCGTGAGCGTTGCCGTGTCGGTTCCACCGTTTCCATCGGAGATAACATAGGTGAAGACGTCGTCCACCGCCTCGCCGACACCCAGACCCTGCGTCGCCGCCTGATCGGCCACATAGCTGTAGCTGCCGTCCGCGTCGATCGTCAGCGTGCCATAGGCGCCGGCAATCACAGTTGCCGCGCCCGCCGACACAGCCACCGGTCCCCTGCTGGCCGCAATCGAGGTAACCGCCAGCGTGTCGCCCTCGGGGTCCGTATCGTTGTTTAGGACGTCGCCGGGCACCGACCCGCCATCCTCGACAGCCGCAACCGCATCGTCAGTCGCAACAGGCGCCTCATTAACATCCGTCACGCTGACGGTGAAGGTCTCCTGGCGGGTATTGCCGGCGCTGTCCTCGACCTCCACGGTCACCTGATGGCTGGTGGCCGTCTCGAAATCCAGCAAACCGCCATCCGCCACGCGAAGCTCGTTGCCGACAATGGCGAAGCGCCCGCCGGCATTATCCAGCAGCGTATAGGTGAAGCTCTCGCCCGCATCCGGATCGGCGGCGCCCAGCGTGCCGACCACCGTGCCATTGGTCGAGTTCTCCTCGACGCTCGCATTCGACAGCGTGATGTCCGTCGGCGCCTCGTTGACGTCGCCGACCGTCACCGAAATCGTCTGCACCGACGTGCCGCCATTGCCGTCCGATGCCGTGACCTCGACCTCGTAGACATTGTCGGCACCGGCATCGCCCGGCGCATCGAAATCGGGCGACGCAATGAAGCTCAACTCGCCCGTCGCGCCATCAATCGTAAACAGCGCCCCATCGGCACCGCCGCTGATCGAATAGCTGACGGTGTCATTCGTGTCCGCGTCGGTCGCCGCAACCGTTCCTACGGCGGTCGTGTTCTCGTCGACCGAGAACGAGGCGGACGAGGTGATCACCGGGGCGTCATTCGCACCCGTCACCGTCACCGTCAGCGTTGCCGTGTCGGTTCCACCGTTTCCGTCCGACACTTCATAGGTGAAGACGTCGTCCACCGCCTCGCCGACACCCAGCCCCTGCGCCGCGGCCTGATCGGCCACATAGCTGTAGCTGCCGTCCGAGTTGATCGTCAGCGTGCCATAGGCGCCGGCAATCACCGTCGCAGCACCCACCGCCACCGGTGCTCCGCCGGCCGAAACCGTGCT
>NZ_JACFXV010000004.1 GCF_014050225.1 Stappia albiluteola | reverse complement strand
GCTCCGAACTCAGGTGTCATCCCCGTGAAGACGGGGATCCAGTAGACACCCGCCTCAGTGGCTAAATCTCCGGCGTTGGCGGTTACTGGATGCCCAGTCGGGCCGGGCATGACAGAGCTTGTGGCTGCCTCTCTGCCCCGCCCTCTCGGTTCGTCATGCGCGGGCTTGGCCCGCGTATCCATGCGGCGCCAACACATGCGCCCGAATGAATGTGACCACCAACCTGGAATTGCGCTTTTCTCCGTATATTTCTCAGGATAGAATGCGCGCAGGGCCGGTGAAAAGGACTGGCCTCGGGGCTTCGTAACCCCTACCACAGCGGCTGGCATCAGCCGCAATTGATGCCTCCTCGACCTCAGGGGTCCAAACCCTTATGGCCGGGGAGGCGATGGCGCATGTCCA
>NZ_JACFXV010000039.1 GCF_014050225.1 Stappia albiluteola | reverse complement strand
GCGATCGTGCGAGGGGCGGTCTCGGATATCGTCAGCGGATTGCGCAATGGCGAGAACGCCTTCGAGGTTCTCGCCGATACCGCGCTGCGCGCGCTCGATCGTATCACCGACAAGCTCCTGAACGACGTGCTCGATGCAGTGCTCATGTTCAAGAGCGAAACCTCAAGCGGCTCTTCCGGCGGCGGTTTCCTGTCCGGCATCGGCGACTTCTTCGGCGAGCTTTTCTCCGGCTTCTTCGCAACCGGCGGCCTGATCCCGTCCGGCACGTTCGGCATTGTCGGCGAGCGCGGGCCGGAGCCTGTCATCGGCACGTCGCGCGGCGCCATGGTGCTTCCGAATTCGTCTCTTCGCGGCGCACAGGGCGCCGGCGTCACGGTCAACGTCATCAACAATGCCGACGGTACTGAAGCGCGCGAGCGGCGCAGGACCGATGGCGACGGGCGAGAGATCGTCGACGTGGTCATCGAGCGGGTGCGCGAGAGCTTCGCGTCGGGAGGCTTCGATGCGGCGAACGCGGCGAGATACGGCATCAGCCCAAGGAGGGTCAGACGATGACTGCGGCATGGCCGGCGTCGCTGCCTCAGGAAAGCGACGCCCATTCCTACCAGGAGGCGCCGCAGCGCGCGGCGGCGCTGTTCGAACCCGAAGTCGGGCCGCCGATCGGCCGCAGCCGCAGCACCGTGACGCTGTCGACCGCAAGCTTCGCCTTTGTGATGACGGAGGCGCAGGTCGAGACCTTCGAAGCATTCTACCGGGTCGACCTGGCGCGCGGCGTCCTGCCCTTCACCATCGAGCACCCGCGCCGCAAGGTGCCCGTGACCGTGAAGCTGACAGGCGAGACGCCCTACCAGATCGCGTCCTTTGCCCCGGGCGGATGGACGGTCAGCTTCACCGCGCTCGTGATGGATTGAGGCGATGACGATCGAACGAGATATCGACCCGTCAGCGCGCCGCGAGCTCGATCGGCAGGAGAGCGCAGAAACGCTGCTGGTCTTTCTGACCATCCGTCACGCAAATCTCCCCGAGGACGTGCGCGTGGTGTCGGATCCGGTCGATTATGTACTCGACGGCAATACCTTCCAGGGCTTCATGTTCGACATCCAGCTCCTGAGCGACACGGACGCCCCGCCCACCACGCGGCTCACGCTCCAGAACGTCGACGAAAGGATCGGGGATGCGATCCTGTCCGTTCCAACCAGGGCACGGCTTGACTTCGAAGTGATCGCGGCCAGCCAGTTCGACCTGACGCAAAACCCGAGGGTGCCGCTTGCCACTCCCGTGCAGCGTATTTACGCCGCAAGGCACCTCGCACTTACCGACGTTGACGGCGACGTGCTGCAACTCTCCGGCACGATCCGGTCCTACGACTACACCCAGGAGGCCTGGCCGGCGATGCGCGCCACTCAGCTCGGCTTCCCGGGGCTTTATCTGTGAGGTCTCGGGCATGGGGATCGCCACCGCCAAAATGCACTGGAGCGACCGCTATGTCGGTATCCCTTTCAGGGATGGCGGCCGCGATCTTGCCGGGCTGGACTGCTGGGGCCTTGTCAGGCTGGTCTACGCACAAGAGCTGGGCATTGATCTGCCCAGCTATGGCGAGATCTCGGCGCGGCAGCTAATCAGCGTGGCGCGAGCGATCTCGGCCGGTGCGCGAAGCGAAGAGTGGCGCCCGGTGGGCAGCGACAATCTAAGGCCCTTCGACGTCGCTGTAATGCGGCGTTCGGGCGGGATAAACGCCTGCCACGTAGGGGTGCTGATCCGGCCAGGCCAGGTACTGCACGTCGAATATGCGACCGCGACCGTCGCGGTACCGCTCTCACATTTCACCATACGCGAGAGGATCGCATGCTTCCGGCGCCACAAAGCCATGTCGTGACGATCTGGCGCGAGCCCTTTCAGCTCGGCTCGCCAAGGCTCGATCTATGGCCGCAAGGGCTCTCCGTCAGCGAGATCGTATCGCGCGCCGGATGCCTGCCTGCCGACTTTCATGCCCGCGGCGTGGTGGCGGTCGACGGCGAGCCGGTGCCGCGGCACATGTGGGCTTATGTTCGGCCCAAAGCGGGTCGCGTCAACGGTGTGCCGGTTCACGTCACGTTTCATATGCCGCTCCAGGGCGGTGGTGGCGGCGGCGGAGGCGGCAAGCGCATTTTCGCGATAGTGGCGGCGATTGCGCTGACCTTAATTACTGCCGGCATTTCCACTCTCGGGATCCCGGCCATCGGCATCGCGGCCGGCTCTCTTGGTGCGAAACTGCTGGCGACCGCAGTGGGCATTGCCGGCTCCCTTGCCATCACGGCACTGAGCTCGCCTCCGACGCGCGGTGGCAGCCGCCAGGAACAAGCGTCCAGCGAGAGCGGCAGCGGAGAGCTGCAGCCGGCCTCGGTGAGCGGTAATGTGCTGCAGCCAAATGCGGCCGTGCCCCGCGTCATCGGCTCGCGCCGGCTGTTCCCGCCCTTTGCCATGCAGCCGATCGTCGAGCTGATCGGCCAGGACGAATATGTCGAGGCCGTTCACGTGCTGGCCGGTCCGCACAAGCTGTCCGATATTCGCCTGGGCGAGACGACGTGGGATCCGGAGAAAGAAGACGGCGACCTGCAGATCGAGCTCCGCGAGGGGCTTGCCGGCGAAAGCCGTCTCGGCCTTGTCACCAGATATGGCAAGACGGCCGATCTCAGCCAGGAAATGTCCGTACACGGCGTGGATCCTATCGACCAGTCAGTCTACAGCGGCACGACGCCCGTCTGGCACGGGATGGCAACAGCGGACGCGCCCGACCAGGCGTGGTTGCACCTTGTTGTGTCGGCGTTGCTGCGGCAGGACGATGTCAGCGACAAGCTGCGCATTCCCTTTCGCATCAGGATACGGCGGCGCGGCGCGGCCGCCTGGCGGTACCTGCCGGAGCTTCATTACATGGACGCGACCCAGGCACCGCGGCGCGCCCAGATCAAGTTCCGTTTCGGCTCCGCATTTGATGGCACCTTGCCTCCGCCGCCGACCGATCGAGGCTTTATCGAGGCGCGCAAGCTGGTGCCTGGTCAGGATGTTTCTCCAGTGGGCGAGGACTTCGACGCCGACCCCTATTTCTCGGCCGGCGCCGGCGACGACATCTATCGATCGGATACGGCCGCGACGACGAATGTGCGCAACGTCACGGTCACCTCGGACCTGGTAGAGGTCTACCTTTCGGCCGACGAATGGCCTGCCGGAGTATATGAGATCGAGGTCATTCGCGGAGCAACCTTTCGGGACACGCTCTTCACCTCGGACACTTACATCTACGACGGGAACATTTACGACTTCTTCGGCGTCAACGACGGCGGCAGCCTGCCGCTGACGCGCGACGGCCTGATAGACCGTGTCACCCTGCGCCGGCTGGTGTCGGTCCGCGAGCAATACCCGATCGCCAGGCGCGATGTGGCCTTGATCGGCGTGCGCGCCAGGAACCGGGCCGTGGGCCAGTTGTCTGTCAGGGCGTCAGGTTATGTGCGGGACTATGGCGGCTATCAGGTGCCGGCGGCGGTGCCGGGCACCGTGGCTCCGGTTTCCGTGATCACACACGGCACATTCGACAAGTCGGCCGACATCGCTTTTGAATGCAGCCTAAGGCTTCCGAAACAGCCAAGCGCCTGGTCCGTCGTATGGGAGGATGGCGGTTCGGGCACGGGATCGGCCATCTACATCGACGACAATGCGAGGCTGGTGGCCCGCGCCGGAGATGGCGACACGGCGGTGCAGTCGACCACGGATGACACTGTGGTGCTGAAAGTTCCCATCAAGCTTCTGCCGTTCGACGGCGAGGTGCACACGCTTGGGTGGGATATAAGGGTCAGCCCAGGCCGCGTCCGGCTCTGGATCGATGACGTTCTTGTTGGCGAGGCCGGTACCACGCTCGGCGGAAGCCTTGAAGGAGGAACGTGGGCCGGTGGCGATGCCGGAGGCTACCTTCGCCCTTCCGGTGCAGCCCCTGATCAGATCGCGGGTTCGCCAGCCGCAAGCGCCGTGAATTGGGACGATCCCTCCGACGCGAGCGACCTGAGCGTTTGGGCTGGCGGTGAGCTTCATGACGCTTCCGCAGCGGGCTGGCATATCCAGACTGTCACGAGCAATCCTGCGCCGCATTTTCTGGACGCCATGACCGGCTCGCTGAACGCCGACCCAATTCCGGAAGAGCTTGTCGATATGGCCGGCCTGTTCGAATGGCGGCAGAAGTGCCTGGAAAACGGCTACAGCTGCAACATGGTCGCGGAAGGCGACGGCCTGGACGATCTGCTCCGGATCATCTCCAGCTGTGGCTATGCAAGAAAATATCAGTCGGAACTGTGGGGCGTCATCCGCGACTATGACCGCAGCGCAGAGGCGCCAATTCAGGTGTTCTCACCGCGCAATATAAGGGAGTTTCGCTGGAGCAAGGCGTTTTCACGCCTGCCTGCCGGCCTTCGTATCAACTACCGCGAGGCGGAGGACGATGACGCCGAGCGTCAGATCACCGTGTTTCGCGCAGGTGCTGCCGGTACTGACGCCCGCACCGAGCAGGTGACTTACGACGGACTGACGGACGAGGCGGATATCATCCGCCGCGCATCGTTCGACCTGGCCCAGGCCCAGCACCGCTCGACCTTTTATAGCTTTACCGCGCCGGTTGAAGCGATTGTCTGCCGGCGCGGCTCCTTGGTCACTGTCAATCACGACATTCTTCGCCGGCATCATGGCGGTGCGCGCATCAAGTCGGTCATTCTCGACGGCCCGGAAGAGAACGTCCTGGGCGTGGTTCTCGATGCAGTCGTAGAGGTGAAGGACGAGGCCGACATGCTGGGCACGGCCGACCTTCTCGAGGTGCCGGACTTGCTTGAGCTCGGCAACAAGACCGGCATCGCGATCCGACGCGCTGACGGCACCTCGACCGTCCATGCCTTGGCAAATGCGCCTGGTGAAACGGACACGCTGACCTTTGCGGAGCCGGTGCCGAATGACGCCGTGCCAGGCGGGCCTTTCGACCCGGGTTCGGTCGCAGCCATTACCGAGGGGTGCCTCGTTGTCGTCGGCGTGGTTGGCCAGGAGTTCAAGCGTCTCATCGTGTCCGAGATCGAAAACGGGAAAGGCCTCACCGCCAGGCTAACGCTGGTCGACGAGGCTCCGCAGATATGGGAGGCCGTGAATGGCTGACAGGAAGGTACCCACGTCCGCATCTACGCCGCCCGTCGGCGGGCCGGCTTATCTGGACGAAGTGGCGGAAAAGTTCGGCCTGTTGTTCAACGCGGTCGCCCTGAAACCGACAGCCATCGTCAATGCCGGCAACGACTACACGATCACGGTCGATCCGGAACTGGATGGCGACGTGGTCGCGGGCATGGGCTTCTATGTCCAACCAAACGTCAGCAACACCGATGCCTGCCGCCTTAGGGCTACCGCCGACAATCCCTATTACGACCTGGTAAAGGCGACGGGCGATCCTCTTGGCCCCGGCGACTTCGATGCCGACACCGTTTATTTCGTGGTGTTTTTCGGCGGGGACTTCCGCATTCTTTCGGTGGCAGCCAGTGGCGGCGGCGGCGGTGGTGCAACCATCAGCTATCAGGAGTTCACTGCCTCCGGGACATGGGTTAAGCCGACTGGCCTCGGCTCAGAGGCAATAGCGATTGTTGAATGCTGGGGCGCCGGCGGCGGCGGCGCGACGGGAAATCACCGGCAAGGCGGCGGCGGGGGCGGCGGCTATAATCGGGCGGTCATCAAGCTCGCAGATCTCGCGGACAATGAGGCCGTGACCGTAGGCGCAGGAGGTGCCCCCGGCAATCCGGGCGGTGTCGGAGGCACTACCTCCTTCGGCTCGCATGTCTTTGCATATGGCGGCGGCGGCGGTGCCACAAACACAAATTCCTCAGGCGTCGGCGGCGGGAGCGGCGGCGGTGGCGGCGGTCAAATTTCGGCGGGTACTTCAGGCACGCCGACATCCGGCACAAGCGGCCCAACTCCTGGTGCTGGCGGGATTATTGGCGGCGGGGCGGGCGCCTCGGCTGCTGTGGGTATATGGGGTGGCGGAGGTGGGGCAAACGTGGGCGGCGCCATGGGCGGCGGCACGGGAGGCGCTTCTTTGTTTGGCGGAGCTGGCGGCGGCGGCCATCACAATGGCGGCGGTAGTGAAGGCACGGGGGGGACGAGCGTCTATGGAGGCTCGGGTGGAAATGGCCTTCAGGCCGGCAATCCGCCAGGCGGAGGTGGTGGAGCGCAGGCGGTCGGCGCTCGCGGTGAGGTTAGAGTGAGGGTTATCGGCTGATGAGACACGCGGTCATCAAGGACGGAGTGGTGATAAATGTCATCATTGCTCCTAAAGGACACCAGATCCCAGGCCATATCGTCGTTCCTGCCGGCGATGCAGGGCCTGGAGACATCTACGATCCCATCACAGACGCCTTTTACGCGCCATCGGTTGCGGCAGTAACCCGCGATGAACTCTTGAGAACAGCGGCCGATCTGAGATGGCGCCTGGAGGTCGGCGGCGTGAACTGGGACGGGCTTCTCGTATCTACGGATCGGGACAGCCAGGCAAAGATCATGGCCGAGCGCCTGGCAATCCTGTCTGGCATTCGCGTGGATGGAGATGGTTTCAAGTTCGCGGACGGCGTTTTCCGCACCTTGTCGAATGACGAAATGGTTGCCGTCTCGACAGCGGTCAGAGAGCACGTTCGGAGGGCATTCGCCATCGAGCAGTCTGTCATTGCGGCAATCGAAGGCGGCGCTATCCGGTCATTGCAGGACGTCGAAAAAGCGTTTGCGAAGGAGGCCGGCCCAGCGCGCTAAAAGCGGCATCCGACAAAGCCTCTTCGAAGGGCCTTAAATGCTTCGGAAAACTGTTGTCATTTGATGTTGCGCGCGCTGCCATTTGATTTTGCGCGCTACAAGCTTGGCAAGACCTTTCCCGCCGCTCTCGCATTCATATCGTTGCGCAAATCATGATTTTGACGTAACGCAAACCCGATCGACTGCCCGGGTGCTAGAGCATATTCCGCCTTTTGAGAGTGCTCTTCGGCCCGTTTGGCGTCAGGACCCTGTTGCAAGTACAAATTTCATGAAGACGATTAGCGTTGCGTTCTATCCTTTTCCATTCGCGCAGAATTTCGTCGTTACCGCTCTCGCCTCGATCTGGAAATCGGAAGGCTTTCGCGTCGAGTTCGGAAGCTCCTATGCGCAGGATGCCGACGCCTGCCTGCTGCATCACAACCTGACCTTCAACGACACGACAAACCTTCCGAAGCCACCCGCGAGCGGCAACATCATCAACGGGCAGGTTCACGATATCTCCAAGCGCCGGATCTCGACGCTTCTGCTCACAAAAAATGCCGACTGGCCCGGAATGGTCATTATCAAGAGCAACTTCAATCATTTCGGCGCGCCGGAGCGCCGCCTCTCGCAGACGGGCGTCCTCGAGAAATTGCGCAGGCTCGCCGCTCGTCTGTCATGGCGCGTCGCGCGCCGCCTGCCGGCCAATACCTATCCGATCCTGGACGGCATCGCGGACGTGCCGGACTGGGTTTGGGAGGACGCCGACCTCGTCGTCGAGCGTTTCATGCCGGAGATGTCCGATGGGCTGTATTCCCTGCGCGGCTGGCTGTTCCTCGGCAGCAAGGGCTATGCCTATCGCCTTTTCGCGACCGATCCGCTGGTCAAGACCGGGTCCATGGTTCGCTACGAATATTGCGACGAGGTTCCGGGCAAGCTGCAAGAAATGCGCCGTAAACTCGGCTTTGATTTCGGCAAGTTCGACTACGTGATGCATGGCGGAGAGCCTATCCTGCTAGATGCCAACAAGACCCCTTCCTTTGCGGGCAGGGGCGATACGCCGCGCATGAAGGCGCTGGCGAGCGGCATCCGGGATTTCCTGTGACAATGGCCCTCCCGCCGCTCCGCCCCGGCCTTTCGCCGGACCTGCTCTACCCGGCCGATGCCGCCTACATGGCGCGCACGGACCTTGAGCAGACTCGAATGCTCGGCTACACGCCCTTCAATCTGGATGCGGTCACATCGCTCCTCATGGGGCTTCTCGGCATGCGCGCTGCAGTTCGGCATGTCAGCGGTGCGACGGACCAGATCCTCACGCTCATCTCTCGCGCCGGGCTGGAAGTCGCCGAGGATATGCGGCTCTACGAGAGTAGCGAGCAGGCCGAGCGTCACGCCGACGACCTTGTAGCGAAAGGTTGCCGCCTATTCTGGCCCTATCCGCTGCGCGACGGCCGCTTTCCCGACGAAAACCATCTCGTTCCGCCTGCCCTCTGGCGCCGGCTCAACGCCAAGGAAAGGCTGTCGGACCTCGTCGATGCCCGCTTCCTCCCGCCAAGGGATATCGGGCCGGCCGAAGACCTCGTCGCCCGTCCCTTTGCCCGACCCGTCTTCATCAAGGCCGGCGGCGGCATCGCGACCGGATGGGGTTATGCCGTGCGCCACTGTCACGACGAAGCCACCTATACCGAAGCGGTGCAATGGTTTACGGGCCTTGGCGACAAGGCCGGCCTTGTCGTCGTCGAGGACGCGGTGAACGTCGAGCATTGCTGGTGCGCGACCGTCGCAGTCACTGAATCGGACATCCATTACGCCGGCGCGGCCGAGCAGCTTTTCTCCGCGCCCGCGCGCCAATTCGGCAGCCTAGTCGATGCGGCCAATCCCTTGCCCGAGGCTGGTGTCGCGCTTGCGCTGTCGATAGCGGAGCGGGCCAGGCGCCTCGGTTTCCTCGGCCTCGCCGGCTTCGATATCGGTGCGGCAGCGGACGGCAGCCTCTATGTCTTCGATCCGAACTTCCGCTTCAATTCGTCGACGCCGCAGGTCCTGTTGCATGACGACGCCGCCCGGCGTGTCGGGGCGAGCGTCAGCCTGTCCTTCAACGACGGCAGTCCGCATCCTTTCGGCGAGGTCGCGCGGAGTATCGTCGGACCGATCGACGATGGCTGGTTCGTGCCGACCCGTTTGATTGATGGCGCGCACCTGCCCGCTGCCGAGGGCCTGTCCCGCGTCACCGGCTTCCTGCTTGCGGATAGTATGACGCAAGCGCAGGAACGGCAGTCGCTGCTCACTCGCATTCTTCGGGATTGAAAAACCTTGAGGCCGCAGCCCAAGTGCATATTCCACTCAGACCGAGCCGATCAGAGCGACGAGAATATGCTCATAACGTTGACCTTGAAGCGACCCCTTGTCCTTCAGGTGTCGCCACCTGAAGGACAGCCGCTCTACCGCGCCTGATCCAGAATGCGCTTGCATTCCAGCAGCTCGAACAGTGTCGCCTGCAGCTTGCGAACTTCGTCCTTCGTCAGCTTGCCGCCGCCGGCCGCCTTGTCGCCAAGAATGCGCCCCATGAGTTTCGTTCCACTGCGGACCTGCCGGGCTGGATCGTCGCCCACGATCACCCCGCGCGGCGCCTCGCCCGCGCCTTTCACCAGGTTTGCGGCGTCATCACCCTGTTCCGCCTGCGAATGACGGCTCTCCGACACCTCGTAGGTGTCATCATCGTCGTCGGCTTCGTGGCGGCTTCTGGAAAATTCCTCGGCGGAGAGGGTAACGGCGTCTTCGCGCCAGATCTGCATGACGAAGCGCGGTCCCTGTTCCTTCAGGATCCGCTGCACGCCCTTGATTGTATAGCCTTCATTGTAGAGCAGGTGACGGATGCCGCGCAGCAGTTCCACATCTTCCGGGCGATAGTAGCGCCGCCCGCCGCCGCGTTTCAGCGGCCTGATGTGTGAAAACCGCGTTTCCCAGAACCGCAGCACATGCTGAGGCAGGTCCAGGCTGCTGGCTACTTCGCTGATCGTGCGGAAGGCGTCCGGGCTCTTGTCGGAATTCACGGCACCATCTTTGCTGCTTCGGAGCGGCTACGGGAAAAATCGGTACCGGAACTCCCGCAACTATGCCACCCCGGATGGGAGGCTATCCTCAGGCGTCTTCCGGCGACAGGGAGTCGTTGATCCGCTGCTTGAGGACGTTGGAGGGCTTGAAGACCATCACCCGCCGCGGCGAGATCGGCACTTCCTCACCCGTCTTTGGATTGCGTCCGATCCGCTCCCCCTTGGACCGGACGACAAAGGAACCGAAGGACGAAAGCTTCACTGCTTCGCCGGTCACCAGGCAATCTGCGATTTCGGACAGAACCCGTTCCACCAGCTCTGCCGATTCCGAACGAGACAGCCCGACTTTCTGGTAGACCGCTTCGCATAAATCGGCACGAGTGACCGTCTTACCGCCCATGGCCCCTCCTTGGCCTGGATCTAGAGATCCGGCTTAAAGCGAGAATGTTATTAGTATTGGCAAATACCGTATGTGTTCAGGGGGATGGGGTCAACAGCCACAAGGGCCTGTAATCCGAAATCGGGCAAATTAGCTGAAGGGTGTTGCATTCTGCGGCAATCGTGGAGACCGTTCGAAAAATCGGACGGTTTCTTCTCACCAGCGCAGCAGCACCGAGCCCCAGGTAAAGCCGCCGCCCATGGCTTCCAGCATCACCGTGTCGTCGGCCTTGATGCGGCCGTCGCGCACCGCGCTGTCGAGCGCCAGCGGAATCGACGCCGCCGAGGTATTGCCGTGCTCGCCGACCGTCATCACCACCTTGTCGGCATCGATGCCGAGTTTCTTCGCGCTTGCCTCGATGATGCGGCGGTTGGCCTGGTGCGGCACGAACCAGTCGAGCGTCTGTGCCGTGATGCCCGTCGCGCTGAAGGCGTCCTCGATCACGTCGGTGATCATGGAGACGGCGTGCTTGTAAACCTCGCGGCCTTCCATCTTCAGGTGGCCGACGGTCTGCGTGGAGGACGGCCCTCCATCCACGTAGAGCTTGTCCTTGTGCCGGCCGTCGGAACGCAGGTGGCAGCTCAGGATACCGCGGTCGGAGGCGTCGCCCGTCCCTTCGCGCGCTTCCAGCACCACCGCGCCGGCGCCGTCGCCGAACAGCACGCAGGTGGTGCGGTCCGACCAGTCGACAATGCGCGAGAAAGTCTCGGCGCCGATGACCAGCGCGCGCTTGGCCAGCCCGCCGCGCAGATAGGCGTCGGCGGTCGTCAGCGCGTAGACGAAGCCCGAGCAGACGGCCTGCAGGTCGAAGGCGAACCCGGTCGTGATGCCAAGCTTGGCCTGCACCGTCACCGCCGTTGCGGGAAAGGTATTGTCAGGCGTCGAGGTTGCCAGCACGATCAGGTCGATCGTCTCCGGCGCCACGCCTGCCGCCTCCAGCGCACGCCATGCGGCCGCGACCGCCATGTCGGAGGTCATTTCGCCCCTTGCGGCGATATGTCGGGCCTGGATACCGGTACGCTGGACGATCCACTCGTCCGACGTATCCACCATTTCGGCCAGTTCGTCGTTGGTAAGCCGCTTGGCCGGGAGGTAGCTGCCCGTCCCCAGGATGACCGATCGCGTCACGCTCACTTCACACCTTCCGTTCCACCATGGACGCTGGCGAAGCGGCCACGGTGATAATGCACCAGATCCTGTGCAATCTTATTCAGCAAATTGTTGCGCGTCATGCCATAGGCAAGTTCCACGGCTGCGGCAAATCCTTCCGCATCCGTACCGCCATGGCTCTTGATGACGATACCGTTGAGGCCGAGGAACACGCCGCCGTTGGCTTTGCGCGGGTCCATCTTTTCGCGCAACCGGTCGAAGGCGCTCTTGGCGAGCAGATAGCCGAGGCGCGCGAGCCACGTGCGGTTCATGGAAGACCTGAGATAGGAGCCGATCTGCTTGGCCGTGCCTTCCGCCGTCTTCAGGGCGATATTGCCGGCGAAGCCTTCCGTCACGACCACGTCGACAGTGCCCTTGCCCAGGTCGTCACCTTCCACGAAGCCCGCATAGTCGAGCGAAGGCAGGCCCGCCTCGCGCAGCAGCTTGCCGGCGGTGCGCACTTCTTCCAGGCCCTTTACCTCTTCCACGCCGATGTTCAGCAGGCCGACGGTCGGGCGCTCGATGCCGAACAGAGCACGCGCCATGGCGCCGCCGAGGATCGAGAAATCGATGAGCTGCTGCGCGTCGGCGCCGATCGTCGCGCCCACGTCGAGCACGATCGATTCCCCGCGCAGGGTCGGCCAGATCGCGGCGATCGCCGGGCGCTCGATATTCGCCATGGTGCGCAGGCAGAACTTGGACATCGCCATCAGCGCGCCGGTGTTGCCGGCGGAGACAGCCACATCCGCCTCGCCCGATTTCACCGCCTCGAGCGACCGCCACATGCTGGAGCGCCAGCGCCCCTGCCGCAACGCCTGGCTCGGTTTGGCGTCCATGGCCACCGCAATGTCGCAATGATGGACGGTCGAGGCCGCCTTCAGCGCCGGATAGCGGTCGAGCAGCGGCAGGACCGTCGCTTCGTTGCCGTAGATCAGGAAATGGGTGTCCGGCCGGCGGTTCAGCGCCAGGGCCGCTCCGGGAATGACGACCTCCGCTCCCCTGTCGCCGCCCATAGCATCGAGCGAAATCTTGATCGTTTCCGCCATGTGTCGCGTCTTGCCGCCTCGGCCCTTGCTGACTTTCACCCGAGGACAGCCCTCCCCGGAACTCTCGGCCTCGTCCTGGGCCGTCCGGGCGCGGGTGCCTGGAATTCACTTTGTGGAAGCACCATGCGCTCCCGCCGCCTCCCGGCGAGCGCATGGCACTCGGGAGCGAGCGGAAAATACCCGTTTCAACTGCGCTGACAACAGCTTTCTGATCTTTTACGCACCGCCACCGCTTTCGTCGCCCTTGTCCTTCAGCTTCGCCAGCACGGCGAAAGGCGATGGCCGGCGTTCATCCTGTTCCTCCGGTTCATCCGGCGAAAGCCTTGTTGCAGCAGCTGCTGCGCCCTTCGCTCGCGGATAGGGATCGAGTGCCAGCGCCAGTTGCTCCAGTGCGATTGCGGCCAGGTCGATCTCGCCGTCGATGATCGCCTCGGGCGGGTCCTCGCCCTCGAATTCCACATCTATCTCGCCGCCCGCGCCTTCGCCGGCGAAGCGGTTCGCCGCCGCCTCAGGCAGGAAAAAGATCTCGAACTCTTCGTCGATGCCTTGTTCGACGGGATCGAGCGTTACCACGCAGGCCTGCACCGCCCGTGCCCTGAGCCTGCCCTTCGCGATCACGCCGTCGCGGCGCCAGGGCTTCAGCTCGAAGCTTGCGGAAAGATCCGGCAGGCCCAGCAATTGGAAATCCTCGGCCACCGCCTGCCGCTCGCTGTCGGACAGCGTCAGTTCCCGCAATGCCGTCTTGTCGCCGAGGCGGGAAACGTCGACCTTTCGCGTCACCGCGAAGCCTTGCTCAGTCATCAAATCCACTCACACATCGAATGCGGCCGGATCGGCCCAGCGGATCTTCCCGCCAATGAACGTCGACACCGGCGTTTCCGCCAGCACGCCCACACTTTTTCTCATATAGGCGGCAATTGCCGAGGCCGCGACCGGATCGCTCGCCTCGGGGAAGAAGTTACGGTCGACCGCCATCACCAGCGCATCGTGATCGCCGCCATCCAGCGCGTCGGCATAGACGGACGCGCGGCCGTAGAACATCTCAGCCATCCTGGTGATCTTCTTCGGCACACGGGTATCGCTGATGCCCATTTCGCGCAGCGACCGGTCCATGTCCTGGAAGAACAGGTCGAAGACCGCTTGACCGAAGCCGGACGCCTCCTCGCTTTCCCGCCTCAGGCGATAGAACAGCAGGATCGCGTGCAGCATGATCAATTCGTAGCGACCGTCCACCGTATCGGGCACGCGCAGGCGGGCGTAAAAATGCGGCTGGCGGGCCTGAGCGACGATCGCGGCGTAGATTTCCCGAACCGCCGGGTTCTCCCGCTTGCGAAACAAACCGAATACCATCTGGTGCCTCTGTCGGACCACAGTTGCCAAGTGGCCTATCGCAGGTTAGGTGATTTGCCAAGAAGCTGCCGCATTGCGGCGGGATATGGCGCTGCCGGCACTTGCTAGTGGGGGAGTTTGGCATTTGAGTCCCGGTTGCAGCGAGGCTCTCACTCAAATATCGAATTCAAATGCTCCACTAGAAACATAAATTTGCTAGTAGTCCTTTCGATTCCGACAATTGCTCAGGCGGTAGCCGCCAAGGGAGGCAAATGTCGGAATCGGACCACTAGGCGCCAATCGCGAGCGACAGGGTGACATGCATATGAAGACATGGCTTCACGGGGCAATCGTTGCGGGCTGCTTGAGCCTTCCTCTCGGCGGCTGCTTTACCCAGACCCTCACCCACGGCCATGTGATCTCGCCCGACTCCGTCCAGGAAGTCCAGGTCGGCAACAGCAAGGAGCAGGTCGAGCTGATCCTCGGCTCCCCCTCCACGACGTCCCGCCTCGAAGGCGACGCCTATTATTACATCTCGCAGGTTACCGAGAAGACCGCCTTTCTCGATCCCAGCATCGTCGAGCAGCGCGTGGTCGCCGTCTATTTCGACCAGGAAGGCTTCGTGCGCGACGTCGGCTTCTACAGCCTGGAAGACGGCAAGGTCGTCGACATCCTGACCCGCAAGACTCGCACCGGCGGCGCCGACTACGGTTTCATCACGCAGGTCCTGCGCGGCGCGACCAACCCGACGCTCGGTCTGTAGGGTCGGTATCCGCTTAACTCGCGGCCCGCTTATGCGATCCCGTTGCGACAGTATTCGGCGAAGCCCGGACGGGAAGACAGGCGGTCCATCCACGCCGCAATGGCGGGCAGGCCCGGACGCTCCATCGGCGTCTGCTCCCATCGGTTGGTCGAGAGCGCAAGGACGATATCGGCCAGCGTGAAGCTCTCGCCGGCAACGTAGGCGCCGGTGGAGGTCAATTGGGCGTCCAGAATACGCATTTGGGCCGTCCAGTCGCGTATGCTTGCTTCCTGCAATGCGGAATCGGCGAAGTCCGGATGCCGTCGCACGCGCCCCATGAAAACGCCACGCCAGGCAGGGTTCAGATCGCTCGCCTGCCAGTCCATCCAGCTTTCCACCAGGGCGCGGGCGGCGGGCGCTTCAGGCAGAAGGTCGAACCGCTTTTCGCGCGCCGCAAGGTATCGGCAAATCGTATTGGACTCGCTCAACACGAGATCGCCGTCGATCAGTACCGGAACCAGCCCTTTGACGTTGAGCGCGCGAATATCCAGGGCAGCCCCGACAGGCGACGTTTCTCCCCCACCCTCGTGCACCGGAGCAAGCGCCAGTTCGGCGCAGGTCCACAAGACCTTGCGGACGTTGATCGAGGAAGACCGGCCAAGCAGCTTCAAGATGGATTTACCTCTGCCTTTTTTGGCCGCGCGGAACAAAAAGGGCTCCCGATCACCCGGAAGCCCTATTCCTTCGCTGCCGCGTGATCCTCAGCTAAAGCGATATTCCGTGCGCTGGCGATAGCGCTCGCCTGGCCTGAGCACCGCTTGCGGGAAATGGCGGTGATGCGGCGCGTCGGGCCACACCTGCGGCTCCATGGCGAAGCCCGCAAAGGCCTCGTAGTGCCGCCCGTCCAGACCCGGCACCTGGCGGGCCACTTTCGCACCGCTGTAGAATTGCAGCCCCGGCTCCGTCGTCCACACTTCCATGGCGAGGCCGGAGCGGCTTGCCGCCACCCTCGCCGCGCGCGCCAGCGGCCGCTGCGCCGCCGCCAGGCAGAAATTGTGGTCGTAGGCGACCGGTTCCCCATCCTTCACGAGCCGGATCGCCCGCATCTGCCGGAAGTCGAACTCCGTACCCGCCACCGTCGCCACCGTGCCGGTCGGGATCAGTTCGTCATCCACCGGCAGATAGGCGTCGGCCTCGATCATCACGCCGTGGCCAAGGCAGTCGGTCTCCCCGCCGTCGTCGAGATTGAAGTAGGAATGGTGGGCGAGGTTGCAGAGCGTTGGCTGGTCGCAGCTTGCCTCCAGGTCCACCGCCAGCACGCCGCCCGCCTCCAGCCGGTAGGTGCAGACGATGTCGAGATTGCCGGCAAAACCCATCGCCCCGTCGGGATCGCGCAGCGTCAGCGTCACATAGTCCGCGCCGATCTCGCGGAATGTCCACGCCCGCTTGCCGATCCCCTTGCCGCCGCCATGCAGCATGTGCTTGCCGAGGAAGTTGGTGTCGACCTGAAAGGCCTTGCCGTCGATCTCGAAGCGCCCGCCGCGAATGCGGTTGGCATAACGCCCGGCAATCGCGCCGAAATAGGGCGAGTGCGCGGGATAATCCTCGAAACGGTCGAAGCCGAGCACCAGCGGCGCGTCGTGGCCGTCGATCCGCAGGTCCTGGATCGCCGCGCCCCAGTTGATGATCTTTGCCGTCAGCCCGCCGCCGGCGATCGTCGCCCGCTCGATTGCTTCTCCAGTATCCGTCGTGCCGAATGGCTCGCGTGTCATGGTGGTCACCCTGCAATCGCCCGGATTTCGCTGAGAAGCGCATCGTCGACCTCGATGCCCTCGCGCGCAACCCGTCCGGCAACCTCCTGCCGGCGATGGCCCGGCACGCGGGCGCCCGCCTCGCCGGCAATCGCCGCCGCCATCTCGCCGAAGCGCGCGACCGCCCCCGGCGCGAAGGCCTCCGGATCGATAACGATCAGCGCCTGGCCGTTGCCGGGAGGATCGCCCTTGTCGTCGAAGAAGGAGGATTGCTCATAGGCGAAATTCGCGCCCGTCAGACCGGCGCAAAGCAGCTCAACCATCAGCGCCAGCGCCGTTCCCTTGGCGTCGCCCAGCGGGATCATCGTGCCCGCCATGCCGGCATCCGGGTCGGTCGTCGGATTGCCGTCGGGGTCGAGCGCCCAGCCTTCCGGGATCTTTTCGCCCTTCTGGCGCGCCGCCATCAGCTTGCCGCGCGCCACCTTCGACAGCGACACGTCCACCACCACCGGGTGATCGCCCGGCACGGGTGCCGCAAAGGCGATCGGATCGGTGCCGAAAAGTGGACGTCTGCCGCCCCAGGGCGCCATCGCCGCCGGAGCGTTGGCGAACATCAGCGCCATGAGGCCGCGCCGGGCGAGCGCCTCCACGGTCACGCCGGCGACACCGGCATGATGCGAGCGATAGATGCCCGCCATGGCGATACCCTGTTTGCCCGCAGTTTCGCCGAGCGCCTCCACCGCCATCTCCAGCGCGGGATAGGCGAAGCCGAAGCCTGCGTCGATGCGCGCAGCACCAGGGCGCGTCCATTCCAGTTTTGGCACGGCGTGGCCTTTCACCTTGCCGGCGCGCGCCTGCGCGGCATAGGCCGGTACGCGCCTCAGCCCGTGACCGGCCTGCCCGGCAAGTTCGGCGGCGATCAGCGCCCGCGCCACCGCTTCGGCATTCGTCCGCGCCGTATCGCTCGCCACCAGCGCCTCGATCACGAGGGATTTCGCCTCGTCGAGGCCCAGGCTGTGTACCGTCATGATTTGCCGTCCAGAAACTTGAGCACCGTGTCGGCGATGAGGTCGGAGACACGGATATTGGATTCTTCCGTCACGCCAGCGATATGCGGGGTCAGGACCAGATTGTCCAGACCGGCGAACCTGGCCCCGCTTTCGGCATCGAGAGGCTCAGTCTCGAACACGTCGAGCGCCGCGCCACCGAGCCGGCCCGCCCTCAGTGCTTCGGCAAGGGCGGCTTCGTCCACCACGCCGCCGCGCGCGGCATTGACCAGGATCGCCCCTTCCTTCATCGACGCGATTTCCGCCGTCCCGATCATATGCCGCGTCGTTTCGGTCAACGGCACGTGCAGGCTCACCACGTCGGCGCGCTGGAGCAGTTCGGTAAGCGTGACGAGCTCGGCGCCCGCCCAGCGCGGATCGTCGGCCGGCAGATAGGGATCGAAGGCCACCACTTGCATTCCGAAGGCCGCCGCCCGCCGCGCCACCTCGCGTGCGATCGCGCCATAACCGACCAGACCCATCACCCGGCCCGAAACCTCGCGGCCGATCAGCTTCTGGCGCGGCCATTGCCCGCCGGCCACCGCAGCACTGGCCCCGTAGGCGCCGCGCAACAGCATCAGCGCCATGGTCATCACGTATTCGGCGACCGAGAGATCGTTGGCACCCGTTGCCGGAAACACCTCGATGCCACGCGCCTTGCAAGCGGCGAGATCGATATTGTCGAGCCCCACGCCCAGCCGGCCGACGCATTCGAGTTTCTTGCCCGCCTCAAGCAACGCGCCGCGCACCTGCGTGCGGTTGCGGACGATCAGCACCCGCGCCTGCTCCACCAGCTCCGCCAGCCGGTCGGGCTGATCGACCAGCGCCGGGTCGTAGACCGTCGCATGGCGGGCAGACAAGCGTTCGACCGCAGCCTCGTCCATGAATTCCGTGATGATGATATCGGCCACGTGACCTCGTCCTTGTCTTTTGTTTTCAGGAAATCGTCAGGCTTAGAAAGGTCAGGATCGCCCCCAGCAGCACCAGCGTCGTTGCAACCGCCGTCAGCACCGCCGAGCGTCCGATCTTCAGCATGTCGGGAATGGATGTCGTCAGCCCGATGGCCGCCACGGCCGCGATCAGGCACCAGCGCGACAGGTCCACCAGCGGTGCGCGCAGCATGTCGGGCATCAGCCCCAGCGAGTTCACCGCCACCATAGCGATGAAGCCGATAGCGAAAAGCGGGATCGGCAGCTTGCCCTTTACCGCGCCCGCCGCCTCGCCGCGAAAGGCAAGCGACACCAGAAAGACGACCGGCAGCAGCATCGCGACGCGGAACAGCTTGACGATGGTCGCCGTGTCGCCCGCCTCCTCGCTGACCGCATAGCCCGCGCCGACCACCTGCGCGACGTCGTGGATGGTGGCGCCCAGCAGGATGCCCGTCGCCCTGTCGTCGAAGCCGAAGAGATTGGCGATCACCGGATAGACCACCATGGCGATGGTCGAGAGCGTGGTGACGGCAACCACCGTGAACACCGTCTCGCGATCCTTCGAACCGTTGTCTGGCAGCGCGGAGGAAATCGCTAGCGCTGCGGAAGCCCCGCAGATCGCCGTCGCCCCGCCCACCAGCATGCCGAAGGCCGGCGTGCGCTTCTGTGCCCGGCTCAGCAGCAGGCCGGCGAAGATGGTGATCGCCATCGCCGCGATCAGCTCCACCACGGTGCCCGTGCCCAGCGCCAGCACGTCACTTGCCGCGATTCTCAGACCGAGCAGCGCGACCCCGAGTTTCAGTATCGTCTTGGAGGTGAAGCGGATACCCGCCCCCACCTTGTCGCCCTCCGACAGGAAATTGAGCGCGATGCCGATCAGCAGCGCCAGCAGCATCACCGGCCCGCCATAGGTATCGGCGACGAAGCTCGCCGCGGCCGCAACCAGCAGCGCCGTACCGGCTCCGGGCAGGATCAGCCGCGCCCTCGAAATCAGCCCGTCGGCCGGGGCGGTTGCCGTCGTCATCGGGGTCTTCCTCGCCTTGAAATCAGAACAACGCACCGCGCGGCAGCGGGATGTTGAGCACGTGGGACATCAGCAGGTAGAAGGCCGCGACCATTGCAGTAACGCCCGCCAGATAGGCGGCAAGCCGTCCGCGGCTCACCCGCTCGAACAGCCCGGTCGCCATCAGGATCAGGCAGGCGGCGAGGCTCGTGACGAACATGCCGACGAGCGGGAAAAGCAGCGCCCAGCCGACCATCGTCGCGATCATCGTCAGCTTGCGGCCAAGACCATCGGCGTGCCGGCCTGCCGCAGCGCCCGTTTCCATCGTGCCGCCGCTGCGGCCCGTCAGGGAGGCTGCCGCCTGCAATAGCGCCAGACCGGCCAGCGTCGCTCCTATGGTGCGCGGAAAGGCTGCCGCAAGCGGCGACAGCGTCAGGCTCTCGAAAAACACGAACAGCCCGGTGCAGAGGAAAAACAACGACCCGGCGAAGCCGGCGACGTCCCTGTTGCCCTGTTCGCCGTTCATGGCCTCGCCTCCCCGCCCTTGCCCCCGGCCGCCGCCCTTCCTGCCCTCAGCCGCTTCACCAGCGGCACGCAGAGCGTGATGAGGATCAGCGCGAAGATGCCAAGGCTGATTGGCCGGTCCAGCAGAAGCTGGCCGCTGAAATTTCCCCGCGCTCCGCCGATCATATAGGCCCGCATGAAGCCCTGTTCGGCGATCTGCCCGAGCACGAGGCCGAGCACGATCGGCGACGGCCCGTAGCCGGCCAGCCCGATCAGCCAGCCGAAAATGCCGATCGCCACCATCACCGCCACATCATGCGGATTGGAATGGATGGCGAAACTGCCGACCACCGTCATGAAGGCCACCGCCGGCACCAGCATGGCCTTCGGCGTATTGGCGATGAAGCGATAGGCGTAGCGGCCGATGACGAGGCCGAGCGGCAGCATCAGGAGCGTGGCGATCACCAGCCCCGCCATGAAGACGTAGACGATGCCGCTTTGCTGCGAGAACAGTTCCGGCCCGGTGCGAATACCCTGCACCAGCAGCGCGCCGAGGATCACCGCGTCGGGCGGTGTGCCGGGGATGCCGAGCACGAGCGTCGGGATGAAGCCGCCGCCGACAGTTGCGTTATTGGCGCTTTCGGTGGCGAGCACGCCCCCCGCCTCGCCGGTGCCGAAACGCTCCGGATGCCGGCTCGCCCGCCGCGCTTCCGAATAGGAGACGAGCGAGGCGATCGATCCCCCCGCCCCCGGCAGGATACCGACCAGCGTGCCGATCAACGACGAGCGCACCAGGTTGAACAGATTTGCCGCGCAAATGCCCAGCGCCTCGAAGATGCGGAAACCGCGCTGCAGGGGCGACGGTTCGAGATGCCGGTCGGGTCGCGCCACCATGTCGATCAGCACCGGAATGCAGTAAAGCCCGATCAGCGCGGCGACGATGTCGATGCCACCGAGCAGCGCCGGCACACCGAAGGTGAACCGAAGGTCGCCGCCGATCACCGCCACGCCGATCATCGACAGCGTCAGGCCGAAGGCACCGCCGATCAGCCCTTTCAGCACATTGCCGGAAGAAAGGCTTGCGATCAGCGTCAGCCCCAGGATCGCCAGCCAGAAATATTCGCTCGACTGGAAGGCAAGCGCGATATCCGCGAGCAGCGGCGCGAAGGCAATCAGGAGCACCGCGCCGACCAGGCCGCCGAAGACGCTCGCCAACGTGGCCAGCGTGATCGCCAGATCGCCGTCGCCGCGCTTCGCCATTGGATAGCCGTCGAAGGTGGTGGCGATTGCCGACGGTGTGCCGGGCGTGTTGACGAGGATCGCCGCATAGGCGCCGCCATAGATCGCGCCCGTATAGATGGCGCCCAGCATGATGAGGCCGGAGGCCGGCTCCATGGCGAAGGTGAAGGGCACCAGCACGGCGATCGCCATCGTCGCCGACAGGCCGGGCAGCGCTCCGATCACCGTGCCCAGCACCACGCCCGCCACCGCGAGGAGAAGATTGAACGGGCTCAGCGCCTGCGAAAGGATGAAGCCGATATCGACAGCCATGGGGTACTCCGTGGCCTGATTTCAGGGGCGCGGGGGAAGCAAGGCGCATTCGATATCCCCGGCCGCGAAACGCGGTGTCACGCGGCCGGGGACAGGGATCGTCACTTCGCCGAGCCGAGTTCCTTGGCAATGCCCTCGTAATAGGCCTTCCGCTCGGCCATGAAGGCATCCATCCCCTCATAGGGCACGTTCAGCATGGCAAAGCCCGCCTGCTCCATTTGGTTGATGAACGCCGGGTCGGCGTTGATCTTGCCGATGATCGCGGAAAGCTCCTTGCGCACCTCCTCCGGCGTCGATTTCGGCACGGCGATGCCGCGATAGGCGCCGCCCACCATGTCGATGCCGAGTTCCTTGAATGTCGGTACGTCGGGAAACAGCGGGTGCCGCTCGTCCTGGGCCACGGCCAGCATGCGCACCTTGTCGCCTTGACCCGCGGCCACGGTCGTATAGGCCCACAGCATCTCCACCTCGCCACCCAGCAGCGCGGGGATCGTCGCTCCCGTTCCCGTATAGGGGATGTAGGTGAGCTGCGCCCCGGTCAGGTTGGCGAAGCGCTGGTTGGCGATGTGATTGGCCGAATTGGTGGCGCTGCCGCCCGCCGTCAGCGCGCCGGGCTGCTCCTTCGCCGCGTCGATCACGTCCTGCACCGACTTGAACTTGCTGTCGGCACGCACGATCAGTGCATCGGGCGTGAAGTGGAACATGTAGACATTGGTCAGGTCGTCGGTCGCGTAACCCGGGTTCTGCAATAGCGGCTGCAGCACGATATGCGGCAGGTTGGTGCCCATGATCGTGGTGCCGTCGCCGGGCTGGTCGTTGAGCACCGACCAGGCCTGCGCGCCGCCAGCGCCTGGTTGATACTGGACGATGAGGTCCTGTCCGGTGACCGTCTTGAAATACGGCTGCTGCAGCCTGGCGGAAATATCGCTTTCCCCGCCTGCATTGAAGGGAATGATGTAGTTGACCGGTTTGTCGGGGAACGCCTGCGCCGCATCCTGCAAGCCCGCCCCCGCAAGTGCCGTGACAGCGGCAAGTGCCGCGATCCGCGCCATTTTCTTCAGCATGCTGTTCCTCCCTTGAATGACGACCGGCCACAGCCCGTGGGCAGCGGATGCCGTCCGTTTCGAAGTCCTGGGCAGGCGGACCCTCAGCGCCCGCCGCCGCCGGTTTTTCTGGAACGATGCGCCGCTCGTCTCTCCTCCCGGTGAAGCGCCCCATTGGTTATGGGAGCGGCAATTGCGTCTTCACGCGCTGCGATAAAGCTTCGTCATCACGAACTCGCGATGGCCGAGCGCTTCCGCCGCCGTGTTGCGGCCGTTGGCGGTGCGCACGATCATGTCGATGAGCGCGTCGCCCGCCTCGTCGATGGTAAGGTCGCGGCGCAGGATGCCGGACACGTCCACGTCGACATGCTCGCCCATCGTGCGCACCGTACGCGGATTGGCCGTGATCTTGACCACCGGCACGATCGGATTGCCGATCACGTTGCCCTGCCCGGTCGGGAAGGTGTGGATCACGTAGCCGCCGGCCGCCATCAGCGTCACGCATTCCGCCGCGGCGGACGAGGAATCCATGAAATACAGGCCCTTGCCGGACTTCGGCGCCTCGGCCGGCTCCAGGATGTCGATATAGCGCGACGTGCGGCCTATCTTCTCCAGATTGCCCAGCGCCTTTTCCTCGATGGTGGTCAGGCCGCCCTCGATATTGCCTTTGGTCGGCTGGGATTCCGACAGGTCGTCGGTCTTGAACTGCTCGATGACCTCGTCCTGATAGGCCTTCCACATCCTGTACCAGCGCTCGCCGACTTCCGGATTGATCGCCCGCGCCTTGCAGATGTGCTCGGCACCCGTGATTTCCGAGGTCTCGCCGAAGCAGCCGTAGATGCCTTCCGGCAGCAGCTTGTCGTACATGTTGCCGACCGTCGGACAGGAGCCGAGACCTGTCGTCGTGTCGCTCTCGCCGCATTTGGTCGAGATCCACAATTCCGAGATCGAGCATTCCTCGCGCTGCAGCTCGGTCGCGTAATGGACGAATTCCTTGGCCTTGCGGCTGGCATCCATGATCGTCTTCAGGTCGCCGTTCTGCTCGATGGAGAAGCCGGCAACCGGCTTGCCCGTCTCCGCGATGCCGTCGACGATCCTCTTCGTCCAGCCCGGTTCGATGCCGATGACGACAACCGCCGCCACGTTCGGGTTGGCGCCCGTGCCGATCATCGTGCGGAAATGCAGGTCCAGATCCTCGCCGAACTGCAGCCGGCCATAGGCATGCGGCAGCGCCATCGTGCCCTTGATATTGTTGGCCACCGCCTCGCAGGCCGCGTTGGAGATATCGTCGACCGGCAGGATGACGACGTGGTTGCGCACGCCGACGCGGCCGTTGTCGCGCCGGTAGCCCATGAAGGTCATGTTGGAATATTTGGACGCCATGGTGGCTTGCTCCTACCAGCGCTTGGTCTTCAGGTTGTGCACGTGGACATGGCCGCCCTTCGCCACATCGGCGACGAAACGGCCGATATCCTCGCCGTATTTGATCGCCGTATCGCCGGACTTCAGGTCCTTCAGCGCGATCTTGTGGCCGATCGGCACGTCGGCCCCGGCCTCGAGCTCGAAGGTCGAGTTGTCCGCGGTCACGCAGCACAGCATCTTCGTGCCTGCTTTCAGCCCCTCGACGACGACGACGCCGACATTATCGGCATGCTCGTGCACGAGCAGGTGCGGATAGTTCATGGAAACCTCCCGGGAAGAAGTATCTTTTGCGGTTTGGTCTGGAGGAAGTCTTATATAAGACATAAGATATGAAAATCTGGCGATGTCAACATTCATCGGCTAGAATCGGCCCAGCGGAATCAATGGGCAAAACCGGGGCAAAAGGGCATGGCGGACACCACATCGGCGGGTACGGCCGAACGCGCCTTCGGCTTCCGCCCGCTCTATCAGCAGGTGAGGGAGAGCCTCGTGCGCCGGCTGATCGACGGCTCCTGGCAGCCGGGCCAGCTGATCCCGTCCGAGATGGAGCTCGCCCGCGAGATCGGCGTCAGCCAGGGCACGATCCGCAAGGCGCTCAACGCCATGACCGCGGAAAACCTGCTTGTCCGCCGCCAGGGGCACGGCACCTATGTCGCCGCGCCCGAGGAAAGCCGCATCCTGTTCCAGTTCTTCCGCCTGGTGCCCGACAGCGGCGAGCGCGTATTCCCCACCTCCCGCATCCTGAGTTCCTCGCGCGAGCGGGCGACGCGGGACGAAGCCTCCATGCTGAAGCTTGCGCCCAATTCCTCCGTCTGGCGCATCGAGCGGCTGCGGTCGCTGGAAGGCGACGTGATGATCGCCGAAAGCCTGTCGCTGCCGGCCAGACGCTTTCCCGGCTTCGAGAAGCTGGAAGAGATCCCCAACAACGTCTACCGCCTCTATTCGGAACGCTGGGGCGTCACCATCGGCAAGGCGACGGAAAAGCTGAAGGCGACCTCGGCAGACACTGCCGACGCCGCCCATCTCGGCTGCAAACCCGCAACGCCGATCCTGAAAGTCACCCGCATTGCCTTCGACCTGGAGGGCAACCCGGTCGAACTGCGCATCTCCCGCTGCCTGACCGAACGCTCGCACTACCTCTCGGAACTGCGGTAGCGCCGCCCCATCCTCTGGTGTCATCCCCGTGAAAACGGGGACCCAGTAGACACCCGCCTCAGTGGCTACTTCTCTGCCGCAGCCCCTCGGTTCGTCATACGCGGGCTCGACCCGCGTATCCATGCGGCCTCACCCCTCTCCCCAGCACTTTCGCGAAAACTAATCCCCGCCCTCCGGCGCACGCTTATCCTTGTCCCATCGCCCGGCTGCTCGTGGGACCGTGATCGGACCGACCGTTCATG
>NZ_JACFXV010000038.1 GCF_014050225.1 Stappia albiluteola | reverse complement strand
ACCGTGGTGGACAGGCCGGTCATGTTGGCGGTGACCGAACCGGTGCCGCGGGCAGCCTGCGTCACGCTTTGCGAGATGTCGCTGGTGGCCGCGCCCTGCTGCTCGACCGCGCTGGCGATCGAGGAGGTATAGCCGTTGACTTCCTCCATCGTCTCGGTGATCTCGGCGATCGCCTCCACCGCGTCGCGGGTCGAGGCCTGGATGGCGGCGATCTGCGCGCCGATTTCCTCGGTGGCCTTGGAGGTCTGGTTGGCGAGTTCCTTCACCTCGGCCGCCACGACCGCGAAGCCCTTGCCGGCTTCGCCGGCGCGGGCCGCCTCGATGGTGGCGTTCAGCGCCAGCAGGTTGGTCTGCTCGGCGATCGCCTGGATCAGGGTGACGACCTCGCCGATCTTGCCTGCGGCTGCGGCCAGGCTCGCCACCTTGTCGTTGGTGGCCTGGGCACCGCGGGTGGCCTGATCGACAACCTTCATGGTCTGGCCGATCTGGCGGGCGATTTCGGAAATGGAGGCGGAGAGTTCTTCTGCGGCGCTGGCCACGGTTTCGACGCTCTGCGTGGCTTCATCGCTGGCGGAGACGGTTTCGGACGCCTTGCCCGCGCTTTCGCGCGCCAGGCCCGTCAGGGTCCGTGAGGTCTCTTCCAGCCCTGTCACCGTTTCGCCCACCGACGAAGTCAGCGACACCACTTCCGAACGGAACCCGGAAATCAGGTCGTCAACGCGCTTTTGACGGTTGCGCTGTGCTTCCTCGTCCGAGGCATGGGCACTGGCGAGTTCCACGCGCTCCTCGGCGCGCTTTTTCAGCGTGGCGATGGCGCCGGCAAGCAGGCCGAATTCGTTCTTGCGGTCTGCATAGGGAACCTCGACCGAGAGATCGTCCTCCGCCAGGCGTCTTGTCACGGCCGCGAGCATGGGGATGGGCTTCAAGAGGCCGCGCACCAGCATGGTCATGGCTGCCACGGAAATGACGAGGATCAGGCCGAATGCCGTCAGCAGCTTGCCGGAAATGGAGTTCATCAGCGCATTGACGACCGACTGACGGACGCCGGCATACAGGATACCGATGATGTCGCCGGCAGGCGAGAATATCGGCGCATAGATCGTGTAATAGGGCGTGCCGAGGATGGTGGCCTCGCCGCGATACGTCTCGCCCTTCGTCACGACGGGATAAACGGCGCCGGTCTGGCCAAGCTGCGTGCCGACCGCCCGGCTGCCGTCCGGCTTGACGATATTCGTCGTCTTTCGCCAAAAATCGCGGCTGGCCGGATCCCAGGCGAAAACCGTTGCCGTCTCGCCGGTCATCTGGCCGACGCTGTCGATCATCGTGTGGTTTTCGAACGCGGGGATCGCGTCCATCACGACACGGGTGACATTGCCGTCCGAACTCCGGGTGACCTTGGTTCCGGGAATTTCGCGCTCGACGATGGTGGCCGCTACGCGCAGGCTCGTGTTCTGACGTGCCACCGCATCGGTGCGGATCTGGTCGGCGATCAGCATATAGATGACCGCTCCGACAGTTGTCAGGGCGAGGATGATCATGACGGCCGAAGCGGCAGCCATGATCGTAAGCAGATTCAACTTGGCGAGAAAACGCATCGGCACCTCCGTCACGTTCCCCGGGACTACGTCCGAAGAACGCAACTAGTGGAGCCATGAAAGGTTAAATAGATGGTTATTAACTCTATTGACGTCGCGTAATTAACGTCTTGCCGCCTCATGCAACTCCAAAAACCGCATCGAGGAATGAAATGAATCAGACGTGCTGGCCGCCATTGATGTGAATTTCCGCTCCCGTGACGTAGGAAGAAGGCGCGGAGCAGAGGAAGAAAATCGTGTCGGCCACCTCGTCAGGTCGGCCGAGTCGCCGAAGGGGAATGTCCTCGATCAGCTTTTCCGTCCCGGGTGAAAGGATCGCGGTGTCGATCTCTCCGGGTGCTATGGCGTTTACGCGAACGCCGTGCGGCCCGAAGTCGGCCGCCATTTCCCGTGTCAGTCCGGCAAGCGCCGCCTTGGAGGTGGCATAGGCTGTCCCCGCGAAGGGGTGCACGCGCCCTCCTGCAATGGACGTAACGTTGACGATCGAACCCTGTGCGGCCTTCAGTTCATGGAAAAGGCCGCGGGCGAGCATGATCGGGGCGAAGAAATTCACCTGAAAGACGTTGCGCCAGATGTGCATCGGCGTGCTGAGAGAATCGAGCCGCCCACCCGTATCATTCTTGGGACTGATGCCGGCATTGTTGACCAGCGCATGCAGCTTCGAGCCATCGCTTTCCAGTCGCTTGCGCATTTCCGAGACGGCGTAGCCGAGATTCTCAGGATCGGACAGATCCACCTGAATGTGATCTTCCGGACCCGACGGCCATGGGCACTTGTCGGAAAAGGCGTGGCGCGAGCAGGTGATGACCCGCCAGCCGGCCGCCGAGAAGCGCTTGACGGTTGCGTGCCCTATGCCGCGGCTCGCTCCGGTCAGGACCAGCGTCTTTCGACCGGTGGCCTGCATCTCCGTCGAATTCGTCATTCGCTGTCCTTTGAAATAACTCCCGCGCGTTGCCCGCAATATCTATCCGTTCCCGGAGCGCTTATCCATCGACGTAACGCGTATTGGTCGCCGAGGATCGGCGGTCCGAACATTCCGATGCTCTATCGCCGTCCACCTTGAAAATAGTAAGCTGCACCACAAGTGTCGGAAGAGAGTAGGGAATTGCGGGCAGGCGTTATAAAGAATGCCGTTAGGGCAGGCTGGGAGATAAGAGGCCGAAATTGATCGTCTGTTCCTGCAATGTGATCACAGACAAGGAACTGCGCGAAGCGGCGGCGCGGTTACGTGAGGCCAATGGCGGCAGCGTGGTGACGCCGGGCGCGGTGTTCCGGGAGCTCGGACACAGACCGCGTTGCGGCGGGTGTTTCGTCGCGGTGGTGCCGATCATCCACGAGGTGGAGACCGGGGACGGTAGCGCGGCGACAGGGGAAAAGGCGCCTTTCGAGGCGCCGAAAGACGTGACTGTCGGCGGCAAGGCCGGCAGTACCAAGGCCCGCAAGAAGGAGAGCGCGACATGAAGGGTGATGCCAAGGTCATCGAATATCTCAACAAGGCGCTGCGCCACGAAATGACGGCGGTGAACCAGTACTGGCTTCACTACCGGCTGCTTGAGGATTGGGGCTATACGAAGCTCGCCAGGAAGGAGCGCGAGGAATCGATCGAGGAGATGCAGCACGCCGACAAGCTCGTCCAGCGCATCATCTTTCTCGAAGGCCACCCGAACATGCAGAGTCTCGACCCGCTCAGGATCGGCGAATCCCTCAAGGAGGTGGTGGAGGCGGATCTGGCCGGCGAGTATTCGGCCCGCGCCCTCTACAAGGAAGCGCGCGAGATCTGCCACGCGGCAGGCGACTACGTCACCATGAAGCTCTTCGAGGAGCTGATGACGGACGAGGAGGGGCATATCGACTATCTCGAAACCCAGCTCGAACTGATCGAGCAGATCGGCGTCGAGAAATACGGTCAGTTGCAGGCCGGCCCCGCCGACGAAGCGGACTAGGGTCAGGCCTCACTCCGCCTGTCTCACTTCCACGACCATGCCGCCGGCAGCCTCTGCGTCGGCATGGTCGTGCGTCACCAGCAGGACGGGCAGGCCGCGCGCCTTCGCCTTGGCGAAGACCAATTCTCGGATCTGGGAGCGCAGATCGCGGTCGAGCTTGGAGAAGGGTTCATCCAGCAGCAGCGCCCTTGGCTCGGCCAACAGCACGCGCATCAGGGCGACGCGCGCCTTCTGTCCGCCGGAGAGCGTCGCCGGATCGCGAGGGCCGAAGCCGGACATGCCTACCTCCTCCAGGGCTTTCTCGACCCGCTCGCGACGATGCATCAGCCCCTTCAGCCAGGAAGGCAGCGCAAAAAGAAGATTCCCGGCAACCGAGAGATGCGGGAACAGCAGCGGATCCTGGAAGAGCAAGCCCACATGGCGCTCATAGGCCGGCAGTCGGGTAATTTCGGTCTCCCCGATATGCACCGAGCCCCTGGCCGTGAAGTCACTTCCGAGAAATCCGGCCGCGTAGTTCAGGAGCGTCGATTTGCCGGAGCCCGAGGGGCCCATTACGGTCAGCACGCCGCCCGGCTCAACCTTCTCGTCAAGGGCAATGAGGGGCGCTCCGTGACGCAGGATCTCCACCCGATCGAAGCGGAGTGTACCCTTTGCGTCGAAGGCGTGGCGGTCGGGCATCGTCAAACTCAATGGCTGATCTTCAGGTCACGGCGGCTGCGAAAGGCGAGGGACGTCACTGCGCCTGCGATGAGGAAGCCGAAGAACGGCAATGTCATCTGCAGCACGGCAAAGACGCCGACGAGGCGCCGATCTCCGCCGGAGGCAAGTGCGACCGCCTCCGTCGTAACCGTTTCGACCCGACCGCCGCCGACCAGGAAAGTCGGCAGATATTGCGCCACCGATACGGCAAACCCAAGCGCAAGCGCAGTCATCACCGGTCTGAGGGCCATCGGCAGGCGAACCCGCCAGAAGACGCGGTCCGGTCTTGCCCCAAGGGCGGTCGCGACATCGCCGTAGCGCGGGTCAACGGACCGCCAGGCCTCCGTCAGCGCGAGGAAGACGTAAGGAATGACGAAGGTCAGATGGGCTGCGGCGACAGCGCCGGGCGTGTCTTCCAGTCCCACCCATAGCAGCAGCACCTGCAGGCCGAAAAGGAAGGCGACCTGCGGGACGAGAAGCGGCAGGTAGAGCAGCGCAAGCATGCGTGGCGAGACGACTGTGACTTTCCTGCTTTCGCCCTCCAGGCAGGCGAGGGCGAGGCCTGTCGCTACAAGGGCAACGGGGAGACCGATGAAGACAGTCGTGCCGACGGCGGTTGCGGCATCGGGCAGGTGGCGCAGCCAGGTTTTCAGGGTCAGGCTTGCCGGCAGGGCATCGGGGAAGCGCCATGATCCGGCCACCGACCAGAGCGCGACCACGACAAGACCCAACGCGAGGGCGAGCGCGGCGATTGTCATGGCTGACTTCGCCACCATTGCGGCGAACTGGTCGGCATGGGTCCGCCTGCCGGAAACAGTCCAGGTCCGACCGGCAATGATGATCACCCGTTCCAGGGCCAGCCAGCACAAGATCGCGGCAGCGCTCAACCCGAGTTGGAAAATCGCGCCCGCCGAGGCGACAAACCGCAGGCTCAGGTCGGGATCGTTCATCCAATGGGTGAGGCGGACGGCAAGTGGTGCCGGGGTGGTCGGGCCCAGGATCAATGCCACGTCAACGACGGAAGTTGCGTAGGTCAGCACCGCAAAGACGGGAAGGCGGATTTGCGGGTAGAGGCGCGGTAAGACCACCTTGAGCCAGGCCGTTACCGGGCGGTAGCCGAAGGAAACGGCAAGCCTGCGCGATCGGGTGCTCTCCGTTTGCGGCAGCGCTGCCAGGATCATCAGGAAAAGGAAGGGCACTTCCTTCGCCATCAGCCCGAACATCATCGCAAGGCCTGAGGGATCGTGTACGATCAGCAGATCCGGAGGTTGTCCGAAACCGGTCGCCCAGGGTGAAACGGCTCGAAAGATCCAGCCCGAAGGCGCGACAAGGAAGGCCAGGCCGAATGCGGCGGCGGCGTGAGGGATGGAGAGTAGCGGCGACAACAGGCGTCGCATGCGTCGGAAGAATGGTGTCCCCTCCGCAGCGGCGGCAAAGAAGACCGTAATGGCGAGCGCGCCGGCCGTCGCACCCAGGCCGACCGTTAGGCTGAGGCGCGCCGAGGTCCAAAGGCCGGGTGTGGCGAGGAGGGATGCAAAGGCCGACAGGCTCAGCCGGTCGCCGCCAAGTGCCGGGAAGTAGCCGAATGCCGGCAGGATCGTGCCGGCAAGGCCGGCCGCCACCGGCCCGATCAGCAGCAAAAGCGTCAGGGAAGGGGCGAGTTTCAGCATTCCTTCCCCGGGGGTCTCACAGGATGCAGTTACGGCGCTGCGTAACGCGCGATCCATTCCTCTTCAAGTCGCGTCATCCAGGAGGCGTGCGGTTCGGAAATGACCGGCCCAAGCTCCTGCGGACGAAGCGTCGCAATACCAAGATCGATCGCGGCAAAGCGCTCCTTGTCCGCCTCCGGCAGCGCATCGACGTTCAGTACCGTCGGATCTCCCCAGACTTTGGGGTCCTGCTTGCGCGCCTGGGCCTCAGCCGAAAGCAGGAAATTTGCGACGACTAGAGCTCCGGCCCTGGCATTGGCATTGAAGGGGATCGCAACGAAATGAGTATTGCCGATTGTGCCCCCGTCAAGCACGAAGGTGCGCACGGTGTCGGGCAACTCGCCGGCCTCGATCGCGGCTGTCGCGCCCGCCGGATTGAAGCTGAAGGCAATATCGACCTCGCCGTCGGAAAGCATCTGCCGCAGGTCGCCGGCATTTTGCGGGAAGGCGCGGCCCTGCCGCCAGAGGTTCGGGTGGAGGCGGTCGAGATAGGCGAAGACCGGAGCCACGTCGGCGGCGAATGTGGCGTCATCGACGGGATGAGACAACTTGGCCGGATCGTCGATCGCGCTGACCAGCACCTGCTTCAGGAAAGTCGAGCCGTGGAAGTTCGGTGGCTGAGGATAGGCGAAGCGGCCGGGATGGGTCTCCAGATACTCGGCAAGCGCTTCCAGCGTCTTCGGCGGCGTCGCGAGGCGGGCCGTATCGTAGCTGAATACAAGCTGTGCCATGCCCCACGGACTTTCGAGCCCTTCGGTCGGCTCGGTGAAGTCGTTGACGACCGAAGGTTTGCCGGCGACATCGACCAGTTTCCAGTTCGGCAGTTCGCCGGCCCAGCCTTCATTCGCGAGCAGGCTGGCGCGCTTGAGCGCGGCGAAATTTTCGCCATTGATCCAGACGAGATCGACGCTTCCCCCTTCGGTCTTGCCGGCAGCTTTTTCGGCTATGATGCGGCTGACCACATTTGCGGTATCGTCGACCTTGACCTGGGTCAGCGTCACGCCGTAGCGATCCTTCACCACCTCGCCGGCCCAGTCGATATAGGCGTTGATGCGAGGTTCGCCGCCCCAGGCATGGAAATAGACGGTTTCGCCACGCGCCTTTTCCAGCACAGCTGGCCAGTTCGACGGATCGACCTCACCAGACAGGGCCGGTACGGACGCGGTCAATAGGGTCAAAGCGGCGGCGATCGCGATCTTCATTTCGTCTCCCCTGGAATTGAATTTAGCTGCCGGATGGGAAAGGCGAAGGTCAACACACGTCCTTGTGACCTTTGCTCCTGCCGAATTTGGCAGGGGTGCCGGTTCAGGGCGCGATGGGAAGGACATGCGTGTCCTTGATATCTTCCATCACGGCATAGGTGTGGGTCTCGCGTACGCCCGGCAGCGACAGGACGACATCGGAGAGAAGCCGGCGGTAAGCTGCCATGTCGGCGACGCGCGCCTTCACCAGATAATCGAATCCACCCGCGACCATGTGGCATTCCAGTACTTCCGGAGCGCGAGCCACGGCACGGCCGAAAGCTTCGAAGACGTCCGGCGTGGTGCGGTCCAGCTTCACCTCCACGAAGACCAGAAGGCCGAGGCCAAGCTTCACGGGATCGAGTTCAGCGGAAAAGCGCAGGATATATCCGTCGCGCAGCAACCGCTTGAAGCGCTCGGCGGTGGCTGTCGGCGACAGGTTGATCTTCGCCGCAAGGTCCGTGTTTGTGATGCGCCCGTCCGTCTGCAGTACAGCGAGGATGCGACGGTCGATCCGGTCGATCTTGGTGGAATTCTCTGAAATTTCGTCCATGGCCTATAAAAATCCGGATTTGACGCCATTCTTTGGCGAAATAGTTCCTTTGAACGCCGGTATATTAGGGAAATCCGCAAGGCGGCCGCAAGTAGCCGCCGCGGAAATCCCATTCTCCTTACCCGATGAAGCCCGGGAAGACCGGTCGGAGATCTGAATGAGCGTCCTTGCCAAGACCATTGCGCCGGCTGCTGCCGGTCTTGCGCCGTTCCGCGCCCCCTTCGCGCCGTCCGACGAGGAAGCGGTGCGGTCCATCCTGTCGCTTGCCGCCTTCGACAAGGCTGCCGAGGAGCGCGTCGACAACCTGGCCAGCGACTATATCCACGCTATCCGCTCCGCACAGGGCGGCCTCGGCGGGGTTGAGGATTTCCTGCGCGAATACGGCCTTTCGACGCGAGAGGGTCTGGCGCTGATGGTCCTGGCAGAGGCGCTGTTGCGCGTTCCCGACGCTGCGACCGCCGACAAGCTGATCGAGGACAAGCTGGCGGCCGCCCGTTTCGAGGATGGCGACGGGGCGAAGGCCGACACCTGGCTTGTTTCCGCTTCGTCCTGGGCGCTCGGCATCACGTCCCGCCTGATCCACCCGGGTGAGGAACCCGATACGATCCTCGCGGCGCTGGTCAAGCGCATGGGCATGCCGGCGGTGCGCACCGCAACGCGGCAGGCAATGCGCATCCTCGGCCACCAGTTCGTGCTGGGCGAAACCATCAAGGCGGCGTTGGCGCGGGCAAAGGCGCAGGAAAGCAAAGGCTACCGCTATTCCTACGACATGCTGGGCGAAGGCGCGCGCACGGCGGAGGATGCCGAGCGGTATCTGAAGTCCTATTCCGACGCGATCGAAGCGATCGGCAAGGCAGCGGGGTCAGGCAAATTGCCGAACCGTCCGGGGATCTCCGTCAAGCTTTCCGCGCTCCACCCGCGCTATGAGGCCGTCAATGGCGAGCGCGTGCGCGAGGAACTGGTGCCGCGCCTCCTGCAGCTTGCCCAGGCGGCGAAGAAATATGACCTCAACTTCACCGTCGATGCGGAGGAAGCCGACCGGCTCGAGATTTCGCTCGACGTGATTGCGGCGGTTGCCGCCGATCCCTCGCTTGCCGGCTGGGACGGGTTCGGACTCGCGATCCAGGCCTATCAGAAGCGGGCCGTGGCCGTCGTCGACTGGATCGTGGACCTGGCCACCGCGCTGGATCGCAAATTCATGGTGCGGCTTGTCAAGGGCGCCTACTGGGATACGGAGATCAAGCGGGCGCAGGAGCGTGGCCTTGCCGATTATCCGGTGTTCACCCGCAAGCCCGCCACCGATCTCTCCTATCTCGCCTGCGCCCAAAAGCTGCTTGCGGCGCGCCAGCGCATCTATCCGCAATTTGCCACACACAATGCGCTTTCGGTGGCGCAGATCCTGGCGCTCGCGGGTGACGAGGGCGGCTTCGAGTTCCAGCGCCTGCATGGCATGGGTGAAAGCCTTTACAAGGCGGTGACGGAGCGGGACGGCCATCCCTGCCGCATCTATGCCCCGGTGGGCGGCCACCGCGACCTTCTCGCTTATCTCGTGCGCCGGCTGCTGGAAAATGGCGCCAATTCCTCCTTCGTCTCCGCCGTCGGCGATGTCAGCGTGCCGATCGGGCGGTTGATCGCGCGGCCGCAGGATGCCCTTGCCGGCGGAACGCGGGCGAAGAACAGCCGCATCGCGCTTCCCGCCGATCTCTATGGCGAGACACGGAAAAACTCGAAGGGTGTCGAACTCGGCCATGCCGCCTCGCGCCTCGCCCTCGTCGAAGGCATGGGCAAGTTCTCGTTGCCGCTGGTCGATGCGAAGCCGCTTGGCGCCGGACTGTCCTTCAAGGGAGCGGGACGCGCCGTCCTTTCGCCTGTCGATGGCCGTACGGTCGTCGGCAGCGTCGCGGACACGCCGCTTGATCAGGTCGGGGCAATCTTCGATCAGGCGGCGAAGGGCTTTCAGCGCTGGTCGCGCACACCTGTGGAGGAGCGCGCGGCGGCGGTCTCGCGTCTCGGCGATCTGCTGGAAGCGAACCGCGACCGGCTGATGGCGATCCTTGCGCGCGAGGGAGGCAAGACGCTGCCAGACGGCATAGCCGAAATCCGTGAGGCGGTGGATTTCTGCCGCTACTACGCGGCAGAGGCGCGCACCCTCTTTGGAGAAGGCACCTTGATGCCCGGGCCGACCGGCGAGGAGAACCGATATCGCCATCGCGGGCGAGGCACATTCGTTTGCATCTCGCCGTGGAACTTCCCGCTGGCGATCTTCCTTGGCCAGGTCACGGCAGCGCTCGTCAGCGGCAATGCCGTCATCGCCAAGCCTGCCGAACAGACGCCGCTGATCGCCTATGAGGCCATACGGCTTGCCTATGAGGCGGGCGTTCCGCAGGACGTGCTGTTCTATGTGCCGGGTGACGGCTCGGTGGGGGCGGCGCTCGTCAAGGAGCCGCGGGTCGCCGGTGTCGCCTTTACCGGCTCGACGGAAACGGCCTGGGCGATCAACAGGACATTGGCGGAAAAGCGAGGGGCCATCGTGCCGCTCATCGCCGAGACCGGCGGCATCAACGCCATGCTTGTCGATGCGACGGCGTTGCCCGAGCAGGTGACCGACGACGTTGTGATGTCAGCCTTCCGTTCCGCCGGCCAGCGCTGCTCGGCATTGCGTCTCCTCTTCCTGCAGGAGGATGTCGCCGACAAGCTAATCGACATGCTGAAGGGGGCGGCAGCCGAGCTGAAGCTTGGCGACCCGGCCGATGCGGCAGCGGATGTCGGTCCCGTGATCGACAAGGAAGCCCGGGACAAGCTGCTTGAGCATGTCGCTGTCATGCGGACGTCCGAGAAGCTCGTCTTCGCGGGCAAGGGGCCGCAGGGCGGCCTTGCCGATGGCTTCTGGGTGGCCCCGCATATCATCGAGCTCAGCGGGCCGGAGAAGCTGACGGCGGAGACGTTCGGGCCGCTGCTGCACGTGGTGCGCTACAAGGCGAAGGACCTGCCGAAAATGCTCGATACCATCGCCGCCACCGGCTACGGCCTGACGCTCGGCGTCCACAGCCGCATCGATGCCACGGTGAAGACGGTGGTGGACCGGCTTTCGGTCGGCAATGTCTATGTCAACCGCAACATGATCGGCGCGGTGGTCGGTACCCAGCCTTTCGGCGGTTCCGGCCTTTCCGGCACCGGTCCGAAGGCGGGCGGCCCGGCCTATCTCACCCGCTTCGCGCTGGAGCAGGTCGTGTCGATCAACACGGCGGCAGCCGGCGGCAATGCCAGCCTGATCGCCATGGCGGACGATTGATCCGCCTTCATGCTTTTCTCGGCTTGGCCCGGTTGGTCGCTTCGGCGCCAATCGGGTCGTCGGGCCAGGGATGCTTGGGATAGCGACCCTTCATATCCGTTTTCACGTCCGCCCAGGAGCCGCGCCAGAAGCCCGGCAGGTCGCGGGTGATCTGGATCGGCCGGTGGGCCGGCGACAGTAATTCCAGGATGAGGGGCACCTTGCCGTCGGCAATGGCCGGATGCCGGTCGAGACCGAACAATTCCTGTACGCGAATGCGCAATGTTGGTCCCTCTGGTGCATCATAATCGATCGGTATCTGCGAGCCGGATGGTGCATGAAAGTGACTCGGCAGCAACCGGTCGAGTTCCGCCATGCGCGACCATGGCAAAAGCGCGGACAGGGCGGTGCCCAGACAATCCGCATCGATCGCGTCCAGGCGCGTCTTTCCGATGAGGTAGGGCTTCAGCCAGTCGTCGAGGGACGCCTCAAGAGCCGTATCGGAAAGGTCCGGCCAGTCTTCGCCCAGCACCTTGTGCAGATAGGTGACGCGGGCGCGCTGCGCATTCTGCGCCTTGGACCATGAAAGCCTGCCGACGCCAGCCTTGCGGACGAGGCTTATCAAAGCTTCGGCGATGGCGTCCGGATCTGGGGTCGGCTCGGGCCGCTCGGCAAGAACGAGCGCGCCGTAGCAGCGCACCCGACGCGCGCGCACCGCTCCGTTCGCCTCGATGGCGACTTCCGTCTTCTCCTCGATATGGGCGGCGAAGCGCTCCTCGATTTCGGCCTTGTCGATCGGGGCGGCAAGCGCGATGCGTCCTCGCGCCGCCGTACCCTGGATATCGGCGACAACGAGGAACGGCGAGGTGGCGAGGCCATCGGCCGGATCGAGCAGGCCACCCCGTCCGGAGGCAAGGCGGAAGCCGCCCTTGCCGTCGCGGTTCCGGGCGATGCGATCGGGATAGGCAAGCGCCAGGATCGGCCCGGCCTGATCCTGCGAGGCGGTTCCATGCGGAAGGCCTGCCATCTCGCGCCAGCGTCGTGCAAGGGCCTTCGCTTCCTGGATCCTTGGGCCATTGCCGCGTCGCAGTTGTGTCAGCCGGTCGCGCAGGTCGATGGAACGTCCGCCAAGCCCCGGTTCCGAGAGTAGAGCCGCGATATCTGCGGCAAGGCCGCCTGCATCGAGAGAGCCGGCCTCCACCAGCATGTGGGCAAGGCGCGGTTCGAGCGGCAGTCCGGCGAGCTTGCGGCCGGCCTCCGTTATGCGGCCATCCGCATCCAGCGCGTCGAGGCTTTCGAGCAGGGAGACGGCTTCCCGCCATGCGCCCTGCGGCGGCGGATCGAGAAAGGCGAGAGTTGCCGGATCGCCGACGCCCCAAAGTGCAAGGTCGAGTACGAGACGGGACAGATCGGCTTCGAGGATTGCAGGCCGGTCCTGCAGGGCAAGCGCTGCCGTCTGCGGCTCGTCCCACAGGCGATAGCAGGTGCCAGGCTCCGTGCGCCCGGCACGACCGCGCCGCTGGTCGGCCGCGGCGCGCGACAGCTTCACCGTCTCAAGACGGGTAAGCCCCGTTGCCGGCTCGTATTTCGGCACGCGGGCAAGGCCGCTGTCGATGACGACGCGTATGCCTTCGATCGTGAGCGACGTCTGGGCGATCGCGGTTGCCAGCACTACCTTTCGCCGACCGGCCGGCGCGGGGCGGATCGCCGCATCCTGCGCCTTGCCGTCCAGTGCGCCGTAGAGCGGCGCGATATCGACATTGGCGGCGACGAGGGGAGCAAGCTTTTCGGCAACGCGGATGATCTCGCCCTGACCGGGCAAAAAGACGAGAAGAGAGCCGTCCTCCTCGGAGAGCGCCCTGCGGACCGCGCCGACGGTATCGTCCTCGATGCGCCGTGCCGGATCACGCCCCAGATAGCGGGTCTCGACCGGAAACGACCGGCCGGTCGAGGCGACGACCGGCGCGTCGTTCAGGAGACCTGCGACCGCTTTCGCGTCGATCGTCGCCGACATCGGCAAAAGGCGCAGATTCTCGCGCAGCGCGCCCTGAACGTCGAGCGCCAGGGCAAGGCCGAGATCGCCGTCCAGCGAGCGCTCGTGAAATTCGTCGAACAGGACCGCGCAGATGCCTGAAAGTTCCGGATCGTCGAGGATCATCCGGGTGAAGACGCCCTCTGTCACCACTTCGATGCGGGTCTTCGGCCCAACGCGGCTTTCCATGCGCACCCGGTAACCGACGGTTTCGCCCGGCCTTTCGCCAAGGGTTTCGGCCATGCGGCGCGCGGCGGCGCGAGCGGCGAGCCGGCGCGGCTCCAGCACGATGATGCGGCCATCCTGCGCGAAGGAGGCGTCGAGCAATGCCAGCGGCACGCGGGTCGTCTTGCCGGCACCGGGTTCGGCCACCAGCACGGCGGAATTGCGCGCTTCCAGCGTTGCAAGCAGGTCAGGCAGGACCGCATCGATCGGCAGCGGTTCGGAAAATTCGGGCCGCTCACGCATGCCGGTCATCCGCCTGAGGGAGGTATCGGCCGGTTCAGGAGGCCGCGCGGTTCTCGCAATCCCGTTCCCACTTGCGGCCATTCAGTTCCACCGCGAAGAGCGACGGCGTACGGGCAAAGGAGGCAAGGCCCTCCAGCGCCGGATTGGCGTGGCGGACGAGGAAGGTGGGGATCGTTTTCATCAGCGCGGCATGCGGCGCCTTGGCCTCGAAGGAGGCGCGGAAAGCGCCGGTTTTCAGGTAGCGGTCGATCTTGGGGGCAATCCCGCCTGCCAGGAACACGCCACCGCGGGCAAGGAAGGTCAGCGCGAAATCGCCCGACACCCGTCCAAGCGCCCGGGCGAAAACCTCCATCGTGTGCAGCGCGACGTCATCGCCCGCATCCGCCGCGTCGGTGACGTCGGCGGGGCTTGCATAGCTGCGTTCGGCGCCGTCGGCCCTGGCGACCGCACGCGCGAGGCGCAGGAGACCGGCACCGCAAATGATCCGCTCAGCACCGATCCGCCCGTCCTGGCGCTCGATGAAGGGCCAGATCTTCTCGTCGTCCGCGCTGACCGGGCCCAATTCGACATGGCCGCCTTCGCCGGGAATCGGCACCCAGGTCTCGTGCGCATGCACCATGGCCGCCGCGCCGAGGCCGGTGCCCGGGCCGACCACCACCTTCGCGCCGAACGGCAGGGCCGTTCCGCCGCCGATCGCCTCGACGTCATTTCCTTCAAGGCCGGGCAGGGCGAGCGCCTGTGCCTCGAAGTCGTTCAGCACGATCACCGCGTCGAGGTTCATATCCTCCAGCAGGCGCTTCGGCTCGATCACCCAATTGGCATTGGTCAGCGGAATCCGGTCGCCGGTAACGGGGCCTGCGACCGCCAGTACCGCCGTGCGCGGCAGAAGCGAGGTCTTGTCCAGCACCATCGCGGTCGCCGCCTCGGCAAAGCCGGGATGGGCCTCGGTCGGGCATTGCCCGAAGACCTGTGTCGCCGCGTGGGCGTCGCTGACCAGGGCGAAGCGGGCGTTGGTGCCGCCGATATCGGCGATCAGGACGGGAAAACGCAGCGCGCGAAGGGTATTGGCTTGAAGCGTCATTGGCGGAGCTTGGAAATCTCGGGTGTCTGGGAAGAAGTCGCCAGGCCGGACAGCCGGGCGGAGCGAAGCAGGATCTCCGCCGTTGCCTGATTAAGAGCCATCGGGATGTCGTAGACAAGTGCAAGCCGCATCAGCGCCTTGACATCGACGTCATGAGGCATGGGCGTCAGCGGGTCGACGAAGAAGAAAAGCCCGTTGAGCGCGCCTTCGGCAATCAGGGCGCCGATCTGCTGGTCGCCGCCGAGCGGCCCGCTCTTCAGCGGGGTCACGTCCAGTTGGGGACAGGCTTCCTTGATGCGCCCGCCCGTGGTGCCGGTGGCCACGAGGCGGTAATCGGCAAGCTTCGTCGCGTTGCGCCGGGCAAAATCGACCATGGCGTCCTTCCTGGCGTCATGTGCGACCAGCGCCAGCATCGGCTTGGGACTATCGGCGTCTTGCATGGCTCAGGCTTTCAGGGAAATCGGGAAAGGATACCGGGTTTACCCTCTTGTCGAGGCACAATAAACCCCCTTCGCATCCACGGGTTTCCCGCCGGGCTACCGGTCGCCGTTCAGCATGCGCTGCATCCACAATTTCTCGCCGATCAGGCAGAAGGGGTCGTATTCCTGCGCGGCGCGGGTGACCCTGCCGTCCCTGTCCCCGTTTTCCGCCGGCATATCCGGCCAAATGCCTGGCTCGTGGCCCGGTTCCCGCCTCTGCTGCGGCCCGGACTGCCGTCCGGCAATCTCCAGCACCAGCTTGCGCCGGATCGCTTCGGGGAAAATTTCCGTATCGCGAACGGGGATCGAGAACGCGGCCGGCCCGCCGATCACGCAATCGGCGAAATAGCGGTCCAGATCCTCGATGTCGAACCAGCCGTAGACAGGACGTTTCAGCATCAGGGGCAACCCGTTGATCGTGATGCCCTTTTCCACGGCGGCGTCGCGCGCTCCCGGGGCGTTGCGGCCCTGGTTGTTCGGTCCGTCGCCGGAAATGTCGATGACTTTCCGATAAGCCTGGTGCGGAGCTTTTTCCAGCAGGTCGGCCGCGTGATAGAGGGCTTCGCCGATCGACGTGCGGTAGGCGCGCGATATCGGGGCTTCGGCAAGCGCGCCGGCGAATTGCTCGGCATCGTCGCGGTCGGCGATGATGTGCCAGTCGACCAGCACGCGCTGGGTGGTGGCGCCCGCCCACTCGGTATAGGCAACGGCAATGCGGCCGGTGAGGCCTTCACGGATCGCCATCAGCACTTCGTCCGATGTGATCGCCTCGATATAGCCCATTCGCTGCAGGCGCTGTTCGTCCTCGTCCATCGAATAGGAGATATCGACGGCAAGGACGAGAAGGAGGTCGACCTCCTCGGCCCGGGACTGGCCCGGCGCAATGAGGCCAAGGCTCGCTGCCAGCAGGCCGGTGAAGAGCGCCAGGACCTTGTCGCGGCGTGTGAAACTCCGGTCGCCGGGCCTCGGGAGCCGGCTTCGCATATACGAAAATACTGTACGCAGTCGCATGGCTCGGCTCCGTTCCCGGAGCATCGGCCTGACCGATGCCTCGATTGGCTCAAGCGCCATGCCGCCAATGACGGCTGCCGTTCCGAAACAAACCGGACCGACAAAGGCAGCATCCGCGCCCACGGCAAGAATGCATCGAATGTCATCCTGAACATATCCCGCCAAACCTGACTCGGGTCTGGCGACAAGGATATGCTCAGGATACCGATCCTTGAGCGATTTCTTGCCACGAAAGCGATCCCGCTTTCAGGACAAGCGCTCCAGGCAAGCTCTGCCCGCAATACTTGCAGGAGGAGCGAGCCCGATCGGCCCGAGTTCAATGCCGCACCGTTCAGTGTGGCAGAATCCGACGTTTCTGGCCAGAGCTTATTCGATCCACTCCCTGAATGCGATGGGCGCACTTGCGGCATTAAAGATAGTTATTTCAGATGGTTGCGGCTCGCGCACGGGGTCGGCGCATGCTTTCGCGCCACACCGTTGCGCCGACGGGCGCGGACGGCAACCGGAGCGCGGCGGAAATTTCGCACAATCATGCCGTGCGTTTCCGCCTGCTTCCGGTTTGCTCCAACCTCAATCGAAGAGAGCGCAGCTCACCCTTTCGCGGCCGGCCGCCGGCATGACGCGGGCATCGGAATTCGGCGACAGGCCCGCAATTTCCAGCACCAGCTTCATGCGGATCGCATCGGCAAAGCCTTCCTTCGACCGGACGGGAATGGCGAAGGCGCCGGGGCCGCCGATCACGCAATCCTCGTAGTAATGATCGAGGTGGAGAATGCCCTGCCAGGCGTTCTGCTCGTTCTTCATCATCAAGGGCAGGCCGTTGATGGTAATGCCGGAGGCAAGTGCGGCGTCGCGGCTCTCGGTGACCTTGCCGCCCTGGTTGTTCGGGCCATCGCCGGAAATGTCGATGACCTTGCGAAGGCCTTCGAATTCGTTGACCTGAACCATGGTGACGGCCTGGCCGAGGGCGGAAGCGATCGAGGTGCGCTGCTTCTGGTGCAGCGGTGCTTCCGCGACCTTGCCCGCGAAAGCCTGGGCCGTCTGCATGTCGCTGATCACCGCCCATTCGGCGACGACAAAGTGTTCGCCGATGCCGCCCCATTCCAGGTAGGTGACGGCGATACGGCCGATCGGGCCGAAACGGATCGCCTCCAGGACTTCCGGTGACGTCAGGGCGGCGACATAGCCGGCGCGCTGGATTTCCTGTTCGTCGCGATCCATCGACTGGGAGATGTCGACGGCAAGGACGAGCTCGACATCGACCTCGGTCGTGGCCGGTATCGCGCTTTGGTGAACGGGTCCCATACCGGCCGAAACCGCGGGGGCAATCATGAGAAGGAACGCAAAAAACGCAGCATTCAACTTGAAGATTACGCGTTTTATCGGATACGACTCGCACAAAGAATGCATAGGTCATTCTCCTTCTGCTTTACGAGCGCTCCTCCCCCTGTTTTCTCCGTTGACGTCGTTGGCTTTTCCTTTTCGAAACTCTTTCGATGCGACTCACATTGCGAAGTTTGATCCGTCTTTTACTGAGTCGGCAAATATAAATATGACTAAGCAACGACCGTGCCACAAGCGAAAGTCTCTACGAATCAATCTACATGGCATCAAAAGAAATTGCGCTTTCGTAATATTCCTGTACGGGTTTGCCCGAAATTGCGGCAACCGGTTACTTCAGGCCTGAGGGTTTTTACGGAAACTGACGCCTCTGTTTTGAGCAATTGCCGAAATAACTTGCGAAGAAGGATTAATTCTTACGAATTCGTGAACGGGTTTGGTATCCGCTTGTCGCGACAGGTTGGATTTGCGGAATCCGCCGGCAACGATTTGCCGATCTTTCACGTCGCATCCGGTGCGTTTTGGTCTGCCGGAAACAAATTCGCCGCCTGGTCGACAGGCTGCTTGACCTCTTCCCGGATTTCTGGTCTGAAAGAATTCTCAGCAGGTGAATAAATTTTCGCGAAGCCGCCGAAGACGCGGCCGCGGCGGACAGGCGGGGGAGCGAGGCCGGTCATGGCGGACGGCGAGAGCGACTGGACCACCAACATGGCGATCCGCGCCGCGTGGATGTCGTTCGTCGGCGGGGCGACGCAGGGCGAGATCGCCGAGCGCCTCGGCATGTCCTCGGCCAAGATCCACCGCCTCATCTCGCATGCCCAGAAGTCCGGTCTCGTCAGGTTCCGTGTCGAGGGGCGGCCGAGCGAATGCCTCGAGCTCGAAGGCAGCATCTGCGACGCCTTCGGCCTGTCCTCCTGCCTGATCGCTCCCGATCTCGGCCATGATGACGAGACCGCCGCAATCCGGGCGGTTGCGGAGGTGGCGAGCGCCCATCTCGCGAATTTTCTATCCAACGCCTCGGTTGCCCAGGTCGGCGTCGGCATGGGCCGCACGCTGAAGGCGACCGTGGAAGCGATGCCGAAGATCCAGCGGCCGGATTTGCGGGTGATTTCGATCTCCGGCTCGCTGACGCGCAAGCTTTCGGCCAATCCCTATGACGTGGTCCAGCAGATGGTGGAGCGCACGGGCGGCGAGGGATATTATCTGCCGGTGCCCTATCTTGCCGAAAGCGCCGGCGAAAAGGCGATGTTCCTGAGCCAGAAGAGCGTGCAGGCGATGCTGGATCTCGCCCGCTCCTCGGACCTCTTCGTGATCGGCATCGGCTCGATCGAGGACGAGGGTCATCTGGTGCGCCGCGGGCTGATCTCGCAGGCGGAACAGGCGCGGCTGATCGAGGACGGCGCCTGCGGCGACCTGATGGGCCGCTTTGTCGATGTCGATGGAAATCCGGTTCCCAACCAACTCGGCGAGCAGGCTGTCGGCCTGCATTACGACGAGGTTCGCGGCAAGCGCGTGGTGGCGCTGGCTGCGGGGATGGGGAAGCGGCTGGCGACGCTGGCCGCCTTGCGGACGGGGGTGGTCACCGATCTGGTGGCGGACGAGGCGCTGGCGCGCGCGCTGGCGGCCGAAATCGGCGTGAAACAGCGAAAGACAGCTTGAAGAAGCTTCGAATAAAACGGAGGTGGAACGTGAGGAAGATCGCAGCACTTGGAATTCTGATGGCAGGCAGCATCCTGTCGGCCTCGGCCTTCGCGGAGGATATCAAGCCGGCCGTCGCCTATGACCTCGGCGGCAAGTTCGACAAGTCCTTCAACGAGGCGGCCTATACGGGCGCGGAGCAGTTCAAGAAGGAAAGCGGGATCGACTATCAGGATTTCGAGATCCAGAACGACTCCCAGCGCGAGCAGGCCCTGCGCCGCTTCGCCCGCAACGGCATGAGCCCGGTCGTCGCCATCGGCTTCTCCTACGAAAACGCGCTGGCGAAGGTCGCGGCGGAATTTCCCGACACCAAGTTCGCCATCGTCGATGCGGTCGTCGATGCGCCGAACGTCCGTTCGGTGGTGTTCAAGGAGCATGAAGGCTCCTACCTGGTGGGCACGCTGGCCGCACTCGCCTCCTCGTCCGGCAAGGTCGGCTTCGTCGGCGGCATGGACATTCCGCTGATCCGCAAGTTCGCCTGCGGCTACAAGCAGGGCGCGCTGGCGGCCAAGGAGGGCGCGGAAGTGTTCGAGAACATGACCGGCACGACGGGCGCGGCCTGGAACGATCCGGTCAAGGGCGGCGAGCTTGCCAAGTCGCAGTTCGATCGCGGCGCGGATGTGATCTATCACGCCGCCGGCGGCACCGGCATCGGCGTGTTGCAGGCGGCGGCCGACGCCGGCAAGCTCGGCATCGGCGTGGACAGCAACCAGAACGGCCTCCATCCGGGCTCGGTGCTGACCTCCATGCTGAAGCGCGTCGACGTTGCCGTGGCCACCGCCTTCGGCGACGCCAAGGACGACAAGTGGACCTCCGGCGTCTACGTGCTCGGCCTCAAGGAAGGCGGCGTGGACTGGGCGCTCGACGACAACAACAAGGCGCTGGTCACCGAGGAGATGAAGGCGGCGGTCGAAAAGGCCAAGAGCGACATCATTTCCGGCAAGGTGGAAGTGCACGACTACATGGCCGACCAGAACTGCCCGTTCTGATTGGCAGGTGCGATGCGTCCGCCGGTCCGTCGGCGGACGCATTTTTCGTTGCTTCCGAATGAATCGATCCGGTGCGCGGCGCTGCCGCCGGCCGTGGAGGCGCTTTCATGACGCCCGCCATCGAACTGAAGAAAATCGACAAGAGCTTCGGCGCCGTCCACGCCAACAAGGCGATCGACCTCACGGTCGCCAAGGGCTCGATCCACGGCATCGTCGGCGAGAACGGCGCCGGCAAGTCGACACTGATGTCGATCCTCTATGGCTTCTACCAGGCCGACGAGGGCGAGATCCTGGTCGACGGCAAACGGGTCGACATTCCCGATTCCAAGACGGCGATCGCGCACGGCATCGGCATGGTGCACCAGCATTTCATGCTGGTGGAGAATTTCACCGTGCTGGAAAACGTGGTTCTGGGCGCCGAGGGCGGCGGCCTGCTCGGCCGGGGCGTGGCGAAGGCGCGGGCGGAACTGAAGCGGCTGGCCGATGACTACGATCTCCGGGTCGACCCCGACGCGCTGATCGAGGATCTGCCGGTCGGCCTCCAGCAGCGCGTGGAAATCCTCAAGGCGCTGTTTCGCGGCGCCGATATCCTGATCCTGGACGAGCCGACCGGCGTGCTGACGCCGGCGGAGGCCGATCACCTGTTCCGCATCCTGCGCGTGCTGCGCGACGAGGGAAAGACGGTGCTGCTGATCACGCACAAGCTGCGCGAGATCATGGCGGTGACTGACACGGTGTCGATCATGCGCCGGGGCGAGATGGTGGCAACCCGCAAGACGGCGGAGACCTCGATGACGGAGCTCGCCGAACTGATGGTCGGACGCCGGGTGCTTCTGCGGGTGGACAAGGCTCCGCGCGAACCGGGCCGGACCGTCATGTCGGTGCGCGACCTTACCGTGCGCGACAGCCGCGGCGTCGACGTGGTGAAAAACGTGTCGTTTGACCTGCGCGAAGGCGAGATCGTGGGCATTGCGGGCGTTTCCGGCAACGGCCAGTCGCAACTGATCGAGACGCTGGCCGGCATCCGGCATGCGGTCGCCGGCAGGATCGAGGTAAACGGCACGGCGGTCGATCCCACGCGGCGCGATATCGATCCCTCCAGGATTCGCGCGCTCAGTGTCGCCCATGTGCCGGAAGACCGGCACCGGATGGGCCTCGTCACCCGCTTCTTCGAATACGAGAACGCGATCCTCGGCTATCACCGCGATCCGGCCTACGGCAAGGGCGCGTTCCTCGACATCAAGGCGATCCGCGACGCCGCTCGCGGCGAAATCGAGAAATACGATATCCGCCCCCCCAACTGCCTGCTGAAGACGGCGAATTTCTCCGGCGGCAACCAGCAGAAGATCGTGCTGGCGCGCGAGATCGAGCGCGACCCGGCGGTGCTGCTGGTGGGCCAGCCGACGCGCGGCGTCGATATCGGCGCCATCGAGTTCATCCACCGCCGGCTGGTGGAACTGCGGGACGCGGGCAAGGCGATCCTGCTGATTTCGGTCGAGCTGGACGAGATCCGCTCGCTGGCCGACCGGGTGCTGGTGATGTTCGACGGGGCGCTGGTCGGCGAAAGGCCGCCGGAAACGGACGAAGGCGAGCTTGGCCTGATGATGGCCGGCGTTAACCGGGAGGCGGCGGAATGACTAGAGGAGCCCTGCCGCGCTGGGCCGATTACGGCCTGATGCCGGCACTCAACCTCGCAGCCGCGTTCCTGGCCTCGGGCCTCGTGGTGCTCTTCATCGGCGAGAATCCGGTCGAGGCGGTGAAGATCCTCGTCTGGGGTTCGCTCGGCTGGAACGAGGGCATTGGCTTCACGCTGTTCTACGCCACGAATTTCATCTTTACCGGGCTTGCCGTGGCGGTCGCCTTCCACGCCGGACTGTTCAATATCGGCGGCGAGGGGCAGGCCTATCTCGGCGGCCTCGGCGTGGCGCTCGCCTGCCTGGCGCTCGACCGTTACGTACCCTGGTGGGTGACGTTGCCCTTCGCGGTGCTGGGGGCCGCGGCGGCGGGCGCGGCCTGGGCCTTCGTGCCGGCGATCCTGCAGGCCAAGCGCGGCAGCCACGTGGTGATCACCACCATCATGTTCAACTTCATCGCCGCCTCGCTGATGGTCTATCTGCTCGTCAACGTGATGGCAAAGGCGGGCTCGATGCAGCCGGAAACCCGCACCTTCGAGCCGGGCGGGCGACTGCCGTTCCTGCAGGATGTCATTCCGGGCGCCGATTTCGGCACCGCGCCGCTCAACCTGTCGCTGATCGTCGCCCTCATGTGCTGCATGGCCGTGTGGGCGCTGATCTGGCGCACGAAGCTTGGCTACGAGATCCGCACCTTCGGCGCCAATCCGGTCGCTGCCGTCTATGCGGGCATCTCTCCGGTCCGCATCACCGTGGTGACGATGATGATCTCCGGCGGGCTTGCCGGCATGATGGCGATTAACGAGATCATGGGCTCGCAGCACCGGCTGCTGATCGAGTTCGTTTCCGGTTACGGCTTCGTCGGCATCGCCGTGGCGCTGATGGGCCGGGCCCATCCGGTCGGAATTATCCTAGCCTCGATCCTGTTCGGTATGCTGTATCAGGGCGGCGCGGAGCTGGCCTTCGAAAAGCCCGCGATCACCCGCGACATGATCGTGGTGATCCAGGGCCTCGTCATCCTGTTCGCCGGCGCGCTGGAGCATATGTTCCGCCCGGGGCTGGTGCGCCTTCTCGCGGCATTCCGGCCAACCGCCGCCCAGGCAGCCTGAGGAAAAGCGCCCATGTTCGACATGCTGATCCTCATTCTCGATTCCACCGTGCGGCTTTCCACGCCGCTGCTGCTGGCCTGCCTCGCCGGCCTCTATTCGGAGCGCTCCGGCGTCTTCGACATCGGCCTGGAGGGCAAGATGCTCGGCGCGGCCTTCGCCGCCGGCGCGGTGGCGGCCCTTGCCGGTTCCGCTTGGGCAGGCCTTGCCGCCGGTATCGCGGCTTCCATCGCGCTGGCGCTGCTGCACGGCTTTGCCTCCATCACCCATCGCGGCAACCAGATCGTCTCGGGCGTGGCGATCAACTTCCTGGCGATCGGGTTGACGGCGCTGCTCGGCCAGGCGTGGTTCCAGCAGGGCGGACAGACGCCGCGCCTGCCGCAGGAGGCGCGCTTCACCGACATTACCTGGCCCTTCGCCGACAGCCTGCGTGACGTGCCGGTGATCGGCGGTCTCTATTCGGAGCTATTCTCCGGTCACAACCTGCTGGTCTATGTGGCTTTCCTGAGCGTGCCGCTGACATGGTGGGTGCTCTACCGCACGCGCTTCGGCCTGCGGCTCAGGGCCGTCGGCGAAAATCCGGCGGCGGTCGATACGGCCGGCATTTCGGTGACGTGGCTGCGCTACCGGGCGGTGATCTGCACCGGTATCCTGTGCGGCGTGGCGGGCGCTTATCTGTCCACCGCGCAGTCGGCGGGTTTCATCAAGGACATGACGGCGGGGCGCGGCTTCATCGCGCTGGCCGCGCTGATCTTCGCCAAGTGGCGGCCTGTGCCGGCGATGTTCGCCTGCCTGCTCTTCGGCTTCCTCGATGCGCTGGCGATCCGCCTGCAAGGCCAACCGCTGCCGGTGATCGGGCAGGTGCCGGTGCAGGTCTTCCAGGCGCTGCCCTATATCCTGACTGTGGTGCTGCTTGCCGGCTTCATCGGCCGCGCCGTGCCGCCGAAGGCCGGCGGCGTCGCCTATGTGAAGGAACGCACATGAGCCGTTTCGACGAGTTGTTCGAGGCCGCGAAAAAAGCGCGCCTCAATGCCCACGCGCCCTATTCGCGCTTTGCGGTGGGGGCTGCGGTGCTGACCGACGACGGGCGCATCTTCGCCGGCTGCAACGTGGAAAACGCAAGCTTTCCGGAAGGCTGGTGCGCGGAGACGACGGCAATAGGCGCGATGGTGGCGGCCGGGGGCCGACGCATCGTGGAGGCGGTGGTGACCGCCGACGCCGCGCTTTGCACGCCCTGTGGCGGCTGCCGGCAGCGGCTTGCCGAATTCGCCCCCGGCGAGGCGAGCGTGCATGTCTGCGACACCGGGGGGTTGATGAAGAGCTTCCGGATGGCGGACCTGCTGCCGGCCGGTTTCGTGCTGCATGGAGAGGACCGCAAATCGTGACGAGCGGCTATGGCAAGGAATGCGCCGATATCGTGCAGGCGGCGCGCGACGGCAGCTACAAGGTGGGGATGATCCTGGGCTCCGGCCTCGGGCAGTTGGCCGACGAGGTCGAGGACGCGGTGCGCATTCCCTATTCGCACCTGACCGGCTTTCCCGTCTCGACCGTGTCCTCGCACAGCAGCCAGATCGTGGCGGGAAGCCTCGAAGGCGTACCTGTGGTGGCGCTTTCGGGCCGGGCGCATTACTACGAAAGCGGCCAGGCCGATATCATGCGCACGCCTATCGAGATGCTGAAGGCGCTGGGTTGCGACACGCTGCTACTGACCAACGCGGCCGGATCGCTGCGCGAGGATCTGGCGCCCGGATCGGCGATGCTGATCACCGACCATATCAACTGGTCGGGCATGAACCCGCTGATCGGCGAGGAGGACGACCGCCGCTTCCTCGACATGAGCCGGGCCTATGACGGGGAGCTGCGAGCCAAGCTGAAGGCGGCGGCGGAGGCGGAAGGGATCGCGCTCGGCGAGGGCGTCTACATGTGGTTCTCCGGCCCTTCCTTCGAAACGCCGGCGGAGATCCGCATGGCGAAGACGCTGGGAGCGGATGCGGTCGGCATGTCCACCGTGCCGGAGGTGATCCTCGCCCGCTATCTCGGCATGCGGGTGGCGGCGATCTCGACGATCACCAATTTCGGCGCCGGCATGCAGGCGCACGCGCTTTCCCATGACGAGACCAAATCCACCGCGCTGACGGCCGTGGACCGGCTGAAGCGGCTGATCCGCGCATTCCTGAAAGAGCTGAACGATGCCTGACTTCGACCCCAAAGCCATTGCCAAGCGCGCCCTGCCGCTCGTCGACCTGACGAATCTGAACGACGATTGCACGGCGAAGGATGTCGCGATCCTCTGCGACAGGGCGGTGACGGCGCATGGCAATGTGGCGGCGATCTGCATCTGGCCGCGCTTCGTGGCCGATGCCAGGCCGTTGCTTGCCGGTTCGGGCGTGAAGATCGCGACGGTGGTGAACTTTCCCCATGGCGGCGAGAAGACGCTGGAGGTGGTGGACGAGACGGCGAAGGCCGTGGCGGACGGCGCCGACGAGATCGACCTGGTGATGGCCTATGGCGCGTTCAAGGCGGGCCGTCCGGGTTTTGCCGAGGAACAGATCCGCCGCGTCAGGAAGGCGGCGGGCGAGGCGAAGCTGAAGGTAATTTTGGAGACGGGCGAGATCGGCGATCCGCTGCTGATCCACGCCGCCTCGCAGCTTGCCGTCGATGCGGGCGCTGACTTCATCAAGACCTCGACCGGCAAGGTGGCGGTGAACGCGACACCGGAGGCGGCCGAGATCATGCTTACCGTGATCGAGGAAAACCGCAGGCACGGCCGCATCGATGTCGGTTTCAAGCCGGCCGGCGGCATCCGCACCATCGCCGACGCCGGGGCGTATCTTGCGATCGCCGACAAGATCCTGGGGGCGAACTGGGTCTGCGCGCAGACCTTCCGCTTCGGCGCGAGCGGGCTGCTCGACGCTTTGGTTGCCGCGCTCGACGGGACGGCCGCGCAGCTTGGCGAGGGCTATTGAGATGCTCGCCCAGGAACTGATCCGCCAAAAGCGCGACGGCAGGCGGCTGGCGGGCGCGGAGATCGCCCATTTCGTCAAGGGGCTCTCCGACGGTTCGGTGAGCGAGGGGCAGGTGGCGGCCCTTGCCATGGCGATCTTCTTTCGCGGGCTCGATCTCGACGAACGCGTGGCGCTGACGTGCGCCATGCGCGACAGCGGAACGGTGCTCGACTGGTCGGATATCGGTCGCCCGGTGGTCGATAAACATTCAACCGGGGGCGTCGGCGACAACGTTTCCCTGATGCTGGCGCCGGCACTTGCCGCCTGCGGCGCGGCGGTGCCGATGATCTCTGGCCGTGGGCTCGGGCATACGGGCGGGACGCTCGACAAGCTGGACGCCGTACCGGGCTACAGGACGCAGCCGGACAACGCGCTGTTCCGCAAGGTGGTGAAAGATGTCGGCTGCGCCATCATCGGCCAGACGGCGGATCTTGCGCCCGCCGACAAGCGCTTCTACGCCATCCGCGACGTGACGGGCACGGTGGAGAGCATCGACCTCATTACCGCCTCGATCCTGTCGAAGAAGCTCGCCGCCGGGCTGCAGACGCTGGTGCTCGACGTGAAATGGGGTTCGGGCGCCTTCATGGCGACGCTGGAGGAGGCGCGGGCGCTGGCCGAGAGCCTGGTGACGGTCGCCAATGGCGCGGGCTGTCCGACGACGGCGCTTCTGACCGACATGAACGAACCGCTGGCCTCGGCTGCCGGCAACGCGCTGGAAGTGAGGAATGCCGTCGACTTCCTGACCGGCAAGGCGATCGATAACCGGCTTCATGACGTCACGGTGGCGCTTGGCGGCGAATTGCTGGCGACCGCCGGTATCGCCGGCAATGCGGAGGATGGCGCAAGGCGCATGCGCGACGCCTTCGAGAGCGGCTACGCGGCCGAACATTTCGGCAGGATGGTCGCCGCGCTTGGCGGACCCGCCGATTTCATGGAGCGGGCCGACAGCTATCTGGCGAAGGCGCCGGTGGAGCGGGCGATCTATGCAAAGCAATCCGGCACGGTGACGGCGATCGATACGCGGGCCGTGGGCGTGGCGGTGATCGAGCTTGGCGGCGGACGGCGGCGCGCGGAGGACGTGATCGATCCGTCGGTCGGTTTCAGCGACCTTGCCGGCATCGCCCATTCTGTCGACAGCGACGCGCCGCTGGCGATCGTCCATGCTGCTGACGAGGAAAGCGCCTGGCGGGCGAGCGAGGCGATCATTGCCGCCTATACGGTGGGCGAGGCGCGCGATGCGACCGATCACCCGGTTATCGCAGAGCGTATCGCTCCGAATACAAGATAATAAGGAATGACCAGAATGGCTCGCGCGATAGTGTGTGTGCTCGACAGTTTCGGCATCGGCGATGCGGCGGATGCGGCAAGCTTCGGCGATGCGGGGGCCGATACGCTGGGCCATATCGCGAGCGCCTGCGAGGCGGGCAAGGCCGACCGCGAGGGCCTGCGCGCGGGACCGCTGAGGATGCCGGCGATGGACCGGCTCGGCCTCGGCCGGGCAGCGGAGCTTTCGACGGGTCGCCATCCTGCGGGCCTGGATTTTGCCGGCGAGCCGAAAGGGCTGTGGGGCTACGGCATCGAGACCTCGCGCGGCAAGGACACGCCGTCCGGCCATTGGGAGATCGCCGGCGTGCCCGTCGCCTTCGACTGGGGCTATTTCCCCGATACCGAGCCCTGCTTTCCGGCCGAGCTGACGGAGGCTGTGATCCGCGAGGGGGAATTGCCGGGCATTCTCGGCAACAGGCACGCCTCGGGCACGGTGATCATCGAGGAACTGGGCGAGGAGCATATACGCACCGGCAAGCCGATCTGCTACACCTCCGCCGACAGCGTGTTCCAGATTGCAGCGCATGAGGACCATTTCGGGCTGGAGCGGCTCTACAGGCTCTGCGAAACGGTTCGCAAACTGGTCGATCCGCTGAATATCGGCCGGGTGATCGCCCGGCCCTTTGTCGGCGAAAGCGCGGCCGACTTCCAGCGCACGGCGAACCGGCGCGACTATTCGGTGCTGCCGCCCGAGCCGACCGTGCTCGACCGGCTGGTGGCGGCGGGGCGCCGCGTCTACGGCATCGGCAAGATCTCAGACATTTTTGCCCATCAAGGCGTCAGCGAGGTGCTGAAGGGAGCTGGCAACGACGCGCTGTTCGACAGGACGCTGGAGGCCATCGACAAGGCCGGCGACGGCGATCTGGTCTTCGCCAATTTCATCGATTTCGACTCTCTCTACGGTCACCGGCGCGACCCGGCCGGCTATGCAGCCGCACTCGAGGCCTTCGACCGCCGGCTGCCGGAACTGCAGGCGAAGCTGAAGGCCGGCGACCTGTTGATCCTGACCGCCGACCACGGCTGCGACCCGACCTGGAAGGGCACGGACCACACGCGCGAGCATGTGCCGATCCTCTGTTTCGGCCCCGGTATCGAGGGACGGCCGATCGGCGCGCGGCCGACCTTCGCCGATATCGGCGAGACGGTGGCGGCGCATCTGGGCATCGCGCCGGGCAGGCACGGGGCGTCGTTCCTGTGACGCGGTGATCTTCCGGCATTTCGCGGGTCAAGGGAGGGGCGCATGGAAGCGATATCGATCGAGGTGGTCGACATGCATACCGGCGGCGAGCCCCTGCGCATCATCACGCGCGGCTATCCGCCGATCGAGGGCGCGACGATCCTCGACAAGCGGCGCTACGTCCGGGAGAACCTCGACGGCCTGCGCAAGTTCCTGATGTTCGAGCCGCGCGGCCACATGGACATGTATGGCGCGCTGCTGGTCGAGCCGTCCGACCCGCAGGCCGATCTTGCCGTCCTCTTCATGCATAACGAAGGCTATTCGACCATGTGCGGCCACGCGATCATCGCGCTTGGCCGCTACGCGGTGGAACGCCGCCTTGTCGACGTGCGCGAAGGGGAAACGGTGGTGCGCATCGAATGCCCCTGCGGGCTGGTGACGGCGCATGTGGCGGTGAAGAACGGCCGGGCCGGCGAGGTTTGGTTCTCCTCCGTGCCTGCCTTCCTGCTGAAGCGCGACCTGGAGGTCGAGGTGCCGGGCTTCGCCCGCGTGACCTGCGATGTCGCCTATGGCGGCGCCTTCTACGCGCTCGTCGAGGCGAGGGAACTCGGGCTTGAGATCGGCGTGTCGCCGGTCGCCGACATCATCCGCGCGGCGACGTCGCTGACGGCAAGCGTCAACCGGGAGACACCGATCCTGCATCCCGACCACGCCGATCTGGGCTTTCTCTACGGCGCCATCCTGACCGACGGCGGCACGGGTGCCGATGGACGGCCGACGCGCAATGTCTGTGTCTTCGCCGAGGGGCAGGTGGACCGCAGCCCGACCGGCTCCGGCGTGACGGCGCGGCTGGCGCAGCAGCATGCGCGCGGACAGGTGAAGCCCGGCGAAAGGCGGGTCTTCGAAAGCATCACCGGGTCGCGCTTCTGGGGCGAGGTCGAGGGAGCGGCAACCCTCAAGGACCACAAGGCCGTAACCGTCAGGGTGGGCGGCAAGGCGCATTTTTACGGCGAGGCGCGCTTTTGGCTTGAAGAGGATGACGATTTGGGACGAGGCTTCCTCGTGCGATGATCGCTTCGGCTGGATGCCGAAGAGATGGGCGATTCGGGTTTCGCGGTGCCGGGAAAAGACATGCAGGCGAGATGGTTTGATGCCCCTTCCGATGGCGTGCTCTCGCAGGCCATGCGCGAGGCCTATGCCGAGGATGGCTTTCTCATCCTGCGCGGCTACAAGAGCGCGGCCGATTGCGAGCGGTTGAAGGCGCGCATGGGCGAACTGATCGACGCCTTCGATCCGGCCACGACCGCGTCGGTCTTCGAGACCGGCAGCCAGTCGCATGCCCGCGACGCCTATTTCCGAGAAAGCGGCGACAAGATCCGCTTCTTCTTCGAACAGGAAGCCTTCGATGCAAGCGGGAGGCTGAGCAGGCCGAAGCGGGAAGCGCTGAACAAGGTCGGCCATGCGCTGCACGATCTCGATCCGGTCTTCGAGGCGTTTTCCCGCGATCCGAGATTGAAACGCACCGCCGAGGGGCTGGGGTTGGCCGAGCCGCTGCTTGCCCAGTCGATGTATATCTTCAAGCCGCCGCATATCGGCGGGGAGGTCGGCAGCCATCAGGATTCGACCTTCCTGCACACCACGCCCTTGACCTGCACCGGCTTCTGGTTCGCGCTGGAGGATGCCGACGAGACCAACGGCGGGCTCTACGGCATCGCCGGCGGCCACAAGGGGCCGCTGCGCCAGCGGTTCCGGGAACGCGACGGCTCCCTGGTGATGGAAACGCTCGACGAAACGCCCTTTGGGGGCGAGGACGCGGCGCTTGTTGCGCCGCAAGGGACGCTGGTGATCCTGCATGGTCTCGTGCCGCATAAATCGGCGCCGAACCGCTCGCCGAAATCCCGCCACGCCTATGCGCTCCATCTGGTCGATGGTGCGGCACGATGGTCGGCGGACAACTGGCTGAAGCGGGCGGATAACAGCCCGATGCGCGGCTTCTGAGATCGTGGATGGCATGAAGAGCGACGTCATTCCGAAGGCAGAACTGCATGTGCATATCGAAGGTGCGGCGATGCCGGACCTCGTGAAGCGGCTTGCGGCGAAATACGGGATCGACAGCGCGGGCCTCTTCGACAGCAAGGGGCACTATGCCTGGACGGATTTCTCCTCGTTCCTGTCCTGCTACGACCGGGCCTCGCAGGTGTTCCGCACGCCGGAAGACTATATGGCGCTGAGCGAAACCTATTTTCGCATGCTGGCGGCGGAAGGGGCGATCTATGCGGAGATCACCATCTCGCCCGATCATGCGGCGGCGGCCGGTCTCTCCTATGCCGACTATGTCGCGGGCCTTGCCGAGGGGATCGAACGGGCGAAAACCCAGACGGGGATCGAAGGGCGGATGATCGCCATCGGCGTGCGCCATTTCGGCTCGGGCGCGGTGGAGCGGGTCGCGGAGCAAGTGATTTCCCACGGCCACCCGCTGGTGACGGGCTTCGGCCTTGCCGGCGACGAGCGTTCCGGCCATCCGGCGAATTTCGCGCGCGCCTTCCGCCTTGCCGCGGAGGGCGGCCTGGGACTGACCGCCCATGCCGGGGAGTTCGGCGGACCGGAGAGCATCGTCGCCGCGCTCGATTTTCTCCGGGTCCGGCGGATCGGGCACGGGGTCCGGGCGATCGAGGACAAGGGGCTGGTTGAGCGGATCGCCAAGGAAGGGATCGTGCTGGAGGTCTGCCCCGGTTCCAACGTTGCGTTGGGCCTCTACACGAACCTGCGCTTCCACCCGGTCAACCTGCTGAGGCGCGCCGGTTGCCGCATCACACTGAATTCCGACGATCCGCCCTTCTTCCGCACCACGCTCGGCAACGAATACCGCTCCTGTTCGGCGACATTCGGCTGGGACGGCGAAGTGCAGCGCCAGATCACCCGCACGGCGATCGAGGCGGCCTTCTGCGACAGGCAGACGAAAGATCGGCTGCTGAAGAAGCTCGCCGTGACCGAGGTGCGCCCGCCGGAGTGAGGGGGTGGATGGTCCGGGGTGGCGTGTCGGCGAGAGCAGTTGCCGCATACGCTGTCATGTCCGCGCAGGCGGGCATCCAGTCCGCATTGGCGACGGTGATTTTGCCATAAAACCAAGTGGTTACTGGCTTCCCGCCTTCGCGGGAATGACAAAAGAGCGTGTGGAGCGTTCGTAACCGCCTTCTGCGGCAACATGCTCCGCCAAATCCCCATTACGCACAGGTGGCGCGCGAAGGCGCGGGAAAAGGCGCGCGGCAGATGGCGAAACGGGCTACCAATTCGCCGCCGATCGCGGCATGAAGGGGAAACAACGGAAAACAGGGGCAGACAATGGCAGGCGCGACCGTCATCGACCATCCGCTCGTGCAACACAAGCTCACGCACATGCGCATGAAGGAAACCTCCACGCAGGGCTTTCGCCGGCTGTTGCGGGAAATCTCGGTACTTCTGACCTATGAGGTGACGCGCGACCTGCCGATCACCACCGTACCGATCGAGACGCCGCTGCAGCCGATGGATGCGCCGATCATCGAGGGCAAGAAGCTGGTCTTCGCCTCGGTGCTGCGTGCCGGCAACGGTTTGCTGGAGGGCATGCTGGAGCTGGTTCCGGCGGCCCGCGTCGCCCATATCGGCCTTTACCGCGATCCCGAGACGCTGCAGCCGGTCGAATATTACTTCAAGGCGCCGGAAGACCTGGCAGAGCGCATGGTGGTCGTCGTCGATCCGATGCTGGCGACCGCGAATTCGGCGATTGCCGCCGTGCAGAAGATCAAGGAGCGGGGAGCGACCAACATCCGCTTCCTCTGCCTGCTCGCCGCGCCCGAAGGCATCGAGAAGTTCAACAAGGCGCATCCGGACGTGCCGGTGTTCACGGCGGCGATCGACGAGCGTCTGAACGACCATGGCTATATCATGCCGGGACTGGGAGATGCGGGCGACCGCATGTACGGTACGAAATAGGCTTTGCGGCGCGCCGCCGTTCGATATAATTTGGATAGCAAAATAAATCCATGCGAGGGAGTAGCCCATGCAGTACGGAGCAAGCTATCCAAGCCTGAAGGACCGGCCGGTGCTGGTGACGGGAGGCGGCAGCGGCATCGGCGAGGCGATCGTTCGCCACTTCGCGGGGCAAGGCGCGCGGGTGGGGTTCATCGATATCGCCGAGGAGCCGTCGCGCAGGCTTGCCGCGGAACTGGCCGGCAACGGGCACGAGGTCCATTTCGAGAGGGCGGACCTGACCGATATCGCGGCGACGGAAGCCGCGATCGCCCGCCTGCGCGGGCGGATCGGCCCGATCACGGTGCTGGTGAACAACGCCGCCCATGACGAGCGCCACTCGTGGCAGGACATGACGCCGGACTACTGGGACCAGCGGATCTCGGTGAACCTGAAGCACCAGTTCTTCGTCGCCAAGGCGGTGATCCCGGACATGCAGGCGGCGAAGAACGGCTCGATCATCAACATGGGCTCGATCTCCTGGATGATCGGCCAGGGCGGGATGGCGGCGTATACGGCCTCGAAATCGGCGATCGTGGGACTGACCCGCTCGCTTGCCCGCGATCTCGGCCCCGACAATATCCGCGTCAACTGCATTGCGCCGGGCTGGATCCTGACCGACCGCCAGATCGACCTGTGGCTCGACGAGAAGGGCGAGGAAAACCTGATCGAGCACCAGTGCCTGAAGCGCAAGCTCTATCCCAACGACGTGGCGCGCGTGGTGGTGTTCTTCGCCTCCGACGAGGCCTCGGCCTGCACCAACCAGACCTATATCGTGGACGGCGGCTGGGTCTGAAAGGCAAAAAAGGGGATCTGGCGTGATCATCGTCTTCGGTTCGATCAACCTCGATCTGGTTGTCGCTCTGCCGCGCCTGCCGCAACCGGGCGAGACGGTGGTGGGGCCGGACCATCAGACCTTTGCCGGCGGTAAGGGCGCGAACCAGGCGCTGGCCGCAGCGCGTGCCGGCGGGCGCGTGCGGATGATCGGCGCCGTCGGCAATGACGCCCATGCGGCGCCGGCGCTGGCGAACCTGGAGAAGGCGGGGGTGGACCTGTCCCACGTGCGGCACCTGCCGGGCTCCACGGGTATCGCGATGATCGGCGTGGATGCGGCCGGCGAGAACCTGATCATGTGCGCAAGCGGGGTGAACGCGCGGGTGGTCGCCGACTGGCTGCAAGGCGAGGTGCGCGAGCACGATCTGCTCGTGCTGCAGCGGGAACTGGCGCTGGAGCCGATCGAGAAGGCCATCGCCATGGCGCGACGCAACCGGGCGCGGGTGCTGCTGAACGCGGCGCCTTCGGCTGGCGGCGGGCTGGCGCGGCTGGTCGACGACGTGGACATTCTGGTCGCCAACCGGCAGGAGGCGGCGGAACTTGCCGCCGAGCGGGGCAAGGCGGACGCATCTGCCTCACCGGAAGACCTGCTGGGCGTGCTGTCATCCCCCGACAGGCTGACGGTGATCACGCTTGGCGGCGACGGGCTGGTGGCGCGCGAGGGCGACATCCTGTGGCGCGTCAAGGCGCCGAAGATCGACGTAGTGGACACGACCGGCGCGGGCGATGCCTTCGTCGGCGCGCTGGCGGCGGCGCTCGACCGCGGCGCGGATACGGAGCGTGCCCTGAAGGAAGGGACGGCGGCGGGTGCGCTGGCCTGCCAGGCGACGGGCGCGCAGACAAGCTCGCCCGACAAGGCCGCGATCGCGGCGCTAGTGGAGCGAATTTGACATTTGGGTTCCGGTTGCAGCGAGGCTGGCGCTCAAATGTCAAATTCAAAAGCTCCACTAGAATCATATATTTACTAGTGGTTCATTTGATTCCGACATTTGCTTGGGCGAATGCCGCCAAGGGAGGCAAATGTCGGAATCGAACCACTAGCCGACAGGCTGGACGCCGTACGGCTGGAGCTTTGACAAGGTTTCGTTAAGCCTTTTGCCTGTTTCTGCCGAGGTTTCACGCCACGGTAAGCCTGTCCGGGCAGACTTGGTTGTCTCGACAGGTCTTGCCGGCGGAAAGCGATGTTTCGGTATCTTTCTCTTCTTGGCGTGGTGATCGTGACGGCACTGGTCGTGCCGGACGTCATGGAGCGATTCCAGGCCGAGCAGCAGGCGGCGGCGGTCGAGGCGAAGGCGGCTGCGTCCTCCGGCGGGCGCATACTGGTGCTGCAGGCGAAATCCGACGGGCACTATTACACCAAGGCCTGGGTGAACGGCCGGGCGATCGACGCGCTGATCGATACGGGCGCTTCGACAATCGCCCTGCCGATGAGCGTGGCGCGGTCGGCCGGCGTGATCCCGCGCGCTGACGAATTCACCGCCTCCGTCCGTACCGCAAACGGCGTGGCCAGAGCGGCGCCCGTCGATCTCCGCGAATTCCGGCTCGGGACGATCCGGCTGACCAATGTCAGGGCGCTGGTGTTGCCGGAAGGCGCGCTCGGCATTACGCTTGTCGGCATGTCGGCCCTGTCGAAGCTTTCCAAGGTGGATATCCGCAACGGCACCATGAAACTGGTGCAATAGGGGATGCTCGTTCAACAGGGGAAGCTTGTGCAACGGAGCCGGCACCGTCATAAGCTGGGGGCAGTCAAGCGGCGCTTCGCCCGCGTTTCGACCTGAAAATCCCCCGGTGGCCTCCCATGAAGACGATCTTTTCCCCCGTCCAGCTGGCGCACGATCCCAAACACGAGATTTCCGACGGCATGCTGAAGCCGGCGGTGGAAATTCCCTCGCGCGCGGAAATCGTGCGCAGCCGCATTCTGGAAACCGGGCTCGGCGAGATCCTGCCGCCGGAGGAATTCGGCCTCGATCCGCTGGCGCGGGTGCATGCCGCCGACTACCTGACCTTCCTTGAAAGCTTCTGGGAGCGCTGGACAAATGCCGGGCGCAGCGGCGAGGCCTTTCCCTTCGTCTGGCCGGTCAGGGAACTGCGCACCAGCCCGGTGCCCGACCATATCGACGGCCTGCTCGGCCGCTATTCCTTCGACGCCGGCACGCCGCTGGGCGAAGAGACCTGGTTCGCCGCCCGCGCCAGCGCGGATGCGGCGCTGACCGCGGCCAAGCTCGTCGCCGGCGGCGAGCGGGCGGCCTTCGCGCTCTGCCGCCCGCCGGGCCACCACGCGCATGGCGGCTTCTACGGCGGCTACTGCTTCCTCAACAACGCGGCGATCGCCGCGCAGTGGCTGCGGGACGCGGGAGCGGAAAAGGTGGCCGTGCTCGATGTCGACTATCACCACGGCAACGGCACGCAGGCGATCTTCTACGACCGCAGCGACGTCCTTTTCCTGTCGCTGCATGCCGATCCGCTGGAAGAATATCCCTATTTCCTCGGCCATGCCGACGAGACCGGCGAAGGGGCGGGCGAAGGCTTCAACGTCAATTTCCCGCTGCCGCTCGGCACCGACTGGGCGGGCTGGTCGACGGCGCTGAAGGCGGCGGCCGACCGGATTTCGCGCTTCGCGCCCGACACGCTGGTGGTGTCGCTGGGGCTGGACGCCTTCGAGCGCGACCCGATCTCCAAGTTCCGCCTGACGAGCGAGGATTTCCTGCGGCTCGGCGAGGAACTGGCGGGCTTTGGCCTGCCGACCGTCTTCGTGATGGAGGGCGGCTATGCGGTCGACGCGCTCGGCGTCAACTGCGTCAACGTGCTTTCAGCCTTCGACGGCAAGGCCTGATCGCTACTTCAGCGGAAATCCGAAATCCACGAGGTCGCGCCGCAGCCTGTCCGGGCTGCTGAAATGCAGGGCGTGCATGCCGACGCCGCGTGCCGCCTCGACATTCTTCATCGTGTCGTCGATGAAGACCGTGCGGCCCGGATGCAGGTCGTTGCGCGCAAACAGGATCTGGTAGATGCGCGGGTCGGGCTTGATCAGCCGCTCGTCGCCCGAAACGACAGTGTCGATGAAGGACGTGGCGAGGAACGGAAAACGCTCCATCGCGTCATCGAACTTGTCGCGGTTGAAGTTGGTGATCGCATAGAGCGGGACGCCGGCGGCCTTCAACTCGCCGAGAATGGCGACGGTCCCCTCGATGGCGCCCGGGATCGTGTCGTTCCAGCGGCTGTCATAGGCGAGAAGCTCGGCCTCGTAGTGCGGAAAAAGGGCGATGCGCTCGGCAATGCCGTCGGCAAAGCTCCTGCCGCGGTCGAATTCCAGGTGCCAGTCCATCGGGCAGACCTCGGCCAGGAAGCGCTCCACCTCTTCCTCGCTGGCGAAGATCTGGCGGTACAGCAGCCGGCGGTCCCATTCGAGCAGGACGTTGCCGATGTCGAAGACGACACTGTCGGGCATGGAAATGCCGTTATCGTTGTCCGATACTGCCATTGTCGCTCTCCGATACGATTCGACCGATGCCGATGGCGGAAATAGCACAGAACGGGAAGCCTGGATGCCGCTTTCGGCCGCTTGCGATGCTTTGCGGTGCGATCGGTGTCGCGACCATGTTCGCCCTGCCCGTCCTGGCGCAGGACATTGCCGACGAGGAGGGAGCGGAGCCGGAGGTCTACGAATACGACCAGCCGCTGCCCGACGATTACGACGCGCCATGGGATACGCAAGGCCCGGTGACGTGGTCGGTGCCGCTCGACCCGGAAATATATGCGGTGCTGCCCACCCTTCGCATCGGCGTGGTGGTGAAGGCCGTCGACGATCCCGACCGTCGCGGCTTCCTGCGCTACGAGGCGTTCCGCGCGGGGCTGGAGCAGGCGCTCGGCGTTCCGGCAAACCTTGTCGCTTATGGCTCGCTTGCGCGGCTGCAGCAGGCAATCGTCAACGGCGAGGTGCATTATGCGCCGCTTTCGGCCTCCGCCTTCGCCGATGCCTGGCAGCGCTGCCGCTGCATCGAACCGCTCGGCGTGCAGCTCGCGGTGGACGGCACGCCGGCCTATCACGCGGTGATCCTGGTGCGGACGGGAAGCGACTTCGGGGAACTGGCGGATCTCGAGGGCGCGAAACTTGCCGCGCCGCCGCCGTTCTCGGTCGCAAGCTACCGGGTGCCGTTGGCGGCGATGCGCCGGGAGGGACTGGAACCCGGCACGTTCTTTTCCTCCATTGTCCAGGCGGACGGGCCGATCCGCGCGGCCGAACTGGTGATGACCGGGGCGGCGGACGCGTCGCTCGGCTGGTCGAGCCTTGAGGGCGACGAGGCGGCGGGGTTCAGCCGCGGCACGCTGCGGGACATGGTGGCGCGCGGCATCATGGAGCCGCGTTCGCTGAAGGTGATCTGGGCTTCGCGGGCCATTCCCAATCCGCCGCACGCCATACGCAAGAACCTGCCGCCGATCGTTCGCGAGCGGCTGGCCGAGTTTTTGATGTCCTGGCGGCAGGCGGACGAAACCGGCGTCGAGACGGGCTTCGTGCAGGCCAGGGCAGAGGATTTCGCGCCGCTGCTGGAACCGCTTGAGAATGCAGCCACGCCGCTGACGGGCAGCGGCCGCCTCAGGGAAGTGACGACGCCGAAAGAGTGAGCGCGGGTCAGGGCATGCATTCTGCGCCAACCCCTCTTATTCGACCCTCACCCCGACCCTCTCCCTTCAGGGAGAGAGGACCATGCCGTGCGGCTGACTGGCTGCCTGCCCTGAATGTGCAATATTCCCGTTGCCCCGACCGGATCAGGAGCTAATCAGATGAAGGGTATGACGGGCAATCATGCGCTCTTCGTCAGTCTTGAGAACGAGGACCTGCGTGGCCGCATCCCTGCCCGAGATGCAGGTGGCGCCTGATTTATTCGCTGCCTCGTCGACATCGATGCCGATCCAGCCGAGATCCCGGCAGACGAGCGAGCGGATGAGGGCGGAGTTCTCGCCGATGCCACCGGTGAAGACGAGCCCGTCGATGCCGCCCAGGATGGCGGCCATGGCGCCAAGCTCCCGCCGGATGCGGAAGACGAAATAATCGATGGCCTGTTTCGCAGCGGGGTCGTCGGAAGCTTCCAGGGCGCGCATATCGCTGGTGAGGCTGGACAGGCCCTTGAGACCGGATTCGTGATAAAGCAGATCGGCGATCTCGTCGCCGTTCATTCCCTTTTCCTGCAGCAGATACAAAATGACGCCCGGATCGAGCTGGCCGCAGCGCGTGCCCATAGGCAGGCCGTCGAGGGCGGAAAAGCCCATGGTCGAGCCAACGCTCCGGCCGTCGCGAATGGCGCACATCGAAGCGCCGTTGCCGAGATGGGCGACGACGACCCGTCCTTCCGCGATCTCGGGTGCCACCTCCTTCAAGCGGCCGGTGATGAATTCGTAGGAGAGACCGTGAAAGCCGTAGCGTCGCACGCCTTCCTCGAAAAAGGCGCGCGGCAGGGCGAAGGTGTCGTTGACCCAGGGATGGTGGCGATGGAAGGCGGTGTCGAAGCAGGCGACCTGCGGCTTGCCGGGAAAGGCGGCGATGGCGGCGCGGATGCCGGCGAGATTGTGCGGCTGGTGCAGCGGCGCCAGGGAACAGAGTTTCGAAAGAGCGGCCAGCACGGTCTCCGTCACCAGGATCGGCTCGGCATAGTCGATGCCGCCATGAACGACACGGTGGCCGACGGCGGCGATGTCGAGATCGCCGTAGCGCTGCGAGAGGAAGCCGATGACGACGCCGAGCGCGGCCTCATGGCTGCCGCCTTCGCCCGGCGACAGGGCGCGTTCTGCGAGCGCTTCTCCATTCGCGGAACGCGCGGCAAGCCGCGGTGTGGTGCCGAGCCCTTCGACCTGGCCGCCGAGCAACGGTTCCTCGCCGAGATAGACCTTGAACTTGATGGAAGAGGAGCCGGAATTGATCACCAGCACGGCGGGTTTTGCGGTCGCCATCAGCCGGCCTCCCCGCCATTGCCCTCCAGCGGCGGGCAGGGATAGGCCGAGCCGGTGCGCTGCCAGTATTCGTAGAGCAGGGCGAGCGCGCAGGAGCACAGCCGCGCGCGGTCGTCGTCGGCCCGGCTCGTCAGCATGATCGGCACCTTGGCGCCGACGACGAGGCCCGCGGCCTCCGCATGGGCGACGAAGGTCAACTCCTTGGCGAGCATGTTGCCGGCCTCGAGATTGGGCACGATCAGGATTTCGGCATGGCCGGCAACCAGCGAGGTGATGCCCTTGGTGAGCGCCGCCTGAACGTCGATGGCGTTGTCCATGGCCAGCGGCCCGTCGACGATACCGCCCTTGATCTGGCCGCGCTCGGCCATTTTCGACAGGACGGCTGCGTCGATCGTGGAAGGTATGGCCGGATTGACCGTCTCCAGCGCCGACAGGATGCCGACTTTCGGCGTTTCGATGCCGAGCGCATGACCGACATCGATGGCGTTCTGGACGATGTCGACCTTGGTGGTCAGGTCCGGGGTGATGTTGATCGCGGCATCGGAAATGATCACCGGCGTCGGGCGGCCCGGGACGTCCATGACGAAGCAATGGCTGATGCGCCGGCCGGTACGCAGGCCGCCATCGCGCTTGACCACGTGGTGGAGCAGGTCGTCGGTGTGCAGATGCCCCTTCATGACGGCGCGCACGCGCCCTTCATGGACGAGGGCGACGGCCCGCGCGGCGGCCTCGGCGGGCAGGTCGATATCGATGATCTCGTAGGGCGAAAGGTCGATGCCGGCCTTGTCGGCGACGCCTTCGATACGGGCGCGGGCGCCGATCAGCACCGGCGTGATCAGGCCCTGCCTGGCAGCGAGCACCGCGCCGCCGAGCGAATTCGGATCGTCCGGCGCGACGACCGCGGTCGGCAGCGGGTCAAGCGCCGAGGCGCATTCGGTGAGACGGTCGAAATGCTGGTGGCTTTCGACCAGAATGCCCGGCAGGTGGCGGGTGTCGAAGGTGATCGGATGATCGGGGGCGGTGACAACCGCCATGCCGTCGGCAATCACCGTGCCATCCTCGCGCGTCACCTTCGTTTCGAGTTCGAGGATCCGCTCCGGCTTCTTGGCGGTCACGGTGACCGTGACCGTCAGCCGGTTGCCGAGATGCACGCGGTCGAGGAAACGGAAGGTCTGGGACCGGTAGACCGTGCCGGGACCGGGAAGGACATTGCCCAGCACCGCCGATATCAGGGCGCCGACCCACATGGACGGCGCGACCGGATCGTCCTTCTTGCCGTCTCCCGTCCAGTCGATGCCGGGAATATGCATCGGGTTCACGTTTCCCGAGGCATGGGCGAAGACATAGAGATCGTTCGCGGTCAGGATGCGCGACGTCGATGCGCTGTCACCGACCGAAATCTCGTCGTAAAGCCTGTTGCGTGCCATTTTCCGCCTCCTCGGACAAGACCGGGACCGCTATCTGCCCTTTTCGCAGATTGCGGGCATCCTACCCTTGATCTTTGTCAGTTTCCGGTCTGACGGAAGGAAGGCGTGCCGGGTGGCGGCAAAAATGGAGCCGAGCATATCCCGCCAGATCCAGACTGGATCTGGCGGGATATGCTCAAGATCGTGCGCCTGGAGCGCTTTCGCCTATGAGCAGCAGGCAACCTGGGCGCTGATGCGCGGCCTTAGATAGTATTGATCTTCCAGCTCGATCTGGCTGGTGCTGAAGATGTCCTTGAACAGATTTACGAAGGTCGGCCGGTAAGTGTAGGTGGCGTGGGTTACCACCAGGAATGTGTCCTTCGACTTCGTCAGCTCGTTGGGGATGACGATGGGAGGGGCTGCGCCCTTCGCCCATTTTGCCGCATTCAGGCCTTCGCTCCACTGAACGCGCGGCTTGTAGTCATCTTCCATGAGAACGCCGGCGACGACCAGATGGACTTCGTTGGACGGATAGGGATCGAAGGTGGAGCGGGCGATGTCCATCACGTCGTTGAGTTCGGCCTGCGTGATGTTGCTTTCCTGGGCCACGAGGTCGGCAACGGCGCTGGCCGCCTGGCTGAGCTTGCGGTCGACAGTCAGCGCCGCGCTTATTTCCACCGTGCCGATGAAAAGCACGACCAGAATCGGCAGGACGAGGGCGAATTCGACCGCCGCGATGCCGCGTCGATCCTTGCCGAAGGCTTGGAGGAGGGAAGGCCGGCCGCGTCTGCCGGACGCGGAACGGAAAAGGAGGCCGCGCATCATCTTCAGCTTCCCTTGCTTTTCCATGGGAACGGTTCGTTGCGGAAAATGGCGACGGAGGTCAGCAGCCGGTCGCCGGAGGCGAGGTCGGCATAGTTGAGCCTCAGCCAGTTGGTGACCATCGGCCAGCGATAGAGCACCCGCACGATGATGATGTCGCCCGCCTCGCCATCATCGTAGCCGAAATCGTCCTTGACGTTGCCGTTCTCGTCGATCAGCGGCTTCGGCGTGAAGGCGGCGAAATTGTTCAGCTTCTCGACATCGACGTAAAGCCGCTCGTTGCTCAGCGGAAAGCCGGCGGCGTTTTTCAGGATCTCCGTCTTGAATTTCGCCGCGTCGAAGCCCTGCAGCTGCGCCTGGCCCGTGCGGATGAGCCGGGCGGTGGTGAGCATCGCGTTGTCGATCACCTGATTGACGAAGAAGGATATGCCAACTTCCAGGATTGAGAAGAGAAGGAGCAGGAAGGGGCCGCCGACGAAGGCGAATTCGATCATCGTCACGCCGCGCCTGTCCGCACGGAATCTGGAGAGCAGCCGGACCAGGCGGCTTTGCTGCTTCTCTTCGCCGGGGGGCGGAATGGGGCTCATGGACAAAGCCTTTCCTCTCTACGCGCTACATACGAGACAGGCCTGCGCGGGGGCTCAGTTGGCGACGCCCGCCTGCGCCTCCGCCATCTTGTTGCGGCTTTCAACCTGTTGCGTCGTCAGCTCGAACGTGTCCTTCTGGTCGCCGACCCGCAGGGTGGGCTCGCAGACCGGGCTGCAGGAGTAGCTGAAGCGGGCGACATTGCGCTGAACGGTGACCAGGCCGGTGTCGCTCGGGCGCACGATGATGACCTCGTCGATGATCGGCTCGGCGTTTCTGTCGAGAATGACGAGGTTCGTGGTTCCGAAGACCTTGCCGGTCACGACCACCGTGTTGCGGTCATGCATCGTCACGTCGGCGATCGCCGGGTTGCCGACGATGACCGTATCGGCGGGCTTGTCGATACGGAAGACTTTCGCGCGGTCGGTCATCACCACCACTCCGCCGTCCTCGGCCGCAGCCGGAAGGGCGCAGGCGAAAGCCAGGACCGCAAAGGCCGCCTGGACCAAATTCCGTCTCGGTAATTCGTGCATCACTGCCTCCGGCTCATGAAGTGGCCCATATTGACGCGAACTTGGTGAAGGAACCCCTAACGCACAGTTCTGTAACGCATCGGACAAGGAAAGTTCCGTTAGGTAGGTAAATCTGTTCGGGAGAGTGGTGTTGTTAATATTGGGAGACGCAAAATCTTTATTATTCATGTCATTAGAAAAGGGCAAAATAAATGTAAGTTATTTTTGTAGATAAAACCCGCATCATTATTTATACGAATGATTAACCACTTTCTTTGTTAGGTAATTTTGGGGTCTGTTATTTGATCAAATTAACTTTGTGGCAAGGTGCGCCCCGTAAAGTCCTCCTCAGCTTCGATCGGCCACCAGTCAAAACAAGGTCGACGAGCTGGTGCTGTCAAAACACGTGGAGCTAGGAGCTGTCCCATGAAGAATCTTTTTGCTCGTTTCGCCAAGGATGAATCCGGCGCGACCGCCATCGAATACGGCCTGATCGCCGCCCTGATTTCCATCGTTATCGTTGGTGCTGCCAGCGGCGTCGGCGGGGAGCTGAACACCGTGCTCGGCAAGATCAAGACCGGTCTGACCACGCCGTAATATACGCTTTCGCCGACCGATCGGCATGGCTATCGCAGCGGACGGCATCTTGCCGTCCGCTGGCATTTCGGGGTGTTGAGTGGAGGACGAAACATGCTGTCTGCCGTACTCGTGGCAATCTTTCCCTGCCTTGTGATCTATGCGGCGGTCAGCGACGTTCTCACCATGACGATCCCCAACAGGATTTCGCTCGCTCTCGTGGCCGCCTTTTTCGGCCTGGCGCCGGTCGCAGGACTTTCTCTTGCGGAATTCGGCTACAGCCTTCTCGCGGGGCTCGCGGTTTTTTGCGTTCTTTTCGCCTGTTTCGCGGCAGGATGGATGGGAGGCGGCGACGTCAAGCTGGCGACGGCCATCTCGCTCTGGTTCGGTCTGTCGCTGCCGACGCTTGAATTCGTGCAACTGGTGGCGATTTATGGCGGTCTGCTGACGCTCGCCATCATCCTGTTCCGCAAATACGCCCTGATCCCGGTTTTCGCCCAGAAGCAGGAATGGCTGATGCGTCTGCACAATCCGAAAAGCGGGGTGCCCTACGGTGTTGCCATCGCGGCGGCGGCGGTCCAGGTCTTTCCCAAGACGATCTGGTTCTCAGCGCTCGGGTAATTTCCTCCCGGGCCGGTCAAACAACGCAGACGTTGACGAGTGTCATCGACAATCGTGCGTATTGCGCCGCGGGCCGGACGAAATGACCAGCATATACGAAATCCTCGCAAATTTAAGAAAAGTTCAGTTTTCGAAGCGTTTTGTCGGTGCGCAAAATGCAATCGAAGCGAGTATTCGATATACAACTCTACCAATCAAGAGATATGCTTTTGGTGTTGATTTTGCAACCTGGAATTAATAGGTCGTTAATGAAGGTTTGCAGATTCCTTATATGTTGCAAGTATTAAGGGCCGTTAAGTAACTTTGATCATCTGTTATTAACCATGTCTTGACCATTTTTCATCCACATTAGGCTGAAGGGTGATCGGTGGCGCAATTCGCGCCCGTCCGCCGCCCGAACAAGCGCCGCTTCCGGTGCGTGCCTTCATGGTGTGGATGAGTGAGATGAAGATTGCACGGATTGCCATACTCGGAATTGCCCTTGGAGCAGGCCTGCTTGCCGCACGCCTCGTGACGAGCGGATCCGAAGCGCCGGTGCCGCAGGTCACGGCGGAGGCCTCGGCTCCCGAACTCGACGAAGTCCTCGTCGCCACCCAGGACATCAAGCTTGGCAGCCAGCTTTCGTCATCGGATCTCTCCTGGGCGGTTTGGCCAAAGGATTCCACGCCGCACGGCGTCATCCGCAGATCCGATCGGCCGGGGGCGCTGGAGGAAATGGCGGGGCGCATCGCCAAGGCGCCGGTCTATTCCGGCGAGCCTGTGCGTGAGGAAAGGCTGATCGCCACCGATCGCGGCTTCATGGCGGCGATCCTGCCGAAGGGGCGCCGGGCGGTGGCAGTCCCCGTCGAGGCGGTAACGACTGCCGGCGGCTTCATCCTTCCGGGCGACAAGGTCGACCTGATCCTGACCAAGTCGACGGGTGCCCGCAATGGCAACACCTATACGAGCGACACCCTCCTGACCAATGTGCGGGTGCTGGCGATCGACACGACCACGGCCGGCGAGAAGGACGAAAAGGCCTTGCCGCCAACCCAGTCGGCAACCCTTGAGCTTACACCGGACCAGTCAGAACTGATCACGCAGGCGCAGCAGATCGGCACCATCTCGCTCGCCTTGCGAAGCGCTCAGGATTCGGCCGATGACGCCGACGATCAACTGGTCGGCGGCGGCGTGAACTTTGTGAAATACGGCTTTACCAGCCAGGTGTCGACGCGTCGATAAGACGAAACGGCCGTAGCGGAAAGTTGCGGTAAGGAGACGTGAGATGGACTGCAAGAGACTGATCGGCACAGGTTTGGCGGCCTTCGCCCTATTCTGCGGTTTCTTGGTCAGCGAACCGGCTGCCGCGTCCAGTTCCTATCCGAAAACGGTGAACGTGGCCGCCGGCGACCGCGTTGCCGGCCGGCTTCTGAGGGTCGGACTGGGGCGTTCGGTCGTCATCAATCTGGGCGAAGAGGTCACGGACGTTCTCGTCTCCAACCCTGAAGTCGCCGACGCGGTCGTACGAGATACCAGGCGCGTCTTCGTCCTTGGCAACAAGACCGGGCAGGCGAGCCTCTTCCTCTTCGGTGTCGGCGGCGCGCAAGTCGCGAGTTTCGACCTGCTGGTGGAACAGGACACATCAGACCTGAACGCGATCCTGCGCCGGATAGTCCCGGACTCCAATATCACCGCCGAGGCGATCAACGGCAGCATCGTGTTGTCTGGCACCGCCGCGACGCCCGCCGATGCGCAGCGCGCCGCCGACGTCGCGGTCCGGTTTTCCAAGAACGAGGACAAGGAAAAAGCGGTCCTGAATACCATCGCGGTGGCCGGCAAGGAGCAGGTCTATCTGAAGGTCACCGTGGCGGAGGTCGAGCGCAGCACCATCAAGCAGCTGGGTGTTAATCTCGCCGGCACGATAGGCTTCGGCAACTATCTGGTCGATTTCAACAACAGCCCGCCCTTCACGGTCAATTCGAACGTCGTTGGACAGTCTTCCTTACTCGGCGGCTTCAGTGCGGGTGCGACAACGATCGGTGCGGAAATCGAGGCGTTGCAGCGCGACGGCGTCATCAGGACGCTGGCTGAGCCGACGCTCACGGCGATTTCCGGCGAGAATGCCAGCTTCCTGGCGGGCGGCGAATTTCCGATCCCCGTTGCACAGGACAACAACACGCTGACCGTGGAATTCAAGAAATTCGGTGTCGGCCTCGATTTCACGCCGATCGTGCAGTCGGGCGGCAATATCAGCCTGCATGTGAAGACCGAAGTGAGCGAAATCACGCAGGAAGGCGCCGTTGACCTGCGCGACATCTCGATCCCGGGATTGAAGGTACGCCGGGCGGAATCGACGGTGGAGATGCCGTCGGGCGGCACGCTTGTCCTGGCCGGCCTCCTGAGGGAGAGCTACAAGCAGGACCTCAACGGCGTGCCGGGCCTGATGCAGGTGCCAATCCTGGGCGCGCTCTTCAAGAGCCGCGATTTCCTGCGCCAGCAGACCGAGCTTGTGGTCTTCGTCACCCCTTATCTTGCCAGGCCAGTGGCGCGCACCAAACTGGCTCGGCCGGAGGACAACTTCGCCCCGGCGACAGACGGCAGCACCATTTTCCTGAACCGGCTCAACAAGATCTACCGCGTGTCGGGTGAGCCGGCGACGGGCTCCTATCACGGCCAGATCGGCTTCATCTACGAGTGAGGAAAGCGACAATGCCTAGCCATGCGCTCATGGGCGGAAGCCGCAAGATTGCCAGTCTGAGCCTTCTCTTGCTCGCAAGCGTTACGATCGCCGGCTGCCAGAACACGGAGACGACGTCTTCGCTGGCCGCCAACGACTTTCGCTACCGCCATCCGATCATCCTTACCGAGGCCAACGAGACGCTCGACCTGCCGATCGGGACCGGTCTGCGTCGCCTGTCGCCGCAGATGGCGGCGGCGATTTCAAGCTTCGGTCACGACGCGAAACGCCGTGGAACGGGCATGGTGGAAATCATCGCCCCCTCCGGCTCGGCGAACGAGGCGGCGGTGCATGCGCTGATGCCGCAGATCCGCTCTGCACTGACGCGGGGCGGAGTAGCCAAGGCGCGGATCGTCACCCGATCCTACACAGTCGAGGATCAGGCGGTTTCCGCGCCTATACGGCTCGCCTACCCGACGACCAAGGCGGAAACGAATCCGTGCGGCTTCTGGCCCGAAAACATCGCCAGCGATTTCGCCAATACCGATTATTACAATTTCGGTTGCGCGACCCAGCAGAACCTGGCGGCGATCGTGGACGACCCGACGGATCTGATCTATCCGCGCGCGGCCGTTCCCGGCGACCGGGAGCGTCGCAACACCGTCTTCGAGAAATACCGCAAGGGAGAGCGCACCGCCTCCGACTACAAGGAGGGAACGGGTGCGCGCGTCTCGGAAGCGGTTGGAAATTGACGTAGCGAGGGCTTGAGAGATGAGCAGTCTGGCATTCGACCCCACGCCTGACACGCCGGCAGGCACGGAGGAGAAGCAAGCCGCCGAGAGCCATGGCGCCGGGGATGCAGCCAACCTGCGGCAGGTGCCGCGCATCTCGATCCAGGCCTTCTGCGAAACGCCGGAAATCGCCGAAGCCATCGAGAAGGCCGGAAGCGATCGCCGCATGGCAAAGGCCCACATGAAGGTCCACATGGGCGGTCTTGGCGCGGCGGCGGATTTTTACGCATCCGCTCCGACGCCGAACCTGATCATCCTGGAAAGCCAGGCTGCCCAGGCAGGCCTGCTACAGGGACTGGAGCGGCTGGCCGAAGTTTGCGATCCGGGCTCGAAGGTGGTGGTGGTAGGTCATGTCAATGATGTCATGCTCTATCGCGAGTTGATCAGCCGCGGCGTCAGCGAGTATCTGGTAGCCCCGGCCGATCTGTACCAGGTGATCGCAACCATTGCCGATCTGTATACGGACCCTTCCGCCGAGCCGGTGGGGCGGGCGGTTGCCTTCATCGGCGCAAAGGGAGGATGTGGCGCCTCCACGGTTGCCCACAACGTTTCCTGGTCGATCGCGCGGCAGTTCGGTAACGATGTCGTGCTTGCGGATTTCGATCTCGCCTTCGGGACGGCCGGCCTCGACTTCAATCAGGATCCGCTACAGGGCGTGCTGGAAGCCATTTCCTCGCCCGAAAGGCTCGATGAAACCTTCCTCGACCGGCTGCTGGCCAAATGTACGGACCATCTCAGCCTGCTGGCGGCTCCGGCCTCGCTGGAACGGGCCTACGATCACGATGAAAAGGTCTTCGACGGCCTCATCGACGTAATGAAGAAAAGTACGCCTACGGTGGTCATCGACCTGCCCCATGCCTGGTCGAGCTGGACCCGTCATCTCCTGTCATCGGTCGACGAGATCGTGGTCGTCGCCGAGCCGGACCTGGCCAATCTGCGCAACACGAAGAATGTCTTCGACACGCTCCATCAGCTCAGGCCGAACGATCAGAAGCCGCATCTGGTCCTGAATCGCGTGAACGTGCCGAAGCGGCCGGAGATCAAGGTCGCGGAGTTTTCTTCCGCACTCGACGTGCCGGCGGCGGCGGTGATCCCCTTTGATCCGCAACTTTTCGGCACGGCCGCGAACAACGGCCAGATGATCGGCGAACTCGACGGCAAGCACCAGGTCGCCGCGCTCTTCGACCAGGTTTCGCAGGTCGTTACCGGGCGCAGCGAAGTCCGCAAGCAAAAGGGCATTGCGCTCAAGCCGCTGATGGCTCGACTGCTGCGGCGCAAGGGTGCCGCCTGACGAATAGCCCGCCCGGGACGAGTATCCTCACGGGAGAGGGCGCAAGATGAACGAGAGCTGGTAGACATGTTCGGTAGACGCGGAAATTCAGGCTCTATTCCGTCGCTTCCGGTGACGCCGGCACCGGCGTCGCCGCCGAAGGCCGATATGGCGGTGCCCGGATCCGAGCCCGCGCGGGCACCTGCGGCTGCGGCAAGCGCACCCGCCGCCAAGCCCAAGCCGGAACCGCGGCCCGAACCCCAGCCCGCGCCCAAGAAGGAGGCGCAACGCCGGTCGAAGGACTATTTCGAGACCAAGGCCTCGATCTTCAACGCGTTGGTGGAAGCGATCGACCTGTCGCAGCTGTCGCGGCTGGGGCCGGAAGATGCGCGCGAGGAAATCCGCGATGTCGTGAACGACATCATCGCCCTGAAGAACGTCGTCATGTCGATCTCCGAGCAGGAAGATCTGCTGGAGGATATTTGTAACGATGTCCTGGGTTATGGCCCGCTTGAGCCGCTGCTGGCACGCGACGACATCGCCGACATCATGGTCAATGGTGCCGACACGGTCTATATCGAGACCCAGGGCAAGGTGCATCAGACCAATATCCACTTCCGTGACAACAGGCAGCTGATGAACATCTGCCAGCGGATCGTCAGTCAGGTCGGCCGGCGTGTGGATGAATCGAGCCCGATCTGCGACGCACGCCTGCCCGACGGCTCGCGCGTCAATGTCATCGCGCCGCCCCTCTCCATCGACGGGCCCGCACTCACCATCCGCAAGTTCAAAAAGGACAAGCTGACGCTCGACCAGCTCGTCCAGTTCGGCTCGGTGTCGCCGGAAGGGTCGACCATCTTGCAGATTATCGGCCGCGTGCGATGCAACGTCCTGATCTCGGGCGGCACGGGTTCGGGAAAGACGACGCTGCTGAATTGTCTGACGCGCTATATCGATCACGACGAGCGCATCATCACCTGCGAAGACGCGGCCGAGCTGCAACTGCAGCAGCCGCATGTGGTGCGCCTTGAAACCCGCCCGCCGAACCTCGAAGGAGAGGGCGAGGTCACCATGCGCGATCTGGTCAAGAACTGCCTGCGCATGCGTCCCGAACGCATCATCGTGGGCGAGGTGCGCGGGCCGGAAGCCTTCGACCTCCTGCAGGCGATGAATACCGGCCATGACGGCTCCATGGGCACGCTGCACGCCAACAGCCCGCGCGAGGCCCTGTCCCGCCTCGAATCGATGATCACCATGGGTGGCTTCACCCTGCCGTCCAAGACCCTGCGCGAGATGATCACCTCCTCGATCGACGTGATCGTCCAGGCGCAGCGCCTCAGGGACGGTTCGCGCCGCATCACCCACATCACCGAAGTGGTGGGCATGGAAGGCGACGTCATCATTACCCAGGATATCTTCCTCTACGACATCCTCGGCGAGGATGCGAACGGAAGGCTCCTCGGCCGCCATCGCTCCACCGGAATCGGCCGACCGCTCTTCTGGGAGCGCGCGCGGTACTTCAACGAGGAGAACCGTTTGGCGGCTGCCCTCGATGCGGCTGAAGCCGCGGGAGCGGGCAATGTCTGATCTGCAAGAGCTGCTGACGCCGGAAGTCACGTCCATCGCCGTCGCCCTGCTCGTCGCCCTGTCGATCGGCGGCGTCCTCTATGCCCTGCTGCAGCCGAGCATCAGCGGCAACGAGCGCCGGGAACAGCGGTTGCGCGAGGTCGCCAGCAGCAGCCCGGGTCATCAGATCGAGCGGCTGAAACTCAGGGACGCCGACAAACGACGCAGAAATGTCCAGGATCAACTCAAGGAATTCGAGGAACGGCAAAAGAGCAAGCAGAAGAAGGCCAACAGGATCGGCCTGGAAATACGGTTGCGGCAGGCAGGGTTGACCTGGTCCCGCAACGGCTTCTGGATCATCTCCCTCATTGTGGGCCTCGTGATGACTCTGGCCGGATTCCTGACCACGAAATCGCCGATCCTGATCGCCGGCTTCGGCTTTGTGGGCTTTCTCGGACTGCCGCGCTGGTATGTATCCTTCAAGCGCAAGAGACGATTCAACGCGTTCCTGGACGAACTGCCAAATGCGGTCGACGTGATCGTGCGCGGCACGAAATCCGGCCTGCCGCTCGGCGAATGCATCCAGGTGGTGGCCAGGGAATCGCGCGATCCGGTGGCAACCGAGTTTCGCCGGATCGTGGAAACGCAGGCGCTTGGCATGTCGCTGGCGGAGGCGGTGGGCAAGCTGCCGGAACGCATGCCCGTGGCGGAAGCGAATTTCTTCGCCATTGTCGTCGGTATCCAGCAGCAATCGGGCGGCGCCTTGTCGGAAGCGCTCGGGAATCTGTCCAAGGTGCTGCGCGGACGGAAGATGATGAAGGGCAAGATCCAGGCGATGAGCGCGGAGGCCAAGGCTTCAGCATTGATCATCGGCTCGCTGCCCTTCGCGGTGATGGGCATCCTGTCTCTGACGAGCCCGGAATACATCGCGACGCTCTTCACCCACCCGACCGGCAATTTCATCCTGCTGTGCGGCGGCATCTGGATGTGCATGGGCATCTTCGTGATGAAGAAGATGATTTCCTTCGACTTCTGACGGGCTATCGGGGCGGGCCTCACAAGTCTGCCATGCGGAGAGAGTGATGGGCATCGACGTTGCGACCTTGACGGACCGGCAGACCCTGATCGCGGGGCTGACGATGATCGCCGTAGCAGGCACCGTCTTCACCCTGGTCTTGCCCCTCTTCGAGGGAGACCGTCTGCGCAGCCGGATGAAGTCGGTGGCGATCGAGCGGGAGAGGATCCGCGCTCGCGAGCGCTCGCGATTGACCAGCGAGCGGGACAATGCACGCGCATCACTGCGCAACCGGCCGAAGCAGCAGATCAAGGACCTTGTGGACCGGCTGCAGCTGAAGAACGTGCTGTCCGACGAAACGACGCAGATGCGGTTGCGCCAGGCCGGTTTCCGCGGCATGGCGCCGATCTATACCTATCTGTTTGCCCGGCTCGTCATGCCGGTGCTCCTCTTTCTTGCCGCGCTCTTCTATACGTTCAGCGTGCTGCCGCACGACATGCCGGCGCTCGCCAAACTCGCCATTTCCGTGGGTGTCGCGGGCATTGGCTTCTATGCCCCCGACCTCTATCTGAAAAACCTGATCCAGAAGCGCCAGTTGTCGATCACCAGGGCCTGGCCGGATGCGCTCGACCTGATGCTGATCTGCGTGGAGTCGGGCATCTCGATCGAGGCGGCCTTCCGCAGGGTGGCCGAGGAAATCGGCATCCAGTCGGTGGCACTGGCGGAGGAACTGACGCTGACCAACGCCGAGCTTTCCTTCCTGTCCGAACGCCGCCAGGCCTATGAAAACCTGGCGTCGCGCACGGGCGTGGAGGGCGTGAAAAACGTCGTGCTGGCGCTGACGCAGGCCGAACGATACGGTACGCCGCTTGGGCAAGCCCTGCGCGTCATGGCCGATGAGAACCGGGAGCAGCGCATGCAGCTTGCGGAAAAGAAGGCCGCAGCCCTGCCGCCGAAGCTGACGGTGCCGATGATCATCTTCTTCCTGCCGGTCCTGTTTGCCGTGATCATGGGACCGGGCCTCATTCAGGTATTCGCGACGTTCAAGTAAGGTGCGCGCGCTCCGCCAAGCAGCGTTATCAAGCGAAAAAGCCCGCGGGAGCCGCGGGCTTCTTTTTCTCTCAATGAGCTGGTGGCGACTATCCGCCCTGCTTCGCGGCTGAGCCGGCATCGGCCGACTGGATGTCCGCCCATGTGTTGCGCTGAGCGAGCATCGACTTCAGGTAGGCGATGTTGGCTTCCGCCTGACCGGGATCAATCTCGGAGCGGGCGACCGTCTCGGCGTCCTCGAAACGGCCTTGGAGGCCGAGCGTCAGGGCGAGGTTCTGCCGTACGCGGCTGTCAGCTTTCGGGCTCTCCACCGCCTTGCGAAGCATCTTCTCTGCTTCGGTTATGTCGCCGGCCAGAAGGTGGGAAAGGGCGATATTGTTCAAAAGGCTCGGCTCGTCGGGCGCGATCTTCAGCGCCTGATTGTAGAGACTGCGGGCCGTATCCGTCTGGCCGAGCTGGTCGTTGATCGCCGCTTCCGCCGACAGCAGGCGCCAGTCCGGACTGGTCGGCGTCTGGGCGCCGCGGATCACCTGAAGCGCTTCCGGAAAGCGACCGCCCTGGGCCAGTACCTTGCCATAGGCGGCGGCGATGTCGCGATCCTTCTGGTTGGCGATAATGGCCTTGCGGAGCACGGCTTCGGCCTGTTCCAACTGCCCGTTGCGTACAAGGGCGGCGGAATAGTTCAGGATATTCTCTCGGTCCTGAGGTTTGGATTCATAGGCCTTCGACCAGTAGCCGACAGACTGGCGCGCAGCATCGGAGCCGGGGGCGAGATAGTTTTGCGATGGCGCGGCGTGGGTGCCGACCGATTGTTTGGACGACGCGCATCCTGCAAGCGCCAGGGCGGCGACAGAAAGGATGAGCGCGTGCCTGACGGTCCAGTTCCGGCATTTGCTCTTTCTCGCCGCGCATGAGCTTAGCTGCACGCGGGATGCAAATGCCAAACCTGCTCCACCAGTGCGGCTGGCAACGGCGTCGCGGCGCGTGACCAGAAACATTCGACAAGCCCCCGAAATTTGCATTTTGCTAAGAAATAAGTAGCTGGTTAACCCTAACGGACGGTTAATTTTCCGTTGCCGGAAAGACACAAGCGGGGCCTGCCACAGGCGGCTGCGATCTGCAGCATGTTCCGCCGGACCGCAACCGGATCCGGCGTGCAGGATTTGTTCAAAGTATTGATTCTGAGGCGATTTCTCATCACCGAAGCGATCCAGCTTTCGTGGAAAGCGCTCTAGCGACGAACCTGCCGGGGCTGATATGGTGCGCCGGGCAGGGGGATTTGCGGCCCCGCCAGAGTCAATGAGAGAGGCCTTGGGGATCATCGAGCGAAACCCCAAGGTTATTGAACGAAAACAAGGAGTTCGCGCGTGCGCGATGTTCTCGTCGCCGACAATTCGGCCAGCTCTGCCATTCCCGTCTTCGGGGTTACCGCCGCCACGCTGGAGGATCGGCTGTCGGCCCTGCCTCCTGCTGCCGCCAACTGGGCCAATGCGCAGGATTTCAAGGGCAAGGGCGGTTCGGCGCTGAGCGTTCCCGATGCGGAGGGAAATATCTGCGCCGTGTTGATCGGCCTCGATACCGATGGCGCCCATGCGGAATTTGCCGCAGGCGCACTCGCCTCGCTCGGCGGCGGCGACTACCGGCTGGCCGACGGTTTCGAGGACAGGGACAAGGCCGCTCTGGCCTTCGCGCTGTCTTCCTACCGGTTCGATGCGTATCGCACCAATTCCGCAAGGCCGCGCCCGCGCCTGTTGTATGGCACTGCAGAAGAGGCTGACGCACTCGGCATCGTGCTCGATGGGGTGAAGCTTGCCCGAGACCTGGTCAACACGCCCGCAAACGATCTCGGGCCTGCCGAACTGGCGGAGACGACGCGGGCACTTTTCGTCGAAAACGGTGGCGAGGCGGCGATAACCGTCGGCGACGACCTGCTCGCGGCCGGGTTCCCGCTCGTCCATGCGGTTGGTGCCGGCAGCGCGCGTGCGCCGCGCCTGATCGACTGCCGGTGGGGCGATGCGGCGCATCCGGCGATCACGTTGGTCGGCAAGGGCGTTGTCTTCGATACGGGCGGCCTCGACATCAAGCCGTCGAGCTCGATGCTGCTGATGAAGAAGGACATGGGCGGGGCGGCCAACGTTCTGGGCCTCGCCTCGATGATCATCGCCGCCCAATTGCCAGTCCGTCTCAGGGTGATCATCCCGGCGGTCGAAAACGCGATCGGCGGCGACGCCTTCCGCCCCGGCGACATCTTCCGCAGCCGCAATGGGCTGACGGTCGAGATCGGCAATACGGATGCCGAAGGACGGCTGGTGCTCGCAGATGCCCTTGCGCTCGCCGACGAGGAGCGCCCGGACCTGCTTGTGGACATGGCCACGCTGACCGGGGCGGCACGGGTGGCGCTCGGACCCGATCTTCCACCGTTCTACACCCATGACGAGGCGCTGGCCGCCGACATCGCCCGGCACGCGGAAGCCGCAAACGACCCGCTCTGGCGCCTGCCGCTGTGGAAGCCCTATGCGCGGTATCTCGATTCCCGCACGGCCGACATCAATAACGTGAACCAGACGGGCGCAGGCTTTGCCGGCTCGATCACCGCTGCCCTGTTCCTGTCCCGCTTCGTTGAAAACACGCCATCCTGGGCGCATTTCGACATATTCGCCTGGACGCCGGCGGAACGGCCGGGAAGGCCGACGGGCGGCGAAGCGCAGGCGATCAGAGCGCTCTATGCCTATCTTTGCGAGAAATACCGCAGGTAAGAGCGATCATTGGCGGCGGAAACGGCGGATGATAACGCAAACGAAACGAAATCCGGCGCAGATGGTATCCTATCGTTTGACCGGATACCTGATTGCGTGGCCGACCAATGACCCTGGAGATGCGCCCCTCACAAGCGCTGAAGCTGTGGCACGACGTGACGCTTGCCCTCGTGCGCGACGGGGATCAGGATCTGACCGCCCGGCAGATGGCCATCCTGACAACCGTCTATCTGGAGCCGCCGCCGCACACGGTGCGCGGGCTGGCACAGAAGCTTGGTGTCACGAAGCCCGCCATCACGCGCGCACTCGACACACTCGGCGGGCTGAAGCTCCTCTCGCGCCGCCGCGACGAGGCGGACCGGCGCAACGTCGTCGTCACCCGAACCGTGGAAGGGGCGCTCTATCTGGAGCGCATCGGCGACCTGGTGGTCGAGAAGGTGCGCAGCCTGCCGCGGTGACAGGCCATACAATCGAATTGTTTTGGACAGATCGAACAAGATGACCGAGAGCCTCGACCGGCGCCTGCATCCCGTCCGCCCGGACCTTGCCGCCAAAGCCTATGAGGGGCGGGTGACGGCCGACCGCTTCGTGGAAGGGGAGACGCGGCGCGTTGCCGCCGACCTTGTCGACCTTAAGGGCGCGCCGCGCCCGGACAAGTCGATCGACACCCAGGCGCTCTTCGGCGAGACCGTGACGGTCTACGAGGAAAACGCGGAAGGCTGGGCCTGGGGCCAACTGGCGACCGACGGCTACGTCGGCTGGATGCCGGCCTCCGCGCTTGCGGGGCCTGCGGCCTTATCCCTGCCGACGCATCGGGTCATGGCGCTGCGTACGTATCGTTACCCTTACGCCGAGCTGAAGAGCCCGCCTCTGGGCATCCTGTCCCTCGGCGCGTTGGTCAGCGTCGTCGATCGGCAGACGCTGCGGGGCCTCGATTATGCGGTGCTTTCGGATGGCTCTGCAGTGGTTGAGCGTCATCTCGTGCCCGCCGGACACAGGGTCGAGGACTGGGTCGCGGTCGCGGAAGCTCTGACCGGCACGCCTTACCTATGGGGCGGGCGCTCCTCGCTCGGTCTCGATTGTTCGGCGCTGGTGCAACTCGCCGCGCAGGCCGGCGGGATGGCGCTGCCGCGCGACAGCGACATGCAGGAGACGTCGGCCGGCGAGACGCTGGATATCGGCAACGGCCTGCCCGAGCTTGAACGCGGCGACCTGATCTTCTGGAAGGGGCATGTCGGCATCATGCGCGACCGGGAAACGCTCATTCACGCCAACGGCTTCGCAATGGCCGTGACCAGCGAGCCGCTGGCCGATGTCGCACGCCGCATCAGGGAGCGCGAGGGGCACGCCATCTCGACGGTCAGGCGCCTCGTTGCCAGCTAAGGGGCAATTCCTTCAGTAGCCGGTCGCCGGATCGACGACGTTTGCAAGCTTTCCGCCAGCCTCGAAGGTCATGATCTGCTCGGCGATATAGGAGGACAGCGATTCCGGATCGCTATCGGCCGCGATATGCGGCGTCAGGATGACATTCTTCATCACCCAGAACGGGTTTTCGGATTCAAGCGGCTCGTGTTCGAAGACGTCGAGGCTTGCAGCCTTCAGGGTGCCGTCGGTCAGGGCGAGCTGAAGATCGCTCTCGACCTGCGTGGCGCCGCGCCCGGCATTGATGAAAACCGGCCCGCCGAGCGCTCCGTCGCGGGCAAGCTTGCCCAGGAATGCGTAATCCACGAAATGCCGCGTCTCGTTCGTCAGCGGCAGCAGGTTGACGAGGATATCCGTGCGCCGCAGGAAGGCGTCGAGCTGATCGTTGCCGGCAAAGCATTCGACACCGGTAATCTGCTTCCGGGAGCGCGCCCAGCCGGCCACCTTGAAGCCCAAAGAGGCGAGCGCCAGGGCCGAAGCCTGTCCCAGCACGCCGAGCCCCAGAATGCCGACCCGCACGTCCTTCGCCGCCGGCTGCGGCAGATCGCGCCAGCGTTTTTGCTCCTGTTGTGCGGCGTAGGCAAGATGCTGACGGTGGTGCAGGAGCACCTGCATGACCACCCATTCGGTCATACGGTCGGTGAGGTCGGGATCGACCACGCGGACGACCGGTATGTCTTGATGCCGGTCGACCGGGGGCAAATGATCGACGCCGGCGCCGAGCGAGAAGATGACCTTCAGATTGCCGAGGCCGGAGAACAGTTCTGCGGGAGCCTTCCAGGCAAGCACATAATCGATATCGCCGCCGCTGCCGGCGTCCTCCGGCCAGGCACGGATGTCGCGGCCTGGCAATCTAGCCCGCATCCGCTCCACCCAGGGAGCGGGATCCCAGCCCTTGACGGCGACGAGAATGGCCATGACCCCTCCGGCTAATGTCTCGATCAGATTTTATTCCACAATGCGCGCCTGCTCGGGGCGGGGCGCAAGATATGGCTTGTCGGCAGCCTGGAGCGAGCCTGACCGGGCAGTCTTGGCTTCGATTTCCTCGCCAAGGTCAAGCTCGCCGATATTGCGGCCCCGCTTCACAATCTTGTCCGTAGAAATGAGGATATCGTCAATGTCGCGCGCTGTACGCGAAAAATGGCTCTGCAGCTTGCGAACGCGATCGTCGAGCCGGTTCACGTCCTCGGCAAGGCGGCCGACTTCGGCCTGGATGAGATGCGCCTGCTCGCGCATCCGCGCATCCTTCAGCAGTGCCTGGATAACCTGAATGGACAGCATAAGAAGCGAGGGCGAGACGAGAACGACGCGCAGGCGATGCGCCTTTTGCACGATGTCTTCGAAATTCTCGTGGATCTCGGCGAAGACGCTTTCCGACGGCACGAAGAGAAAGGCGGTGTCCTGCGTTTCGCCGCTGATGAAATAGCGCTCCTTGATGTCCTGGATATGCTTGGTCACGTCGCGGCGGAACTGTGCCTGGGCCTGCTTTGCCTCTTCGGCAAGCTTGGCATTGCGGATGAGATTGTAGGCTTCCAGGGGAAATTTCGCGTCAATGACCAGCGGCGGTGTGCCGTTCGGCATTGTCACGAGACAGTCCGGCCGGTTGTTGTTGGAGAGCGTTGCCTGGAAGGAATAGGCGTTGGACGGAAGGGCGTCGCGGATGATGGTCTCCATCCGCCCCTGGCCGAAGGCACCGCGCGTTTGCTTGTTGGAGAGGATCGATTGCAGCTCCACCACCTGGCCGGAAAGATCGGTGATATTGCGCTGGGCGCGGTCGATCACCGCCAGCCGTTCGTGCAGCTGGCGCAGGCCCTCATGGGTGTTCTTCGTCGTGTCCGCCATGGTCTGGCCGAGCTTGTGGCCCATGCCGTCGAGGCGTTCGTTGACGGAGCGCATCATGTCGCTCTGCCGGCTGCCGAAGACCTCGGCCATGGTCTGCATGCGCCCGGTCATCTCCGCCTGCACGCGCAGCAGTTCGGAGAGCCGGCTCTCCATCTCCGCCGTCTGGCTCGCCGCCGCGGCCTCGGCATTGGCACGGGCCGAGGATTGCCGGAGCATGGCGATGAAAAGCGTCGCCAGCATGAAAAAGGCGATGCCACCGAAGGCAACGCCGGCGCGAAAGACGGTGACCGGGATTTCACCGATGTAAAAGAGAATCGTCTGCATCGAAACAAATATAGAACATTTTACGAGGCCCCGGAATCCACCGCCCCGGGTATAGCGGCAGAATTCCTTGGAAAGACATGGATTGACCTTGTCCGATGCATCCCATATCTCAGGCTGCATGACAAAGCGTGACATCATCATCCTTCCCGATCAGCGGCTGCGTGTCGTGAGCGAGCCCATTGCCAAGGTGGATGACGCCGTGCGGGCGCTCGCCGACGACATGCTGGAGACGATGTACGAAGCGCCCGGTATCGGACTGGCCGCCATCCAGATCGGCGTGCCCAAGCGGGTTCTCGTGCTCGATTGCGCCAAGGAAGACCAGCCGAAGGCGCCGATGGTGGTCATCAATCCGGAGATCGTCTTCGCGTCGGATGAATTGTCCACCTATCAGGAGGGCTGCCTTTCCATTCCCGAATATTACGAGGATGTGGAGCGGCCGGCGCGTATCGGCGTGCGCTTCCTCGACCGGGAGGGCAACGAGCGCGAGATCGAAGCCGACGGGCTGCTTGCGACCTGCCTGCAGCATGAGATCGATCACCTCAACGGCGTGCTCTTCATCGACTATCTGTCGAAGCTCAAGCGCGACCGGGTGGTGAAAAAGTTCCAGAAGCAGGCGCGTCTCGCGGAGAAGGGCTGAGCGGGCCGTCCGGACGAGCCGGCAAACGGGGAGCAAGGCGCGATGGATGCAGGCTTTTTCCTGAAGGTTTTCGCTGCGCTATTCGCGATCATGAACCCGATCGCCAACCTTCCCGTATTTCTCTCGCTCACGGATGACCGCGATGAGGCCGGCAAGCGTGCCGTCGCGCTGACGGTGTTCGCCGGACTGGCCGCCGGCTCGGCGATCGTGTTCTTCGCCGGCGAGGCGATCCTGCGCCTCTTCGGCATCGGCATCCAGGATTTCCGCCTTGCCGGCGGCCTGCTGATCCTGCTGATCGCACTGTCCATGCTGCACGGCTCGCAAAGCTCGACGCATGCCGGGACGGGCGCCGAGCAGGCGCATCACGCGGCACAGGACAACCCCGGCGTCTATCCGCTGACCGTGCCCATTCTGCTCGGACCGGGTACGATCTCCACCATCATCATCTTCCGCCATCAGGCAACGGGCGGGGCGATGGAACTGGCGCTGATCCTGGCGATTGCGGCGGCAGTCGTGCTGCTTGGCGCCGTCTTCCTGGCAGGACCGGCGATCGGCCGGCTGATGGGCCAGACCGCGACAAGCATCATGAGCCGGCTCATGGGCATGATCCTGGCGGCGATCGCCCTGGAGATGATGACGGCAAGCCTGAAATCCCTCTGGCCGGGACTGGGCACTTGAGCCGAACAATATCCTTCGGAGACAGAAATGACGTTGCGCGTGATATTCATGGGAACGCCGGAGTTTTCCGTGCCGACACTCATGGAGATCGTCGGCCAGGGCTATGACGTCGCCGCCTGCTATTCGCAGCCGCCGAGGCCGGCGGGACGCGGCATGGAGTTGAGACCCTCTCCGGTACATCAGGCGGCGGAAACGCTCGGCATCCCCGTGTTCACCCCGAAGTCGCTGAAGGGCGCCGAGGAGCAGGAGCGCTTCGCGTCCTTCGATGCGGACGTGGCGGTGGTGGTCGCCTACGGACTGCTGCTGCCCAAGGCAATCCTCGACGCGCCGCGCCATGGCTGCCTCAATCTGCACGCCTCGCTGCTGCCGCGCTGGCGTGGGGCCGCTCCCATCAACCGGGCGATCATGGCCGGCGACAGGGAGACCGCGGTGGAGGTGATGCGCATGGAGGAGGGGCTCGATACCGGCCCCGTCTGCATGGCCGAACGGGTGGAGATCTCGCCCGACATGACGGCGGGCGACCTGCATGACCGCCTCTCCGCCCTCGGCGGCGACCTGATGGTGCGCGCGCTCGCGGCCCTTTCGCGCGGCGGCCTCGGCGAGACGCCGCAGGCGGAGGAAGGCGTCACCTATGCGCGCAAGCTGGAAAAGGCCGAAACGCGCATCGACTGGTCGAAATCGGCAAAGGACGTTCACAATCACATCCGCGGCCTCTCGCCCTTTCCCGGCGCCTGGTGCGAAATGACGATCGGCGGCAAACGGGAACGGGTGAAGGTGCTGCGCTCGGCCCTCGCCGAAGGTGCCGGCGCGGCGGGAACGGTGCTGGACGCCGATCTCACGGTCGCCTGCGGGGAGGGGGGCGTGCGCCTCGTCCAGGTGCAGCGGGCCGGCAAGAAGCCGATGAGCGCGCAGGAATTCCAGCGCGGCGCCGCGATCGGACCCGGCGCACGGCTCGATTGATTTACGGGGCTTGCGCCCGCGCCCGCCTGCCGCCCAGAATGCAAAGTCGAGACAAGGGGGAACGGCACCGAGATGAGGTCCAGCATCATTGACGGCAAGGGCGATATTCGCGTTCGCGAGGCCAATCCTTCCGACCGGCGGGCGATCCATGCGGTCGTCTCAGCGGCTTTCGGCCAGCCGGTGGAAGCCGATCTCGTGGACCGGCTTCGCGACTGTGGCGCCCTGGTCGTCGATTACGTTGCCGAAGATGCGACGGGCAGGATGGTCGGCCATGCGGCGGCAAGCCGGGTGACCGGCGCGGGACAGGGTCACCGGCTGGCGATTACCTGCCTTGCGCCGGTTTCGGTTCTGCCCGACCTCCAGCGCTCCGGCATCGGCAGCAAGCTGATCCGCCAGGTGATCGAGGACCTGAAGGAAAAAGACGAGGACCTGATCCTCGTGCTCGGCGATCCCGCCTATTATCCCCGCTTCGGCTTCGATGCGGGCCTTGCGCGGCTCGTCAAGGCGCCTTATGCGGGCGATGCCTTCATGGCGCTGGCCCTTTCGGAGGCCGCGCTCACAGACCTTCCGGTGGAGGTGACCTTCGCCACGCCCTTCGAGGCCTTCGAGTAAAGACACCCCGCAATGCCACGCTACAAGCTGACGGTGGAATATGACGGCCGGCCCTTCGTCGGCTGGCAGCGGCAGGACAATGGCCCGACCGTGCAAGGAGTGCTGGAGCGGGCGATCAAGGCCTTCAGCGGTGAAACCGTGACGATCGGCGGCGCGGGACGCACCGATTCCGGCGTGCATGCGCTGGGCCAGGTGGCCCATGTCGATCTGGAACGCGACTGGCCGGCCGAAACGGTTATGAACGCGCTGAATTTCCATTGCCAGCCGGATCCGGTGGCAATCCTTGCGGCGGAAAGAATGCATGAGGGCTTCGATTCCCGCTTCTCCGCGATCCGTCGCCATTATCGCTATCGGATCGTCAATCGCCTGCCGCCCTTGACCCACGAGAAGGGCCTTGCCTGGCACGTGAAAAAGGACCGGCTGGACGCGGCGGCGATGAACGAGGCGGCGAAGGTTCTGGTCGGCCACCACGACTTCACCACGTTCCGCCACACCCGCTGCCAGGCGAAGAGCCCGGTGAAGACGCTGGAGCGTTTTGTGGTCTGGCGCGAGGGCGAGGTGATCCTCGCGGAATGCTCGTCACGCTCCTTCCTGCACAATCAGGTCCGCTCGATGGTGGGCACCCTGAAGCTGGTGGGCGAGGGACGCTGGGACGTGGAGGACGTTCGGGCGGCGCTTGCCGCGCGCGACCGCAAGGCCTGCGGTCCCGTGGCGCCGGCGGACGGGCTTTACCTCACGCAGGTCGACTATCGTCCGGCCGAGGATGATCTGGCGGCTCTTGCCGCCTATGGCGCGCTGCGCGGCGGCGCTCAGGCCGGATCGCCGTCCGAGGATCCCGAGGACGACGCTTCCGGCTGAGGGCCGGCCAGGACTTCCTGCGGGGGCACGAGCCGGCGATAGAGATGCCAGGTCGTGTGGCCGAGCACGGGCAGGGTCACGAGCAGGCCGAGAAACAGCGGCAGCATCGACAGGACCAGCGTGATGGTGACGACCAACGCCCAGCCGATCATCGCCCTGGGGCTGGTGACGACCGAACGCACGCTGGTGATCATCGCGGTGATGAAGTCGACGTCCCGGTCGAGCAGCATCGGGAAGGAAACGACCGTCAGCGAGAAGAGGATGATGGAGAGCGCGGCGCCGACAAGGTTGCCGACGATGAGGAAGGTGATCCCTTCCGGGGTGGTGACGACCACCTGGAGAAAGTCGCCGAAGCTGGCAAAGGACTGGAAGCCGAGGAACAGCGCCAGAAGCAGGCGCACCTGGTACATCCACATGATCTGGATGAAGAGGACGACGAAGGCCATCCAGGCCAGCTCGCGCTTGCGCTGCGCCCAGATGACGCCGAGGACGCCCGGCCAGTCGAGGGGGATGTTCCTTTCAAGCCGGCGGCTGACCTCGTAAAGGCCGACGGCGGCAAACGGGCCGATCATGCCGAAGGCGATGGCGAGCGGATAGCTGAGATAGCCGATCTTCAGCGCGGCGGCGGTCAGCACGACGAGGATGCCGCCGAAGGTGAAGACGGCGCCGAAGAAGATGCCGTAGGTGGGCGCGGTGCGAAAGTCCCGCATCCCCGCGGCAAGCGCATCGACGATGGCGTTGAAGGTGACGGCATTGACCCTCGTGGGATCAATGCGGGGCGTGGCGGCCGGCGGCGGCGCTCCGTCCGAGCCGTTGGTCTCGGTAGTCGACATGGCCTTTCTCCCGCGAGGTCTTTATCGATCATCACCCTTCTTGCGGGATAGATCGTATTGGCAAGGCGAGAGCCGGCTCAAGGGCTTTTTGATCCGTAGTATTCCCGCATTGGCGAAGGAACGCGAAGCGCGGCAGGAGCGAAAAATCCGATCAGATGCCAGTTCAGATGCCGGTGATGCGGCTCAGCATCACACCGATCATGACGCTGAGCAGGAAGTCGAGCGCGACAACGCCGACTGCAAGTCCGACCGGAGCGTCGAGGGCGACGCGGGCTATGAAGTAGCGGTAACGCAGCACCACGACCATGGCGACGAAGGTCAGAAAGATCATCAGTCCCGCCGACAGGATGCCGATGAGGTAGAGAAGAGCCGGAACGGTATAGGCTATGGCAGCGACGAGGGAGGACCAGTTGCGGGCAATGACGAAAGGCACATAGCCGCGCTGTATGCCGAGGGGGCGGGCCAGCGCGAGCAGCACGGTTGGCAGCAGAAGCCAGTCGACGGTCGCGCCGACGGCCTGTGACGTGAAGAAAAGGCCGTCGGTATAGTCGCCGGTCAATCGCCTGCCGTTTTCGAAGATCAGCTTGCGTTCGGCAAGCGCGGACAGGAAGAAGGGCGGCAGCAGCAGGAAGTAGACGAGGAAGGAGCGCCAGAAGCCTGTGACGCTCAGGTCGAAGTCGCGCATGCCCTCGGGTTGCCCCTTGAAGAGCGCCCAGGCAGCAAAAAACGAACGTCGGATTTCTTCCCCGGTCAGCACCTGCCCGGTACTCCTGTCCTGCAGAAATCAGCCTTGCGGGAAATACCGCTCGAGGAAGTCGCCGTAAATGGCGGCAAGCGCGTCGAGATCGCGGATGTCCACGCGCTCGTCGACCTGGTGCATCGTCTGGCCGACGAGGCCGAATTCCACCACCGGACAGTAGTTCTTTATGAAGCGGGCATCCGACGTGCCGCCGCCGGTGGAAAGCGCCGGCCGGCGTCCGGTCTTCGCTTCGATGGAGACCGACAGGGCGTCGATAAGGCGTTCGTCGCGCGTCAGGAAGCTCTGGCTCGCATCCGGGCGGAAGGCCAGTTCGTAGGGGGCGCCGTCAGCAGCGGCGTCGAGCGTCTCGACGATCTTCGCCTTCAGGCTCTCCAGCGTCCATTCGTCGTTGAAGCGGATGTTGAAGCGCGCCTCCGCCTTGCGGGGGATGACGTTGAAGGCCGGATTGCCGACGTCGATCGTGACGATTTCCAGGTTCGACGGTTCGAACCGTTCGTTGCCAGCGTCGAGTTGCAGCGTGTCGAGAGCCGACGTCAGGCGCAGGAGCAGCGAGATAGGGTTTTTCGCCAGATGCGGATAGGCGACATGGCCCTGGATGCCGGTCACCGTCAATTGCCCCGAGAGCGAGCCGCGCCGGCCGATCTTGATGGCGTCGCCCAGGCTCTGCGGGTTCGTCGGTTCGCCGACGATGGCCGCGTCGAAGCGATGACCGGCCTTTTGCGCCCAGTCGAGCAGCTTGACGGTGCCGTTGATCGCCGGACCTTCCTCGTCGCCGGTGATGAGGAAGGAGATGGTGCCGCCGAAATCGGCGCCCCGGTTGCGCACGAACTCAAGGGCCGCCGCGGCGAAGGAGGCGATCCCGCCCTTCATGTCCACGGCGCCGCGCCCGTAGAGCGTGCCGTCGACGATCTCGCCGGAGAAGGGCGGCGCCGACCAGGCCTCTTCGTCGCCGGCCGGAACCACGTCCGTATGACCGGCAAAGACAAGGTGCGGGCTCCCGGAGCCGATCGTCGCGAAGAGGTTTTCCACGTCCGGCGTTCCCTCCTCGCGAAAGAAGACGCGCGAGACGGTGAAGCCGTTCGCCGAAAGGAGCTTTTCCAGCACGGTCAATGCACCGCCCTCGTTCGGCGTCACGGACGGGCAGCGGATCAGGTCGCGGCAGATGGTGACGGCGGGCGAAAGCGGTTCGGTCATGAAAGCGACGGCCTCTCGAATGGGCAATGTCAGGTGCGGCCGGGCCTTCGCCAGCGCGAATTCGGTCCAGGCCCGTAGCGGTTGGGCTTAGCTTCGCCGGGAATGAGGCCGAGGCCGATGATAAAGAGGATGTTGAACAGTGGCACGAAAGTGAAGATGGCGAGAAAACCGGTCAGGCCGCAATCCTGCAGCCGCTTGATCACCAGTGCCAGTTGCACCCATTGCGTGGCAAAGAGCAGCAAGGGGATCAGCGGATTGGAATTGACGAAATCCTCGAGCGACAGGCGTTCGACGGCGGCGAAATCGACGGATCGCAGCCAGATGTTGATCGGAATGCCGATCAGCGCCCACATCAGCGCGAAACCCAGCCAATAGGGCTCCCGCGAGATCCTTCCGATCGGATTGAGAAGGAGCCAGAAGATGCTGTTGGGGCCTTGATGGGGAACGGGCGATAACATGGACCGGTGTCTACCAGCTTGCGTCCTGTCTTCAAAGAGCGCAGAGCGATCCGGCACCACGGCGACCGCCGCTGCGCCGGAGGGCCGTTTTGAAGGATCAGTCGCGCAGAAGCTCGTTGATCGCGGTCTTGGCGCGGGTCTGCGCATCCACGCGCTTGACGATGACGGCGCAGTAGAGGCTCGGGCCGGGGCGGCCGTCCGGCAGCGGCTTGCCCGGCATGGAACCCGGCACCACGACGGAATAGGCCGGCACCTCGCCGACGAAGACTTCGCCGGTCTCGCGGTCGATGATCTTGGTCGACGCGCCGATGAAGACGCCCATGGAAAGCACCGCGCCCTCGCGCACCACGACGCCTTCCACCACTTCCGAACGTGCGCCGATGAAGCAGTTGTCCTCGATGATGACCGGACCGGCCTGCAGCGGCTCCAGCACGCCGCCGATGCCGACGCCACCCGACAGGTGCACGTTCTTGCCGATCTGGGCACAGGAACCGACGGTCGCCCAGGTGTCGACCATCGTGCCTTCGTCGATGAAGGCGCCAAGATTGACGAAGGACGGCATCAGCACCACGCCCTTGCCGATGAAGGCGGAGCGGCGCACGGTGCAGTTCGGCACGGCGCGGAAGCCGGCGGCCTCGAATTCATTGGCCGACCAGCCGTCGAACTTGGAGGGAACCTTGTCCCACCACACGGCTTCGCCGGGACCGCCCTTGATGACGGTCATCGGGTTGAGGCGGAAGGAGAGCAGAACCGCCTTTTTCGCCCATTGATTGACGACCCAGTTGCCATCCTTCTTTTCGGCCACGCGCAGGACGCCGCGATCGAGAAGATCGAGCGTCGTCTCCACCGCCTCGCGCACTGCGCCGGTGGTGCGGATCGTCACCTCGTCGCGATTGTCGAAGGCGGTGTCGATGGTGCTTGCGAGGGCGGCAAGATCCGGATGGGCATGGGTCATGGGCAAAGGCTCCCGCTCGATGGCATTCGTTTCGGCGGAAGTAAGCGCCGCGACGGGCAGGTGTCAACCGAAAGGCGGCGAACCGGCCAATGCAGGCCGCTATTGTCGGTAAAGCGGCCTGCCATGCCGTAATACGCCGTTTGATGCGTCGCGCAGCCCGAAACCGGTAGCCACTTTCGGGAGACATGCATTAAACAGGCAGTCGCCTTCCTGCCGACGCACGTCTTCCGATACAGGTCCCCCATGGAATTGTGGATCCCGATCACCATTGCCGCTGCCTTTTGCCAGAATCTGCGCTCGGCGCTGCAAAAGCATCTGAAAGGCAAACTCGGCACGACCGGGGCGACCTTCATCCGCTTCGGCTACGGTTTTCCCTTCGCGCTGATCTATCTCTTCTTCCTGCATGAAGGCCTTGGCCATCCGTTCCCCGTTCCGGGGATGGATTTCTTCATTGCGGGGGCAGCCGGCGGGATATTCCAGATCCTGGCAACCTTCCTGCTGGTGCACCTGTTCTCGTTCCGCAATTTCGCGGTCGGCACGGCCTATTCCAAGACGGAGCCCGTGCAGGCGGCGATCTTCGGCCTGCTGATCCTGGGCGAAACGGTGACGCCCGTTGCGCTGCTGGCGATCCTGATCGGCGTTCTCGGCGTTGCGGTGATTTCCGTCGCCCATGCGCCGCTATCCTGGCGGTCGCTCTCGGCGTCCGTGATGGGCCGACCGGCAATGATCGGGCTTTCGTCCGCGGCCGCTTTCGGCGCATCGGCTGCCAGCTACCGCTTCGCCTCGCTGTCGCTGGGCGGGCCGAATTTTCTGATGCAGGCGGCTTTCACGCTCGCCTTCGTCACGCTGTTCCAGACTGTCGTGATGGCGGCATGGATGCGCTGGCGGGAACCGGAGCAATTGACCGCGAGCCTGGTCCACTGGCGTATCGCCGTCTGGGTCGGTTTCGTCGGCGTGCTCGGCTCGGCGGGGTGGATTACGGCGATGACTCTGCAGAAGGTGGCCTATGTCAGGGCGCTCGCCCAGATAGAGCTGGTCTTCACCTTCCTCGCGTCCTGGTTCATCTTCCGGGAGAGGGTAAGCCGCCTCGACGTGATCGGCTGCACGATGATCGCAGGCGGGATCGTGCTGCTGCTCCTCGGGCGCTAGCCGTATTGGCTAGCCGGCCCGGATAACGCCGTTCACCGCCTTCAGGAAGCCGGACAGGCTGTCGGTGACGAATTCCACGTGCGGAGCCTCGTCGCCTTCCATCTCCCAATCCTCGCGGAAGACCTCGCGCGTGCCCTCGGGCACGACGAGCACCGTGCGCATGCCGAGACGGTGCGGCACGGCAAGATTGCGCGACAGGTCCTCGAACATGGCGGCGCGGGCAGGCGAAACGCCGGTGCGCTTGAGGAAGCGGTCGTAGGTTTCCCGGTTCGGCTTCGGCAGCAGGCCGGCTGCGACGATGTCGAAAATCTCCTCGAAATGCTTCGTCACGCCGAGGCGGGCGGCGGTGCGTTCCGCATGCGGGCGGTCGCCGTTGGTGAAGATGTATTTGCGCCCCGGCAGGGCGGCGATCTGGGCTTCCAGTTCCGGATCGGGCGGTACCGGCGAATAGTCGATGTCGTGGACGTAGTTCAGGAATTCGTCCGCATCGATCTTGTGCTCGTTCATCAGTCCGCGCAGTGTCGTGCCGTAGTCGCGATAGAATTCCTTCTGCTTGATGCGCGCCTCTTCCTTGGCGATGCCGAGCAGGCGCGAGACGTAATTGGAGATGCGTTCGTCGATCTGCGCGAAAAGATCGACATGCGCCGGGTAGAGCGTGTTGTCGAGATCGAAGACCCACGCTTCCACGCCCTGAAACGCGCGCAGGTCGTTGAGATGTGCGTGCGGTCCCTCGGAAGAAATGAAGGGGATGTCGCTCACGGCCTGATCAGCGTTCCGGCGCCATGTTCGGTGAACAGCTCAAGCAGCACGCAATGCGCCACCTTGCCGTTCAGGATGACGACGCCTTCCACGCCGCGCGCCAAAGCCTCGATGCAGGTCTCCACCTTCGGGATCATGCCGCCCGAAATCGTGCCGTCCTCGATCAATGCCTTCGCCTGGGAAACGGTCAGTTCCTTGATCAGCTTGCCCTCGCGGTCAAGCACGCCGGGCACGTCGGTCAGGAACAGGAGCCGCTTGGCGTTGAGGGCGCCGGCAATGGCGCCGGCGAAGGTATCGGCGTTGACATTGTAGGTCTCGCCGTCCCGCCCCGGAGCGACCGGGGCTACCACCGGGATCAATTCCTCCTTCATGACCAGTTCCAGCACCTTCGGCTTGACCTCGACCGGCTCGCCGACGAAGCCGAGATCCAGGATCTGCTCGATGGAGGAATTGGGATCGCGATGGGTGCGGTGCAGCTTCTCGGCCGTGACGAGATTGCCGTCCTTCCCGCAAAGCCCGACCGCGCGACCGCCTTCCACGTTGATAAGCTGGACGATTTCCTTGTTGATGGCGCCCGCAAGCACCATCTCCACCACTTCCACCGTCGCTTTGTCGGTGACGCGAAGGCCGCCCTTGAACTCGCTCTTGATGCCGAGCCGGTCCAGCATGCTGCCGATCTGCGGACCGCCGCCATGGACGACGACGGGAAGAACCCCGGACTGGCGAAGCAGGGTGATGTCGCGCGCGAAAGCCTTGCCGAGTTCGGGATCACCCATGGCATGGCCGCCATATTTCACGACGACCACCTGATCGTCGTAGCGCAGCATGTAGGGCAGGGCCTTGGAGATGACTTGGGCGGGGTTCTGCGTGTCGGTAACGGTCATGACGGCTCTGCTGGTCGATCCTGGCGAATGAACCCCGGTCTATAGACCTTTTGCCCGGCCTTCTCAATCCGCAGCGGCATCTTCGGCCGGCGCATTGAGGCTGCTCAAAGGCGCTTCATGCCGGCGAGCCGCGGGCCCGGTTCGGCGAGCAGCGTGCTGATTTGCGATGCCGGCAGGGGCTTGGCGTAATAGTAGCCCTGCACGTCATTGCAGCCGATGAGGCGGAGGAAATTGCGCTGTTCCTCGCTCTCGATTCCTTCCGCCGTGACCTTCAGTCCGAGTTCCAGCGCAAGCTTGACCAGCGCGTTGGTGACCTTGCCGTAATCGACGTTGCGGCCGAGGCCGTGGACGAACTGCCGGTCGATCTTGATACGGTCGACGGGAAATTGCAGCAGGTGGCTGAGCGAGGCGAAACCGGTGCCGAAATCGTCGAGAGCGAGCGAGATTCCAAGCCGCTTCAGCCCGCCCAACGTGTCGAGCAGGTCGTCCGCCTGATTGAGGAAGACGTCCTCGGTGATTTCAAGCTCCAGCTGCCTGCCGTCGAAGCCGGTCTTGTCGAGGATCGCGCGCACCTGGGAAACCAGCGCCGGATCGCGCAGCTGGGCGGAGAAAAGATTGACCGCCAGCCGACTGTCCCGCCCTGCGCCCGCAAGCCAGGATCCCGCCTCCATGCAGGCGCGCTCGAGAACCCAATAGCCGATATCGGCGGCGTGCCGGCTTGTCTCCAACACGCCCAGAAAGGCGCTTGGCGACAGCTGGCCACGCACCGGATGGTTCCAGCGCAACAGTGCCTCGACACCGCAGATATCTTCATTGGGAAGCCGGACGACCGGCTGATAGAGAAGCGTGAACTGACCGTAGGTCTGGGCATTCGCCAGCTCGCGGGCGATATCGTGGCGGCGATCCGCCTCGCGCCGCATGTCGGGGTGAAAGAAGCTCGACCGGCCGCGCCCTGCCGACTTGGCGTCGTAAAGCGCGAGGTCGACATTGCCCATGATCTGGGATGGCGTGGCGCCGTGATCTGGCAGGACCGCAATCCCGATGCTGCAGCCGCTTTCGATGCGCTCGCCCAGGTCATAGGGCTTCGATAACGCCTGGACGATCGTGGAAGCGAATTCCCTTGCCGCGCCGTTGCGCGACAGGGATGGTTCGAGGATCGCGAATTCGTCGCCGCCGATCCGGGCAATGGTGGCTGCCGGGCTGGAGCACTCCTTGAGACGGCGGGCAACTTCTACAAGAAGCGCATCGCCGCCGGAATGCCCGATGGTATCGTTCGTCCGCTTGAAGTGGTCGAGGTCCAGCAGGAGTACCGTCGCGCTGACGCCGGTCTCCTGCCAGGTCAACAGCTGGTCGGCAAGCTGTGACTCGAATGTGGCCCGGTTCGCAAGCCCCGTCAGCGGGTCGTGGTGGGCGAGATGCTCCACTTCCCGGCGTGCGACCTCCTCGGCGGTGACATCTCGCGACGAGCCGCGATAGCCGAGAAATGTACCTTCGTTGGAAAAGACCGGACGACCGCTGATGGAGGTGTAGCGGATCGCGCCGTTATATTCCCATCGGTAGCGGAAATCCTCGAAGGGCTCATGCGCCTCCAGCATCGCGCGATGCTCGATCCAGAACGCTTCGTCCTCGCCCGGCCGGGCCAGCACTTCCCAGCGTGTCTTGCCAAGGAAGTAGGAGCGATCGATGCCGCTATCGCTGATGGAATCGGAGAAATAGACGAAGCGGAAATCCGCGTCCTGCTCCCATATCCAGTCGGCGGCGATCGCCATGAATTCCTGCCAGCGGGAATTCTGCTGGTGGGATGTCAGAATACGCATCGCGAGCTGCGCAAGGTCTTCCAGCTCGCGGATCGTGGCCGGCGCAAGTCCGTCCGGGCGCGCCTCGCGGTCGATCACGCAAAGCGTGCCGATCGCATTCCGTTCATCGATGCTGATCGGAAAGCCGGCGTAGAAGCGGTTGCCGTCCTCCTGTGCGACCTGGGGCAACTCCGCATAGAGCGGATCGGCCGCGAGATCCGGGATGATGAGGGTTTCCTGCCGGCGGGAGGTCTCGGCGCAGATCGACGTGGCGGCCGGCGCTTCTCTCACCGAACTGCCGTGGGAGGCGATGACGCGCACGAGATCGCCCTGAAGGAAGCTGATGAAAGCGCGTTCCGTGCCGGCTGCTTCCGCAGCGAGCCTTGCGATTCGGTCCAGATCGGCATCGGGTGCAGCGTCGAGCAGGCCGATGCTGGCAAGGTCCACCGTGCCCGAGGACTGAAGCGGCGCCTTGGCATGCGCGGAGGAAGTACCTGCGGCGGCGGACTGGGAGTGCGGCTCATTGTTGCAAGGCGATGCCCTGCCGGCGGTTCGCATGCGCAGCGACTTCCTGGCGCCCGGACGGTTCCATCCGAACGGTAAGCGAGTATGCGCCATTCGCTCCTGTCGCCCCGGTTTGCACAATTGCTCGGGCGCAAATTACAGCGAGGTCGTTTAGACGAAATTAAAATCCCGGAGCTGTATCCCGCACCAACCCGGCAGCGCAGACGGGTCGCTCAGCCCACGAGGGCGGCCAGTTCGGCGCGGAGTTCGTCGATGCCCCAATCCTTTTCGGAAGAGGTCGCGATGATTTCGGGATGGGCTGCCGGACGGCGCAGGATCTGTGCGGCCGTTTCGTCCTTCAACCGGGCCAATGCACCGGGCTTGATCTTGTCGGCCTTGGTCAGCACGACCTGATAGTTCACTGCGGCCTTGTCCAGGATGCCCATTGCCTCGAGGTCGTTCTTCTTCAGGCCGTGGCGGCTGTCGACCAGGAGGAGGACGCGGCGCAATGCTGGCCGGCCGCGCAGATAGGCGAAGACGAGGTCCGTCCAGGCATCGACCAGGTCGCGCGGCGCCTGCGCATATCCGTAACCGGGCATGTCGACGATCGTCAGCGTCGCTTCGGGAGCGGTAAAGAAGTTGAGAAGCTGGGTGCGGCCGGGCGTATTGGACGTGCGCGCCAGTCCCTTGCGGCCGGTCAGGGCGTTGATCAGGCTCGACTTGCCGACATTCGAGCGGCCGGCGAAGGCCACCTCGATCTTGTCGGTTTCGGGAAGCTGGTGGATCTCCGCGACGCTGGTGACAAAGTCCCAGGGCCTGGAGAAGAACAGGCGGCCGGCTTCAAGGCGGGCCGCGGTATCGTCGGTTTGATCGTCCATGGATCGCCTTTTATCGACCGGTAGCGTGTGCGTCGAGCGTATTGAGTGCCGAAACCGTCAATCTTCCGCGGCTGCACGCTTCAGCTTCTCCAGATCCCTGCCGCGAATGGCATCCAGATGCCGCGTGACTTTTTCAACCGGCCAGTGCCACCAGGCGATTTCGAGGAGCATTTCGACGATCTCCGGCGGATAGCGGTGGCGGACGACGCGGGCGGGATTGCCGGCGGCAACCGCGTAGGCCGGCACGTCGGCCGAGACGACGCTGCAGGCTGCGACGATCGCACCATCGCCTATCGTGATACCCGGCAGGATCGTGGCGTCGCGACCGATCCAGACGTCGTTGCCGACCGTCGTGTCGCCGCGATAGCCTTCCGCGTAGGTGGCGGGATCGAACCCGGCCGCCCAATCCTCGCTGAAGATGTTGAACGGATAGGTCGAGAAGCCGGAGGTTACGTGATTGGCGCCGTTCATGATGAAACGGCATCCCGTCGCCAGCGCGCAATATCGACCGATGATGAGCCGGTCGCCGACGAAATCGAAATGGTAGAGAACGTTGCGGTTCTCGAACTCCGCCGCATGGTCCGGGTCGTGATAGTAGCTGTAATCGCCGACTATGATCGTCGGTCTGGTGACGACGGACCTGAGAAAGACGGTATGGGCTTCGCCGTTGAACGGATGGCGAATATCCGGATCGGGACCGGGCATGGCACCTCCAATGAGCCTTCGATGCTGAAACGCCTTCAGCGGCCGTCTTCGGCCGCCTTCCTGCGCGAGGGAATTTCCCTCAGGCTCAGTGGATCATTGTCCCGGTTCTCCGACTGTGCGGTCCGGAGGCGGATTGTTCGCCGCCTCCGGCGTGTTCGATGCCGGTCAGAGGCGTGCCCCTAACTCTTGCCGCCTGCGGCCGCGTCGCGCTTGAAGGTGCTTTTCAGGTTGCCCCAAAGCTCCACCTTCACGCCCTGGCGCCGCATGATGACGTATTGCTGCGCGATCGACAGGAAGTTGTTCCAGGCCCAGTAGATTACCAGTCCGGCTGGGAAGGAAGCCAGCATGAAGGTGAAGATGATCGGCATCCAGTTGAAGATCATCTGCTGGGTCGGATCGGTGGGAGTCGGGTTCATCTTCATCTGGACGAACATGGTGACGCCCATGATGAGCGGCCACACGCCGATCAGCAGGAATGCGGGTACCGTCCAGGGGATCAGGCCGAACAGGTTGAAGATGGACGTCGGGTCCGGAGCGGACAGATCCTGGATCCAGCCGAAGAAGGGCGCGTGCCGCATCTCGATGGTGACGAAAAGCACCTTGTAGAGCGAGAAGAAGACCGGAATCTGGATCAAGATCGGCAGGCAGCCGGCCAGAGGATTGATCTTTTCCTTCTTGTAGAGCTCCATCAGGGCCTGCTGCTGCTTGGCCTTGTCATCCTTGAAGCGGTCGCGGATCTCCGTCATCTGCGGCTGCACGAGCTTCATCTTGCTCATGGAGACGTATGACTTGTTGGCAAGCGGGAAGAAGACCAGCTTCACAAGGACCGTGACAAGCAGGATGGCGACGCCGAAATTGCCGACCACCTTGAAAAGCCAGTCGATGACGAAGAACATTGGCTTGGTCAGGAAATAGAACCAGCCCCAGTCGATGAGCAGGTCGAACTGCTGCACGCCGACCGTTTCCTGATAGGCATCGAGCAGCGATTTCTGCTTGGCGCCGGCGAACAGGCTCGAAGAGATGGTTCCGGAGGCACCGGCCGCGATCTCGATCGGATTGCCGAGATAGTCGGCCTGGAAATTGTCGGCACCGGCCACGTAGGAGAAACGCGGCTGGAAGGTCTCGCCCGGCGTCGGGATAAGGGTCGCCGCCCAATACTTGTCGGTAATGCCGAGCCAGCCCTGGTCGACCTTTTCAGGCTTCACTTCGCCGTCCTCGGCCAGGTCTCCGTAATTGACCTCGCTCAGGCCTTCGTCTCCGAAAACACCGATCATGCCCTCGTGCAGGATATAGAAGCCTGCCGTCTCGGGCGTGCCATGACGGGTGATCAGGCCATAGGGGTAAAGCCGCACTGCCTGGCCGGTCCTGTTCTCGACCTGCTGCGTGACGGTGAACAGATAGTTCTCGTCGATCTCGAAAGTGCGCGAGAATACGAGGCCTGCGCCATTGTCCCACGTCAGCGTAACCGGTTTGCCCGGGGCGAGCGCGGCCCCCTCGGGGGCGGACCATCGCGTATCCGGGCCGGGCAGGGCAAAGCTCGCGCCCGATTCCGCCACGAAGCCGTATTCAGCGTAATAGGCGCCGGGCGCACCCTTGGGCGAGAAGAGCACGATCGTCGGGCTCTTCGGATCGACCGTCTCGCGATAATCCTTGAGGCGGAGGTCGTCGATGCGGGCGCCGACAAGGTTGAGCGAGCCGGAAACACGCGGTGTGTCGATCGAGATGCGGGGCGAACCGGCGAGTGCGGCTTCACGGGTGACGGGAGCGGCGGCGGTCGCAGGCGCTCCACCCGGCACAGTCGGTGCGCCTTCTTCCGTGGTCGACTGAACCTGCGGTGCCTGACCGCCTTGAGCTTCGACCTGCTCCTGCTGCTGGGCGCGCTGGCGTTCGATCTGCGGTGCCGCAATGAAATATTGCCATCCGAGCAGGACGATCAGCGACAGCACAATAGCGAGGATGGTGTTCCGGTGTTCGGCCATCGGTCTCGGTCACCCTTTCAATGGCGTTTTGTCTTCAATCGGCGCCTGATCTAGCGGTCGGAGCGGCGTTGATCGTCGCGGGCTTTCGCGGGGCGTCGTGGTCCCCGTGGCTTGCCTGACCTTCCCTTGCCCTCAGCCTTGCTGCCGGCCTGGCGCAGGCATTGCGCCAGATCGGTCGCCAGATCGGTGAATTTCTGGGTCAGCGCAGATTGCCGACCGACAATCACATAGTCGGTGCCCGGCCTTGCGCAATCCCCTACCTTGGCCATCGCGGCGCGGAGGCGGCGCTTGATGCGGTTGCGGACAACCGCGTTGCCCACCTTCTTCGTCACCGTATATCCCACGCGCGCCTGCGGTGCGTGGCCAGCCCGCGCGCGCGTGGCGCCGGCGGGGACCTCCGCGGCCACGGCATCGGCCGCGGAACCGCGCACGAGGGACTGCAACACAAAAGCGCGCCGATGTTGCCTGCCGCCCTTTTGCACGGCAAGAAACTCGGAGCGCTTTTTCAGTACCGGCAGGGGGTTGCGCGATGCTTCGTCCGTCACGAGCCCGCCTCCCGGCTAACTGGATGCGTCAGGCCTCAGGCGCTCAGACGCTTGCGGCCCTTGGCACGGCGGCGAGCCAGGACCTGACGGCCGTTCTTGGTTGCCATACGGGCACGGAAGCCATGACGGCGCTTCCGGATAAGGCGGCTCGGCTGATACGTACGCTTCATTGTTCTTTCTCCGCGCGAGCGGGGGCGCGCGGCCCTGCTTCTTGAAATTTCGTGCTGGAAAGCGTCCACCCACACGCCAAAAGCGCGCGGCCCGGCCAGGGCCGAATGGACGGCATGTCCCGGTCGTGCGCGCTTATACGAGGGCGGTGGGGCGAAGTCAATCGCAAGGGCGGCATTCCGGCGGGTATGCCGTGCCCTGCGGATGCGGTCACTATCCCCTCTCTCGCCATCAAATCCGGGTGAGGCGGCGCCGCTGGCGCAAATACTTGCTTACATTGTCAAAAGAAAGAATGGCGTCTTCCCTCCGACAGGGCCGGGATACCTGAATTTTATCGGTGCACGCCCGCTTCAAACGGATGAGTTCCTGCAATGGCGAGAGGTCATGACGAATAAGGCGCCACACGCCAGCGAAACGGATGCGCCTGCGGGAACGCGAGGCGCAGCAATGTCACGCCGCCATTTTCTGGCCGGCGTCGGCGCCGGCGCGGCGGTATTTTGCATCCTTGCCGCCCGTCCCGCCCGGGCGCAGGTCCGCCACGACGCCTGGACGGCCCTGTTGGAGACCTATGTCGTCGAATCGCCGGACGGTATCAATCGCGTGCGGTATGCGCGCTTCAAGGAAGAGGCGGGTGCGGTTCTGGACGACTATCTAGCCTCCCTTCAGGCCAGTCGGGTTTCCGCCCTGGGCCGCGCGGAGCAATTCGCCTTCTGGGCCAACCTCTACAATGCGCTCACGGTCCGGGTGATTCTCGATCACTATCCGGTCGCCTCGATCCGCGACATCAACCTCGGCGGCGGCTTCTTCGCCCGCGGGCCGTGGAAGAAGGAACTCGTCAATGTCGAGGGACGCAGCCTGTCCCTGGACGATATCGAACACGGGATCCTTCGCCGGGATTTCGGCGACCCCCGCGTCCACTATGCTCTCAATTGCGCGTCGATCGGATGTCCCAACCTGCAGCGCCAGGCGTTTTCCGGCGATCGGCTGGAGGCGATGCTGGATGAAGGCGCGAGAGCCTATGTCAACCATCCCCGCGGATTGACGGTCGACGGCGGACGCATAACCGCGTCGCGGATCTACGACTGGTTCGCCGAGGATTTCGGGGACGGAACCGCGATCCGGCGCCATTGGCTGGCCTACGCGGAATCGGGACTTGCCTCACAATTGCGGGAAGCGGATGGTGTGGCGGGTTACGCCTATGACTGGGGGCTCAACGATGCGGGCTGACCGCGACCCGATGGCGGGTGCCGGGGGAAAGGACGTCATGACCGAGGGCCTCTGGATCCGGTTGCGGCGCTGGCTTCCCTTGCTGGCGATCGTTGCGCTGATGTCCATCGGCTTCGCGCTCGGGTGGCACCGCCACCTCACGCTTTCGACGCTCATCAAGGAGCGAGCGCGGCTCGTCGGTTACGTCGAAGCCAATCTCCTGATCGCCGCGCTGACCTATATCGCCATCTACATCGTCTCGGTGGCCCTTTCCTTCCCGGGAGCATCCATTCTTACCATCGTCGGCGGCTTCCTGTTCGGCTGGTTCCTTGGCGGCACGCTGACGGCGGTGGGGGCGACCATCGGCGCATGCTGCATTTTTCTCGCAGCGCGCAGTTCGCTCGGCGCTGCGCTGAAGGCCAAGGCCGGACCGTTCGTCAACCGCCTCGCGAAGGGCTTCCGGGACGATGCCTTCAACTACCTGCTGTTCCTGCGCCTGACGCCGATCTTCCCCTTCTGGCTCGTCAATATCGCGCCGGCTCTCTTCGATGTTCGCCTGCGCGTCTACGCGTGGGCGACCTTCATCGGCATCCTGCCGGGCACCTACGCCTATTCCTTCGTCGGAACCGGCCTCGACAGCATCATCGAAGCACAGGAAGCGGCGAATCCGGGCTGCGCGGCGGCGGGCAGCTGCCGGGTCGATATCGCTGCCCTGGTGACGCCGGAAATCATCATCGCCTTTGCAGCACTTGGCATCGTCTCCCTCCTGCCGGTCGTGATCAGGAAGCTTCGCGGCGGCCGTCGCGGCGGCGAATAAAGGCCGCTCCCGGCCGCCTCTCCCATCAGCAAAATCAAGGACATCAGGCATGGCGCGCAACCTCACCCCCGACATCTGCGTGATCGGCGCCGGTTCGGGCGGGCTTACGGTCGCGGCGGCCGCGGCAAGCTTCGGCGTCGACGTGGTGCTGGTGGAAAAGGGCTTGATGGGCGGAGACTGCCTGAACTACGGCTGCGTGCCTTCCAAGGCCCTTATCGCCGCCGCTGAGCGTGCGCATGCCGCCCGCATGAGCGCGCAGTTCGGGGTTCATGTGGACGGCCTGCGCGTCGATTTCGCGCAAGTGCATGACCATGTGCATGACGTCATCGCCGGAATTGCCCCGCACGATTCGGTCGAACGTTTCGAGGGGCTCGGCGTCACTGTGATCCAGGCGGAGGGGAGATTCGTCGATCCGTCGACCGTGGTTGCAGGCGACGCCACGATCAAGGCGCGCCGATTTGTCATCGCGACCGGTTCTCGCGCTGCGGTTCCGCCGATTCCGGGTCTCGACAAGGCGGCCTATCTGACCAACGAGACCGTTTTCGAACTCACCCGCTTGCCCGACCACCTGATCATCATCGGCGCCGGTCCGATCGGACTCGAGCTTGCGCAAGCCCATCGCAGGCTGGGGGCGGAGGTGACGGTGGTCGAGGCGGAAAAGGCTCTGGGTCGCGACGATCCGGAACTGGCGGCGATCGTGCTCGATCGGGTTCGCGCGGAAGGCGTGGAAATCCTCGAGCAGGCGAAAGTCGTGCGGGTCGAGGAAGGTGGTGCCGGACCGGCGGTTGTTGTCGAAGCCAGCGGAGACGAGCGCAGGATCGAAGGATCCCATCTGCTTGTGGCAACCGGCCGGCGTCCGAATGTGGAAAATCTTGGCCTCGATGCGGCCGGCATCGCTTTCGACAGGCGGGGAATAACGGTCGACAAGGGACTTCGCACCTCCAATCGCAAGGTCTACGCGATCGGCGATGTGGCGGGAGGCCTGCAGTTTACTCATGTTGCCGGCTATCACGCGGGCCTGGTGGTGCGGTCGATCCTGTTCCGCCTTCCCGTTCGCGACGATCGCGACATGATGCCGCGGGTGACCTTCACCAGCCCGGAAATCGGAGGGGTCGGTCTGAGCGAAGCGCAGGCACGCAGCCGTTTTGCGGATCGGGTGCGTGTCGTGAAGGCCGCCTATTGCGGAAATGACCGGGCGCGCGCGGAGCGGACCACGGATGGGATGGTCAAGCTCGTGATCGGGCCGCGCGGGCGCCTTCTTGGGGCGGAAATCGTCGGTTCGGCGGCCGGCGAAGTGGTCAATCTGCTGTCGCTTGCCCTGTCGCGCGGCGTCAAGGTAGGTCAGCTTGCGGGCTTCGTCTCTCCCTATCCCACACTGAGCGAGGTCGTGAAGCGGGCGGCGATCTCCTACTACGCCGATGCGCCCAAAAACCTGTGGGTGCGGCGGATCGTGGGATTCCTCTCAAAGTTCGGTTAGTATTTTCAGCAAGCGGCAAAAAATGTCGAGCCGCGCCGCAACGCATGCGGTGTCGTAGAGGATGATAGCGTCCGTTTGCAGCGCCCGATACAAGGCGCGGGAGAAGTGCTTAGGTGAGCGAAAGCGACGGCAAGCATCCGCTGCCAGAGGACGAGCAGTCCGAGGCTGCAGCGGCGAGCAAAGAGGAAGCAGGCGAACCGGCGCAAACGGAGCGCGGCGACAACCCGCGAAGGGAGGGGGCCGACCGCCCGCGCTGGGGCGGCCTCTCCGCAAAGCTGCTGCTGCTGACGGTTCTTTTCGTGATGCTGAGCGAGGTGATGATCTACGTCCCCTCGATCGCCAATTTCCGCAACAACTGGCTGAACCAGCGGCTGACGACCGCAGGCGTGGCCGCCACGGTGCTGGTCGAAACCAACACCGTTACGCAGCGGCTACAGGAAGAGTTGCTGAATTCGACCGGCGCGGTCGCCATTTCGCTCGATGAGGGCAGCCGCCGGCGGCTCATCGCCATCAGCCCGACGCCTCTGACCATCGACAGCACGGCGGACATGAGTGCGATGTCGCCCCAACGGGCCATCGCGGAAAGTTTTGCCGTCCTGTTGAGCGACGGGGCGGGCCTGATGCGGGTGGTTGGCCTGTCCCAGATGGGGGCGGGCGTACGCGTTGACATGGTGTTGCCGGAAAAGCTGCTGCGCGACGATATGCTGGCCTTTTCGGTTCGCATCCTGGGGCTTTCCATATTCATCTCGGCGATCACCGCGACGCTGGTCTATTTCAGCCTGCGCTGGCTGTTCCTGCGGCCAATGCAGCGCCTGACGACTTCCATGGCACGATTTGCCGAGGCGCCGGACGACGCGTCGCGGATCATCGTTCCTTCGCGCCGCCGCGACGAGATCGGCGATGCCGAGAGCCGTCTCGCGTCGATGCAGGAGACGTTGAAGGAAACGCTTGGCCAGCAACGGCACCTGGCCGATCTCGGGCTTGCCGTCTCAAAGATCAATCACGACCTGCGCAATCTGCTGGCCTCCGCGCAGCTGTTTTCCGAAAGCCTTGAAAGTATCCCCGACCCGACCGCCAAGCGACTTGCGCCGAAGATCATCGCGGCGCTTGACCGGGCGATCGGCTACACCCAGTCGGTGCTTGCCTATGGCCGCACCAAGGAAGCCCCGCCCGAGCGGCGTCTGGTACGTTTGAATCGGGTGGTGGAGGATGTGGGCGACATTCTCGGCCTGACCGGTCACGAAGCGATCCAGTTCGATAACCTGGTTGTTGCCGGGATCGAAGTGGATGCCGACCCCGAGCAACTCTTCCGGGTGCTGATGAACCTTGTGCGCAACGCCATGCAGGCGCTGGAGGCGAAATCTGACCCGGCACTTGTCTGCCGCATCAGCGTGGAGGGCGAGCGCGAAGGCGGCGTCGTGGTCATTCGGGTCAGCGACACGGGGCCGGGAATTCCCGACAGGATCCGTCAGTCGCTGTTCCAGCCCTTCCAGGCTTCCACCAAGCGCGGCGGCACCGGGCTTGGCCTTGCGATTGCCGCGGAACTCGTGCGGGCACATGGCGGCGTGATCCGTCATGTCGATCGTCCGGGTCCGGGGACGACCTTCGAGATCGTCCTGCCCGACAGGGCCGTGGATATCGGCGAATGGCGGGAGCGCTCCAGGCGGCTCCAGGCATCGTGACGGCGGCCTGGCCATTTCGCGTGGCCCCGGTGGGGAATTTTCTGCGAGACCGGACGGTGGGCCTGTCGGACCTCATTTATCCGCGTTTTCAACAGGCTGTGGCGAAAGCGAAAAAAGAAGGCCGGCGCTCTTGCAATCGCTGAATGGGCAGAGTAGAGGTAGCGCCCTGTTCAGGGTGGTTTGAACGGATCGGGCGGCGCCCGGCAGTTCCTGAGAAGATCGGCTTCGGCGGATCGCAACACCCGAAGGCAAGCACCGGTAGCTCAGCTGGATAGAGCACCAGACTACGAATCTGGGGGTCGGGAGTTCGAATCTTCCCCGGTGCGCCATATTTCTCCGGATACGATTCGGGCTGGCGACGGTCGGAGACCTAGTCCCTGCGCATGACGGTGCAGCTATCCTGCTGATGGCGACGTAGTGACCTGCCGTTACTCGCGGTATTGCGCGTCGAACCGCTTGAACAACGTGACGTTCACGCGCTCGATCCAGTCCATCACGCCGCGCAGGTTTTCGTCATAGGCATCGATGTGCTCAAGCCAAAGGCGGAAGGGTCGGTTCGTGAACTTCAGCGTCGGTGAGACGTAGCGAATGTCGGCCGGATGGCTGAACGGAAACGCCGAGAACGTGCCGTCGTCGTTCCTTGAGAGGCACCAGTCCATCGACTCATTCCAGGAGCCGTGAATGGACTCGGACATCATCCCGTAGGTGGCGGCGTACAGATCGGCGTGCTCGACTTCCGAGAAAATTTCATAAAAGGACTTTCCCTGAATTCTCCACCTGTTCCGCTTTTGAACATCGAAGTCGTTCGCGGTCAGGCTCTCGAAGTCCATTTTCTCGCGGACAGACTTGAGCAGGCGCTTGCCCGCCTTCGTGTCATAGAAGGCCGAGCCGTTCTCAAGATCGTGCAGAATGCGCAGGCGGTCTTTGTAAGAGCACTTCCGGTAATCCTCGACGACGGACGGACCGCTTGCCATCAGATAGGAGGCGACAACAGACGCCTCGATCAGAGGGCGCTCAAGGATGCTGATTATCTCAGCGTTGTCCTCTTCGTAGTAGCGGATGACTTCCTTGAGCAGCTTCCAGACCCGCACCAGCAGGCCGAGGATTGGAGCGTCGTCGAGAGAAAAGCCCGTGGGATTGCGCTCCACGTTCTTTATCCGCGTCAGGCAGTCATAGATTTTCGCAACGTCCTTGTAGAAGGCGAGCGCGAACCAGTTGAGGTCTTCCTGCGATTTTGCGATTTGCTCGACATAAGTGGCATCGTATTTCTCAGTTATTTGGCGAATCTCATCCATGACGCCATTCTAACTGATCGAGGGTTTGAGCACACCCGGGCTACCGGACTGGGCCCACCTAGGCAAGCCATACTCACGGACGACTCCTGCGAAGCTCTGCAGCCGGAAATTAAAGAGCGGCGACAATGACATACGAATTCCCAGTTTCGTCCTCTCCGATGCGCGTTTCCAAATCGCTGGTAATCTGGCTGAGAGCGGACTGTGGCGCATCCAAACTGACCGCGGCGCTGGTGAAACCCTGCCCGCTTGCTGCCGCGAGGAACGCTGCCAGGTCGTCCGTATTTTCGCGTCTCATCATCGGCTCACCCAATTAGTCCATTCGTGAAATAAGGGATAATCTGGCGAGGGAAATGGAATTACCTTCTGTCTGAAGGGCCGTGAGCTCGATACCCGGGTGATCGAAATCGATATTTCCAAGAGACGAAGGAGGCCCTGAATGAAAATTCAGCGCAGCGGTTCGCAGCCTTCCGGCAAGGGGCCCGAAGACTACTTCACCGGCAGCGTGCGGATTGATCCATTGATGAGCCTCCCGGAACCGTCGCGCGTTGCCGGAGTGAGCGTGACGTTCGAGCCGGGCGCGCGCACGGCATGGCACACGCATCCGTTCGGCCAGACGCTGATCGTCACGGCCGGTTGCGGTTGGGTCCAGCGCGAGGGCGGCCCGGTCGAGGAGATCCGCCCTGGCGACGTCGTCTGGTTCGAACCGGGAGAGAAGCACTGGCACGGCGCCACGCCCGCAACGGCCATGACGCATATCGCCATTCAGGAAAAGCTGGACGGTTCGCCGGTCACCTGGATGGAGCATGTCACGGACGAGCAATATCGACGTTGATTGCCTCGGCCTGATACGGATTATCGCGCCGTGTGGAACATCGGCGCGACTACTCAGCAATCGCGGCGAAGACGCGATCGAGCATGGCCTGCGTGCCGCGCGCGTTTTCAAGCGTCCAGGGATAGGGCGCCTTGTCGCGCAGGGTCCGGCCGAAATTTTCTACCTGCAGCTTGTATTGCCGGGTGCCGGGATAGCGGAAATGCGTGATCGTCTTGTCGTCGCGCTCCAGGACCAGCTTTTCCTCGCCGAAGATCGCCGCATTGAACGGAGCGGTGACGCGAAGCACGGCCTTGTCGCCATGGAAGACGACTTCCTGCCGGGGAGCCATGCGGGTCGAGGTCATGCTCTTGAAGGTGAAGGACGGAAAGCGCGCCCAGACATGGGCGGTGGTGTCGACGCCGTTCTCCCACTCCGCCTTCGCCTCGACGTCGACGGGTTCCTCGCCCGTCGCCCAGCGAACCGAGCCCATCGTGTAGACGCCGATGTCCCGAATGCCGCCGCCGCCGACATCGGCCCGATTGCGGATATTTCCGGCATCGGGGTTGTTGTAGCTGAAGGAGACGTCGACATGCACGAGACGGCCGATCGCGCCTTCGGCCAGCAGCTCCCGAGCCTTGAGCCACTGCGGATGATGAACGATCATGTAGGCCTCGGCGCAGAAGAGGCCGGTTGAATCGCGCAGCGCGATCAACTCGTCGATCTCCTCGGCCGCCATGGCGATCGGCTTTTCCGTCAGGACGTGCTTGCCGGCCTTGAGAGCTTTCTTCGACCAATCGACGTGCAGCGTGTTCGGCAGCGGAATGTAGACCGCGTCGATATCGTCGGATGCCAGAAGCTCGTCATAGGACTGAACGCGGATGTTCGGGCAAAAGGCGCGGAATGCGCCGGCCTTGGCCGGTGAGGAGGTGCCGAGCGCAACAAGCTCGGCGTCGTCGGCTTCGTGGATCGCCGGGCCCATCATCGTGGCCGCGAAATTCGATGCGCCAAGAATGCCCCAGCGGATTGGATTGGTCATCGTTCCGTCCCCGTTCATTTACGACTAGTGTGACTAGCGTTCTTCTAGAACGCCTTCCGATCAGGCGGTACCATCTGATCGATAAGAAAGCGCTCAAGAATCAATGGTTTTGAGCAAATCGAACCGATCGTGAGGTTAGCCCACCTGGAGCGGCAAGCCTGATCAAAAAATATGCCCCGCGCCACCGGTTGTCGCGGGCGGCACGGGGCATTGATCGTTGAAGCACAGGGCTCAGTTGTTGGCGCAGAAGCCCGGATCTTCCTCGTTGCAAACGTCAAGTCCGGTATAGAGAGGGTCGTCGACCTTCTCGCCGTTGATGAGCTGGATCATCACGTCGGGAGCGCGATACCCCATCTCGAAGGGGCGCTGCCCGACCTGCGCATGGCTGCGGCCGTCGCGAAAGGCCTGTGTCTGCGGCGGCAGCGTGTCGCCGGCAATAATGATCAGGTCCCTGGACTTCAGTTTGTCCATCACCTGGTCTGTCACCTGGGCGTAGGCCTGCGGCGCGAACTGCGCCCAGCCGCCGATGAGGATGAATGCGTCCAGGTCCGGATTGGCAGTGAAGGTATCTGCCATCTGCTGATTGGCCAGGTCGGCCTGGTCATTGGTGAAGACCGGGCAGCCATCGATTTCGGTCCAGCCGTTCTGGCCGGTCAGCCGCTCTATGCCCTTCTCGCCGCTGGCCGTGTCGCGGAAGCCCTGCGCGCGCGCATTGATGTTGTCGGCCGCGACATTACCAAGTTGCAGGCAGACCGTTCCGCCGTCCGGCTTCAGCGCCATGGCTTGCTCGGCCATCTTGACGCCCATCAGATAGTTGTCCGTACCCAGATAGGTTGCACGCAGATCGCGGTCCTTTTCCAGGAAATCGGCGTCGATGGTCATGACCGGCACGGTGGGGGCAATCTGACGGATGCGGTTCGCCATGGCAGGCGCGTTGGATGGCGAGATGGCGATGGCCGCAACGCCTTTCGTCAGGAGGTCATCGACAATCTGGACTTCGCCAGCCTCGTCGGCCGAAGAGGCGGGGCCCGTGTAGAGGCATTGATATTCGCTGTCCTTGTTCTCGGACATCCACTTCTGGCAGCCAAGGTTGATCTGCTCGAAGAACGGATTGTCGAGCCCCTTGACCACGATGGCCAGGGTCTTCTTGTCCTGGGCCTGGCCGGCGCCAACAGTAACCGCAAGCAGCGCGGCTGCCGCCAGGAGACTGGTTATTCTCATGTCATCCTCCCTGATGCACTAGTCCGCGACTTTGGTGGTCTGCTCTGGCGCGCTCTTTTGACTTGGCGCTTCGATCGCCGGGTCGCGGGGCCCGGCGTTTCTACATGTCCGGTATCCAAAGTTGGGCTTTTCTATTCAGCATTGCGCCATACGTGCGCCGGTATTCAAAAATTACGTAACGGTAGATTTGATGATAATATTTGCTAATAATATTAAGTCAACAGCTCTGGAGGCGGTGTTTCCGTAGAGGGAACAGGGAGGAGGCCACCTTGGAAAGATTGAGGCTCGAGGGGGTCGGAAAGCATTTCGGTGCGATCCGGGCACTCGATGACGTGTCGCTGACGCTCGCGGGCGGCGAAGTGCTGGGCCTGATGGGAGACAACGGCGCCGGCAAGTCCACTCTCGTCAAGATCATTGCAGGCAACTTCCGGCCTTCGCATGGCTCGATCTATCTGGAGGGAGAGACGTGCGACTTTCACCGGCCAAGGGATGCCCAGAGATCCGGGATTGAAGTCGTCTACCAGGACCTCGCGCTTTGCGACAACATGAGCGCGGCTTCGAACGTCTTTCTGGGGCGCGAACTGAAGAAGTCCTTCGGTCCGGTTCGCATCATCGACTATCGATCGATGCATAGAAAAGCCGGCGAACTGTTTGCGCAGCTCAAGTCCGAGACCCGGCCGCGCGACCTCGTGCGACGCATGTCCGGGGGCCAGCGCCAGGCGGTGGCGATAGCGCGAACATTGCTTGCCGAACCACGCGTCGTGCTGATGGACGAGCCGACGGCGGCGATTTCAGTCAGGCAAGTGGCGGAAGTGCTCGAGCTCATCCGGCGGCTGCGCGACCGGGGAATATCGGTGCTCCTGATCAGCCACCGCATGCCCGACGTCTTTTCCGTCTGTGACCGGATCGCTGTGCTGAGGCGTGGAGAACTGGTCGCCGACATGCTGACCGAAACCACATCGCCTGAAGAAGTGACCGGGCTCATCACCGGAGCTATCGACAGTATTCAACGGGTGCCCGCATGACAGTTTCGCTCGAAAAGGCGATCGGCCACAGCCAGCACGGCACATTGCTGTCGCGGCTGATGAACCAGCAGGTCTTCTGGGTATTTATCGCCGCAGCGCTCGGCTGCATTTCCTTGACGCTGGTGACGGATACGTTCGCGACTGAACGCAACCTCTTCAACGTCACCCGCAATTTCGCCTTCGTTGGCATCATTGCGATCGGTATGACGACGGTCATCGCTTCCGGCGGGATCGACCTGTCCGTCGGTGCGTCGGTGGTGCTGTCGGCCGTGGTGATCGGCGTTGCGATGTCTTCCGGCCTCGGCTTCTGGCCGTCGGCGCTGCTCGCGCTTGGCGCGTCGCTGCTTGTCGGTTTCGTCAATGGCATCGTGATCGCCTATCTCGGCATACCGCCCTTTGTAGTGACGCTTGGAATGCTGTCGCTGGCGCGCTCGCTGGCCCTCGTCCTGTCGAACAACAGGATGATCTACGAGTTCGGGCCGGACCACGACCTGCTGCTGGCGCTGGGCGGTGGCAACGTCCTCGGCATCCCGAACCCGCTCATCGTCATGGTGGTGCTGGCGCTGGTGATGAGCTTCGTCTTCCGCTGGACGCGCTGGGGGCAGTATGTGTTCGCGATCGGCGGCAACGAAAACGCCGCGACCCTGACCGGCATTGCCGTGCAGCGGACGAAGGTGACGATCTACATGTTCTCGTCCTTCACCGCAGGCGTGGCGGGCATCCTGATGGTCGGCTGGCTCGGCAGCGTGACCACGAATCTCGGCACGGCGATGGAGCTGACGGTGATCGCGGCGGCGGTCATCGGGGGAGCCAATCTTGCCGGCGGCGAGGGTACCGTGCTGGGCGCCGTGGTCGGTGCCCTGCTGATCGAGGTTATCCGCAACTCGCTGATCCTGCTTGGAATCTCCACCTTCTGGCAAGGCGCCTTCATCGGGACGTTCATCGTCGTGGCGGTCGCATTCGAGCGGATCCGGGCGCTTAGGGGGCAGGACTAGCAACCGGAAGCCCGTTGAAAGGATGGCATGAGCATCAAGGACCAATACAGGGTGCAACTTGCCGGACCGAGACCGCAGCCGACCATGATGGATGTTGCGGCGCAGGCCGGCGTGTCGCAGGCAACCGTTTCCCTGGTGCTCAACGGCAATCCGGGAGCCCGTTTCAGCGCGGACACGAGAAGCCGGGTGAAGCGGGCGGCGGAGGATTTGGGCTACCAGCTTGTGCGTCGGGGCAAGCGGGTTGCTCCCCTCGACCAGACGGTGATCGGATTCATCGCCGACGAGGTGACGACCGACCCATGGATGGCCCTTGCCTTCGACGGCGCGCGGGAAAAGGCGCTCGAATACGGAATGTCCGCCTGCATGGCGATCACTCCCGGCGATCCGGAGGCGGATACGTTCGTTGTCGATCAGATGCGGCAAAAGCCGCTGCTGGGGATGGTGTTCGGGACGATCCTGACACGCCGGATCAAGCCGACCGCCGCCATGCTGGAACAACCGACCGTGCTCCTCAATTGCTACGATGCCGAGCGGCGCCTGCCCTCCGTTCTTCCGGGCGATGTCGTGGGAGGCCGGGTTGCGACCGAACAACTGATCCTGGCGGGACGCAGAAGGATCGGAATGATCAACGGCCAGCCGGGCCTGGATGCCAGCCGCGACAGGCTCAGGGGCTACCGGCAGGCGCTCGCCAGCCACGACATTCCGTTCGACCCGGAGCTTGTGCGGCCCGGCAATTGGGAGCCTTCGGCCGGGTATGAGATGACGCGCGAGCTGATGTCACTTTCGGGACCGCCCGACGCGATCTTCTGCGCGAACGACATGATGGCGATGGGCTGCTATGACGCTCTCAGGGAACTTGGATTGCGCATTCCCGAGGATGTTGCCGTAGTCGGCTTCGACGATCGCGAGATTGCGCAATTCATGCGGCCACCACTGACCACGCTGCTGCTGCCTTTCAGGGAAATGGGAGCGATCGCAGCCGAGATGTTGATCGAAAAGGCGAGAGGGTCGGCCGCGAGACCCACCCAGATCAAGGTCGAATGCCAGGTGGTTCCCCGTCAGTCGGTCGCTTTCGGCTAGCCCTGTCTTCGATCCTGCATCAGGTCAGGCCGCGCGCGTTGACATAGATCGAGCGCAAGGTCGTTGTGGCGCAAATGAAGAGGCGATTGCGTTTCGGGCCACCGAAACAGATATTCGCCACCACCTCGTCGATCAGGATCTTGCCGAGAAGCGTCCCGTCGGGCGAAAAGCAATGCACGCCGTCGCCGGCGGATGACCAGATATTGCCGTTGGTATCCAGACGAAAGCCATCGAAGAGGCCTGCGTCGCAGGAGACGAAATCCGCGCCGGGCCCGAGCGAGGCGCCGTCCGGCTTGACCGGGTATTTGCGGATGACCGGCGTGCAGTCCGGGAAATGGGTCTTGCCGGTGTCGGCGACGTAAAGGACGGATTCATCGGCGGAGAATGCCAGTCCGTTCGGCTGCTTCATGTCGTCGATGACGCGGCTGATCTTGCCGGACGGATCGATGCGATAGACATGCCGCCCGTCCTGCTCCATCGGCGCGGCATCGCCCTCGTAGTCGCTGTCGATTCCGTAGGAGGGGTCGGTAAACCAGATCGAGCCGTCCGATTTCACGACGACGTCGTTCGGGGAATTGAGACGCTTGCCATCGTAACTGTCCGCGAGGACCGTATAGGAGCCGTCGATCTCGTATCGGCTAACGCAGCGGCCACGGTGTTCGCAGGAAATCAGCCGCCCCTCGCGATCGACCGTATGTCCGTTCTGGTTGCGGCACGGCTGCTCGAATGTGGAGACATGGCCGCTTGTTTCGTCCCAGCGCAGCAGGCGGTCGTTCGGGATGTCGGACCAGACGAGATAGCGCCCGGCCGCGAAGTAGGCCGGTCCTTCCGTCCAGCGCCCGCCGCTCCACAGGACGTCGATATTCGCATTGCCGTGGATGAGGCCGGCAAAGCGCTCATCGTGGATCTGGTAATGTGCGCCGGGCATGGCTGTTTCCCCCTACGACGTCACTTGCTGGTTGCGGCCATAGACCAGCAGCATGCCGATGATCACGGCGCCGTAGATAATCTGACGGCCTGCTTCCGGCATCTGCATGATCGACAGAACAGAATTGAGAAGCACAATGAGAATGACGCCCACCAACGTGCCGGCATAGCGCCCCCTGCCGCCCAGGATATGCGTGCCGCCGAGCACCACCGCGGCGATCGCCGGCAGCAGGAAGGCATTGCCCATGCCCTGATAGGCCTTGGCGGAATAGCCCGTCAGCAATACGCCTGCGATGGCCGCGCACAGGCTTGACGTGACGAATGCGCCGACGATCACCCATTTCGTGCGGATGCCGGAGAGGTAGGCGGCGCCCTCCCTGGAACCCGTGGCGTAGATCGAGCGGCCGAAACCGGTGCGAGTGAGAATAAGCGCGATGACGAGGGATACGGCGGCCCAGACGAAAATCGCGACCGGTATCCCCAAAATGCGGTCCTTCGCGAGGAACAACATCAATGGCGTTGCGGTATCCTGCGGTGCGAAGCCGCCCGTCTGCGCCACCATCAGCCCGCGAAGCATGGTATCGACGCCGAGGGTGAAGATCATCGAGGGAATGCGCAGATAGGCAACGCCGAATCCGTTCAGCAGCCCGACTGCAAGTCCGACGGCGAGGGCCGTTGGCACCGCCATATCGCCGCCGACCGCCGTTGCCGTCATCGCGGCTGCCGTCAATGTCCACGGCACGGACAGGTCGATCTGGCCGAGCAGGATCACCATCATCATGCCGGCGGCGCATATGCCGAGGAATGCGCCCGTCTGCAATTGCTGCAGCAGGTAGTTCGGCGAGAGGAGCGGCGTCGTCCCGGTCGTCGATAAGGTATAGGCGGTGCCGGCCGCCAGAATGGCGGCGATGAAAAGCGACGCGATAACGATGGGCCGGTTCTCGGGGGCGACTGACAAGCGCATGGCGGGCCTACCTGAACAGATCGAGCTGGTTCTTGACCCTCAGCGTGCGGAAGGCGCCGAAGGAGACGGCAAGCAGAAGGACGACGCCTTCGATAAGCGGCTGCAGGAGCGGGTCGATATCGAGGATGCGGAAATAGAAGGAGATGACCCGCAGGATCATCGCGCCGAACAGGCTGCCGATCGCTCCGCCGACACCGCCAAGCAGCGAGGTGCCGCCGAGCACGACGGCGGCGATCGAGTTCAGCGTATAGGCGCCGGCCTGCTGGATATCGGCATTGCCGGACGATGTCTGGATCGCGAGATAGAGGCCGCCGCACGCCGCAAGGAAGCCTCCGAGCGTGAAGGCTGCGATCTTGGCACGGTGGATCGGCAGGCCGGACATATAGGCCGCGCCTTCCGCCGAGCCGATGGCATAGACCGTCCGCCCGGTTACCGAGCGGCGGAACGGCACCCAGACGACGAAGGCGACCAGAAGAACCAGGATCACCGGAACCGGGATATCGGCGAAAGGCCTGAGCCACCAGGCATTGCCGCCGTCGGCGAAGCCGTAGGTGTCGGCAAGATCATAGACGGAGTTTGTCAGTGCCCAGCTCAGGTCGTCATCGACCTTGCCGCCCGGTTTCGGCCGGATCAGCAATGCAAGGCCAATGGCGATCGCGCCGGTCGCCAGAGTGGCGATGATCGGCTGGATCCGCCCGTAGACGACGATGCAGCCATTCATCAGACCGAATGCCGCGCCGGTCATCAGGGTCAGCAGCACGCCGAGGAGGATCTGTGCCGGCGAGCCATACAGCAGCTCCGAAGCGACGCAATTGGTGAGCGTCATCACCGCGCCGACGGACAGATCGAGGCCGCCCAGAAGGACGGGCAGGGTCTGCGCCATGGCGACGAAGGCGATCGCAACCGTTTCATTGGAGTTCTGGATCGCGACGGCTGAGGAAAAGCCCCTCGGATGCAGCACGTTGTAGGTCGCAAACAGTACAATGAACAGCAGCACCGCCGTTGCGAAGCCGAGGTTCTGCAGCAGCCAGCGCCTGATACCAGCCTTGCCCTTCATGCTGCCTCGACACCGATGTTGAGGGAGGCGGCGACGAGGCTTTCCTCGGTAATGGCATCGCCTTGCTGCTCGCTGACGACCCGGCCGCCATAGAGCACCGAAACCCGGTCGCAGCAGCCGATCAGCTCGGCATAGTCGGAAGAATAGAAGAGGATCGCCTTGCCCTCGTTGGCGAGTTCGCGCATGAGCCGGTAGATCTCCTGCTTCGTGCCGACATCGATGCCGCGGGTCGGGTCGTTGAGGAGGATGATATCGGGATCGGTCATCAGCCATTTGGCGATCACGACCTTCTGCTGGTTGCCGCCGGACAGCGTCATCACCGCATCCTCGGCCGAGCCGATCTTGATGTTCAGCTTTTCAACTCCCTCATCGACCGCCTGGCGGGCAAGAAGCGGGTCGATCAGGGGGCCGCGCGAAATCTTCGAGAAGGAAGCCGCCAGGAGGTTGTCGGCGATCGGCATGCCGAGCATCAGGCCTTCGGTCTTGCGGTCCTCGGGAACGAGGGCGATGCGCGTGCGTGCGGATTTGGCGGCTGCCGGCGACGATGGCAGGCCTTTGCGTCCGCCGACGATGACCTCGCCTTCGACGTCCCGAAGCACGCCGAAAAGGGCCAGCAGCAATTCCTTCTGGCCCTGGCCATCGAGGCCGCCGAGGCCGACGATCTCGCCGCGCCGCAGCGACAGATCGATACCGTTCAGCCGGTTTTCCCACTTGAGATTGCGCACGCTCAGCAACTCCTCGCCGCGCTGATCCTCCGGTTTGCTCGGCGGTTTGGCGGGAAACTGGGCTTCGACATCGCGGCCGATCATGAGGCGCACGATCTCGCGCTCGCTCTTCTCGCCCTTGGCGAAGGTCTCGATATGCTGGCCGTTGCGAAACACGGACAGCGTGTCGCACAGCGCGTCGACCTCGTGCATGCGATGCGAGATGAAAAGGCTTGCGATGCCGTCCGCTTTCAATTCAGCCAGCAGGTCGTAGACCGTCTGCACGTCACGGGAGGTGAGGGCGGAAGTCGCCTCATCCAGGATCAGCACCTTGGGATTGCGCCCGATCGCCTTGGCGATTTCGACCATCTGGCGGCGCGAGAGCGACAATTCCCGCACCAGGGCATTGGGGTCGACATCCTCGCAACGAACGCGCGCCAGCAATTCTTGCGCGCGGGCGACCTGGGCGCGCCGGTCGATGAGGCCGAAGCGTCGCGGCGGGTCCGAGATGGAGATGTTGTCGGCGACCGAAAGATCCGGGACAAGCGACAGTTCCTGAAACATGCAGACGATGCCGGCGGCATTGGCGGCTGTGGGCGTGGGGAAAACAATGGGCCTGCCTTCGAGCAGCATCTCGCCGGTATCCGGCTGGAGAACGCCCGCCATGATCTTGATCAGCGTGGATTTCCCGGCGCCATTTTCGCCCAGAATTGCGTGGATCGAACCGGCCTTGCAGGCGAAATCGACATTCTCCAGGGCGCGAATGCCGGCAAAGAATTTGGATATGCCGCGATATTCGACAATGGCGTCGGTCATGCGCACGCTCTCGCCGCTTAGGGTCAGGAAATCGGGAAGAATGGCCCCGGTCGGAATACCGGGGCCGAAGGAGTATTGCGTCGCGACTATTTCACGTCGGCTTCCGACTGCGACATGATCGCCGGGCCGGAAATGTTCACGCCGCAGGGCGGGAACTCGTTGACCGTGAAGAAGTTGTCCGGCAGGTCGGTCCAGTAGTTCACGCCGTCCTGCAAGGTCGAATAGTCCGCGACCGGAAGCGGTACGGATATGAGCTGCGGCATGACGTTGCCCTCAAGTGCGGAGAGCGCCGCCTTCATCGCAATCGCCACGAGGCCGGGCGACTGACCGATCGAAATGCCTTTCAACCCGTCGCCGGAATGTTTGGCGACCAGCTTGCGATAGCCGTTCTCCGATTCCCCGGCGATCGGCACCATCGGGTGCTCCGCATCGATCATTGCCTGGACGACGCCTGTCGTGCCGCCCTGTGCGGCGATGGCATCGAACTTGCCATGAACGGCGATGGCATCGGCGGTCACCTTCTGAGCGGTGCCGTCGTCCCAGTTGCCGACCACCTGCACCACCTCCCAGTCTCCGCCGGAAGCCTCCAGCACTTCATGGATGCCGATCGAACGGTCGCGGTCGACGGAATTGCCCGGCAATCCGCGAACTTCCAGGATCTTGCCGGAGGTCTTGCCCTGGTCCTTCAGTTCCTTGAGCAGGAATTCCGCCCAGGTCCGGCCCATGGCGAGCTGGTCCTCGTTCACCTGCATCACCTTGTCGGTGTCGAGCACGTTGTCGAAGGGGACGACCACCACGTTGTTCTTGTCGGCCAGACGGATGACGCGGTCGAACCCGTCGGGTGAGACCGCAATTGTGACGATGGCGTCGAAGCCCTGATTGATGAAGTCCTCGATGGCTCCCAGCTGCGCCGGCGCATCCGTACCGGTGGACACGACCTTGAATTCCTTGATCTTGTCCTTGATCGCCGGATCTTCGGCAAAGGCCTTTGCCGTCTTGATCATCTGGATGCGCCAGGTATTGCCGACGAAGCCGTTGACGACCGCGATGCGATAGGGGCCCGGCTTGGCTTCCCACTGGAAATAAGCCGTATCGTCCGACCAGGGGGCGAAACATCCGGGATCGGCGCCGGGTCCCTGCACGACCTGCGGCCCGGCGGCTGCCATACTCACCGACAGCGTCAGCGCTGCCAGGGCAGCGGACCATTTCCAAGCTGCTTTCATAGCATTTCCTCCCTTGCGCGCCTGCTTTCCTGGGTCTTCCGGCGGGCCGGCGCTGCCCGTCACCGCGCTTTCGGTAATGCACGGACTATGAAGCTCTTTTCGTCAGCTCGACGCTTCCATCTCCTCGTTGAAATATTTGAACCCTTTCATGAGATGGCCGCGGAGCCGGTACTGGAAGGCCAGCCGATCCCGTGCCGACAGGGCGTCGATGACTTCTTCGTGCTCCGAATAGGTCTCGGTCTTGAATGTCCTGCGGGTCTTGCCCTTCTGCATGATGCGCAGGATGATCGGCTTCATCACCTTGTAGACGTCGAGGATCGCGGCGTTGTCGAGGATTGCGATCAGCCTGACATGGAAATCGAAATCGACTTGCGAAGCTTCCGCCATGTCGTGAATCCGGGAAAGATCCGCATTGATGCGGCGGAGATCGTCGATATCGCGGTCCACCAGCCTGTCGAAGATCTGCTCGACGGAGCCGACCTCGAGCAGGGCGCGGAAGGCCTGAACGTCGCTGAAAGTCTTGAGGGAGACTTCCATCGTGTTGAAGGAGAACAGCTCGAAGGCGCGCGACATGCGATTGTCGGTGATCGTCGCCCCGACCTTCGGCCGCACGTCGACCAGACCATAGGCCTTGAGAATGCGCATGGCTTCGCGGACGGTGTTTCGGCTGGCGCTGAATTGCGCGCACAACTCGCGCTCCGTGGGCAGGCTGTCGCCCACTTTTAGTCCGGCATCCGCGATGAGCTCGCGAATCTGGTGCACGACCGAGTCAACGGCCGAAGCGTTTGCCGGCGCCATGTCGAGTGGCAGCGCACCTTCCACCATATTCACCGCCATCCCCCAGATCGGAAAACCGGATCAGATTGGCCTGCGACTATTTGTTGGACCAGAAACGTAAGGCCGAGGCGTCCGGGCTGTCAATATGCGGACGTAAGGTAATGAGCGGAGCGCGGCAATCTGTCAAACTAATGAACATAAAAGGCGAATATTCGTTCTGGTTTGGCGCGCGGAGAATTCGTGCCTGCTACTGAGAGCAGGCTCTTATTTGTTGTACCAGATCGCACTATGACCTGAACAAACGGACATGGTGGCTAGACGAATTCCCCGCTGTCGAGGAATCGCTCTATTCTCTCGCGGTATGGCGCAATGTCGATCTCGTTGCTTCGCAGCCAGTCCTCATCGAAATAGGTCGAGGCATATCGGTCACCGCTGTCGCAGATGAGCGTCACCAGCGATCCTTCGCGCCCTTCCTTGATCATGCCGGCGGCAAGCTGGCAAAGGCCGTAGAAATTGGTGCCGGTCGAGCCGCCGACGCGGCGGAACAGGCGTTCGGATAGGACATGCGCGGCGGCGATGGACGCGGCATCGGGTATGCGCAGCATGTGGTCGATCACGCCCGGCATGAAGGAAGGTTCGACACGCGGTCGGCCCACGCCCTCGATGCGGGACGGGGTTGGGCAGGTGACCGACATGTCGCCCGAGACGTAGGCGTCATAGAATGCCGAGTGCTCGACGTCGGCGACGCAAAGGCGCGTGGGGAGATTGCGGTAGCGGATGTAACGTCCGATCGTCGCCGAGGTGCCGCCGGTGCCGGGGCTCATGACGATCCAGTCCGGGACCGGATGAGGTTCGCACTCCATCTGGCTGAAGATGCTTTCGGCGATATTGTTGTTGCCGCGCCAGTCCGTCGCCCGTTCCGCATTGGTGAACTGGTCGAGATAATGGCCGCCCGTCTCCCGCGCCAGCCTCTCGGCGGCCTCGTAGACCTCGCCCGGCTTTTCGACGAAATGGCACGTGCCGCCGAAACGTTCGATCGCCTCGATCTTCGCCCGGCTGGTGGTGCGCGGCATGACGGCGATGAAGGGCAGGCCGAGCAACTGGGCGAAATAGGCCTCGCTCACGGCAGTCGAACCGGAGGACGCCTCGACCACCGTCGTTCCTTCGCGGATGTAGCCGTTGCAGATGCCATAAAGGAACAGGGAATGGGCCAGCCTGTGCTTCAGGCTGCCGGTGGGATGGGACGACTCGTCCTTCAGGTAGACCGAGAGCCCCTTGAGCCCCTTGAAGACGGGATTGAGGAGATGCGTGTCTGCCGAGCGCCGGCGATCGCCCTGTAGCAGCTCGATCGCCCGGTGCGTCCATGACCTGTCCCGGCATTGGGGTCGGGAGAGATCGACCGGCTCGATGATGGACATTCCTCACTCCAGTGTCCGTGAACAGGGAACAGCTTTCCAAGGGAAAGCCGTTCAGGAAAGCCATCACTTTATCCTGCTTTCAGCCGGTTTGCTGGATTTCGTCCGCCAGGAGGAATGCCGCGTCGGGCTTCCCCCTGAAGTCGCCATCGATCAGGTAGGTGAACCCGGCGCCCGGATCGGCCGCCCGCGCTGCATCCGTGTAGCCTTGCCATGCGGAGGTTACCAGCATGCAGTCAAGGCGCTGTCCGACGAAACAGGGGCAGCTCGTCTGAGCCGCGGGCACTTCGAAAGTCCGGACCAGCGTGCTGTCGGGCGCAAAGCCCGAGACGGAACCGCCACCCCAGGCGGCATTCCACAGGAGCCCGTCGGCATCCGTCACCGAGCCGTCGAAATAGCCGCCGAGCGGCAGATCCTTCGCCTCCAGAAAGGTCTCCGGTTCGCCGACAGGCAGGCCGGTCGAAGGGTCGAGCGCGACACGCCAGACGATGTTGGCTGCGGTATCGGCGAAATAGCCGGTCCTGCCATCGGGCGAAAAGCAGATGGAATTGGGAATGGTGATCTTGCGAAACAGCGTCCGGATGTTCCGGCCATCGAACCAGTAGATCGCGCCGGCCTGCCATTCGGCATTCTTGCCCATGGTGCCGATCCAAAGCCTGCCCGAGGGATGCACGCGTCCGTCGTTCGACCGGTTCGCTGGCTTGTCCGCCTCGAGGGGGGCGAGCAACGACAAGGAGCCATCGGCAAGGCGGCGCAGATAGATACCGTCCTCCATGGCAAGAAGCTGCCGCCGGTCGTCGATCCGGGCGACCAAGGAGGCCATGCGGGGAAGGGGATGCCCAAAGGTCTGCCCCGTCGCGAAGCGGTGTTCGAACAGGGCCTTGCCGACAATATCGAACCACCAGGCGCTGTCGCTCGAGCGATCGTAATGCGGGCCTTCGCCCAGCTCGCAGCGGTCGGCGGGAAGTTTTTGGATGTTCGCCTTGGTGATGGTCACGCGGAGCGCTCCTTGCGTCCGATTGCTTACTTGCCCCACTTCAGCGCGAGTATGTCGAGGTCGCGCGCCAGTTCGAGAAGGCGTGTTTTCGTTCGATCCGACATCGGCTTCAGCGGGTGGCGCACCGCATCGCTGCGAATGACGCCGCCCTCCATGAAGACGGTCTTCGTCGCCCGCAACCCGCATTGACGGTTCTCGTGATTGATCAGCGGCAGGCAGGTGGTCCAGTGGGCCAGGGCCGCCGAGAGATTGCCCGAGCGATGTTCCGCGATGATCGGACGGATCTTGTCCGGGAACATGGCCGAAGTCATGCTGCCGGTAGCTCCCGCATCGAGATCGGCAAGCAAGGTCGCGCCCTCTTCACCGTCGAATGGGCCGGCGATGTGATCGCCCGCGGCTTCGATCAGCGCGGCCAGCTTGTCAGCGGCAAAGGGGCACTCGATCTTGAAATAGGAGACATTCTCCAGTTCGCGCGCGAGCCTTGCCAGAAGATCGACCGAAAGCGGAACGCCGGAAAGCGGGGCGTCCTGGACCATGATCGGGATGCCGATCGCGTCATTGACCGCCCGGAAATGCTCGAAAATGCCCTGGGGCGCGGGGAACAGACCCGAGCCGTGATAGGGCGGCATCATCATGACCATCGACGCGCCCATGCTTTGCGCATCCCTGGCGCGGCGTGTCACGATGTCGGTCGAGAAATGGCTGATCGTGACGATCATCGGTACCCTGCCCGCGACATGTTCCAGGCTGAGGCGCATCAACAAGGCGCGCTCCTCGTCGGAGAGGAGGAATTGTTCGGAGTAGTTCGCGAGGATGCAGATGGCGTCGACACCCTGATCGATCATGCAGTCGATCACGCGACGCATGCCGTCTTCGTCGACACGGCCATCCTCGTGGAAGGGCGTGGGCGCGACGGGCAGAATGCCGGTGAGAGCGTCTTTCATCTGAAGTCCTTTCGGTCGACTTTCTGTCTGCGGCTGCGCATTTCAGGCGGTGTCACTCGTGGAACGGTTCGACGACCACCCGCCGGCCGAGCAGGAAAGCATCCGCCACAAGCGCCATGGGCGTGAGGTCCATATCTATTCCGCGTGAGCCGGCGAGAGTTGCCATTTTGGCGTATAGGCGCGGATACTCGCCGTTCAGCGGTCCGTTGGCGCCACACGGCACTTCCTGAATCACACCATCGATCAAGAGCTTCGCGCCTCCGTCCAAGAGGCGAAGACTGCCGGCTGTCGTTTCGATCTCGATCGTCCAGGTCTGCTCGCCCTGCTGGCGGAAGTCGAACTCGGCGGTTGCCTGCGCGCCGGAAGGATGGGCGAAAATCAGATCGGCTGCGATCGGAGTTTCGCAATTCTCCGGAAATGACAGTGTCGCCGAGGCGATATGGATCGGGTCGGGCAGGATTTCCGTCAGGATGGAGAGGGCATTGATGCCCGGATCGAAGACCCCGAGGCCGCCCGGCTGCCAGATCCATGCCTGGCCCGGATGCCACCGGCGTACATCCTCCTTCCAGGTTATCTTGAGACGGAGGATGCGCCTGTCCGCAAGCCAGGCCTTGGCAGCGGCGACCTGCGCTGCCTCACGCGAATGCCAGGTGGCGAAGATCGAAACGCCGGCCTCGCGCGCCATGGTTTCGAGCGTCCGGCATTCCGTCAAGGTCGCTCCCGGGGGCTTTTCCAGCATGACATTGCGTCCCGCCCCGATCGCCGCGACGGCAGAGGCAAATCGCGGCACGGGCGGCAGGCAGAGCGATATCGTCTCGATATCCGGACGAGCGTCCAGCAGCGCCGCGATATTGCTGAAGGACTCAACGCCCTCCACGGTGCCATGGCGGGATACCGTTGCCGCCAGCTCCCAGTCCCGCGAAGCGCGGATTGCGGGAACGTGCTGGTCGCGGGCGATCTTGCCGATGCCTGCCAGGGCGATCTTCATGGCCATGAGTCCGTCTTTCGTTTGCGGCGGTCCTGCGTCAGCCCTGCTTCTGCTTGTTGTAGACGTCGAAGCAGACAGCGGCGAGGAGCACCAGCCCCTTGATGACCTGCTGGTAGTCGATGCCGATACCCATGATCGACATGCCGTTGTTCATCACGCCCATGATGAAGGCGCCGACGACCGCGCCGACGATCTTGCCGACGCCGCCGGACATGGAAGCGCCGCCGATGAAGACGGCTGCGATCACGTCGAGTTCGACAGCGAAGCCGGCCTTCGGCGTCGCCGTATTGAGGCGTGCCGCGAAGATGAGGCCGGCAAGGGCGGCCAGCATGCCCATGTTGACGAAGGCGAGGAAGGTCAGCCGCTCGGTCTTGATGCCCGAAAGCTTTGCCGCCTTCTCGTTGCCGCCAAGAGCGTAGATCCTGCGCCCCAGCGTCGTGTTCTCGGTCAGGAAGGCGTAGATCACCGTCAGCACGACCATGGAGATCAGGACGTTCGGCAGGCCGCGGAAGGTGGAAAGCTTGTAGGCGACGAAAAGCAGGGCGCCGGCGACGATCAGGTTGCGGGCGATGAAGAAGCCTGCCGGCTCGCCCTCGATGCCGTATTTCCGGTTATGAGCCCTGTCGCGCACCCCGAGCCAGACGATCAGCGCAACGGCGACGAGGCCGGCGGCGATTGCCGTCACATTCGGCCGTCCAACGCCGAAAATGTCGGGAATGAAGCCGGTCGACAGCACCTGGAAGCTCTGGGGGAATGGTCCGACGGACTGCCCTTCGAGCAGCCAGAGCGACAGTCCGCGGAAGACGAGCATGCCGGCAAGCGTGACGATGAAGGAGGGGATCTTCCAATAGGCGACCCAATAGCCCTGGGCGGCGCCGATCCCGATACCGACCATGACGCAGGCGAGAATCGCCAGCGGCACGGGCAAGCCCCACTGCACGATCAGGACCGCGGCAAGCGCGCCGATGAAACCCATCACCGAGCCGACGGAAAGATCGATATTGCCGGAGACAATGACGATCAGCATGCCGAGCGCCATGATGATGATGTAGCTGTTCTGCAGGAACAGGTTGGTGATGTTCACCGGGCGCAACAAGGTCCCGTCCGTCACCACCTGGAAGAAGACCATGATGGCGATGAGGGCGAACAGAAGCCCGTACTCGCGCATATGCTTGACGAGATAGGCGCCGATCCCGTTTGTTGCTCCGGCTGGCTCGGCGCGGGTATCCACCGCTTCCACCATCAGCCCCTCCTCCCTAGGGCATATCCCGTCAAATCTGAACCGGATCTGACGAAAAGGATATGCTTCAACATATTGATATTGGAGCGATTTCTTATCACGAAAACGATCCAGTCTTCGTGGAAAGCGCTCTAATCGGTCACGATGAGCGACATGATGCGCTCCTGGCTTGCCTCGGCGGCGGTCAGTTCGCCGACGAGCGTGCCTTCGTTCATCACATAGATGCGGTCGCACATGCCGAGCATCTCCGGCATTTCCGAAGAGATCATGATCACCCCTTTGCCCTGTGCCGACAGCTCGTTGATGATGCTGTAGATCTCGAATTTCGCCCCCACGTCGATGCCGCGCGTCGGCTCGTCGAGGATCAGCACTTCCGGCCCGGCGAACAGCCACTTCGACAGCACGACCTTCTGCTGGTTGCCGCCGGAAAGGTTCACGACCTTCTGGAAGACCGAGGGCGTGCGGATGTTCATAGCCGCGCGGTATTTTTCCGCGACCATCGTTTCGCGGGCCTCGGAAATGACGCCGCGCGTCGAGACAGCCTTGAGATTGGCGAGCGTGATGTTGCGCTCGATCGTCTCGTCGAGAACAAGCCCGAGCGTTTTCCTGTCTTCCGTCACATAGGCAAGGCCGGCGGCAATCGCGCGATCGACGCTCGACACGTCGATGGGCTCGCCGCGCATCAGCACTTCGCCCGAGATGTTGCGGCCGTAGCTGCGCCCGAAAATGCTCATCGCGAGCTCGGTGCGCCCGGCTCCCATCAGCCCGGCAATGCCGACGACCTCCCCCGCGCGCACCGTCAGGTTGGCGTCATGGATGACCTGGCGGCCGGAGTGTTCCGGGTGCCAGACGTTCCAGTTCCTCACCTCCATCAGGATGTCGCCCGCCCGCCTCTCGCGGTCCGGATAGCGGTGCGCCATGTCGCGGCCCACCATGTCCCGCACGATGCGATCTTCCGTCACGGGTTCGGTGCGCGCGTCGAGCGTCGAAATCGTCGAGCCGTCGCGGATGACCGTGATACGGTCGGCGACGCGGCGGACCTCGTTCAGCTTGTGGCTGATGATGATCGACGTGACGCCGTGCGACTTGAGCTCGAGAAGCAGGTCCAGCAATGCCTGGCTGTCGGCCTCCGAAAGGGCCGCTGTCGGTTCATCGAGAATGAGCAGCCGGACGTCCTTGGAGAGTGCCTTGGCGATCTCCACGAGCTGCTGCTTGCCGACGCCGAGACTGTCGACCAGAACGGTTGGCGGCTCCGCCAGTCCGACTTTCCTCAACAGTTCCTCTGTCCGCCGGAAAGTCTCGCGCCAGTTGATGACGCCGCGCGCCGCGCGCTCGTTGCCGAGGAACAGGTTTTCGGCAATCGACAGAAGCGGCACCAGCGCCAGCTCCTGGTGAATGATGATTATGCCGACGGCCTCGCTGTCATTGATGCCGGAAAAGGCAGCCAGCTTGCCGTCATAGTGGATTTCGCCGTCATAGGTGCCGGATGGATAGACGCCGGAAAGCACCTTCATCAGCGTCGATTTTCCAGCGCCATTTTCACCGACAAGAGCGTGGATTTCGCCCTCCATAACGGTGAGATTCACCGTGTCCAGCGCCTTCACGCCTGGAAAGGTCTTGGTGATGGAGCGCATCTCCAGAAGGGCCGTCATCGCCGCACCTTGATTGCCACGCCTTCGTTGCCGGCCTGCCCGCGTGTGAAGAAAACGCACGGGCAGGCTGGTCCGTGGCGGCTTTATGGACTTACTTGATCTGGTCCAGCGTGTAGTAGCCGGAGCCGATCAGGATGGCTTCCCAGTTCGACCCGTCGACGGAAACCGGCTCGAGCAGGTAGGACGGCACGATCTTGACGCCGTTGTCATAGGTCTTGGTGTCGTTGATCTCGGGCGTGGAATCCTGCAGCAGGGCATCGACCATGCCGACGGTCACGCGCGCGAGTTCGCGGGTATCCTTGAAAACGGTCGAGTACTGCTCGCCTGCAAGGATCGACTTGACGGAGGGGACTTCCGCATCCTGGCCGGTAACGATCGGCATCTTGAGATCGCCCGATCCATAACCGACGCCCTTCAGCGAGGACAGGATGCCGATGGAAAGGCCATCATAGGGGGAAAGGACGCCATGGACCTGCTTGTCGGTGTAGTAGGCCGACAAAAGGTTATCCATGCGGGCCTGCGCCACCGCGCCGTCCCAGCGCAGCGTGCCGACCTTGTCCATGCCCATCTGGCCCGAAACGATATTGATCTTGCCCTCGTCGATCAGCGGCTGAAGGACGCTCATCGCGCCGTCGTAGAAGAAGAAGGCATTGTTGTCGTCCGGCGAGCCGCCGAAAAGCTCGACATTGTATGGCCCGTCGCCGAAGCGATCCTTCAGGCCGCCGACGAGCGAGGACGCTTGCTGCACGCCCACCTTGAAGTTGTCGAATGTCGCGTAATAGTCGACGTTGCCGCTGTCGCGGATCAGACGGTCGTAGGCGATCACCTTGATGCCGGACGCCGCGGCGTTTTCCAGGGCATTGGACAGGGTCGTGCCGTCGATCGCGGCAATGACCAGCACGTCCACGCCCTTGGTGATCATGTTCTCGATCTGGGCGAGCTGATTTGGAATGTCGTCTTCGGCGTACTGCAGATCGGTTGCATAGCCGGCCTTCTGGAATTGCTCGACCATCGAATTGCCGTCAGAGATCCAGCGAGCCGAAGACTTGGTCGGCATGGCGATGCCAACGGTACCCTTGTCCTGAGCAAGTGCTGGAGCAGCAAGTAGTCCTGCGCCAAGCGCAAGCGCGGACAGCGCGGAAACGAGTTTCCTCATCAGTTCCTCCCGAGAAATGCGTAACCGCCTGCCGCCCAAACGTCAGATCGACAGTTTCGAGCTGGCGGTGCCGTTGCGGATCCTCCCGATCCACCCGCAGATAAAAACACTGTCACATGCGGTTCAATTGAGTAGATTGACAATCTGCATATCAAAACTGGTAAGTCCGTGATGCTTGTGCACGCCAATCGCCTGCAACTTAAAGACTTCCGCCTGATCCTTGCGATCCGCGATACCGGGCAGCTCGCGCTGGCGGCGGCTCAACTGGCGATGACGCAACCGGCCGCTTCCCGCATGCTTGCCGGTATCGAACAGGCCATCGGCGCTCCGGTCTTCCATCGGCATCCCAAAGGCATGACGCCGACGCCAATTGGCGAGATCATCGCCCGCAACGCCGTGGGCCTGCTGAACAATCTCGATCGCACATTGGGCGAAGTGCATGCCGTCGGGCTCGGTCGCGCCGGCTCAGCCCGGGTCGGTGCCGTGACCGGCAGCGCCGTCGCGTTTGTCGTTCCGGCGATCCAGCAGTTGAAGAAGACGGCCGCAAAGGCCGACATTCATGTCGACGTCGCGCCGAGCGACGCGCTGATCGCCGGACTTCTCAAAGGCGAGTACGACTTCGTCCTGTCTCGCATTCCCGCTGGCACGGACGCCCGGCAGTTCAATATTCGACGCGGGCGCGTGGAAGTGGTCCGGTTCCTTGTTCGCGAAAGCCATCCGCTTGCGGGCCAAAAGCTCTCGAGCCTCGGGGATCTTGCCGGTTTCGAATGGGTGATCCAGGCACCGCATACGCCCATGCGGCAGGCAGTGGAGGAGGCCTTCGTCACGCGTGCGATCCCGCTCCCCGACGAAATCGTCAATACGACCTCGTTGTTGGTGATGATCGCCTATCTGTCGTCTTCCGATGCCATCGGGCCGATATCCCGCGAAGTCGGCGAACTTCTTGGACCGAAAGGCATTGAAAGCGGGCTGGTCGCGCTCGAACTCGACGAGCCGATCATCGTCAATCCCTATCACCTCATATCGCGGAAGAACCACGTCATGAGCCCCTTGGCACAGCATCTGCGCGAGCTGGTCGTCGCGACGATGGCGGGTGAAGGTGGCGAGTGAAGGATTGCTAGAGGCGCGCCGTTGCCACCGCTGAGGAATGGTCTGGAGCCGAGATCGATGCCGCCATGCGAGCCAGGTGAGCGTCGGAAAGCCGGAAGACCTGCTTGAGCATATCCGCCTTCAGCGTGATAGCAGGTTCACCGCTGGAGTGGAGCCTGCCGTTCTCCAGTACGATCAATTTGTCCGCGTAGGTTCTTGCGATTGCGAGATCGTGCAGGATTGCGATGGCCGCCCCGCCACGCTTTGCGAAATCGGCGGCGATCTCCAGGACGTCGAACTGATGGCGGATATCGAGGCTCGAAGTCGGCTCGTCGAGGAAGAGATAGCGCGGCCCGCCGCCTGCAACCGGTCGCCAGACCTGACAGAGAACACGGGCAAGCTGGACGCGCTGGCGTTCGCCGCCCGAGAGCGTCTGGTAGGAGCGGGAACCGTAACCGGCGAGGTCGACACGATGGAGCGCTTCCTCGGCGATCAGACGGCTCCGTGCGCTGTTGGTGCCCGCTCTCGCGAGGCCAAGCTCCACCACTTCCTGCACGGTGAAGGGGAAGGAAAGCAGGGCGCTTTGCGCCATCACCGCGCGAAGAGCCGCAAGTTCGGGTGCCGAGAAGCGCCGGAGATCGCGCCCATTCAAGGTCACGGTTCCCGAGCGGGGTTTGCGCTCTCCGGTAAGGCAGGAGAAGAGCGTCGATTTTCCGGCGCCGTTCGGGCCCACGATCACGGTCAGTTCGCCGGGGCGAATTTCCAGGCTGATATCGGCGAGAAGCTGTCGTCCGCCAGCCGAGTAGTGCAGGTTTCTGGCCACGAGCATGAGACGCTCCCTAGAAATCGAAGACGGCGCGGCGGCGAAGCAGGATCGACAGGAAGACGGGCGCGCCGATAATCGCGGTGACAATTCCGATCGGCAGTTCCGCCGGGGCTACGATCGTGCGGCTGAGGATGTCGGCTCCGACAAGGAGGGCGGCGCCGAGAAGGGCGCAGGCCGGCAAAAGCAGCCGGTGGTCCGGTCCGATCGCCATCCTCAGCATGTGGGGAACGACGATGCCGACGAAGCCTATGGCACCGGCCGCAGCCACCGCGCTGCCGGTCGCCGCCGCCGTCAGCACGATGATCCAGCGCTTCAGCCGCTGCGGATCGAAGCCCAGGTGATAGGCATCCGTTTCTCCAAGAAGCAGGGCGTTCAAGCCGTTGCCGACGAAGGGCAGCGCGGCGAACAGCAAGGCGATGAAGGGCAGAATCGCGATCACTTCCCGCCAGGTGGCGCCGCCAAGGCTGCCCATGCTCCAGAAGGTGAAGTCGCGCAGCTGGTCGTCGGTGCTCCTGAAGATCATGAACCCGGTAAAGGCCCCGGATAGCGCGCCTAACGCGATGCCTGCCAGAAGCATGGCGGTGATGGAGGTTTGGGCGCTCCGCGTTGCGACCGCGTAAAGGAGGATTGTCGTCAGCAGGCCGCCGGCAAAGGCTGCGACCGGCAGCAGGTGGGGGCGCAATGAGGAAGGGATTACCAGGCTGAAACTGCCCGCCAGCACAATCGCCGCCACCGCTGCCAGGGCCGCGCCTGACGAAACGCCGATTAGACCCGGATCGGCGAGCGGGTTACGGAAGAGCCCTTGCATCATCGCACCCGAAACGGCGAGACCGGCGCCGACGAGACAACCGAGCAATGTGCGCGGCAGGCGGATATCATAGACAATAACCGCGTTCCGAAGACCATCGCCTGCAGGATCACCCCTTAGCGACGCGTCAAGAAGAGCCAGCACGTCCGGGAAGGTTACGTCCGACGGCCCGATGACGACCGAGGCGCAAATCGCCAGGGTCAGCAGCGTCAGAAGGAACGGGATTGCAGCGCGGCGGAGAACGGCCCGGCCGAACAACGGCCGCTTCGGAGGATACAGCTCCGATCCGGCGACGGTTTCAGTCATCCGAGGCTCTCAGCTTTTCGGCGAGTTCTCGCAGGGCACCCGGCGTGCGCGGTCCGAAGCCGAGCAGATAGAGGCCGTCCATTGCGATCAGCCGGTCGCTCCTGATGGCGGATGTCAGATGGATGCCGGGAATGGCGCGCACCGCTTGCGTCGGATCATGCTCCTTGCGGCGCATGACGACGATGGCGTCGGGATTGGCCGCAACCAGCGCTTCGCCGCTTACAGGCTTGTAGTTTTCGAAGGACGGGAAGGCATTTTTGCCGCCAGCCAGGCGAATCGCGCTGTCTGCAGCGGTGCCCGCGCCCGAGACGAGCAGCCTGCCGTCGGTCACCGACAGCAGAAACGCGACTTTCGGCCTGTCTGTCTGGCCGGCTCCGGGCGTACTGGCTTGCGCGATTCCGAGCGCGACTTGTGCCGCCAGGTCTTCCGCCCGGGCTTCGACCCCGAGTGCTTTGCCGACGATCCGGATCTTGGCGGCGACACCGGCGGCGGAATGCTGGTCCGGGACTTCGAGGAAGGGGATCGATGAGCTTTTCAGCACATCGATAGCCTGCGGCGGTCCCGCTCCCTCGACGGCGATCACGAGGTCCGGCTTCAGGGAAAGCACGCCTTCAGCGGAAAGAGCGCGCATATATCCGACATTCGGCAGTTCGGCGGCTTCCGCCGGATAGGTGCTCGTGGTGTCGACGGCGACCAGCCGCTTTTCCTGGCCGAGGGCATAGACGATTTCGGTAATGGAACCGCCGATCGAGACGATGCGCGATGGAGGCACATCTGCGGCCGCGAGAGAAGTTGCGTGCAAGGAAAGTGCTAGCAAGGCGATCGCAAAGCGAGCGATTGATGGTCGCCGGGCGAGCGATCGATGGTCTATGAGCGCGAGCATGCCGGGCCTCATTTCGTCAGGATCAGCTTGTTCAGCCGGGTGATCGTCAGCCGGTAGATCGTGCCGTCATGGGCGATGCGGATTTCGCGGCTGCCCTGGAACAGCGCGCGGCTGTCGATGGTCAGCGGCGAAGGGCGGGAAGGAAGGGGCGTGGCCGATGTTCTCGGCGTGGGCGGCGGGGCGGAGCGCACCATGGTCCGGCAATCTCCCATTGTTTTCAGTTAGTTTTTAAGGGTTCTAAATTGCGAGTCATTCGCAACAAATTTCTTGACTCAAATACTCATGTTTTTGTAGGAACGCAACGCCCGGCGACGGACAAACGCATCTTTCGCGGTTTTTCGAAGCGGGCGGGCCTGTTCAGGCCTTCCGAAGAATAAGCAAGCCTCCCTCGCTCCCGCCCCTGACGGGTCTGCCGGTACGGGTCGCCAGCCAGCCTTTCCGTTCAAGAAGAAAGAGACGTGGTATGCGACCTCTCAACAGGCGCGCCGGGCTGCTGCTTGGCGGCGCGGCGATTGCCGGCCTGCCGTTTGCACATGATGCCAGGGCTGAAGACGACAACGCGATTCCGCTCGATACGGTGACGATCAGCGCGACGCGCACGCAAGGTGCTGCCGTCGATGCGCTGGCATCCGAAAGCGTGGTGACCGATGAAGTCGTCAAGCTGCAGGAGGCGAGCCGCATTTCCGACGTGCTGCGGTCGGTGCCGGGCGTGGCGGTGCAGGAAGTCGCCGATTCCCCTGCGGCCGCGATCAATATCCGCGGCCTGCAGGGCTTCGGCCGGGTGGCGGTGACCATTGACGGTGCGCGGCAGAATTTCCAGGCCAGCGGCCACAGTCTCGGCGACGGATCGTTCTTCTTCGAGCCGGAATTCCTCGATACCGCAACCATCGTGCGCGGACCGGTAGCCAATCTCTACGGGTCGGGCGCGATCGGCGGCGTCGTCAGTTTCGAGACCAAGCGGCCGTCCACCTTCCTGGAGGAGGGCCAGAGGTGGGCGCTGGAAAGCTTCAGCCAGTATGACACGAACAACGGTTTCGCGCTGGGACTGACCGGCGCGCGGCGCTTCACCGACACGTTCTCCGCCCTGGGCGGTGTCGTCTATCGCAACAACTGGAACTACGAGGACGGCAATGGCGATCAGGTCTTCAATTCCGGCAATGAAATCGCCGCCGGCCTCCTGAAGGCCGAAGTCGATCCGGGCAACGGTCATTCATTGGTCTTGGGCGCAGTTACCAACTACAGCGAATACAGGTCCGGCGATCCGGCCTCGACGAACTACGACAACGAGGTTGCCGACAACACGCTGACGGCGACCTATCGCTTCCAGTCGCCGGATCATGACTGGCTGGATTTCGCGGTAAGCACCTATTGGACCAATACGGATCTCGATCAGACCTACCTGACCGGCGCACTTGCCGGCAACGACCGCAATTTCCGCATCGATACAGTCGGGTTCGATGTCAACAACACGGCGCGGTTCGACACCGGCATACTTGAGCACGCCCTGACTGTCGGCACGGATGCCTTCTTCGACGATGTGGAAGTGACCGATGCAGTGGGCACGGGCGCGCTCTTCACGCCGAACGGCGAGCGCACCGTCTATGGCGCGTTCGTGCAGGATGCGGTGGGCTATTCGGACTGGCTGGAGGTCATCGGCGCCTTGCGCTTCGATGGCTATGACCTCGACGGCGGCGGCAACTCGTCGTCCGGCCAGCGAGTGTCGCCGAAGATCACGGTCGGCGTCTCGCCTTTCGAGACGACGACCCTGCACGGTATACAGCTCTATTCGACCTATGCGGAAGGCTACCGGGCGCCGTCGATCACCGAAACCCTGATCGCAGGCACGCATCCGTTTCCGGCCTTCGACATCCTGCCCAATCCGGACCTGAGGCCCGAGACGGCGCACACGATCGAGGCCGGCCTGAACGTGAGCCGCGACGACCTGTTCGCCGCCGGCGACCGCCTGCGCATGAAGGCAGCCGTTTTCCGCAACGACGTCGACGATTTCATCGATATCGGCGTGGTGCCGTGTCCGGGCTTCTGCATGCAATACCAGAACATCGCCAATGCGCGGATCGAGGGTGTCGAGCTTGAAATCAACTACGACGCGGGCTGGGCCTTCGTCGGCATCGCGGGCCAGCATCAGCGCGGCGAGGATCGCCAGACCGGCGCCCCGCTCGACAGCATTCCGGCCGACAAGCTGGTGACCACGCTCGGCTTCCGCGCGCTGGAGGACAAGGCGATCTTCGGCATCCAGTGGGAAGCGGTCGCCGCCCAGGACAGGGTAACGGTCACCCCGCCGAGCGATGCCTACAACGTCGTCAATCTCTTCGCCGACTATTCGCCGCGCGACGATCTCACGCTCGGCCTCAACGTCGATAACCTCTTCAACGAGGATTACACGCCCTATCTCGACAGCGATCCGTCGGCGGGGCTTGCGGTGAAGTTCACTTTGCGCACCCGGCTCGGCGGCTGATCGAAGCCGGATCTTCCATCCCGTATCCCAAGGAGAGCTCCGCATGGTCGAGGAGATCCTGCCTCTTGTGGACCTGTCGCTGCGGCCGCTGATCGATCTGGCCAGGACAGGCGGTCCGGTGGTTATCCTGCTCGGCAGCCTGTCGGTCGTCTCGGTGGCGCTTGCGCTTGCCAAGCTCGTTCACTTCCGGCTGGCGGGCGTGGGACGTCACGGCCGCGCCCGTACGGCACTGCGGTCCGCTCTCGACGGCGACGTGGATGGGGCCGCGAGAAAGGTTGCGGCGGACAGGTCGATGCTGGGCGGGCTGCTGCGAGGCCTGATCGCGGCGTCGGAGCCGGGTCGCGGCGCGGAAGTCCTCCTTCGCGAAGATGTCGAACGCATCTGCGTCAACCGGCTAAGCGGCCTGCGCTCATATCTGCGCGCTCTCGACATGATCGCGCAGACGGCGCCGCTGATCGGATTGTTCGGCACGGTGCTCGGCATGATCGAGGCGTTCCGCGCCATGCAGCAGGCGGGCACGGAGGTGGACTCCTCCGTGCTCGCCGGCGGTATCTGGGTGGCGCTGCTGACGACCGCCGTCGGCCTGGCGGTGGCGATCCCGACATCGGCTTTCGTCGGCTGGTGCGACGGGCGGATCGAGCGTGAACAGCTGGCGATGGAAGATCTGGCGACCGCCTTATTCACCGGCATGCGGGCCGAACGGCGCACGCCGGAAAAGGTTGTGGCAATCGGCGGACAGGGCGGCAAGCGCCATGCGTCTTGAGCGATTGCCGGCGAAGCGGCGGCCGATCGGCCTCACCTCGCTGATCGACGTGATCTTCCTTCTGCTTCTGTTCTTCATGCTGGCCTCCACTTTCTCCCGCTATCAGGCCGCCCCTTTGTCCGGAACGGGACCCGGCGCGCGAGCCGAGCCGCCGCCGCTGCTGCGCATCCACTCCGCCGCCCGGTTCGAGCTCGATGGCTTGGAACTATCGCCCGAAGACCTTGCTTGGCGCCTGGCGGCGCTGAAGGCGGAAGGACGCCGGACCGTCGCGATCGTCGCGGAAGAAGAGGCGAAGGTGCAGGACATCGTCTCGGTCATGGACCGGGTGTCGGATGTCGGCCTTGCCGGCGTATTGATTGCGGGAGAGTGAAATTTGCGGCTGAAGCCTTTCGAGCGGCGGCAGGGCAGGGAAACCACCATCCCCCTCATCAATGTCGTCTTCCTGATGCTGATCTTTTTCCTTTTCGCCGGCTCGCTGGAAAAGGACGACGCTCGTGGCGTGACCGCGCCAACCTCGTTGACGCAGCGGGACCGAAACACGTCGGATGACGCGCTTGTCGTCGATGCCGCCGGAAATGCCTGGCATGACGGCGAGGAATTGACTGACGAAACGCTGCTGGCGCTTCTCGCCGCGCGGGCCGGGGAAGACAGGCCGTTGAAGATTGCGGCGGACGAGGAGCTTGCCGCCGGAGGCCTGAAAAGCGTGTTGCGGGCAGCGCGACAGGCGGGGGTGGCAAACATCGTGCTGCTGACCCGCAAGGCGACGCCATGAGCGAAGGCAGGCTGGTCGCCCTGTGTTTGGCCCTGTCGGCAGTCGCGCATCTCGTCGCATTTTCAGGCGTGGCCGTTCCACCCGCTGTCGCGGAACGCAGCGCCGTGCAGGGAGGCGAGGTCGCGATCGCGGGTTCCCTCGCCGATCTGGTGGAAGGCGGGACGGAGGAGGTGCGTGAAGAGAAGGCCGCAGCGCCCGTGTCTGAGCCCCCGCGATCGGCGGCCGCGCCGGTGGAAGCGTCGTCGTCCGGGCCCGTTCCGCCCAGGCAGGAGCTTCCTACAGTGAAAGCGCCTGCTGAATTGCAGCAACCGGCGAGCGGTCAGGCGGCCCTGCCGGAACCTGTCCGGCTTGTCGAAGCGCGGCCGACGGCGAAGCCGAAGCTGCCGAAATCGCCGCGCAAGGAAAAGCCAGGCACGGAAAAGCCAAGGGACGCCAGGCGAAAGGGAGGCGATATCGCATCCCGCAAGGGCGCAGAGACAAAAACCGCCGAAGTGGCGACAGCCACGGAAGCAGGGCGCGCGGAGGCGACCGGCAGCGATGGCGGTCAGGCCGCCTTTTCGAATTATCAGGGCCAGGTATTGCGGAAGTTGCAGCGCGCAAAACGCAAGCTTCCAAGCCCGCGTTCCCGTCGCGACGGCGGCACCGTGCATCTGAGGTTCACCATCCTGCGCGACGGTTCCGTCATGACGGCGAAAGTCGCGCGTTCCTCAGGCCATGCGGCGCTGGATGAAGCCGCTCTGGCACTCATTCGCCGGGCGGCGCCCATGCCGGGCGTGCCTGGCGAGATCACCAGGGTACCGCTGACCTTCACGGTGCCCGTTCATTTTGAAAGCAACTAGGTCAGGACCCCAGGGGCGAAAGCCCGAACAGCGAAAAGGACCAACTGATGTATATCGCAATGAACCGTTTCAAGGTGAAATCGGGCTCGGAGGAGCAGTTCGAAACGGCCTGGAGGACGCGCGACCGCTATTTGAAGGAGGTGCCGGGATTCGTTGAGTTCCACCTGCTCAAGGGGCCGGAGGCGGAGGATCATACGCTCTATGCCTCGCATACGATCTGGCAGAGCTACGATCACTTCCTGGACTGGACGAAGTCAGACCACTTCAAGAACGCGCACAAGAATGCCGGCCAGAACAAGCCGCTCTATCTCGGAGGCCCGCAGTTCGAAGGCTTCCAGATCGTGCTGACCGAAGGCCACTGAAACAAAACCGGTTACGGCAGCAGCCGGGGGCTGCTGCCGTAACCGGCTGATTTCAAAGCTCGATGCGCTTGCCCATCAGGCGAAACACGGCGTCGTCCTTCAGCACGATCTGATGCTTGTAGGCGCCGAACAGATGCAGCAGGAAGCCGAGCGTGAAGGCGGTCACGCCCATCCAGAACAGGATGGTCAGCAGCAGGGACGCGGTCTCCCCCTGCGCCCAGATGGACGGGAAGGCGAGGCCGAAGACGACATAGGGCAGGCCGCTTGCCGAGAGCGCGGCCCACAGGATCAGCGGCAGGACGACACCTGCGACGAGAAGGCCGAAAGCCACGCAGCGACCGACGATCACCTCGACGGGCTTCGCGCCGCCAAGCGGCATGGGGTGGTAATGTTTCAGCCGCCAGTAGATGCGGAACGAGAAGAGCAGCAGGCTCAGAAAGCTGAGCGTGGTTACGGTTGCCAGCTCTTCCGGCGTTGGCGATCCGCTTCCGGCGAAAGTCACAAGCGCCAGAAGAAGAAAGCCCGGCAGAAGCAGTGCTCCGGTCCAGTGGCAGATGATGGTTACAACGCCAAACGCCAGTCCGGTATCCTTGATCTGCATTTTCTCTACTCGTTCAGGAAGACAATCTCCAAAATTCTACCGAACGATGCGTGGGAATATAGACAGCAATAAAAGAACGGTCCCATCGCAGAAACCGAACGAGCCGTTTGGCCCCTGTCATCAGGCCGGGCGCCGTTGCCCGAAATCGGGCGTGATGATCTCCGGCGTCGTCCGGGCGCGGCAGACGAGATCGATGAAAGCGTCCGTTGCGCCGTTGGCGGGAGCGGTGGCGTTGCGGACCGCATAGGTGTCGATGAAGCGGTCCGGGTCGTTCAATGCATGAATGTTGACGATCGGGCGATGGCGGCTGCTTTCTACGACCGAGCGCGGCAGCAGCGTGGCGCCGACGCCGGACGCGACGCAGCCGAGAATGCCCTCCAGCGTGCCCAGCTCGATCACGTCATTGGGCGCAAGGCCCGATTTCCGCATCCAGCCCTGCGCATAGGTGCGATAGGAGCAGCCCGGCTTGAAGACGATGAGCGGCATGGAGCCGACCGCGCCCGGATGGGAAATGCTCTTGTCGGTAACGAGCACCATCTCTTCCGAAAAGGCGATTTCGGCATCGAGGTCCGGGTGACGGAACTGGCCGCCGATGAAGGCGACATCGATCTTCCGGTCGAGAACGAGCGGGATGAGATCGTCGGTCGGCCCGGAACAGAGCTCCAGCTTGACGGAAGGGTTGGCCGCCCGGAATTCGGCGATGAAGGAGGGCAGGCGGATCGCGAGCGTCGATTCCATGCTGCCGATGCGGATCAGCCTGATCGCGTTCGAGAAATTCCTGACCGAGGCGACGGCCGCGGTTTCGGCGTCGATCACCGCCTGGGCATAGTCGCGGAAGAAGGCGCCGGCCGGGGTCAGCATCATGCCGTTGCGGCTTCTGGCGAACAGCTCGACGCCAAGTTCGTCCTCGAGCGCCTTGATGCGCGAGGTCACGTTCGACTGCACGCAGTTCAGCTTCTTGGAAGCGTGGGAGACCGTGCCGAGTTCGGCGACAGTGAGGAAGGTCTTCAGGGCCCGGATTTCCATATCGTTCTCCCGAACAGATGGCACCATTCTAATATCATCACTTTACGGGATTAGCCACCTTCATTTATCTCTATTTGAGATTGGGGGAGACCAACATGAGCACGACATCAAGCGCCGCCCAGTCGGCCGAAGCCCTGGCAAGTCTCTGGACGGCCGATAGCGATCAATACCTGTCGACACGGGCGTCGGAGCTCTGCGGTATCGCCGTTCCCGTGTTTCAGGCGGGCATGGCCGGCCTGTCCGGGCCGAAACTCGTCGCCGAAGTCAGCGAAGCCGGCGGTCTTGGCCATCTCGGCGGATTGCGCGTTCCCTCCAAGGTGCTGCGCCGCTGGATCCAGGAAACCCGGGACCTGACGGACAAGCCCTTCGGCGTCAATCTGGTGCCGCAATATGGCGGGCCGGAAGTCTTCGAGGCCTCCTTCAAGGTCGTGCTGGAAGAAAAGCCGAAGGTGCTTTCGCTCTTCTACGGCGACTTCGAGGATACGATCCCGCGGGCCAGGGATGCCGGCATCGTGACGGCGGTGCAGGTCGGCTCCGTCAAGGAGGCGCGCAAGGCCGTCAAGGACGGCGCCGACATGATCATCGCGCAAGGCATTGAATCCGGTGGCCATATCCGTGGCCGCGTGGGGCTGATGGCGCTGTTGCCTGCCGTTGTGGACATCGCCGAAGGCCGGCCCGTGATCGCCGCGGGCGCAATCAGCGACAGCCGGGCGGTGCGCGCGATACGCTGCCTGGGGGCGGAAGGGATCTGGTGCGGCACGATCTTCCTGACCTGCAAGGAATGCGACACGCACGATGCCTACAAGCAGAAGCTGGTCGGTGCGGGCACGGACGATCCCAAGTTCAAGACCGGCTATTCCTACGGCTGGAAATACGGCACGCCGCACCGGGCCATCACGGGGGCCGGCGGCTGGAACCTGCTGCGCTTCATGGGCGGCGGCATCCGCCAGGTCGACAACGGCAAGATGGCCGACAAGCTGAGCCTCTATGCGGGCCAGGGCGTGGGTCTCGTCAACGAGATCACCACCGCGCGGGAGGTCGTCGCCAAGCTCGCGGAGGGCTTCCGCAAGGGATCGAATATCGACCAGGCCTACGGGCTCTAGATGCACTCTCGTCTATGTTCTGATAACCAGAGGGCAAGACGACCAGATGTTCTATTTTCCAGATGATAACGAAGCGGCGGTCGCACGCACGCCATCGTCACTGCTGCCTGACCACGCAGGAGAAGGAATTCCCCTGTGGCCATTCGACGAGCGCCTCGTCGCCCTTGGTCCAGAATACGATGCCGAACGTCCCTTCATACCGGGAACCGGATGCGGAAGGGGACAGGACGCCGATTTCCACGGCATCGCCCCGCTCCAGCCGGACGGAGGGGAGGCTGCCGCTCACAAATGTCGCGACGATCTCATTCGCCGGATCGTTCTCGCATTCGTAGAAGACGGGGTCTGAGGCGTCGGCCAGAAAATAGCGGGCTTCCAGAAAGGCGATCCGTCTTTCATAGCTATCCCAAACACAGGCCTGCCTGTCGGTGGCCTTCCAGCAGTCGTTGCGGCCCTTGATCCAGCCGCGCTGCTCGGCCTTGAGGCGGTTCGTCGCTTCCTCCTGGTCGGCGGCGCCGTCAAGGGCCGCGACGGCGGCCGTGAAGGTTTCCGCCATCATTGCGTCGAGGCCAGCGAGCCTTTCGTCGGAACAGACGAGGGTCTCGATCTCGCTGTCGGTCCTGGCGCAATCGAAGCTTGGCGTCGTCGTTTGGGCGTTGACCGGCGGTGCGCCGGGCCCCTTCGACGCGGCTACGAACAAGACCGCAACGCCAAGAATTAGAAGCCGAAAGCCTGCTGAATTCATTTGAAGAACCTCACGACGTTCCGGACGGCGCGATGGGACCAGGGCAGGGCGGCGATCCCGGCAAGCCCGTTGCAAGGATATGCTCCAGGTAAGGCATGCGAGGATTTCGCTCGGCCACAGGTCAAACCTCCCGGGAGCGCATTCGCGGAAAGCATATCCTGCAGATTGCACGCGGGACGCCGGGAATTGATCAGGTCATTTGCCGGATATCGGATGCCAGGTGCAAGTCGGCAGGCGAATTGAATAAATGATACCTTGCGGAAATTATCGATCAAGATTGGAGGAAAAACTTCTACGGGTGCCTGCCTACCTTTGTGATAGGCTTCATCAAATCAGCTTCGAGCAATGCATGAGGGTGCTATGAAGACGGTGAAGGTCAGGTCTGCAATGGTTCGGGTCCTGGTGCTCGCGGGCGTGGCGGCAAGCATGCCGGTCCTGCCTCTTGCGGCCGCGACACTGGTCGGCGACCAGGAAAACCCGAAGGACCTCATTGCCGCGCAGGTGCGCGAGCAGGGACACACCTGCGAAGCGCCGAAGAGCGCCGAGCGGGACGAAAGCCAGTCCGGCCCCGACAGCGAGGTGTGGACGCTCGAATGCGAGAATGCATCCTATCGCGTCAGGCTGGTGCCCGACATGGCTGCGGATATCGAGCAGATAAACTGACTGACCTTGCCTAAAAATGGATGCCGATGCTCAGGAACGGCCCGTGCAAGGTGGTTTCGTATTCGAACCTGTTCGCTCCGCTGCCTGACTCGTAGTCCGTGTAGAGAGCCCGGTAGCCAAAAGCGGTCGAAACCGTGTCCGTCCAGTTGTAGCCGACGGTCAGGAAACCCTGTGTGGTGAACTGGGAACCGACGCCAAAACCGCCGACATCGGCGATCGCGTTCACGAACCAGCGATCGTTTATGTCGTAGTGCAAAAGGAAGCCCACGACCGGGTCGACCCAGTCCTCGGTTATGTCCGTCTCGACGCTGATGGGAAAGACACCGGATTTCAGGGTCGTCTCTGTCGTCAGGCGCTGGTAGCGCACGCCCGCGGTGACGCTGAGGTCCAGGTCGGGATGGCCCAGCGGGAGTTCGTAGCCGCCGACGGCCGAGGCAATCAGCAGCGTCTGGCTCAATTTCAGCGTCGGCGAATTCGCGACATTCAGCGTCGTGCGGGTCGATAGATCGGAATAGACGAGATCGGCGAGAAAGAGCCAATCGCCATTCTTTGCGAGAAAGGCGCCCATCACCGCGGCATCCAGGTCCTCAAGGATATCCGCAAAGCTGATGTCGACGTCGGCATCGGGAAGATTGCCGATGCCGACTGTGCCGGTAAGGGCCGTTGCCCAGAGATAGAGCGTTGCCTGGAATTCCCAGCCGGACTCGATCAGCGGCTTTTCCTCAGTCGGTTGAGCGGAGGCGCCATAGTCGGCGGCATCGGCTTCAGCCGCGAAGAGCATCGCGGCGAATACCGCAACCAGAGCGGATCGAAGAAAGGATCGCAAAATCTCGTGGCTGGGAAATTGAGGCATTTGGCGCGCACCTAACCTAGAAGGAAATGAAACTCTACGTTTAGCGCGATGTTCTTCCAAGAATGCGATCTGCCGCCGGGGAGGCTTTCATCGAAGGTAGACAGGCGGCGTTTGTCGAAAATATTGAAGAAGAATAAGGGGTTCCGGCTTTTCGCGGAATGGATTCCGTGATTTGCTGGAACAAACGTTCTTTGCAGATGTGTCTATTTGGTTACAGATGAGAATCGTTCGGATTTGACCCGGAGCGCGATCAAATGCGGGTTTTTGCCAGTTCTATCTCTGCGGCAGCACTCGTATTTGCAACCGTCCTGGCGCTCGGTCAGCTGTTCGGCCCCGGCCTTGCCGAGGGAACGGGCGGCGGAGAAAAAGCCGGCGTCTCGACTCCCGATCGTGCGGCCACTGAGCATGCAAGCTATGTGGGCGCCGAAACATGTGCGGCCTGTCATGCCGAGGAGGGCCGGCTGTGGGAAGGTTCGCATCATGCGCTTGCCATGCAGCATGCGAACGAGGCAACCGTGCTCGGCGATTTCGCGGATCGCGAAGCCACGCACGGTCCCAGCAAGGCGAAATTCTTCCGGCAAGGCGAGCGCTTCATGGTCCGAACCGACGGGCCGGACGGGAAGGACGCCGATTTCGAGGTGAGGTTCACCTTCGGCGTCGAGCCGCTGCAGCAATACCTGGTGGGGCTGCCGAAAGGGCGCCTGCAGGCTCTTCCATTCGCCTGGGACAGCCGGCCGGAAAAAGAGGGCGGCCAGCGCTGGTATTACCTCTATCCCGGCGAGACGATCCTGGCCGGCGACGAGCTGCACTGGACCGGGCTGCAACAGAACTGGAACTACATGTGCGCCGATTGCCACTCCACCAATCTGCGCCGCAACTTCGATCCGAATACGAGAGCCTACTCAACGACCTATTCGGAAATCAATGTCGCCTGCGAAAGCTGCCACGGCCCGGGCTCGGATCATGTTGCCTGGGCGCGGCAGGGCAAAGGCGGAGGCGACGATCCCGCCAGGGGGCTCGTCAACCTGCTCAACGAACGCGATGGCGTGGTCTGGGCGCTCGATCCCGCCACGGGCAACAGCACCCGCAGCCGTCCGCGCGAAATGGCCCGCGAAGTGGAAACCTGCGCCTTTTGTCATGCGCGCCGTGCGGTGTTGCGCGCCGATGCGGATCCCGGCGCTCCAATCGGCGACCGCCATCATGTGATGCTGCTGGAGGACGGCCTCTATTTCCCCGACGGACAGATCCGTGACGAGGTCTATGAATACGGCTCCTTCATCCAGAGCAGGATGTTCGCGGCCGGCGTTACCTGCAGCGATTGCCACGAACCGCATAGCCTGAAGCTCAGGGCGGAGGGCAACGGGGTTTGCCTGCAGTGCCACGCGGCTGAAAAATTCGACGTAGCGACCCATCATCATCACAAGGAAGAATCCATCGGCGCGCAATGCGTCTCCTGCCACATGCCGGAGCGGACCTACATGGTCGTCGACCGCCGCCGCGACCATAGCCTGCGCATCCCGCGCCCCGATTTGAGCGTCGCGCTCTCCACTCCGAATGCCTGTACGAACTGCCATGGCGACAAGCCGGCGCAATGGGCGGCCGAACAGGTAAGAAGCTGGCATCCCGATGGGATTGAAGGCTTCCAGACCTACGCCGAAACGCTTGCGGCCGGCAGCGCGGGTGCGCCGGGCAGTCGCGAGGCGCTGCTGGCTCTCGCCGCCGACGCCGGAACGCCGGCGATCGCCAGGGCGAGCGCGCTCGCGTGGCTCGACCGCATCGTCGATGGGGCAATGCTGGACCGGGTCGAGAAGCTGCTTGCCGATCCGGACCCGCTCGTCCGCCGATCGGCTGTCGGCGCCTATCGGAGCGTGCCGCAGCAATATCTGGAGGATCTTTTGCCTCTGCTCGACGATCCGGTGATGGACGTGCGTCTGGAAGCCGCGCGAGCCCTGGCTACCTTCGATCCAAGCGGTTTCGACGATGGGGTCAGGGTCAAGCGCGAGGCGGGACTTGCCGAGTATATCGCCGCCCAGCGCGCCATTGCCGACCGGCCCGAGGGGCACCACAACCTCGCGGTTCTCTTCGTATCGCTGGGTCAGACGCAAGCGGCTGAAGCAGAACTGATCGAGGCACTTGCCATTGATCGGAACTTCGTGCCGTCGGCGGTTACCCTTGCCGATATCTATCGCGCGACCGGTCGCGACGAAGCCGCGGGCACGTTGCTGAAGGCGCTGGTGCAGCGCGTGCCCGATGCCGCGGCGGCGCACCATGCTCTCGGCCTGTGGTACGTACGGGCCGGAGGGAGGGAAGATGCGCTGGCCTCCTTGGAGCGCGCGGCGGCGCTGGGCAGCGCGGATCCCAATATCGGTTACGTCTATGCCGTGGGCCTGGAAGGCGCCGGAAGGCGCGGGGAGGCGGTCGACCAACTCATGCAGGTACTGTCGGCCCACCCTTATCACCGCGAGAGCCTTTACGCGGCCGCGCTCTACCTGCGTGCCGATGGTCGGGCGGAGGAAGGGGTGAAATTCGCTGAACGCCTGATCGAACTGGAGCCGAGCGCGGCTTTTGCGAAAGATCTGTTGCGGCAGTTATCGGAGAATAAATCGAAATAACATGTATAGTAGATTGCATATTATTGACTATGCAACCACTATATATGACGTATAGTTATAAGATGTTATATTTTTAGAGACTTGGCTTATAAAAAGAGTTATTGTTGCAATGGATTTCAGTGTCAAAGGATGGTGACTCCTTTTTTGCGCGTAAGTTCATGCGCATGCGAATCGAGTTCCAAATAGCGTTACATAACATAAAGCCTGATGGGGAAAGCGATGCTGGTCGACCTCAGGAAATCTATCGCACTGCTTTGTCTGATTAGCGTATCTTCGATAGCATCAGCGCAGAATGCTTCGCCGCCTCAGGAGCACATACCCCTGCAAAAGACAATCGGCCAGGCGAAGACAGAAGTTGTGCCCTCGCTGATCGTGATGAATTCGCAAGGCGCCAGCCTGGACGGCAGCAAGCTGACGCTTACCGGCATTGCCGCCAACTCAATCGTCTTCGCCGACCGCCCGGTGCGCGCCGCCGGTCATGCCCTGACGGAGCATCTCCTGGAGGAATGGAACGTCGGCGACGACAGTTTCGGCAAGGATCCGCCGAATGCCACCGTGTCGGCCTTCAGCAAGGACGGATCGGCGATCCGCGATGCAGTGGTCGTGCTGAAGTCGCCGGTCCTTGAAGGCACCACGCTGACCTTCGATGTCGACGTGCTGGAGGGCAGCCTTGCGGGCGCGGACGGTGCCGCCTCCATCTTCATAGATATCATCGGCAGGCCGCTGACGCCCCTGTCCTATGCCGGCGTCGCTCGCCGTACCGCCCGCCGCGCGGCATGGTACGGAGCCGGGCCGTACTATCACCCCTACGCCCCGTATTATCACCCCTACTACCATCCGTACGCGCCGGTGCGCCCGCTTTGCGGATATCCGCCCTATCCGCCTTGCTATTAAGGCGTCCGCCCCGGGACATTCATTCGCGAAACGGAGCCGGCTTCCGCTTGTGATCGTGCGATGGCGCCTCAGTCGAGTGACTGAACGATGTCGGGAGAATTAGTAATGTTCAAGGTTCCCTTGTCACGCCGTTCGTTTGCCGCTGGCACCGCGGGTCTCCTCGCTTCGGCAGCCATGCCGTATCCCGCCAACGCACTTGACGGGCCCCTGCACGACATTGTGGAGGGCGGCGAGGATCTGTGGCTGGCGCTCGATGCCTACGCCTTTGCCTATCCCCTGGTGACGATGGAAATGACCCGTCGCGTCATTACCAATGTACCGAAGGTCGAGGAAACGCATGGCCCGATGGGGCAATTGATAAAGGTGCGTGAGTATCCGACCGCTTCGTTCCGGGATGTTACCGCTCCGAACGCGGACACGCTCTATACGACGTCCTTCATCGATGTCGGGGACGAGCCCTGGGTGGTCAGCGTGCCCGATCTCGATGGCCGCTATGCCCTGTTCCCGATGCTCGACGGCTGGACGACGGTTTTTGCGGTCCCCGGCAAGCGCACCACGGGAACGGGCGCGCAGACCTGGGCGATCACCGGGCCCGGCTGGAGCGGCACGCTTCCCGACGGGATGACCGAATACAAGTCGCCAACGAGCATCGTATGGCTGCTGGGGCGCATCTACTGCACCGGCACGCCGGAAGACTACGCGGCCGTCCACAAGATCCAGGACGAGATCAAACTGATGCCGCTCAGCAAGTGGGGAGGCGACTGGACGCCGCCGCCCGGGAAGGTCGATCCGGAGATCGACATGAAAACCCCCGTGCGGGATCAGGTGAACGGGCTCGATACGACAAGCTTTTTCTCGTTGTTCTGCGACCTGATGAAGCGAAACCCGCCCGCGGCGGCCGACGCGCCGATGCTGGAGAAACTGGCGAAGATCGGCATCGTGCCTGGTCAGGATTTCGACGCCTCGAAGCTCGATGCCGCCTTTGCCAAGCGCATCCCGCAGCTGGGATTTGCGAAGATAATGCTGCATTTCAAGGCAAGCGGCGGCGATATCAAGAACATCAACGGCTGGGGATTTACCCTCAAGACCGGCCTCTACGGTACCGACTATACCCAACGCGCGCTCATAGCCGCGATAGGCCTTGGCGCCAACAGGCCGCAGGATGCGGTCTATCCGACCTCGACCGGCCCCGGCGGCATTATCCTGAACCGGACCTATCAGGGTACGGAAAAATACACGGTCACTTTCAAGAAGGGACTGCTGCCGCCCGTCCGGGGGTTCTGGTCCCTCACCATGTACGACAAGAATTATTTCTTCGTCGCAAACCCGCTCAATCGTTACTCGATCAGCGAGCGGCAAGACCTCAAGCCCAATCCGGACGGTTCGGTGACGCTGTATTTGCAGCATGCCTCCCCCGGCGCCGACAAGGAATCGAACTGGCTTCCGGCGCCACCAGACAGGTTCATCCTGATGCTGCGGCTGTATTGGCCCGATGAGAACAATCCGTCGATCCTCGACGGTTCCTGGGTCATTCCGCCCGTCGTCAAGGTCAGCTGATCACTTCAGCGAATCTGAGCGGCTTCGATTCCACACTAAGCAACTGGAAAGGAAGGACCATGCCTAAGTTTCCGAATACACTGGTAGCAGCACTTGCGCTTGCTTCTTTCACGCTGGGCGTTCCCGCGATTGCCTACGCGGATTGCTCCGAGGACATCGACAAGGTCGAGAAGGCCGTGGAGCAGGCTTCTGAAAGCGGTATGGACCAGTCGACCGCGGATTCGGTCCGCCAGTTGCTCGATCGGGCGGTCGAACAACGAAGCGCCGGCGACGAGGCGCAGTGCCAGGAACTGATCAACCAGGCCAAAGCCATGGCCAATGTCGAGTGACCGATCTGCCTGACGAAATGGCTGGCCGGGTAGGACATCCGTGCAATCGGCACCATAGCCGGCAATAGATGCGCAAATGTCAGGCCTATCCGACCGGCGAAGTTCGGCGCCGTGACGCATTCCGTCCTGGATCATGCGTCACGGCCCGCGACCATCGAACGGTTGGAGGCCGGAATGAGACGCTGGTGTCTTTACGTTTTGCTGTCGGTCCTGTTTCTCGGCTTCGCCGGCGCGAATCCGGGACGGGCGCAGCAAATAACGGGAACTCCCGGGTCCCCGAGCGCGACGACGACCATTCCCGGCGAGGTGCTGCCGGCCTGGCCGGAGAAATTCCACGGATCGATCGAGCGCAACGCCATGCAATCGACGCCCTACTGGCCGCCGCGCATCGTGCCGCCGGAAGGGGTGCCCAACATCCTTCTCATCATGACGGATGACGTCGGCTTCGGCGCGCCGTCGACCTTCGGCGGCGTGGTCCCGACGCCGGCGCTCGACCGGATCGCCCGGGACGGGCTGCGCTACACCAATTTCCATTCGACTTCGCTGTGTTCGCCGACGCGCGCGGCGCTGATCACGGGCCGCAACCATCATTCCGTCGGCTTCGGCGTCATCGCCGAACAGGCGACGGGCTATCCCGGCTACGACAGCATCATCACCAAGGACAAGGCGACGATCGGCACGATCCTGAGGGACAACGGCTATCGCACGTCGTGGTTCGGCAAGAACCACAACACGCCGTCCTTCCAGGCGAGCCCGATCGGCCCGTTCGATCAATGGCCGGTCGGCATGGGGTTCGAATATTTCTACGGCTTCATGGGCGGCGACACCAACCAGTGGCAGCCCGACAACCTGGCCCGCAACACCACCTATATCTACCCGTTCCAGGGCAACCCGAGCTACAACCTGACGACCGCCATGGCGGACGAGGCGATTTCCTACATGAACCGGGTGAACACGCTGACGCCCGACCAGCCCTTCTTCGTCTATTACGTGCCGGGCGGCACCCACGCGCCCCATCATCCGACGCCGGAATGGATCAAGAAGATCAGCGACATGCATCTCTTCGACGAGGGGTGGAACAAGCTGCGCGAGACGATCTTCGCCAATCAGAAGAAACTCGGCGTCATTCCGCAGGACGCCAAGCTGACGCCCTGGCCGGACGACCTGCTGAAGACCTGGGACGAGCTGACAGCGGACGAAAAGAAGATGTTCATCCGCCAGGTCGACGTCTATGCCGCCTATCTCGCCTATACCGACCACGAGATCGGCCGCGTCATCCAGGCCGTCGAGGACATGGGCAAGCTCGACAACACGCTGATCATCTATATCAGCGGCGACAACGGCGGCAGCGCCGAGGGAACGCTCGTCGGCACGCCGAACGAGGTCGCCATGTTCAACGGCATCGAGGTGCCGGTGGAGGTGCAGCTCAAGGACTTCTACGACGTCTGGGGCTCGGACGAGACCTACAACCACATGGCCGTGGCCTGGTCCTGGGCCTTCGACACGCCCTTCCTGTGGACCAAGCAGATCGCCTCGCATTTCGGCGGCATCCGGCAGGGCGTTGCCATCTCCTGGCCGAAGGTGATCAAGGACAAGGGCGGCATCCGCAACCAGTTCCACCATGTCATCGACATCGTGCCGACCATCCTGGAGGCGACCGGTATCGCGGCGCCGAAGGTCGTCGAGGGCGTGCCGCAGAGCCCGATCGAGGGCGTGAGCATGGCCTACACCTTCGACGCGGCGAATGCGGAGGCGCCGTCAACCCATCGAACGCAATATTTCGAGATGTTCGGCAATTACGCGATCTACCATGACGGCTGGATCGCCAGCGACAAGGTCACCCGGCCTGCCTGGGTCACCTTCGGTCCGGCGAACCCGGACCCGGCCAAAGCCGACTGGGAGCTCTACGACCTGTCGAAGGACTGGACGCAGGCCGACAACGTGGCGGACCAGTATCCGGAAAAGGTCAAGGAGATGGAGGCGATCTTCTGGCAGGAGGCGGCGAAATACCAGGTGATGCCGCTCGACGCCTCGATCGCGTCGCGCCTGATCACGCCGCGGCCGAGCATCACGGCGGGCCGCAGCGAATTCGTCTGGACCGCGCCGCTGACCGGCACGCCGAACGGCGACGCGCCAAGCGTGCTGAACGCCTCCTATACCTTCAAGGCGGAGATCGAGGTGCCGGAGGGCGGCGGCGACGGCATGCTGATCACGCAGGGCGGCCGGTTCGCCGGCTACGGCTTCTACATCCTGAAGGGCAAGCCGGTGTTCCTCTGGAACATGGTCGACCTCGAGCGGATTCGCTGGGAAGGCGAGGACGTGCTGTCGGCCGGCAAGCACGTATTGGAGTTCGAATTCAATTATGACGGACTCGGGATCGGAACGCTGGCCTATAACAGCCTGAGCGGCATCGGGCGCTCCGGCACCGGCGTGCTGAAGGTCGACGGCAAGGCCGTGGCCACCCGGAAGATGGAAAAGACCCTTCCACTGATCCTGGCCTGGGACGAGAACCTCGACGTCGGCTCCGACACCGGAACGCCGGTGGACGATGCCGACTACCAGGTGCCCTTCGCCTTTACCGGCAAGATCGACAGGATCACGCTGACCATCGACCGCCCGAAGCTGTCGGCCGAAGACATCGCCAAGCTCGAAGCGGCGCAGCGCAACAACAAGACCAGCGAATAGGTCTCAAGATTGCGGCTGGGGCACGAGTGGTGTCCCGGCCGCAATCCGCGCTCTTGCGCAGCGGCCGTCCGCGCAAACCATCCCCGAAAAACGTAGTTTAAAAGTGACGAAACGGTTGCGAATCCAGTCGCATTCCGTCCAATCCTGTCTCATCGACTGCAATCTGAAATTGCAGAAAATGCGTTGCCGCCCCTGCCGTGTCGCGAGGGCAGCCCCGATTTCGATCGAGATTTAAGGTGAGGACATTATGATGACGACAGGTGTTGAGACTGCGAGTGCAGCTGAGGCTGCGTCGGTTGAGGGCGGGAACGAACTGCCTGTCGTGACGGGGGTGCCGGTGTTTTCGACGCTGGAGGAGACGGCGCTTGTGGTGAGCGAGGCGGAACTGCTGGCCTTTGCCTCGGACGGCGACGGCGACACGCTGACGGTGGTGGGTCTGGTGGCGCTCGGCGGCCTTGTCTCCAGCAATGGCGACGGCACGTGGACCTTCGTGCCGGATACGAACTTCACCGGCACGGCGGAGCTGCAGTACCAGGTCTACGACGGCACGGACTATGTGTCGGCGCTGGCGACGGTGACGGTTGCGCCGGTGAACGACGCGCCGGTGGTGGGGGTTGCCGCCGGCGGCGGCGAGGCGGGGGTGAACGATCATACGCCGAGCCACCAGAACGCCTCCGCGGTGGCGCGGCTGGACGATGGCGGCTATGTGGTGGTGTGGGCGTCGAACGGCCAGGACGGGTCCGGCTACGGGATTTACGCGCAGCGCTACGACGCGGACGGCACGGCGGCCGGCTCCGAGTTCCGGGTCAATGCGGCGACCGCGAACAGCCAGCGCCAGCCGGCGGTGGCGGCCCTAGCCGGCGGCGGTTTCGTGGTCACCTGGGCGTCGACGGGCGACGGCTCGCTGGAGGGGGTGTACCAGCAGCGCTTCGATGCGGGCGGCGCGGCCCTTGGCGGGCAGGACCTCGTCAACGAGACGATTGCCGGCAGCCAGGACCTTGCCCAGGTGGCGGGGCTTGCCGGCGGCGGCCATGTGGTGGTCTGGCGCTCGGCGCGGGCCGACGGCTCGGGACATGACGTTTACCTGAGGGCCTATGACGCGGCTGGCGCGGCCCTTGGCGGCGAGGCGCTGGTGAGCGGGGGCGTGGCGGGCGAAGGCAACGGGCAGGACCTTCCGGTTCTGGCGGCGCTCAGTGACGGCGGCGTGCTGGTCGCCTGGAGTTCCGCCGACGGCGACGGGGCCGGGGTCTTCGCCCGCCGCTTCGATGCGGCCGGCAACGCGGCCGGCGCGGCGTTCCAGGTCAACAGCCATGACGTGGGCGCGCAGGAGGAGCCGGCGGTGGCCGCCCTTGCGGATGGCGGCTTCGTCATCGCCTGGCGTTCGCTCGGCCAGGACGGGTCGAGCTA
>NZ_JACFXV010000037.1 GCF_014050225.1 Stappia albiluteola | reverse complement strand
TGCCGCGCCTTGCCCGTGACGTTATCTCCCGCCGCCCATACCAACTTCCACGAGCCGGACCAGCAGAACGGATGACCCTTGACGGGCGCCGTTCGACCTCTTGCCGCCCTTCCGCCGGCACCTGCCCCCTTGGAACGGGGCAGGCGTCCTGCCAACGGTCGGGCGTGCCCAGCCCGGACACCTCTCGGTGCTCCCCCTGGCATAGGGATCACCCCAGCCTACTCGGGGCCGTTACACCCTTTCAGCCAGAGCCGTCACGCCCCCGGCTTACATGAACGGTCGGTCCGATCACGGTCCCACGAGCAGCCGGGCGATGGGACAAGGATAAGGGCAGGCTAGAAGGCGGGGATTAGTTTTCCGAAAGGAGTGCGCCAAGGGGTGAGGCCGCATGGATACGCGGGTCGAGCCCGCGTATGACGAACCGAGGGGCTAAGGCAGAGAAGCAGCCACTGAGGCGGGTGTCTACTGGATCCCCGTTTTCACGGGGATGACATCAGAGTTCGGGGCAGGCGCCGGTCTCACTCCTCTACGGTCGAATGGGCGCTCTGCCTCTCCTCTCGTCTTCGCCGGGCCCAGACCCGGCGATCCATCGAAAGGCTGCGGCAAGGGGGATATCGCGTGGATACGCGGGTCAAGCCCGCGCATGACGAGCCGAGGGGTTGCGGCAGAGGGGCCACTCACCCTGTCGTGCTTGCGCCAACGCGCCCACACACTCTGTCATGCCCGGCTCGACCGGGCATCCAGTAACCGCCAACGCCGCAGATTTAGCCACTGAGGCAGGTGTCTACTGGATCCCCGTTTTCACGGGGATGACACCAGAGGATGGGGCGCCGGTCTCAAACCTCTACGGCCGAATGGGCGCTCCGCCTCTCCCCTCGTCTTCGCCGGGCCCAGACCCGGCGATCCATCGAAAGGCTGCGGCAAGGGGGGGTATCGCGTGGATACGCGGGTCGAGCCCGCGTATGACGAACCGAGAGGTTACGGCAAAGGGGAGGCCCCTTCATCGGCCGATATGCCAGGCAAGGGAAGCTGACCGCCGATGCGGGACCCAGAAATCTTTGCGTGCAATGCCCGCTCCTCGTGTCACTGAAATTGATGCCAACTTTGCCGGCGAAATGCGGTCCGCAGAATTTTTTCAATATTGATTATATGAATCAACCATGCGCCCTTGGGGAAGCTGCGATATAGAGGGGTATCGATACCCCAATTCATGGTCACCGCCTTGCTGTCCCGGCTTGCCAGTCTGTCCATCGTCGCGCGCGTCGTCTTCACCATTGTCGTCGGAACGCTTGGCGGTCTCGCCTTCGAGGTTGTGGGCTTGCCTGCTGCCTGGCTTTCTGGCGCCATGGTCTTCGTGGCGATCGCGACTTTCGCCAACCTGCCAACGCTGATCCCGAACCGGCTGCGCGATTCCATCTTCGTCGTGCTTGGTATCTCCATGGGCTCCGGGGTGCGGCCGGACGTGGTGGAGCGTGTCGCCGAGTGGCCGATCACCATGGGCGTGCTGGCCGTCACGGTCGTTGCCGTCACGGGCGCGACCTATGCCTTCCTGCGCTGGGTCGGCCACTGGAACAAGGAGGCCGCCTTCTTCGGCGCCATTCCGGGTGCGCTGTCCTTCGTCATCGCGCTGGCTTCCGAGCGCTCCGCCGACCTGTCGCGCATCGCCGTATCCCAGTCCTTCCGCCTGTTTGTGCTGGTGGCGCTGCTGCCCTCACTCATCGTCCACGCGACCGATCACCCGGACGCGGTGGCGGCGCCCGCCGCAGTGGAATTGAGCCTTGCCCAGGCGGCTCTGCTTTTCGCCCTGTGCATTGCTGCCAGTTTCGGCGCCGTGCGGCTGCGGGTTCCGGGCGGCTGGCTGACAGGCGCCTTCTTCATGAGTTCGGCGATCAACGCCTTCGGCTTCATGCCTGTCGCGCTGCCGCAGTGGATGGTCGTGCCGTGCTACGTAGCGCTGGGGGCGATGGTCGGCGCCCGTTTTGGCAACACCAACCTTCTTACGTTCCTGCGGCTGCTGGCCGCGTCCTTCGGTGCCTTCTTGGTAGGCTTCGCCATATCGGTCGCCGCCGCCTGGGCGGTGTCGGTCACGCTTGGCCTGCCGTTCGGCCAGTTGATCCTGGCCTATGCGCCGGGCGGCCTGGAAGCCATGACGCTGCTCGCCTTCGTGCTGAACCTCGATCCCGCCTTCGTCGCCGGTCATCAGCTCGCGCGCTATATCGGCATGGTGCTGATGCTGCCGCTGGTGACGCGGCTGGTGCTCGGGCCGAAAGCGCCGCTGCGTGTCGGCGCGGAATGATTCCTTCAGCCTTGCCCCGGCTCCTGCCTCGTCAAGTTGCGCTCATAGCTGGCCGCAAGGATTAAGGCAAACTACTTAGATCCTTCAAGTCATTCGGCTTTTTGCGGCGCAAAATGTCGCAGCGACAATTCGTGCGGCTGTTTTTTCACTACGTTCTCCATAGGGCTGTTGACCTGGATCAAGGCGGCTTCCGGCGGCTCGGCCATACCGTCCGCTTTGTATCCTTTCGGGACTGGACCAGATCAACACCTTGGGGCGCGAAAAAATGGCTCAAGCAAAAGCCAAATATCTCACGATGGAGGAGGGGTTCTTTGCCACCTTCCTCATCGTGCTCGCCTTTGCCTGCATCATCATCGCAGGAAAGACCTACGACCAGGTGATGGGGTTTCACACCACGATCGGCGCGCTGTTCGCCGCCGTGGGGGCGTTCATCATCTTCAAGAACTATTTCAACGACGGCGGCATCGCGATCCCGCAGGAAATCGAGGGCAAGCCGAACTACAACCTGGGGCCGATCAAGTTCGGTGCCTGGGCGGCCGTGTTCTGGGGCGTCGCGGGTTTCACCGTCGGCCTCATCATCGCGCTGCAGCTTGCCTATCCGGTGCTGAACTTCGACCTTCCCTACACGAATTTCGGCCGTCTGCGCCCGCTGCACACCTCCGCGGTGATCTTCGCTTTCGGCGGCAACGTGCTTCTCGCCACGTCCTTCTACGTAGTGCAGCGCACCTCCCGTGCCCGCATGCCGGGCCGCATCGCCCCCTGGTTCGTGATCCTCGGCTACAACGCCTTCATCGTCATCGCCGGCACGGGTTATCTCTTCGGCGCCACGCAATCGAAGGAATATGCCGAACCGGAATGGTATGCCGATCTGTGGCTCACCATCGTGTGGGTGGTCTACCTGCTCGTCTTCCTCGGTACTTTGTGGAAACGCAAAGAACCTCACATTTACGTGGCGAACTGGTTCTATCTCGCCTTCATCGTGACGATCGCGATGCTGCATATCGTCAACAACCTGACGATACCGGTCTCCGTGTTCGGCACGAAGTCCTACATCGTCTGGTCGGGCGTGCAGGATGCGATGGTGCAGTGGTGGTACGGCCATAACGCGGTGGGCTTCTTTTTGACCGCCGGCTTCCTCGCCATCATGTACTACTTCATCCCGAAGCGGGCCGAGCGGCCGGTCTACTCCTACCGGCTGTCGATCATCCACTTCTGGGCCCTGATCTTTCTCTACATCTGGGCCGGTCCGCACCACCTGCACTACACGGCGCTGCCGCAGTGGGCGTCGACGCTGGGCGCGACCTTCTCGATCATGCTGTGGATGCCCTCCTGGGGCGGCATGATCAACGGCCTGATGACGCTGTCGGGCGCCTGGGACAAGCTCAGGACCGATCCGGTGCTGCGCATGATGGTCGTGTCGGTCGCCTTCTACGGCATGTCCACCTTCGAAGGCCCGCTGATGTCGCTGCGCTCGGTCAATTCGCTGTCGCACTATACCGACTGGACGATCGGCCACGTGCATTCCGGCGCGCTCGGCTGGGTGGGCTACGTCTCCTTCGGCGCGCTCTACTGCCTCATCCCGTGGCTGTGGAACAAGAAGCAGGTCTACTCGCTCAAGCTCGTCAACTGGCACTTCTGGATCTCGACCATCGGCATCGTGCTTTACATCACCGCCATGTGGGTGTCGGGCATCATGCAGGGTCTGATGTGGCGCGCCTACGACCAGCTCGGCTTCCTCGAATATTCCTTCATCGAGACGGTCGAAGCGATGCATCCCTTCTACGTCATCCGCGCTCTGGGCGGTGTGCTCTTCGTCGCTGGCAGCCTGATCATGGCTTACAACCTCATCATGACGGTGCGTCGTGGCGAGGCGGCCGAGATCGAGGCCGCGCCGAGCGGCGCCGTCGCGCCTGCTGAATAAGGTCGGGGGAAAATCATGTCGCTTTGGAAAAAGCACGAAATCTTCGAAACGAAATCCCTGGTCCTGCTCATCGGCATCCTGGTGGTGGTGGCCATTGGCGGCCTCGTCGAGATCGCACCGCTCTTCTACCTCAAGAGCACGATCGAGAAGGTGGAGGGCATGCGTCCCTATACGCCGCTGGAACTCGCCGGGCGCAACGTCTACATCCGCGAGGGCTGCTATCTCTGCCATTCTCAGATGATCCGCCCGATGCGCGACGAGATGGAGCGTTACGGCCACTTCAGCCTGGCCGCCGAGTCCATGTACGACCATCCCTTCCAGTGGGGTTCCAAGCGTACCGGGCCCGACCTTGCACGGGTGGGGGGTAAATATTCGGACGAGTGGCATCGCGGCCATCTGGTCGATCCGCGCTCGGTCGTGCCGGAATCGATCATGCCCGGCTATCCCTTCCTCGCCGAGACACGGGCGACGGACCGCGATATCGCCGACCATCTGAAGACGAATGTGGTCGTCGGTGTTCCCTACACGCCGGAGCAGATCGAGAACGCACGGGCGGACATGCACGCCCAGGCAAATCCGGAAAGCGACGACGTGGATGCGTTCCTTGAGCGCTATCCCAACGCCGTGATCCGCGATTTCGACGGCAATCCCGGGACCGTCTCGGAGATGGACGCGCTGATCGCCTATCTCCAGATGCTCGGCACGCTGGTCGATTTCTCGATCTACGACGACAAGGCAAACCTGCGCTGAGGAGGGGAAGATGGACGGTGTCTATACTGAGCTTGCTTCCTTCGCCCAGACCTTTGGCCTGGTCTATTTCGTAATCCTGTTCCTCGGCGTGGTTGCCTATGCCTTGTGGCCGAAAAACCGCAAGCGCTTCGAGGAAGCCGCCCATATCCCCCTGCGGGAGGACTGATTTATGGCTGACGGACATAACAAGGAAATCGACGCGCTCTCCGGCGTCGAGACGACCGGTCACGAATGGGACGGTCTCAAGGAGTTGAACAATCCGCTGCCGCGGTGGTGGCTTTACCTCTTCTATGCCACCTGTGTGTGGGCCTTCGCCTACTGGATCATCTATCCAGCCTGGCCGCTGGTCAGCGGCTACACCCGTGGCGTGCTTGGAATCTCGCAGCGGGCCGATGCTATCGCCGCCTACGAGGCCGGCATGGCTGAACGAGCGGAAACCGGCCAGGCGCTCATCAATGCGTCGCTCGACGAGATCCAGTCGAACCCGCAGCTTCTTGAATTCGCCATGGCCAGCGGCCAGGCGGCCTTCGGCGACAATTGCGCCCCCTGCCACGGTTCGGGCGCGACAGGGGCCGTCGGCTATCCGAACCTGCAGGACGACAAGTGGATCTGGGGCGGCTCGATCGACGACCTGCACCAGACGATCCGTTTCGGCATCCGCTCCGGCCATGACGAAGCGCGGATCGGCGACATGCCGGCCTTCGGGCGCGACGGCATCCTGGACAAGCAGCAGGTCGACCAGGTGGCGAGCTATGTCGCGACCCTTGCCGGCATCGAGCCGGAGGCGGGCGTCGATGTCGCTGCTGGCGAGACCGTCTTTGCCGAAAACTGCGCCGCCTGCCATGGCGACGACGGCAAGGGCCTGCAGGAGCTCGGCGCCCCCGATCTGACGGCGCCGAACTACCTCTATGGCAAGTCCCTGGAAGCGATAAAGGCCCAGGTGACCAACGCCCGCAACGGCGTCATGCCGAACTGGGAAGGCAGGCTCGATCCGGCGACCGTCAAGTCGCTGGCCGTCTATGTGCATTCGCTGGGCGGCGGCCAGTAGGGTTCGTCCCCGCGATCATTCAAGAATGGAGGCGCCCCTTGCCGGCCGGCAAGGGGCGCCTTTTGCTTTGGCGCTTATATGCGGCGTCCGCACGGTCTCTAATTAAGGATGCGCTGCCGCGCGACTGATGTCTGGATCCCGGCTCTCGCGATGCGCGCGCGCAGGCCGGGATCCAGAAATCGGCTGCGGGCGGCAGCCCGCATCTCAGTCATGCCAGGGACGCCTGCAAACCGGGTTGCAATCAGGCTTCCAACGGCGCCTGCTTGACCCGGATCAATGAAGCTTTTCGTCCGCCGGGGTATCGAAACGGACAGGAGGAGAGGGCCGGGACCGCCCGCCCATCCGGACAGGCCTGAAAGTCCTTGCGAAATAAGTGTTTGTCCGTGGTGACCGATTGTCGCGGCGCCGTTCTGTCGCACTGCAACATAAAGCGAGTGGCGCTAGATTTTCGACAACTCGCCCGACAATTCGGCCTGAAAACCCGGTCCGAATATTCGGAATGTGGCGATCCCGTTATTCCTCCGGCTCCGCGCGGGGACCGGAAGGGAAGCAAGATTGGACGGAAACGATGAGTGTTGAAAGCAACGCTGTGGCGGCCCCGGCGAAGGAGGAATCCTATTTCGCCGCTGCCAAGAAGATCTACCCGATGGCGGTCAAGGGCACGTTCCGCCGCATCAAGTGGGCGCTGCTCTTCATCACGCTCGGCATCTACTATTTCCTGCCCTTCGTGCGCTGGGACCGCGGTCCGGACGCACCCGACCAGGCAGTGCTGGTCGATCTTGCCGGCCGGCGCGGCTATTTCTTCTTCATCGAGATCTGGCCCCAGGAGGTCTACTACCTCACCGGCCTGCTGATCCTTGCGGCGATGGCGCTGTTTTTGATGAACGCGGTCGCCGGCCGCCTGTGGTGCGGCTATCTCTGCCCGCAAACGGTGTGGACCGACCTGTTCCTGTGGGTCGAGCGTCACACGGAAGGCGACCGGCGCGAGCGCATGCTGCTGGCGAAAGAGCCATGGACGCTGCGCAAGCTCACACAGAAGCTTGCCAAGCATACGCTGTGGCTGATGATCGCCTGGTGGACGGGCGGCGCCTGGGTGCTCTATTTCGCCGATGCACCGACGCTGGTGAAGGAACTGGCGACGGGCGCGGCCCCCATGTCGGCCTATATCTGGATCGGCATCCTGACTTTCACCACCTACACGCTTGCCGGCCACATGCGCGAGCAGGTCTGCATCTTCATGTGTCCGTGGCCGCGTATTCAGGCCGCGCTCACCGACGAGAACGCGCTCAACGTCGCCTATCGCTGGGATCGGGGAGAGCCGCGCGGTTCGCTGAAGGAAAACCGGAAGCTGGAGCTTCAAGGCCTGCCTGCGGGCGACTGCATCGACTGCAACCAGTGCTTCCATGCCTGCCCGACGGGCGTCGACATCCGCAAGGGCCTGCAGATCGACTGCATCCAGTGCGGGCTGTGCATCGATGCCTGCGATACGGTGATGAGGAAGGTCGGCAAGCCGACCGGGCTGATAGGCTACGATACGGACGAAAACATCCAGCGCCGGGCGGAAGGCAAGGAGGCGATCTACAAGATCGTGCGTCCACGCACCGTCATCTATGCGGCGATCATCGTGCTGGTCAGCGCCATCATGGCTTATGCGCTGTTCACCCGCGACTTCTCGGGCGTGAACGTGCTGCATGACCGCAATCCGATCTTCGTCGAGCAGTCCGACGGCTCGGTGCGCAACGGCTACACCATCCGCCTGCTCAACAAGCGGACCATCGAGCGCAGCTTCATCCTGTCGGTGGAAGGCATGCCTGCCGGCTCGCGGATCGAGGCCGTGGGCGTGAGCGAGAATGTCAGCGGACGGCCGATCGTCACGGTCGGGCCGGACCAGACCCGCGAAGTGCGCGTGCTCGTCTTCTCGCCGGAAGACGTGACCATGCCGAAGTCGACCGACGTCACCTTCCGCATCACCGAGTCGGTGATGGGCGAAGTCGCGACGGCCAGCGACTATTTCAAGGCTCCGTGAGGGGCGGCCGTTGCGGATCTTTCCGCGCCGGACTTTGCGAAAGATCATTCACAAGGCTCCGGGCGCAAAGCATTGTCGCCGGATGGATGGCGCAGACCCTGCGCCTATGAAAGAATGGAATTCATGAAGGATGACGGCATGATCCAAGGGGCGGGATCAATGGACGGAGCCAGGCGCATACGTGTGGTGACGGGCCGCACGGTGCTATTCTGGCTGCTCGGCTTTTTTCTTGTGGTGTCGGCGGCCAATGCCGTCTTCATCTGGCTTGCGCTGGGCTCCTTTCCGGGCGTCGTGGTGGAAAGCTCCTACGAGGCCGGGCTTCGCTATAATGGCGAGATCGCACGATCGAAGGCTCAGGCTGATCTCGGCTGGCAGGTGGACGCGCATGTCGAGCGGCAGGCGGACGGTACGGCCGATATTCTCGTCACCGCGAAGGACGAAGCCGGCAATCCGCTGAGCGGCCTGCTGCTCAAGGCGACGCTCACACGGCCCGCAAGCGACGGGGACGCAAGAGTCGTGATACTGGCCGAAGGGGAAACCGGGCGCTACAGCGGCCTTGCGGAAAGCATCGACGCCGGCCAGTGGCTGCTTGACCTGGAGGCGGACGGCCCTGCGGCGGGCGGTGGCGACAACACCGTCTTCCGGTCGCATAACCGGCTGTTCCTGAAGGGCGAATAGATCGTGCTGCCGAGGCAATACCATGAGCGTTCATGAGCGCGACTGGCCGTCTTTCGTGATGCTCGGCAGCGATGGCGGCCAGCATATGGACCTTGCCGTCGAGGGTGTTACCTGCGCCGCCTGCATGGTCGAGATCGAGCGCAGCCTTGCTGCCGTTCCCGGCATCACCAATGCCCGGCTGAACCTGACGAGCCATCGTCTTGCCGTGGACTGGCAGGCGGGTCAAGATCTTGCCGCGGAGATCGTTGAGCGGCTGCACCGCCTCGGCTACACCGCGCATCCCTTCGACCCGGCGGCGATCCGCGAACGCGGCGACCGGGAAGGCAAGGTCCTGCTGCGCTCGATGGCCGTCGCCGGTTTCGCAGCAATGAACATCATGCTGCTGTCGGTCTCCGTGTGGTCGGGCAATGCCACCGACATCACGCCGGAGACGCGCGATTTCTTTCACTGGCTGTCGGCGCTCATTGCGCTGCCGGCCACGGCCTATGCCGGCCGGCCGTTCTTCCGGTCGGCCTTCGCAGCCCTTCACGCAGGCCGCCTCAACATGGACGTGCCGATCGTCATCGGCGTCCTGCTGGCGCTCGCCCTTTCGCTGATCCAGACCGTGCAGCATGCCGAGCACGCCTATTACGAATCCTCGGTCATGCTGCTGTTCTTCCTGCTTATCGGCAGGTTCCTCGACCACAATATGCGGCGGAAGACCCGCTCCTTCGCCGAAAACATCGCGGCGCTGAAAGCGGAGACGGCTGCGCGACTGGCGCCCGACGGGACGGTGCGCGAAGTGCCGCTTTCCAAGGTTTTGCCGGGCGAGCGCGTGCTGGTGCGGCCGGGAGAGCGGGTGTCGCTCGACGGCCTGGTGGAGGAGGGGACTTCCGAGATCGACCAGAGCCTCGTCACCGGCGAAACGGCGCTGAAGGCGGTCGGCGCCGGCGATCAGGTCTATGCCGGGACGCTCAACGCCTCCGGCAATCTGACCATCCGCGTCACTGCGGCCTCCGGCGCCACCCTGCTCGACGACGTCAACCGGCTGATCGAGACGGCCGCGCAGGCCAAGTCCGCCTATGTCCGCCTCGCCGACCGGGCCGCCAGCCTCTACGCCCCGGTCGTGCATCTCGCCGCAGGGCTGACCTTTCTTGCCTGGCTCATTGCCGGTATCGGCTGGCAGCCGGCGCTCGTCATCGCAATTTCGGTTCTCATCATCACCTGCCCCTGCGCACTGGGCCTTGCCATTCCGGCAGTGCAGGTCGTTACCTCCGGCCTGCTCTTTCGCTCAGGCGTGCTGCTGAATGCGGGCGACGCCATCGAGCGGCTGGCCAGCGTCGACACAATCGTCTTCGACAAGACCGGCACTTTGACGCTGGCCCTGCCCGAACTCGTCAATCGCGACGTCGTTTCGCAAGAGGTGCTGGCGCTCGCCGGCCGGCTGGCGCTATCCAGCCACCATCCGCTTGCGGTCGCATTGGCGCGCGCCAGCAATGCCGATACCCCCTTTGCCGACGCAGCGGAGCAACCGGGCGGCGGCGTCCACGCCCGCGACCCCGAAGGCCGCGAACTTCGCCTGGGAAGCCCCACCTTCTGCGGGGCCGATCCGGCGATCGTCGAGGCGGTCCATGCCCGGCGTCTCGGCGCATCCGTGATCGTCTTCCGTATAGGCGAGGAACCCGCCCACGTGCTGCTCATGCGCCAGCAACTGCGCCCGGACGCCCGCGAAACCATCGAAATGCTGGTGGCGGACGGTTATGCCGTCGAAATCCTGTCAGGCGACCGTCGCGGCCCGGTCGCCGAAGTTGCCTGTGAGCTCGGCATTGCGGACTGGCGCGCGGAAGCCTCTCCGAAGGACAAGATCGCCAGGCTCGAGCAACTTGCCGCCGAGGGGCGCCGCGTGCTGATGGTGGGCGACGGCCTCAACGACGCGCCGGCCCTTGCCGCCGCCCACGTTTCGCTGTCGCCGGTCACCGCCGTTCACCTGAGCCAGGCGGCGGCCGATGCCGTATTCCTCGGCCACAAGCTCACGCCGGTCCGCTCCGCGCTTGCCATTGCCCGTACCGCCCGCCGTGCCATGGTGCAGAACCTGTGGTTTTCGGCTCTTTACAACGTGGTTGCGGTGCCCTTCGCGGTTGCCGGTTTCGTCACGCCGCTGATTGCCGCGCTCGCCATGTCCGGCTCCTCGATCGTGGTGACGGCCAACGCCATCCGGCTCCGGCTCACGTCTTCGCCCAGGGGGGATCGCGGCTGATGGAGGTTCTCGTCTACCTGATCCCGATTGCTCTTTTTCTTGGCGCCCTTGGCCTTGCCGGTTTTCTCTGGTCGCTGAAGAGCGGCCAGTACGACGACCTGGAAGGGGCGAAATGGCGCATCCTGCAGGACGACGACCTGCCGGATGACAAGGATGCAACAGGAAAAGCCTCGAAATCGGCAAAGGACAAGTGACAGGGTGGGGCGGCGATAGATCGCCGGAAACGATCGTCTTTTCTCGGTCCGGATAACCCTCTTTTCAGACTTCCGTGCCAAGGTCGCAGTTCAAAGGAGGACTGGACCGTTGAGCCTGGATCTCGCTTCCCTGACGTTTCTACTGGTCGAAGACAGTGCCTACATGCGCACCATCCTGCGCACCATGTTGCAAGGCTTCGGTGCCCGCCGCATCGTTGAGGCCGAAGATGGCGCGTCCGGGCTCGAGGCGATGGAGCGCGCCAATCCGGATATCCTGATCCTCGACTGGGTCATGCCGATTCTCGACGGGGCGGACATGGTCCGCATGGTGCGAAATCCGCACAACCCCTTTGCCTATATCCCGATCATCATGGTGACAGGCCACACGGAGCGCAGCCGCATCATCGAGGCCCGGCGCCTTGGCGTGCATGAGCTTCTGTCAAAGCCGATCTCGGCAAAGGCGCTCTATCAGCGCGTTTCCAACGTCATCATGCATCCGCGCGATTTCGTGAAGACTCCCAGCTATTTCGGCCCGGCTCCGCGCGAGATCCGCAACCGCCAGAAGATCTGGCAGGGCATGGAAGGCCAGGAAAGCGCACCGCAGTTCGCCATGGGCTGATTTCCTCGAAACACGGGCAGACCTGCGGCATGCCGCAGCTGTAGCTCTCGCTTGCCTTGATGCACCCGCACCAAGGGTTCATGCTGCAGAGCTTCAATGAGCGTTGCGGGAGCGGGATCATGGTCAGGACTCAGAAAAAACCGCCGATGATCCTGATGTCGGCACCGAACGGGGCGCGGAAGACCAGCGCCGATCATCCGGAGCTTCCTGTTACCACTGACGAAATCGCCCGAACCGCAGCGCTTGTCCGCGATGCCGGAGCGGCGATGATGCACGTCCATATCCGTGATCGCGAAGGACATCACCTGCTGGATGCCGCCACCTACCGGGATGTAATCGCAGCAATCCGCCGGGAAGTGGGCGACACGCTCGTCGTCCAGATCACGACCGAAGCTGTCGGCCGTTATGCGCCGTCGGAGCAGGTTGCCGTCGTGCGCGAGACGCGCCCGGAAGCGGTGTCGCTCGCCATTCGCGAACTCATCGCGGACGAGGCTTCCGAAGCGCCGGCGGCCGAATTCCTGGCCTGGATGAAAGCCGAGGCGATCGCACCGCAATTCATTCTCTATGACGGCGCCGATGTCGCCCGCTTCAACGACTTGCGGCGGCGCGGCATCATTCCCTTCGAACGTACCTTCCTGCTTTTCGTGCTCGGTCGCTATGCCACCGCCGAAAGCGCCTCGGCGGGCGATCTCATCGAGTTCCTGAAGGCGCTGGAAGGCGACGACCCGTGGTCCGTCTGCGCGTTTCAGGATCTGGAGCACAAGGCGACGGTGCTTGCCGCGATCCTCGGCGGCCATGCTCGCGTCGGCTTCGAGAACAACTTGCTGATGCCGGATGGAAGCGTTGCGGCGGACAATGCCGCCCTTGTCAAGGTGGCGGCGGAAACGGCCGCCCGTTTCGACCGGGAGATTGGCACTGCCGACGATGCCCGCGCCGTGCTTGGAATGACGTGAAAGGGCACGCGGCACCCAAACCACTGAATTCAATCTGTTGTTTACCATGATCTGCGGAACCAATCCCGATTTATGGAATTTAGACCATTTGCAACCCAGGATGTCCCGATTGCTTGTCATGCGTTTAGAGACGGTCATCCATGGCTTATTCCGATGTATTGGCCAGAACCGGTTGCGTACGGCCGTTGACATCCGGCGATATCCCGAGCGTGAGAACGTTGTTCAGCAACGTTTTTCGTAAAGGAAAGCCACTCGATCCCGAGGATTTCGAAAGCTACGTCGAACAGGTCTTTCTTCGGGGGCCTTACTATAGCGAGGCTGAAGGAAGCCTCGTTTACGAGATGGCTTCGGGCCGCATCGGCGCCGCGCTCCTGATCCTGCCCATGCAGGTAACGGCCAATGGGCGCGTCCTGACAGGCCGGCTGCTCACCGCGTTCATGAAGGACCCCTGCCTGCCAAGTGCCGGTTCGGCCCGCATCAGCCTGAGACTGCGGGCAAAGCTGCAGGATTTCTGCTTTTCCGATACAGCGGCACCGGTCAGTGCCAGCCTGACCGCCGCCGGCGGCGGCGAAATCCTGCCGGTCCAGACGCTGCAATGGCGTCGCATCTTTCGCCCGGTCGGCTTCCTGACAGCCAATCCCCGCAAACATTTCTCCCGGACGGCGGCAGTGCCGCTGAAACTGGCCGCTCCGCTCATCGATCGTCTGGCACGCCTTGCCGTTTCTTCCCTGGCGATCAGGAAGCATGGAACGACAACGACCGAGCCGATGGATATCGACCGGTTCCGGGATCAGGCCGTCGCCATGATCGAGCGTTTCTCGGTTCGCCCCACATGGTCGAAGGACGAATTCGATTGGCTGGTCGGCCTCGCGGATAGAAATCCCCGTATCGGCAAGCGCCATTGCCGTGCCGTCGTGGATGGCTCTGGCGCCACAATCGGCGCGTGCCTCTATTTCGTCGGCAGGGAAAAGGTCGCCCACGTTTTCAATCTGGTCAGCCTGCCGGGCCGGGAAAGCGACGTGGTCGCGGCGCTGTTCGAGCACTTCGACAGTTGCGGTTGCGTCGCGGCGCATGGCATGGCGCAGCCGTTCCTGATGACGGCGCTGGGAACGCAGCGCTACGTCTCGTTTCGCCATCGCGGGCACTTCTGCCTGCTGACGAAACATGCCGATGTCATCGACGCCGTACGGCGGCATGACATCTATATCGGTGGACTGGCCTCGGAGGCGTGGAGCCGTTTGCTGACTGATTTCCGGTAGGGCGCGAGGCTGCCGCCATCTGCAGGCGATCAGAGCTGCGCCAGCGCCGCCAGCACGACCACGGCCAGCATTGAGGCGGCCATGACCGCATTGACGATCGAATGCGTGCGCTTCGATAGATCGAGGCGGTGCAGCGTGACGCCGGCGGCCAGCCATACGAGGTGCACCGGGATCCAGATGACGTTGATCATCAGGAATTTCAGCGCCGTTTCGACCGCAATGCTCGACGGCAGGAAGGCGAAGCCGGTGAAGAGCGCGGTGTTCACCGCATAGGCCTTCGGATTGATCGCCTGCAGCGCAAGGCCCCCGAAGAACCCCGGCGCACGCTCGGCGTGGATGAAGGCGATCCGCGAACCGGAGAACGCAATCTTCAGCGCCAGGTAGAAGAGATAGGCGGCGGAGGCGGCAAGCAGCACCGTGCGCACGGTCGGATGCGAGAAGACGAGGGCGGCAAGCCCCGACACCACCGCCAGCGCCACCAGGTTGGTGCCGACGAAAAGCCCCGCGACATAGCGCAGCCCGGCCCGATAGCCGAAACCGGAGCCGACGCCGGCCGTCGAAAGTACGCCCGGTCCGGGCGTGATCAGCAGAAAGAAGACGGCGGCAAGGAAGGTGAGCATGAAGGGGCTTCGTCTTTTGAGGGACCCGGCCGCGAGACAGTCAATTCCCGCGACTCATGCAGCAGCTTATCACCGTTTGTTGCCCTCTTTCGTCGAGCTGCAATCGCTTGAAGCGCCGAAGTCCCGACGTTAGTTGCGACTGTAATGAATCATTAATACAATCAATGATTGCATTTGCATATTTCTAACCAGAGCTCGTCTTCACCTCATTGAAGCGATTGCGATTTTGGAGATTTCAAAATGACAGAGACTGCGAGTGCGGCTGAGGCTGCGTCGGTTGAGGGCGGGAACGAACTGCCTGTCGTGACGGGGGTGCCGGTGTTTTCGACGCTGGAGGAGACGGCGCTGGTGGTGAGCGAGGCGGAGCTGCTAGCCTTTGCCTCGGATGCGGATGGCGACACGCTGACGGTGGTGGGTCTGGTGGCGCTGGGCGGCCTGGTCTCCAGCAATGGCGACGGCACGTGGACCTTCGTGCCGGATACGAACTTCACCGGCACCGCGGAGCTGCAGTACCAGGTCTACGACGGCACGGACTATGTGTCGGCGCTGGCGACGGTGACGGTGGCGCCGGTGAACGACGCGCCGGTGGTGGGTGTTGCCGCCGGCGGCGGCGAGGCGGGGGTGAACGATCATACGTCGAGCCACCAGAACGCCTCGGCGGTGGCGCGGCTGGACGACGGCGGCTATGTGGTGGTGTGGGCGTCGAACGGCCAGGACGGCTCCGGCTACGGGATTTACGCGCAGCGCTACGACGCGGACGGCACGGCGGCCGGCTCCGAGTTCCGGGTCAATGCGGCGACCGCGAACAGCCAGCGCCAGCCGGCGGTGGCGGCCCTAGCCGGCGGCGGTTTCGTGGTCACCTGGGCGTCGACGGGCGACGGCTCGCTGGAGGGGGTGTACCAGCAGCGCTTCGATGCGGGCGGCGCGGCCCTTGGCGGGCAGGACCTCGTCAACGAGACGATTGCCGGCAGCCAGGACCTTGCCCAGGTGGCGGGGCTTGCCGGCGGCGGCCATGTGGTGGTCTGGCGCTCGGCGCGGGCCGACGGCTCGGGACATGACGTTTACCTGAGGGCCTATGACGCGGCTGGCGCGGCCCTTGGCGGCGAGGCGCTGGTGAGCGGGGGCGTGGCGGGCGAAGGCAACGGGCAGGACCTTCCGGTTCTGGCGGCGCTCAGTGACGGCGGCGTGCTGGTCGCCTGGAGTTCCGCCGACGGCGACGGGGCCGGGGTCTTCGCCCGCCGCTTCGATGCGGCCGGCAACGCGGCCGGCGCGGCGTTCCAGGTCAACAGCCATGACGTGGGCGCGCAGGAGGAGCCGGCGGTGGCCGCCCTTGCGGATGGCGGCTTCGTCATCGCCTGGCGTTCGCTCGGCCAGGACGGGTCGAGCTA
>NZ_JACFXV010000036.1 GCF_014050225.1 Stappia albiluteola | reverse complement strand
AGGACCTGTTGACAAAAGGGATTTCCAAATCAGGCGGGTTCTGATTCAAGACTGCTTTTCAGGAGGCATTCTTGGCCAGAGTAGAGTTTCGCGGCGATCTTACGGACATGGAATGTGCCGTCATCGAACCGCTTCTGCCGTCCGAGCGCGGACGGTGGGCGCGACCTGCCCAGGACAACCGGCGTTATCTCAACGGCATGCTGCATGTGTTGCGGGTGGGCTGCCCGTGGCGCGACATGCATGAACGATACGGCAAATGGAATTCGATCTATGTTCGCTTCCGGCGGTGGGCGGAACAAGGCGTGTGGGATGCTCTTTTGGAAACGCTTGTCGAGATGGGGCTGACGGACGATTGGCAGCACATGGTCGATAGCACATCCGTCCGGGGCCATTCGCAGACAGCCGGCGCAGTCCGCAGGACGGGACTCATAAGGAGGGCTTTAGTCGAAGCCGCGGCGGCTTTGCGAGCAAGATCCACGCCCGATCAGACGGTCAGGGACGCCCTCTTGATATCGTCCTGACCGGCGGAGGGGCCTTCCGGCCACAACGCCTTCAAGTCCCTGTTGGAGATGCCGGTTGGCGGACCGCGCCTGATGCTGGCCGACAAGGGGTATGACGGCGACACCATCCGCGAAGCGCTACTTCCTCAGGGTATCCTGCCGGTCATCCCGCCCAGGTCGAACCACCTGGCGCCTGCGAAATGCGACGATCGCGCCCACAAGGACCGCAACCGCATCGAGCGCATGTTCAATCGGCTCAAACAGCTCCGCCGCATCGCCACCCGCTACGACAAAACCGCCAGATCCTTCCTCGGCTTCCTATGCCTCGCCGCCGCAAGGCTCTGGTTGCCTTCTTTTGTCAATTGGCCATAGCTTCGAATTTTGCAATGCGATGGCAGCCTAAAACATGAGGATATATCCGCGTGCTATTGCTAGTAGGTTATCTTAGCGAATAGAATATGAAGCGAATTTATCACTAAGTGGAGCGTAGCGATTTGGGCGTCCGGGAAAAAGTTGCGGAACAGTTTGAGAGGGGCAGTCTTCAGACACGATGCGAAACTCATACAAGAAGTGGATGGGGTAAGTAATGCTACCGGAAATAGATATAATATCTCGAAATAATATCCGGTATCTTATTATGAATAACAAAGACTCAATACAAAATACTTTAAAAATAAAGGGTGCATTCGCGTATGTGGAGCAAGAAATTGCAAAGAGATACCTGATTGATGAAGGTCGAGCGTTAATTGATTGTGGGTCTAATATAGGTAGTTTTGCTGTTCCTTTAGCGATGCATGTGAATTCTATCAATGGGAAGGTTTATTGCTTTGAGCCGCAAAGAATTATTTTCCAACAATTGTGCGCAAATGTCTTTCTGAATCGTTGTGCAAATGTTTTTACGTACAATGTCGCACTCGGGGCAACGGATGGCTACATAAAAATTCCAGAGTTAAACCTTGCCACTAGCGTAAATATAGGCGGATTCTCAATTGATAATGATATTAGAATGTCGAGGGAAACTAAACCTGGTTTTAAATCTAGAAATGAATACACTGGCTATAATTATACGGTCGAAATAAAACGTTTGGATAGCATCTTTATTGAGGAAAAAATCGGATTTATCAAGGTGGATGTTGAGGGGTATGAGCTAGAATTCTTTCAGGGTGCTATAGAAACACTTGAAAAGAACAATTACCCGCCAATACTATTTGAAGTCTGGGATCACATTGTTTGGTATCAGGAAAAAGCTAGAGATACAAAATTGTTTCTCGAAAAGATCGGCTACAAACTAACAAAATTAGGGGAAAATTATATCGCTCAACATAATTTATTCGGCATTGAGTACGATTTTATTTTTTCTGGAACGGCTTTGAATTTGGAGAGGGTTAGATAATGGCGCATATGATGCGTGGATGATAGCGCTTTATCTATATTGGCTGGAGGCGCTATGGCCAATTGACAAAAGAAGGCAACCAGAGCCTTGCGGCGGCGAGGCATAGGAAGCCGAGGAAGGATCTGGCGGTTTTGTCGTAGCGGGTGGCGATGCGGCGGAGCTGTTTGAGCCGATTGAACATGCGCTCGATGCGGTTGCGGTCCTTGTGGGCGCGATCGTCGCATTTCGCAGGCGCCAGGTGGTTCGACCTGGGCGGGATGACCGGCAGGATACCCTGAGGAAGTAGCGCTTCGCGGATGGTGTCGCCGTCATACCCCTTGTCGGCCAGCATCAGGCGCGGTCCGCCAACCGGCATCTCCAACAGGGACTTGAAGGCGTTGTGGCCGGAAGGCCCCTCCGCCGGTCAGGACGATATCAAGAGGGCGTCCCTGACCGTCTGATCGGGCGTGGATCTTGCTCGCAAAGCCGCCGCGGCTTCGACTAAAGCCCTCCTTATGAGTCCCGTCCTGCGGACTGCGCCGGCTGTCTGCGAATGGCCCCGGACGGATGTGCTATCGACCATGTGCTGCCAATCGTCCGTCAGCCCCATCTCGACAAGCGTTTCCAAAAGAGCATCCCACACGCCTTGTTCCGCCCACCGCCGGAAGCGAACATAGATCGAATTCCATTTGCCGTATCGTTCATGCATGTCGCGCCACGGGCAGCCCACCCGCAACACATGCAGCATGCCGTTGAGATAACGCCGGTTGTCCTGGGCAGGTCGCGCCCACCGTCCGCGCTCGGACGGCAGAAGCGGTTCGATGACGGCACATTCCATGTCCGTAAGATCGCCGCGAAACTCTACTCTGGCCAAGAATGCCTCCTGAAAAGCAGTCTTGAATCAGAACCCGCCTGATTTGGAAATCCCTTTTGTCAACAGGTCCT
>NZ_JACFXV010000035.1 GCF_014050225.1 Stappia albiluteola | reverse complement strand
CGGTAGCGGCCTCCCGCCTCAACGAGCTGGATCGCCACCCGCAATCCCTGCCGGCCGATATCCTCGGCGAGCGCGGCAACCCAGTCCGGATCGACCTTGCGCCGGCCGCCCGGCACGTCGATCAGCTTCACGGGGATCTGTTGATAGTCCTGCGGGTTCATTCAAAGGCCTGCCTGGGAAAGGTGTTGGAAGCTTCGCGCGCCCGCCGCCGGGAGGAACAAGCGGCAGGCGCGCCGGTCCGCTGCCGACGCGGGGAGTGAACGGGCAGCGGATAGGAAATTTCGGCGGTAAATCCCGGCCTGATGCAGCCGGAGAAACCGGGGTAGGTTTGACGGCGCCGGCCCGCGCCGAACCGCGGGCCGGCGCCTCTCATCCCCACGTGGGAGACACACATGGAGACGATCGAAATGGATGCAGAAAAGCTGTTCACACTTGCTGTCGGGCTGGTCGAGGCGAACGTACGTGCGGGCCAGCAACTCAACTCCATGAACCTCGACACAGTCGTTCGAGACCAGGTGCAACTCGCCTTCAATGCGCTCGCCGACGTCTGGTCCGATATCGTCAAGGGCGACCAGGCCACGCATTAGCGGCGCCTCATCGGCACGTGCACGACGGTTCCCTCGCGCCCCGTGCAAATGGGGCAAGACGATTTCGTCTTCGCTGCTTGGCTGAAGGCCGGATTTCGGCGGACGATCCAAAGACCTGTCAGCAGCCCGAGAAAACCGCCCAGGGCCGCACCGCCGGCAATCGCAATGATCTCCTGGAGGCTCATGCCAGCCTCCAGGCCACTGCCATCAGCGTGGCGATCCAGGCCCAGGCGAGGATCGCGGCGACACCCAGCGACAGCGCGACGAAAGCCGCGATGTCCTGGACGAGCGGCCTGTCAAGCACCGACCGCATTGTTGACAGAAGCGGCCGTTTCATGCCGCCACCCTGTCACGGGTGGCGGCAGCTTTCTCACTCGACTTCTTGTCGTCGCGCCTGCTATCAAAGATGCGAGTGGCGCGAATGGGATAACGGTCCGGAAAGACCACTTCGACGGGATCGCCAAGGAAGTCCGCGATCAGCTTCTCGTTGATGCGGTTGTACTTGGTCCAGATGGTTCCGAATGATTTTGGGTTGCGGCCATGCTCGGCCGCGAAGTCGGACATCCGCACACCCCTGCGGCGGAATTCCGCGAGGATCGAATGCCGGTCCCACTTCGGCTTCCGGTTCTCCATAACGCTACTCCTGACTGAAGCGGATGTTGGCGCATCCGCTTTTTGTTGGTCCTGCTGGTGTGTTTCCGGCCCGTTTGATCGGGCCGTACAAATAGGTATAGCGATTTATCGCCATAGGTCAAGCGACATGTCGCTATACCGTTGGCGTGCTCGCTTGTGCGCGATGAAAACTGTTGGAGAACGAGTGAAAGAAGCGGCGAAGGCTGTTGGTGGCCTAAACGCGCTTGCCAAGATTGTCGGCATGCCGCGCCGAACTCTTGGCGATCAAATTAGCGGCAAGTTTGAGGTGAAGCTTTCATTCATCGTCGACGTCGCTCGGGCGACTGGCGTCACAGTCAATTGGCTGGCAACCGGGGAAGGAAAGATGTTCGCCGATCCCGCCAGGTCGGCTGGAAAATCGTTCGATGCCGCGCTCCTGGAGAAATGTGCGCGTGTCGTTACTGCCGTTCATCGCGAGGCGAATATCAAGCTGCCGCCGGAAAAGGTCTCGGTCGAGGCGGCAGAACTTTACAATGAGCTGATGGAGCGTCTGGCCGATCCGTCCGACCAGGAGGAGATCGAGGCTGCCTTGCCGCAGCTGCGCCACCTGCTCAGGAAGCGGCTGGCCGCCGCTGCCGCAGAGCCAGGTTCCGGTAAACACTCGGCTTCCTGATAGTGCAGGTCGGCATTCTGGTTTCCAGCGTCATTACGCACGCGGTTGCCATCGATTGCAACGGGAATACACTGCACCCGCAGGCAGCATTGGCACTGTTTGTTTGCGGCGGTTAACGGATTTCTAAATAGACGTTTAAACCGGCCTTAATTGAGCGAAGAGGACAATATGAAGCTGAACAATTTTCTTCTAATTTCCGGCCTCATCGTCAGCGGATTACAATCTCCTGTCTCGCCTGCAGCGCAGGAAGTGCATCAATCGTATGCACTCTCAGAAGTGCAGGTCTCCGCTATCCATGAGGGCGTTCGTGATATTCTGAAAGACCCAGAGTCAGCCCGCTTTGGTGAAATCCTTGCCGCCGCCAACGGTGAGGGAGCCGTTTCTGCCTGCGGATGGGTTAACGCGAAGAACAGCTACGGAGGCTATACCGGCGACAAGCCATTTATCGGGCTGCTTATCAATGGTCGTTTTGTTGCAGTTTTCATTGGCGACACAGACGCCGACCCAGCCGTCATCCTGAGCCTCTGCGCGGAGAACGGCATCAAGTTATAACGCGCCTGTCCGATAGGGCCGAAAACGACCATTAAGAGTGCTTCCAGGCCTGATTTGAAACGCCCCACTTTCGAGCCTCGTGAAAATCCGACTTCAGCCGCAATGGCGCGGTTTTCCGCCATTTTCGCGAAGTGGGGCGGCGGCGCTCAATCGCCGATTTTCCGCCCCACTTTCGAATTGCCGTTTCGTTGTTTTTCAATGGCTTGGCGCATTGGCGCGAGCCGGCCGGATCGGTTTTCTGGATTTCATTGCCATTTGGTCTTGCGCGGCCGCTTTCCCGCGTCGCCCCGCTGCTCCCCACGGAAGCCTTTGATATCCCCACCGAATTCCGCTCTATGGCGCGGCGTCTCCGGCTGTCCCCGGATGTCCCCGGATTGCCATCTGTTCTTGCGCGTTACAAAGCTGCGAGACCGCAGCGCCCGTCGTGGTGCGCCGGTGCATATGAGCAAAGGTAAACTTTACTGCGATGGGGGTAAGTCTTTGAAAAATATGGTCGGGCAGGCCGGATTTGAACCGACGACCCCTTGACCCCCAGTCAAGTGCGCTACCAGGCTGCGCTACTGCCCGAATGTCCCGCAGGACGGCTTCTACCTAACCGCTTCGTGCGGGCTTCGCAAGCCTGCTTGTGACGCGGTGGACAAACTTCCCCCGATTGAGCCTGGTGCGCTCCCGTTGCTCCGCCGCGATCAGTCCCCAGGCAAGGCCGATCAGCAGATACATGTGCCGCCAGTGGTCGGTATCGATGACCACGGCAATGATTGCATGCCCGAACAGCACGATGAAGACGCATTGGCTGAAAGCGGCCCAGGGGCGAGGCTGGAAGACCAGGGGAAACAGGCGCTTGAGCGTCCAGCAAACGAGGACGAAATAGGCCACGCCGCCAAGCCAGCCGTAGCTGGTGAAGGCTTTGAGGTAGGAATTGTGTTCGTCCTCGGGGAAGTAGTTGCGGAATTCCAGCGGGCCGAGCCCGAGGGGGCGTTCCATCACCATCTGGAAGCCGATGGCGTGCCGCGCGAAGCGACCGAGGCGCGAACCGTCATAGGTCTGCACGAGTTTTGCCCGCTCCTCGAACATCGCGGCGATCGTTTCGGAGGAAAGCGCGGCCGCGAACATGAGCGCGAGCAGCAAGACGCCGAGAAGGGCGAGGCCGACGAGCCGCGCTCGGCGGGCGGGGGACCGTCCGTTGATGAAGGCGATCGCGTAGAGCCCCAGGCCGGTGAAGGCCAGGAGGCCCCAGGCGGCGCGCGAGAAGCTCAGGAAGATGCCGAAGCACAGCAGCAGGGCGAGCGCGATGGAAAGAAAGTTCTTCGACAGCGGCCGGTTGAGTATGTCGTGAAAGAGGAAGGCGGTCGGCAGGACCAGGAACGGGCCGAAGACGTTCGGATCCTGGAACGTCCCCTTGGCGCGGTCGTAGAGCGTGAAGAGGCTGGCGCCGGGGATGGCGCCGAAATAGCCGAGGATGCCGATCAGCGCGACGATCGTCGCGCTGGCGACATAGGCGCTGCGGATGACCGTCAGGCGCTGAGGCGTCTCGGCGATTACCGCGGCATAGAAGATCGCGGTTACGACGAGAAAACCGCTGACGGCCATATACATGGCGGCGGCCCCCAGGTCGCTCGCCACGGACACCGCCACGAGGCCGCCGGCCATGTAGATCAGGTAGCAGACGATCATCGGCCCGAAGGCGGGCTTCAACGTAAGCCCGAACAGCGCCCAGACCGAAACGAGGGCGATCATGTAGAGCTCGTAGGGAGCCGGCTCGCGGATGACGAAGCCGCCGAGAAACACTGCAATCCAGAGCGCCGCGTTGGCAAGGCGAGCCGTATCGATCCGCGCCGAAGAGCGGAAAGCGACGGCGCGGCCCGGGCTCGCCCCCGCGCTCAATAGGCATTCTCCGTGTTGAAGAGCGCAAAGGGCGTCTTCAGCAGGATGAGAATGTCGAAGAATATCGACCAGTTCTCGATGTAGTAGATGTCGTATTCGACACGCTTCTGGATCTTCTCGGGCGTATCGACCTCGCCGCGCCAGCCGTTGATCTGCGCCCAGCCGGTCACGCCCGGACGGACCTTGTGGCGGGCGAAATACCCGTCGACGACCTGCTCCCACAGGCGCTCGTCGGTATGGGCGTTGACCGCATGCGGGCGCGGGCCGACAAGGGAGAGATCGCCTTTCAGCACGTTGAAGAGCTGCGGCAGTTCGTCGAGCGATGCCTTGCGGATGAAACGCCCGACGCGGGTGACGCGCGGATCGTCCTTCGTTACCGCCTTGCGCGCGGCCGGATCCGCCAAGTCGTGATACATGGAGCGGAACTTCAGGACTTCGATCACCTCGTTGTTGAAGCCGTAACGCTTCTGGCGGAAAAGGGCGGGGCCCTTGCTTTCGAGGCGGATCGCGGCGGCGACGGCAAGCATCACCGGCGCGAGCGGGACGACGAGCAGGCTTGCGGCAATCAGATCGAAGGCGCGCTTGGAAATCGCATCCCAGTCGGCGACGGGCCGGTCGATGACGTCGACGAAGGGCACGGTGCCGATGAAGGAGGAGGCGCGCTCGCGGAAGCGCATCTTGTCCGTATGGGCGGACAGGCGGATATCGACGGGCAGCACCCACAGCTTCTGCAGGAATTCGACGAGGCGCTTTTCGGCGCGCATCGGGATCGTGACGATCAGCATGTCGATCCGCGCGATGCGACCGAACTGCACGAGGTCCGCCACGGTGCCGAGCTTCGGATAGCCCGCGACGTTGGCGGGCGAGCGATCGTTGCCGCGGTCGTCGAAAATGCCGCAAATGCGGATGTCGTTGTCAGGCTGGGCCTCGATCTCGTGGATCAGGTCGGCGGCCGTTTCTCCGCCGCCGACGATGATCGCGCGCCGTTCCAGCCGGCCCGAGCGGGTCCAATGCTGGACGAAGAGCGACAGGACAGCGCGGAAGATCAAGAGCGTCGCGAGCGTCAGGCCGTACCACAGGCCAAGCCAGGATTCCGGCAGGTGCGGTAGCATGAGATAGTCGCCGGCGACGAGGATGACGCCGGCCACCAGCGACCACGCGGTGACGATGCGACCGGCTTGCGGCAACGCTGTGCGCATGACCGGGATCTGATAGCAATCGGCCGCCTGGAAGATTGCGGCAGCGAGGATCAGGGCGACGAGAAGGGCACTGATCGGCATCCATGGCGCTACCGTCGCGCCGACAATCGAAGTCGAAAGCGTTGCCGCGCCGATCAGGACGATGATTGCCAGATCGATAAGACGGGCGGAACCGACGAGGACGCGCGGAGAAATCGTTTTTGTCTGAAGGCTCTGCGCGATTTCGAGGGCCAGGGGCGACAGGCCGGCTTCGGTTTCGGCAGTCGCCTGACGGCCGGTGCCGGGCAGGGGCCGGGCAGCGGCTTCCGCCGTGTTCAGCCCACTGTCCGATGGCAGGTGAAAGTGCCGGTGCGGGCGCGTCGTGAGATCGTCGTCGTGCATGAACGGTCTCTTCCCAGTCATTCCCAACGCCCGGAGGAGGATCGACGATTTGCCTGTACGGCCATGTTGCCCGGTTCGATGTGCGGTACGGACGTCGAGCCGATGCCCGCCAGCCGCTCCCGCTCGCCTTCGCCGCGCACGGTCTGGTAGAGCGAGGTGATGCGGTCGCTCATGAGTTCGACATTGAAGGTCTCGGTCAGGCAGTGACGAAGCTTGCGCGCGAAGTGCTGCATGTCTTCCGGCGCGCGATATGCGGATGCCATTGCGTCCGCCAGCGCATTCGGATCGGCAGGATTGATGAGGCGGTCGGCATAGGGGCCGAAAATTTCCGGCACCCCGCCAACGCGAGTGGCGATGAGCGGAATTTCGGCCGCCACGGTTTCCAGCACGATGTAGGGCATGGCCTCGGCTCGAGAGGGAACGACGACGCAGCGGCCGCGGGCAAAGGCCTCGCGCGCGGGCACGGCACCCGCAAAGCGGACGCGGTCGGCAAGGCCGTAATCGGCAACCATGCGCTCGTAGCGCGGACGGTCATCGCCTTCGCCAACGATCAGCGCGGTGGGGCGAATGCCGTGCAGCACCTTCAGACGCCGCAGAGCCTCTATGAGGATGTCCGGTCCCTTGAGGTCCCTCAGCATGCCGACGAAAAGGAAATCCGCAGCGTCGGGCGCGGGGCGGATGCGCTGGAATTCCTCCGGAGCCAGGCCGTTATAGACCACGCGCGCTGGCATCGTCGGTTTGGCGACCTTGGTTTCGAAGGCGGCGTATTCGTAGTCGGAGACGAAGACGAGCGCGTCCGTCATGCGTTGCTGCAGGCGCTCCAGGGCGAAATAGATGCGGCCTTCCAGCTTGCGCGGATCGTAGTGCAGGCTGCCGCCATGGGGGCAGTAGATACGGGTGACCTTGCTTCCCGACGATCGCAGCAAGGTGCCGATGACACGCGCAAACACGCCGCCTTTGGCGCCGTGGCCGTGCAGCACGTCCGGCTGCAGGGCGCGGATATGGCGGTAGAGCGCGAGCGTCGCCATCGCGTCGCTCAGCTTGACGCTGCGATGCATCGGAAAGCGGGCGATGCCGAGCTCGAGAAGCGGCGCGGTGCGCGCGATCATCCGATCCTCGAAGGGGCCGCCGGAATTGGAATCGCAGACGATACCCACGCTGTGACCGGCTCGCGTCTGGGCGAGCGCAAGGTCGCAGATGTGGCGGAAGATGCCCCCGATCGGCGCGCGAACGATATGCACGATGCGCAAGGGCGCGGATGTCATCGCGTGTCTCCCTGTCTGAAGACGGTTACGGCAGGCGGCATTCTTGCGGCCGCTGCTGCCTCGTCTTTCCTAACAGGAAGCGGTGAGTCTCCGGTTAACCGGCGGAAGTCTCTGGGAACCCACGGTTAAGCGAGCCGCGATCAGGGGTCAGAAGAACCGCTCGCGCACATAGATCGTATCGCCGGGACGGATCGGGTCGGTGATCGGTACGCGGCCGCTGATGATTTCGCCATTGATCTGACGGGTGATGTCGATCGAGGATTGGGTGGCGCGGGCGGTGAAGCCGCCGGCAGTGGCCACCGCGTTCTGCGCCGTCATTCCGGCGACATAGGGGTACTGGCCGGCGCTGGTGACTTCGCCCAGGACGAAGATCGGGCGATAAGTATCGACCTCGACCGAGACGTCCGGGTCGCGCAAGTATCCGTTTCGCAAGCGCTTTTCGATTTCCTTGGCGAGTTCCTGCTGGGTCATTCCGCGCGCGGGAACGGCCCCCACAAGCGGCATCGAAATATAGCCCGCCTGGTCGATCGTGTAGGTGTTGGAAAGGTCCGTCTGGCCGAAGACGATGACGCGGAGCTGGTCGCTCGTATCCAGGCGGTAGGGCTGGGTCAGGATGTCATGGAACGCCGTCGGCGGCTGGCGGTAGCCGCTGCAGGCGCTGACGAGAAACGCCAGGCCGATGGCGATTAGTGCGCGGGTAACCATGCTCTACTCCTGAACGAATGCGTCCAGTATTTCGGGCATCGTGGTTAACACCGCGTGAATCAGGCTGCTTTTGCCGACAGGCAGGCAGATAGCGGCGGATACCTACGTAATTCCTCGGCTTTTTAGCTGGAAAGCGCCGTCATTAACCGTCCGCTTACTATAAACGGCAATTCTTGAAGGGAACCAGTCTGGAGTAGACGGCATGACGCAGCCAACCCGGTCCCCTGTCGACGAGCGCGTGGATCTTGATCTCGCCGCGCTCTTCGGTGCGCTGCGCGCCTCCCTCAGGTGGCTGTTGCCGTTGACGCTTGCCGCCGGCCTCGCCGCCATGCTCGTGCTCCAGCTCACGCCCTCCAAGTATCGCGGCGAAACGAAAATCCTGATCGAGGGCTCGGAAGCGGTCTATCCCGGCGATAATCGCGGGCAGGAAGAGGAACGGGCGCTGCTCGACACGGAAGGCGTGGCGAGCCAGGTGCAGCTTCTTACCTCGCGCGATCTTGCGCGCCGCGTTGCCAAGCGGCTCGATCTGGCGTCTATCCCGGAATTCGAGGCGGGCGAGGGGGGCGGGCCGATTTCGGCCCTGATGGTGATGTTCGGGCTGATGCGCGACCCGGCCTATGTCAGCCCGGAAGAGCGTGTGCTGAAGGTCTTCTACAAGAACCTGAAAGTTTATCGCGTCGAAGGCTCCCGCGTAATCGCGGTGGAGTTCAGCTCCACAGATCCGGAACGGGCTGCCACGGTCGCCAATACGATTGTCGAGGAATATATCGCGCTGCAATCCGCCGCGAAGCGGCAGAACACGGAATTCGCCGCCGCCGCGCTGGAGCCGCAGATCAAGCGGCTGGAGGAGGACGTGAATGCGGCGCAAAGGCGCGCCGAATCTTTCCGCGCCGAGACCGGATTGCTGGTCGGTGCCGATAACCAGACCCTCAACCAGCAGCAGCTTGGCGAACTGAACAGCCAGCTTTCCGACGCCAGGGCGGATCAGTCCGAGGCCGAGGCCAAGGCACGGCTGATCCGCGAGTTGCTGACGTCCGGCGGCTCGCTGGAGACGGCGAGCGACGTGCTGAATTCGCCGCTGATCCAGCGTCTGCGCGAAAGGCAGGTGGCCTTGCAGGCGCGCATCGCGGAACTTTCCACGACGCTGCTGGCCAACCATCCCCAGCTCAAGGCACTGCAGTCGCAGCTTGCCGATTTCGATCGCCAGATCCGCGAGGAAGCGCGCAAGATCATGGTGGGGCTGGAAAACGATGCCAAGATTGCCGCGAGCCGTGTGGCGGCAATGACGGAGAACTTGAACGAACTGAAGTTGCAGGCGGCCCGTTCGGCGGAGGACCAGGCGAAACTCAGCCAGCTTCAGCGTGAAGCGGATGCCAGGGCGGCGCAGCTGGAACAGCTGATGACCCGCTACCGCGAGGCTGACACGCGCCGCAACGCCGAGACGCTGGCCGCAGATGCGCGGGTGATCTCGCGCGCCGCTGTCCCCCTGGAACCCTATTGGCCGAAAGTGCTTCCGATGAGCGTGATAGTCGCGCTCGCGACCTTCCTGCTGGGCGCTGCCTGGGTGATCGCTCGACAGTTCCTGTCCGGCGCCGTGCTGGTTCGCACCGGCTACGAAGCGCATGAGGAAGAGAACCTGCCGACGAAGTCAGAGGCGGTGGGGGTAGAGGAACCACGCGAAGACACCGAAACGGCAGAGGCGAGCCGGGTCGACGCGGATCAGAATGCGGTCGTAGCGGTCGACAAGCCCATGCTGCCCGAGCCGGGGGCGGATGCCGAGCCGACTCCGCAGGAGGACGAGGCGCCGACCGTGGAAGAGAGGGCGGAGGCGCCGGCGGCACGTCTCGATGTGCCGGTGGAAGCCGGCCGTCCGCGTCGAGTTGCCGTACTCAGCGTCGACAGCGATGAAGTGGCGCAGGAAGTGACCTTCCGTCTTGTGCGGGAAGCAGCGGAGGAGGGCATTCTGCCGCTCTTCCTGGAGGTGCGGCCGGAAATGGACGATCCACAGGCTGTACCTGGTTTCGCCGAATTGCTGGACGGGACGGCATCCTTCGCCGGCGTGATTTATCGCGACGCATCGTCGCGGGCTCATGTCATCGAATCGGGCCGCAAGGCGATCGATGACGAGTTGACCATGGGCGGGCGTTTCGGGCTGGTGATCGAAGCGATCGATCACACCTACGACCAGGTCTTCTTCGACCTCGGCCTGATCGACGATTCGTTGATCAGCGCGCAGATCCTCGCCCTGGCCGACAAGGTGGTCGTCGCCACCGGCGGTTCGCCGGCGGGGCCGGAACTCGATGCGGCGCTGCGGATGCTGGAAGAGCATACGGGGGCGCCTGTGGTGGTGGAAACCGCACGTTCCAAGACAGGCGGAACGCGCCCGCGCAGCGATATGGCGGCCTGACAGGCTCAGCCGCGTCTCAACATCGCCGCCCGCAGACGGCGCAGGAGTGGCCAGAGCGCCCTGTTTTCGCGAAGGCCGCGCTTCAGAGACGCGGCGCCGTCCAGGGCGATTGACGCCAGGCGGCCTTTCGGCGTCAAGGGCGCAACGAGATCGCTGAGCGGGAGAGCCTCCGCCCAGGCGGTCTTATAGCGCTCTTCTCCGAGGCCGAAATCGAACACCTCGACGCCGCGCCCGCACATTTCCCGTACGAGATGGAGCAGGAGGATATCGCCGGGGCTCGAAGAGGCGAGGTCATCTTCGGCAATCGAATTGGTGTAGGCATGATAGCGTCGGCCATGAATGCCGCCGAGGTAGGTGGCGCGGATTTCGCCGGCCACTTCCAGCGCATGGATCATGAAGCGGGCATTGCCTTCCTGACACGACTGCCGGAGCATGCGGCCAAGGAATGCCTGCGCTTCGGGTGATGCGAAAGCGTTCGGCACGCCGCTTTGCCTGGAGCGCGCCTCGCGCTGACGAAACAGCGCTTGAAGAAGTTTCTCGGCATCCGCCGGGTCGTCGGGAGACAGAACGGCGAAACCACCTGCATCGCGCAGCCTCTTTTCCTTGGTCCGCAGCTTCTTGCGAGCAGCGGAACTGCGCTTTTCGGCATAGAGAGCGTCGAAATCGGCCTGGAGATCGAAGGCGAAAAGCGGGACATGGCTGGGGCGGCTGGCGACCCGATGAAGCGGATGCGGGCGGCCGGCAATAGACGGCGGGATATTGCGCAGATCCAGCATGTCGGCGCCGGCATCCTTCACGAGCCGGGTCAGTTCTTGAGGGAGGCGGGTCGCGAAGGCCTCGGTCAGCGCTTCAGGCTGCCAGAGGCCGCTGTTCTGGTTACCAAGGCCGTGGCCCAGGAAACGGCAGATCCGCAACGGGCCGAGCCGAAAGAGGCCGAGTGCGAGAGCGGCAACGGGGCCGTTCTCATCCGCCGCGAGGACGAATAGAGGCTCCACGCCTTGCGGTTCACCCACTTCGCGCTGCCAATTCACCATCCAGTCGAATGTGGAATAGAGGGCGCCTGCGCCGCTCTTCTCAAGGTCGCGGAAGGTCGCCTCCGCTTCGGCGGGAATGCGCGCGAGCCGCAGCACGGCGTGGCCATGCGCCGCCGTTTCCTCATGCCCCAAGACTGACCTAGATGCCGCCGCCGGCATGCTTCCCGCTCCTGCAATTTGCGCCCTGTGTAGCAACAAGTTCTAAAGAAACGGTGCGTAGGATCGCGAAATCGCAAAGGTTTTGCCGGTTTCATGGATCTTCGACGCGCCATACTTGCCGGGAGCTGCCATATCCTCACGCACACGGGCGCGGGGCGGCTGCTTGCGCCTTTTACGCAAGGGGCGGGGCTGATCTTCACGCTGCACAAGGTGGAGCCGGCGCGCCAGGCAGGCGCGTTTGCGCCGAACGGCCATCTGACAGTGACGCCGGAATTCCTTGAAGCGACGATCGCCCAGGTAAGGGCGGCGGGTATCGAGTTCGTATCGCTCGACGAGGCGGTGCGGCGGCTGAAACACGGCGGCAGTGAAAGGCGCTTTGCGGCGATCACACTGGATGACGGCTACCGCAACAATCTGGAATTTGCCTATCCGATCTTCCGGAAACATGGAGTTCCCTTCACAATTTTCGTGGCGTCCGGCTTTGTCGACCGCAATTCCGAGATCTGGTGGGAGGCGCTGGAGCGGATTGTAGCGGGATCCGATCACATTGAGATCCCGATCGGCGCGCGCATGGAGCGGCTGCCGGCGCGCAGCGTTGCCGAGAAAATCTCCGCCTATTCGCGTGCGGCATCCTGGCTGTCCTGCGACACGGGCGAGGCAGCGCAGCGGTTGGAGATCCGGCGCCTTGCGACCCAGCATGGCCTGGACCTGAAAGAGCTAGCCGACGAACTGATCCTGAGTTGGGACGAGTTGCGGCGGCTTTGCGAAGATCCGCTGGCAACGGTCGGCGGGCATACGCACGATCATTTCGCACTGGCGCGGCTCAGCCGCGGGGAAATGCGCGACAACGTACGGCTGGGGCTGGAGCGCCTGGAAGCCGAACTGGGCGTCAGGCCACGCCATTTCGCCTACCCGTACGGATATGAAGCGGCGGTCGACCGGCGCAGCGTTGAGACGTTGAAGGAATTCGGCTTCGACTGTGCGTTGACGACACGGCCCGGCATGCTGAAGGATGCGGCGCATCACGAGATGCTGGCGCTGCCGCGAATCTCGCTGAACGGCTATTTCCAACACGCTGCGATCGTCTCGCAATTCCTGACCGGCGCGCCGTTTCCCTTCTACAACATGGTGCGGGGCATCAAGGAGCGGCTGGTCTTCCTGCCGGGCTCGGCACGCGTTCCAAATCCCGACCGGGTGCTTTGACGCAACGCCTCAGGAGCGCTTGCGTTCCATCCACCAGATGATCGCGCCGGCCGGGATCGTCCATGCAAGGCCGGCTACCGCGAAATAGAGGAAGCGTACCGCAGTGGATGCCTGCTGCAGGGTCAGGTCGCCGATCACCATGGCGACGAAGGCGTAGGTGATGACGAAGACCACCAGCACGACCATACCGACGAATTTGCGAAAGCTGGGGCGCATCCCTTGCGGCTCTCCTGCGTTGAAGCCTGTATCATGACGTGGTCCCGAGCGGGCAAATGCCGCAGCCCGAAGGACCGTCAAGCTCTTGTCAGAGCGCTCACTGGCCTATAACCGGACGAAGATCAAGGCGGCGGACGGCCGGTTTCTCATTCGATGGGCGCGAAAAGCGATATGACGACAGGAATTGCCGGACAGGAGATACGCCCGTCGACGGAGAATGCGGCGACGCTTTCGAACCGCGAGTTGCGCAACCGGGCGCTGATCCGCGGCTGGCTCTATCTCGTCTGCCTGATGATCTTCGCGATGGTCGTGGTGGGCGGCGCGACGCGACTGACGGAATCCGGTCTCTCGATCACCGAATGGAAGCCGATTCACGGCGTCATCCCGCCGCTTGGCGAGGCCGAGTGGCAGGAGGAATTCGCCAAGTACCGGGAAATTCCGGAATACAAGATCGTCAACAACGGGATGAGCCTCGACGAGTTCAAGTTCATCTTCTGGTGGGAGTGGTCGCATCGCCTGCTCGGACGGTTGATTGGCGTCGTCTTCTTCGTACCGATGGTGTGGTTCTGGGCAAGGGGCATGGTCGAGCCGTGGCTGAAGCCGCGTCTCGTCGCCGGCTTCCTGCTCGGCGGGCTGCAGGGAGCCGTCGGCTGGTGGATGGTGGCGTCCGGCCTGGTGGAGCGCACCGACGTGAGCCAGTACCGGCTGGCGACGCACCTCACCCTGGCGATCGTCATCTTCGCCTATCTCTTCCACCTTGCCCGCCGGCTGGCACCGGGCCTGACCACGATCCGTGAGGCGGGCCGGCACGCAACGCTCGCGAAGCTTCTGCTCGTGCTGGTGATTTTCCAGATCTTTCTGGGCGGTCTTGTCGCCGGCCTCAATGCCGGGCTCACTTTCAACACCTGGCCGCTGATGGACGGGCAGTTCGTGCCAAAGGGGCTGATGGCGATGAGCCCGGCCTGGGCGAATTTCTTCGAGAATGTGATGACGGTGCAGTTCCAGCACCGGATGGCGGCATATCTGGTGGTTGTCGTGACCGTCTGGCTGTCGATCCGCGTGCTGCGGGACCGTGCGTCTTCCACGCTGCACATGCCGGCGATGCTGCTCGTTGCTGCCGTGTTCCTGCAAGTGATGCTGGGCATTGCAACGCTGCTGAAGCACGTGCCGCTCGACTATGCGCTCGGCCATCAGGCGGGCGCGGTGCTGCTGCTGGCCCTTGCTGTCGAGATGGTAGTGCGGACGGGTGCGAGGCCGGCGGCCTGAGGGGCGGGCGGCAAGGGCCGCCCATCCTGGTGTCCGTTTTCACGCTTCGATCGTTGCCAGCGCCTGATCGAGGTCGGCGATCAGGTCCTCGACATCCTCCAGGCCGATCGACAGCCGCACCACGTCGGGTCCGGCGCCGGCGGCCGTTTTCTGCTCGTCGGTGAGCTGCCGGTGGGTGGTCGATGCGGGATGAATGATCAATGAACGCGTGTCGCCGATATTGGCGAGATGCGAGAAGAGCTGGACGTTGGAGACAAGCGCCACGCCGGCGTCATAGCCGCCCTTGACGCCGAAGGTGAAGACGGAACCGGCGCCCTTCGGCATGTATTTGCGATGCAGCCCGTAATAGGGATCGCTCTCCAGGCCGGCATAGGAAACCCAGTCCACCTTGTCGTGGCTCTTGAGATGCTCCGCGACCTTCAGCGCATTGTCGCAATGGCGCTGCATGCGCAGCGGCAGAGTCTCGATGCCGGTCATGATGAGGAAGGAATTCATCGGCGAAATGGCAGGCCCGAGGTCGCGCAAGCCGAGCACACGGCAGGCGATGGCGAAGGCGAAGTTGCCGAAGGTCTCGTGCAGCACCATGCCGTTATATTCAGGCCGGGGTTTCGAGAGCATCGGATAGTTGCCGGAAGCCGACCAGTCGAAGGTGCCGCCGTCGACGATGACGCCTCCCATGGAATTGCCGTGGCCGCCCATGAATTTCGTCAGCGAATGCAGCACGATATCGGCGCCGTGCTCGATCGGGCGGCAGAGATAGGGCGTGGCAAGGGTGTTGTCGACGACGAAGGGAATGCCCTTCGACCGGGCGATCGCCGCGATCGCGTCGAGATCGACCAGCACGCCGCCGGGATTGGCGAGGCTTTCGACGAAAATCGCGCGGGTGCGGTCGTCGATGAGGGCGGTGAAGCTGTCCGGATCGGTGGCCTCGGCCCAGCGGACTTCCCAGCCGAAGCTCTTGAAGGAATGATTGAGCTGGTTGATCGAGCCGCCGTAAAGCTTGTTGGCCGCAACGATATTGTCGCCGGGCATCATCATCGCGTGGAAAGCAAGGAGCTGCGCGGCGTGGCCGGAAGCGGTGGCCAGTGCAGCCGTGCCGCCTTCCAGCGCCGCCACACGCTCTTCGAGCGCGGCCGTCGTCGGATTGGTGATGCGCGTATAGATGTTGCCGAAGGCCTGCAGACCGAAGAGCGAGGCGGCGTGATCCACGTCGTCAAAGACGAAGGCCGTGGTCTGGTAGATCGGCGTCACGCGGGCGCCCGTGGAGGGGTCCGGTTGCGCGCCTGCGTGAATGGCCAGCGTGGAAAAGCCGGGAATACGGTCGGTCATGCGGTCACCCCCAGTTTCGTCGGTTCGATAGCGGCTAGATCTTTTCTTTCAGGTCGCGCAGCCCGCGATGCTGGAAGCCCTTTTGCAGCACCGGGCGCTTGGACGAGATCGTCCTGGAATTGACGCCGGTCCAGCCGATCTCGCCGGAAAGCCTTCCGTATTCGATCTTCGGGCAGCGGTTCATGACGACCTTGATGCCGGCGGCCTCGGCACGGGCGGCGGCCTCGTCATTGCGGATGCCGAGCTGCAGCCAGATCACCTTCGGCAGCGGAGAAAGCGCGAGCGCCTCGTCGACGACGGCGCCGGCGGCTTCCGAATTGCGGAAGACATCGACCATGTCGATGGGACGCGGCACGTCGGCGAGCTTTCCGTAAACCGGCTGGCCGAGGATTTCCTTGCCGGCCTGTCCCGGATTGATCGGGATGACGTCGTAGCCCTTGGCCAGCAGGTATTTCAGCACGAAATAAGAAGGACGGACCGAGTTGGCGCTGGCGCCGATCATGGCGATCGTCTTCACCTCGTCGAGGATGCCGCGGATATAGGCATCCTGATAGCTGTCGTGGTTCATTCGCCCTTCCACTCCGGCTTGCGCTTCTGCAGGAAGGCGTTGATGCCTTCCTCGGCGTCCCGCGCCAGCATGTTCTCCACCATGACGTTGGCGCAATAGGCATAGGCCTCGGCAAGCGGCATTTCGGCCTGGGCGTAGAAGGCTTCCTTGCCGATCTTCAGCGTCAGCGGCGACTTGGAGGCGATGGTCTCGGCGTATTTGCGCACCACGACCTCCAGGTAATCCTTCGGCACGATCCGGTTGATCAGGCCGAACTGCTTGGCGGTGGAGGCGTCGATTACCTCGCCGGTCAGGAGCATTTCCATCGCCTGCTTGCGCCCGACATTGCGCGACAGGGCCACCATCGGCGTCGAGCAGAACAGGCCGATATTGACGCCGGGCGTGCAGAAGGTCGCCGTATCGGTCGCGATCGCCAGGTCGCAGGAGGCGACGAGCTGGCAGCCGGCGGCCGTCGCCAGCCCTTCCACCACGGCGATGACGGGCTTCGGCAGCCGGACGATCGTCTGCATCAGTTCCGAACAGCGGTTCATTACGTCGGCATAATAGGCGCGGCCACGGTCGGCATGGGCGCGGGCGGCGGTCATTTCCTTCAGGTCGTGGCCGGCGCAGAAGGCCTTGCCCGTCGACCGCAGGACGATCACGCGCACCTCGGCATTTTGGGCGGCGGCGTCGAAACCCGCCTGCAGGGCGGCCAGCATCTCCTCCGACAGCGAATTCATGCGTTCGGGGCGTTGCATGGTGAGCATCAGCGCTCCCGACAGGAGTTCGCTGGCGAGCGGCGGGGATTTCGTATCCTTTACGGCGGCGGGAGACGGCGCGGTCATGGGCGTTCCTCGAAACGGGCTTTCGAACGTGTCGTTAGGTCTCTTATAGCGGACCGGCAGGCGGAGGCGATAGCCGCCGAAGGTTCGACTTGCGGCTGATATCCTTCCGCCGCTACGAAGGATGTCGAAGCGGCAGGAGCAAGGAGGGAAACGAACGTGCAGCCCGTGATGACGATCGAGGAAATCTCCGACCTGCTCGACCGGGAGTTTCCGCAAATCCACGATCGCGGCCGCGTCTACGAATTCGCCTCGGTGGAGCCGGGCAGGGCGGTGGTGTATTTCTCCGCCAACGAAAGGCACCTTAGGCCGGGCGGCACCGTCTCCGGGCCGACGCTGATGGAGCTTGCCGATCTTGCCGCCTATGTGGTGATCCTCGGCCATATCGGACCCGTGGCGCTCGCCGTGACCACCAATCTCAACATCAATTTCCTGAGGAAGCCGGAGCAGGGCCGGCTCGTCGCCACCTGCACGCTTCTGAAGCTCGGCAAGCGGCTGGCGGTCACGGAATGCGGAATCGCGGGAGAAAGCGGCGAACTGCTGGCCCATGCGACCGCGACCTATTCGATTCCGCCGCGATAGTGGGCGAAAACGCCCTGAAAATGTGTGGTATTCAAATACCGTTTTTCTATCTTATTGAAATATATAGCATATTTTTGGTGTCGCCCAAAAATAACGCTTGACGGCGCAGGTGGCGACCGGTAATACCCCGTCCGACATGAGGCGCGGACTTCCTCCGCGAGCACGGATCGCGTGCCCAGCTCGTATCCTTCACCTGACCGAAGCATGGATCAGACACATGAAGACCTATTCTGCCAAGCCGGCTGAGGTCGAGAAGAAATGGATCCTGATCGACGCAGAAGGCGTTGTCGTGGGGCGTCTCGCCTCCTTCATCGCCAACACCCTGCGCGGCAAGACCAAACCGACCTTCACGCCGCATGTCGACTGCGGTGACAACGTTATCGTCATCAATGCGGACAAGGTGGTGTTCACCGGCCGCAAGTACGAGAACAAGAAATACTACTGGCACACCGGGCATCCCGGCGGCATCAAGGAGCGCACCGCGCGTGCGATCATCGAGGGCCGCTTCCCCGAGCGCGTGCTGGAAAAGGCGATCCAGCGCATGATGCCGGGTGGTCCGCTCAGCCGCAAGCAGCTAAAGAACCTGCGCATCTATGCCGGTTCCACGCATCCGCACGAGGCCCAGTCGCCGGTAACCGTCGACTTCAAGGCCAAGAATCCCAAGAATGCGAAGGTGGCTTGACCATGGCTGACCTCCAGTCTCTCGAAGCTCTCGGTGACGCCGTCCGCGGTGGCGAGAGCGAAGCTCCTGTGCATGTCCAGAAGCTGGACGCCCAGGGCCGTGCCTACGCTACCGGCAAGCGCAAGGACGCGATTGCCCGCGTGTGGATCAAGCCGGGTACCGGCAAGATCGTGGTGAACAAGAAGGACTACTCGTCCTACTTCGCCCGTCCGGTGCTGCAGATGATCCTGCGCCAGCCGATCCTGCTGACCAACCGCGACGGCCAGTACGACGTCATCGCCACGGTGACGGGCGGCGGTCTTTCCGGCCAGGCGGGCGCGCTGCGCCACGGCATTTCCAAGGCTCTGACCCATTACGAGCCGGAACTGCGCGGCATCCTGAAGAAGGAAGGCTTCCTGACCCGCGACAGCCGCGTGGTGGAACGCAAGAAGTACGGCAAGCGCAAGGCGCGCCGGAGCTTCCAGTTCTCCAAGCGCTAAGCGTCAGGATCCCAATCCTGTTCGAACGGCCCGCCATCGGCGGGCCGTTTTTCTTTGTGCGGTCGCTATCCCTTCCGGATGCTGGTTTTCATAAGTCTTACAGGTACAGATCCGGGGCAACCCAATGCTTTGAGGTCGGTGGATCGAGGGTTACTGCCAGGTATTCGCGTACCACCTCTCTAAAGAAGGTTGGTCGCGGAAATCGCTAACCTTATCCACAAGCGAACTAGTCAGGCATGAAGTCCAGCAACCATCGTGTGCTCGCTTTTGCTTCTGCCAAGATCGGCACTGGCTTGCCCGCCGCTCGCCGCCGTGCGCGACTCGTACGAATTCCGCCCTCGCGGCACAGATCTCTCTGCACTGCACTTACCTGCTCCGGCGTGATTACTCGTTGCTGCCTGACCCGCTTGCGCTCTATCCATCCGTCCCCAGACTAGGACCGGGCTCAAAGTCATGATGGAGGAAAAACTGAGTGCCAGGACCTGTTGACAAAAGGGATTTCCAAATCAGGCGGGTTCTGATTCAAGACTGCTTTTCAGGAGGCATTCTTGGCCAGAGTAGAGTTTCGCGGCGATCTTACGGACATGGAATGTGCCGTCATCGAACCGCTTCTGCCGTCCGAGCGCGGACGGTGGGCGCGACCTGCCCAGGACAACCGGCGTTATCTCAACGGCATGCTGCATGTGTTGCGGGTGGGCTGCCCGTGGCGCGACATGCATGAACGATACGGCAAATGGAATTCGATCTATGTTCGCTTCCGGCGGTGGGCGGAACAAGGCGTGTGGGATGCTCTTTTGGAAACGCTTGTCGAGATGGGGCTGACGGACGATTGGCAGCACATGGTCGATAGCACATCCGTCCGGGGCCATTCGCAGACAGCCGGCGCAGTCCGCAGGACGGGACTCATAAGGAGGGCTTTAGTCGAAGCCGCGGCGGCTTTGCGAGCAAGATCCACGCCCGATCAGACGGTCAGGGACGCCCTCTTGATATCGTCCTGACCGGCGGAGGGGCCTTCCGGCCACAACGCCTTCAAGTCCCTGTTGGAGATGCCGGTTGGCGGACCGCGCCTGATGCTGGCCGACAAGGGGTATGACGGCGACACCATCCGCGAAGCGCTACTTCCTCAGGGTATCCTGCCGGTCATCCCGCCCAGGTCGAACCACCTGGCGCCTGCGAAATGCGACGATCGCGCCCACAAGGACCGCAACCGCATCGAGCGCATGTTCAATCGGCTCAAACAGCTCCGCCGCATCGCCACCCGCTACGACAAAACCGCCAGATCCTTCCTCGGCTTCCTATGCCTCGCCGCCGCAAGGCTCTGGTTGCCTTCTTTTGTCAATTGGCCATAGC
>NZ_JACFXV010000034.1 GCF_014050225.1 Stappia albiluteola | reverse complement strand
GGCGTCCTGAAGGCAAGGCATTTGCGCGGGGTATTGTTGTAGTGCTCGACCAACTGTCGGATTTGGCCTTGATCGATGGTTGCCAGATCCGACTTGCGCGGCAAGATCTTGCGCATGCGGCCGATGGCATTCTCGATGCCACCCTTCTGCCAGGGGGCGTGCGGATCGCAGAAGAAGGTGGCGAGGCCGAGCCTGTCCGTGAGTTCGAAATGCAAGGCGAATTCCGTGCCATTGTCGAAGGTGAGCGACCGGCGCAACAGGCGGGGCAGCGGACCGAAGCGCTGAACCAGGGCCTGGACGACGGCGCGCGCGGTCTTTCGCGACAGCCGATCGATGGTGAGGATGCGCGAGCTGCGCTCATGGGTGACCAGCACATACTGGCCATAGCGGGAAAAGGCCATGAGGTCGGCCTCCCAGTGGCCCGGCGTGGCCCTGTCGTCGGCCTCGGCGGGACGTTGGGCCAGCGGGCGGCGCAGCTTGATGAAGCTGACGGACGAGCCGCCGCGCAGGCCCAGGCGGCCCCTGCGGTTCTTGGCGCGCGGCAGTAGGCGGTGCCAGTAATCCTTTTGCGCCGAGCGGTGATAAACGAAGCGGTAGATGGACTCATGGCTGATGAGCGTGCCACCGTGCTCGCGCGCCAGCCGGCCGGCGATCTGTTCGGGTGACTGTCCCATCGCAAGGCGTTGCCTGACCATGTCGCGCAGCGCCGGCTGGCGTGCCAGCTTGTAGCGGGCATCCCAGCGCCGGCGCCGGAGGGCCAGTCCGTGCGCCCGTTCCCCGTCATAGCTGCCGCACCACTGCTTGGTCGGCCTGGCATTGCGCCGCAACTCGCGGCTGATCGTGGCAGCCGAACGACCCAGTTGCCGTCCGATCCAGCGCAGCGAGCGCCCTTCCCGGTGCCACAGCTCTATCTTTACCCGCTCCCGCAGGCTCAACTGATCGTAACTTTGTCCCATCGCGGCAACACCTTAGCAGGTGTTGCACTTGTTTCGTGAATTCAGCACATCCTGTTGCGGACCAACGTGCCCACAATCTCTGTCATGCCGGCTCGACCGGGCATCCAGTAGCCGTTGACGTGAGAAATTCAGCCACCAACGCATGCGTTTACTGGATCCCCGTTTTCACGGGGATGACACCGGAGTATGTGACAAGCGGCCTGCCACAAGCTCAGGCGTCATCCCGGCCCGCGTGCGCGCCAGCGCATCGCGAGAGCCGGGACCCGGAAATCTTTGCGGGCGGAGCCCGCCCGAAAACATGGGTCGTCATCGCCGGACCATTGACCGGCGACCCGCTCGTTGTGCACCGTTGAGGTGCGGGTGGTTCGATGGGGCGAGCGGGTGTCCGGCAAGGCCCGGACATGACGATTCCTTCGCCCGTCAGGGCGTATTTCGTGAACCGATGGGCGGGGCAAGTTCAACGACCGCCGAACGCGAAATCGCGGGCGGAGCCGCCTCGACAGCCGGTGCGCTGTGCTTGTCGGCGAGGGTGAGCTGGTAGCGGCGCAGGCGGTAGTCCAGCCACGCGGTAACCAATGAAATGGTGGTGATGCCGAAGGCGGTGACGCCCATGGCCTTCACCCAGTCCGCCGTCGAGCGCCAGGTAAACAGGACGTCTTTGAAGAAGTCGTAGCCGTCCGCCATTCTTGCCTCCCCTTCGGATGCTTGAACCGCCAGAGGAAGCACCTCTGGCGGCCGGGGAGGTGACAAGCCGACCACAAGGCGGCTGCGATGGCCTTTCGGGCAAGCCCTTGGACATACGCCATCGCCTCCCCGGCCATGAGGGTTTGGACCCCTGAGGTCGAGGAGGCATCAATACGGCTGATGCCAGCCGTTGTGGTAAGGGTTGTCACACCCCCGGGCCAGTCTTTTTCACTGGCCTGCGCGCATTCTAGTCAAGGAAGTGCGCGAAGGAAAGCGCAATTCCCGGTTGATGGCCACATTCATTCGGACGCATGTGTTGGCGCCGATTGGATACGCGGGTCGAGCCTGCGTATGACGAGCCGAGAGGATGCGGCAGAGGGGCCACTCGCCCTGTCGTGCTTGCGCCAACGCGCCCACACACTCTGTCATGCCCGGCTCGACCGGGCATCCAGTAACCGCCAACGCCGGAGATTTAGCCAATGAGGCTGGTGTCTACTGGGTCCCCGTCTTCACGGGGATGACACCTGAGTTCGGAGCAAGCGCATTGCCTGACCGCCGGCCTTCGACGTAACGCTCTGCCTCTCCCATCGTCTTCGCCGGGCCTGACCCGGCGATCCAGGGAGCAACGGTAAAAGACGCAGACGCAGATTGGATGCGCGGGTCGAGCCCGCGTATGACGAACCGAGAGGGTCGTGGCAGAGAGGCAGTCGCACACTCCGTCATCCCGGGCGAGTGAGGCGCAGCCGAACGATGACCCGGGACACAGATGACATGCTGCGGGCATGGCCCGCTCCCTCATCAATTGATGACGCGCGTGGCGCGAAAAATATCTGGATTCCGGCTCTCGCAATGCGCTTGCGCGCATGGCCATGCCGGGATGACGACGGAGTGCGGGATCGGCGCTCGGACTGCGTCCTCGCTGTTGCGATGGGGTAGCTACCCTCGCACATCACGCCCGTCCGGACAGCCATTCGTAGATCAACCAATGGGCGATGAAGAACTCGGAAAAGCGGCAATGTCGTCAATCCGCTGCCACAACAGGTCGGCAACGCGAGGCCGGATCAGCATCGCGCGGTCGAAGAAGTAGAAATGCCCGCCGCCCGCCGGCTGGTCGTGGCGGCGATCGATCTCAAGCGCGGCAAGATGACATTTCAGCAGCGTGCCGACCGCGCCATGGCCAACGAAGAGAACTCCATCTCCGGGATGGATCCCGTTCAACGCGGTTGTCACGCGCTCAACGACCCGCCGCTGCGCGTCCCGGGCCGTCTCCCAGCCTCTGACGCTTGCGCCAGGGACGGCGAAGAAGGCGTCGGCAACCGTCTCGAACTCGTCCGGCGGCAGGAAGCCGGTGGCCGAGCGATCGTTTTCATGCATCAGCGGATCGACGATCACCTCAAGCCCGAGATGTCCGGCGAAGATCCCGGCCGTCTCAACCGCCTTGCGCTCGGCGCTGGAAAACACATGCCGGATGGACGTCAGGAACGGTTGCCGCAATCCGGCCTGCGCCCTCTCCCGCCCTCTGGCCGAAAGGCTCCAGTCAGGAACCGGCACTGACGGATCGACCGCGACCTCGGGATGGGTGAGGTAGACGCAATCGCTCATTCGCGCCCGAGAGCCCATTCGCGGATCAGCCAATGGGCGATGGAAAGCGGCGGCGGTACGCGAAGGCCTGCGGCATGGGTGCCGGCCAGCATGTCGAGCACCTCCGCACGCGAGAACCACCGGCAGGCTTCCAGTTCGGTTTCGTCCATGACGATATCTCGCGAAAGCGCCTCGCCCCGGCAACCGATCATGAGCGAAGCCGGGAAGGGCCATGGCTGGCTGGCCCGGTAGCCGACCCTGCCGACCTGCACGCCCGCCTCCTCGAACACCTCGCGGCGCACGGCATCCTCCACCGTCTCGCCCGGTTCGATGAAACCCGCCAGCGTCGAGAACACCGCTTCCGCCAGCCGCGGCGTGCGCCCCATCAGGCAATTTTCGCCATCGGCAATGAGCATGATCGCGACCGGATCGGTGCGGGGAAAGTGCAGCCCGCCGCATTGCGGGCAATCGCGGCGATAGCCACCCTGCGTCATGCGGCTCTCATGGCCGCAGCGCGAACAGAAGCGATGCGTCGAATGCCAGTGCGACAGTGCGCGCGCCTGCGCAAGAATGCCGAGTTCTTCCGGTGACAGCGCCCCCTGGATCGCCAGCGAGCGGATATCGATGAGCTTCAGCGGTCCTGCGGCCTCGATCTCCTCCTCGCCTGCCGGCAGCGATGTAGCGAAAATCGGCGACCGGCTTTCGCGCTCAAAGCCGAGAAGCACGGTCTCGACATCGACCATGCCGAAGCGTGCGCCCAACGCTCTTTCATGCAGGCTGGTCAGCGGACCCTTGCCGCCTTCGCCAAGATTGATCACCGGTTTCTCGCTGCAGAAACAGACGAAGCGGGCGGCGGGCGAATTCATATGTTCGGCGAGCCAGCGCGCATCGCCGCGATGCTCGGATAGCCGCTCCAGCCTGTTGCCGGCATAGGAAAACCCGTCGCTCAACTGCGGTGGAATGTCCTGGAAGTTCATGTTTCTTGTCCGCTTCCGCTTTTCGTGATTGCAATCCAGCAGGGCGGAACTACCCCGAAAGCCGGTCGATCAGCGCCGATATCAGGTGATCCCGGCGCCCCTCGTCGTAGCGCGTTGCGGGCGCGAAGCCCCAGACAGGGTTCGGCCAGGCCGCGTCGTCCTGATTGCGGGCGATCACATGCACATGAAGCTGCGACACCTGATTGCCGAGCGCGGCCACGTTGAGCTTCTGGCAATCCGTTTCCGCCCGCAGGGCCTCGCTTGCGAGCGCGATTTCCGCCATGAGTTGCGCACGGTCATCGCCTTCAAGATCGATCAGTTCAATCAGGTCGCGGCGGCGCGGCACCAGCACCAGCCAGGGATAATTGGCGTCCTTCATCAGCCGGACTGCGCAAAGTGGCAGTTCCAGAACAGGGTAGGTATCCGCCGAAAGGCGGGGATCGAGTTCAAAGGATGACATTGCCGCCTCCCGAAGCGGGCATGAGATACAAGCCGTTGCCGGCGACTATAGCCCCGCCGCATCGCGGCACGTGACTTTTTCTTCTGCGGCGTTCAAAACATCGGGAAAAGGGAGAGTGCGGGAGGACACATGCTGCGGCGGGCAGAAACCTATGACGCCCTTTATGGCGGATTCCGCTGGGATATCCCCGAACGCTACAACATGGGCGTCGACGTTTGCGACCGGTGGGCGGCGCGCGAGCCGGACCGCCTGGCGCTGACCTTCGTGGAGAAGGACGGCAGCATCCGGGATTACAGCTACGGCGACCTGAAACGGCTGTCGAACCGACTGGCCAACCTGCTCGCCGACAAAGGGGTTGCCCGCGGCGACCGGATCGGCATCCTGCTCCCCCAGGCGGCCGAAACCGCCTTCGGTCATATCGCCGCCCACAAGCTCGGCGCGATCTCCATTCCCCTCTTCATGCTGTTCGGCGAGGAGGCGCTGGAATACCGGCTTGCCAATTCCGGTGCGAAGGCCGTGATCACCAATGCCGACGGAGCGGCGAAGCTTGCCCAAATCCGCGATCGCCTGCCGGAGCTTGCGCACGTTTTCACCATCGACGGCGCGCGGCAAGGCACGCTCGACCTTCATTCCGAAATGGCCGGTCAAAGCGAGGAGTTCCAGCCCGTCGACACGGCCGCCGACGATCCGGCGGTCATCATCTACACGTCCGGAACGACGGGACAGCCGAAGGGCGCGCTGCACGCCCACCGCGTGCTGCTCGGCCATCTGCCGGGCGTGGAGATGAGCCACGATTTCCTGCCGCGGGAAGGCGACCGCATCTGGACGCCAGCCGACTGGGCGTGGATCGGCGGGTTGCTCGACGTGCTGATGCCGGCGCTCCATCACGGCGTTCCGGTGGTGGCGCATCGCTTCGAGAAATTCACCGGCGAAGCCGCGTTCCAGTTCCTGCAGGATCACAAGATCCGCAATGCCTTCCTGCCGCCGACGGCGCTAAAGATGATGCGCCAGGTCGAAAGTCCGGAAAAGCGCTGGAAGATCTCCATGCGCTCCGTGGCGAGCGGCGGCGAAACGCTGGGTGCCGAGCTGCTCGACTGGGGGCGGCGCGTCTTCGGCGTCACCATCAACGAGTTCTACGGCCAGACCGAGTGCAACATGATCGTCTCCTCCTGCGGGGCGATCATGGATGCGCGACCGGGCATCATGGGACGCGCCGTGCCCGGCCACCGGCTGGCGATAGTCTCCGACGGCGGCGAGGAACTGCAGACAGGCGAACTTGGCAATATCGCCGTGCGCCGACCCGATCCGGTGATGTTCCTCGGCTATTGGAACAACGAGGCGGCGACGGATGCCAAATTCGCCGGCGACTGGCTGCTGACCGGCGACACCGGCATTCGCGACGAGGACGGCTGGATCCGCTTCGTCGGACGCGACGACGACGTCATTACGTCAGCCGGCTACCGCATCGGCCCGGGCGAAATCGAGGACTGCCTGATCGGACACCCGGCGGTGAAGATGGCTGGCGTCGTCGGCAAGCCGGACCGGCAGCGCACCGAGATCGTCAAGGCCTATGTGGTTCTTGCCGACGGCATCGCGCCCGGCGAAAACCTTGCAAGGGAAATCCAGTCCTGGGTGAAGACACGGCTTTCCGCACACGAATATCCACGCGAAGTCGCCTTCGTCGACGCCCTGCCGATGACGACGACGGGCAAGATCATCCGCCGGGAACTGAGAGAGCAGGCTAAAAGAGAGTTGGAGGGGAAATGATCCCTCCCCCTTGCCAAACACCCTCCCCTTGCTGATATAAGGCGCCAGGGAGGTTGGTGGTGGACGAGCCACTCGCCAACCGGGTCAGGTCCGGAAGGAAGCAGCCCCAACGAGTCGCGGCACGGGTCATCGTGCCAGCCTCCCGCCTCATCAGCCCTTGCCCGCAGCCTGTCCGGATGCCGCCATCATGTGGCAGATCGCGACGAAAGTGCATTTTTGCGGTGACAAGGCGCCGGCCCGCGAGACAGAGCGGGGCCGGGCCGATAGACTGGGCGCCATGGACGGCATGGTCTCATCCGATACGCAAACAAGTTCAGCAGCAAGCACTCCGCCTGACAGGCAGGGCGCCTATCGCGTGCTTGCGCGCAAATACCGCCCGCGCACCTTCGACGATCTGGTCGGCCAGGAACCGATGGTGCAGACGCTGCAGAACGCGTTCGAGACCGGGCGCATCGCGCAGGCGTGGATGCTCACGGGCGTGCGCGGCGTCGGCAAGACGACGACAGCACGTATCCTGGCACGCGGCCTGAATTATTCCCTTCCCGGCGAGATCGACCAGCCTACGGTAAAGCTTGACCGGCCCGGCGTTCATTGCGAAGCGATCATGGAAGGCCGCCATGTCGACGTGATCGAGATGGACGCCGCCTCGCATACCGGCATCAACGACATTCGCGAGATCACCGACGCCGCCCGCTACCGACCGGCTTCGGCGCGCTACAAGGTCTACATCATCGACGAAGTGCACATGCTCTCCAACGCGGCCTTCAACGGCCTGCTGAAGACGCTGGAAGAGCCGCCGGAGCATGTGAAATTCATCTTCGCCACGACGGAAATCCGCAAGGTGCCGGTCACGGTGCTGTCGCGCTGCCAGCGATTCGACCTGAGGCGCATCGATACGGGCAAGCTCGTCGCCCTGCTCAGGCGTATCGCCGATGCCGAATCGATCGGCATCTCCGACGAGGCGCTGGCGCTGATCGCCCGGGCCGGAGAAGGATCGGCGCGCGACAGCCTCTCGCTGCTCGATCAGGCGATCGCCCATGGCGGCGGTGCGATCGATGCGGAGGTCGTGCGCCAGATGCTGGGACTTGCCGACCGCGCCCGCATCATCGATCTCTTCGAGCACACGATGCGTGGCGACGCCGCCACCGCTATGGCGGAACTGCAGGCGCAATATGCGATCGGCGCCGATCCGGCAGTGGTTCTCTCCGATCTCGCCGAATTCACCCATCTCGTCACGCGCATGAAGATCGTGCCGAAATCGGCCGACGAAGCCTCGGTGACCGAGGCCGAGCGCCTGCGTGGACGCGACTTCGCCGAGAAGCTGTCGCTGCGCGTGTTGTCACGCTCGTGGCAGATTCTGCTGAAGGGTATCGCCGAGGTTCAGGCCGCGCCGAAGCCGCTGGCCGCCGCCGACATGGTGCTGGTGCGCCTTTGCTATGCCGCCGACCTGCCCGATCCGGAAGAGGCGCTTCGCCTATTGCGGGAAGGCGGAGCGTCCCTGCCGGCGCGCGCGCCGGGGACTTCGCAGGTTGAGCCTGCCTCCGACACCCCGTCGCGCGGAGAGCTCGTCTCCGCTCCGATGAGTGCAAACGGTGCTAGCGGAGCCGTTTCGCAAGAAACGGCGCAGCCTGCACGCCCCACGGTCGCCTCGGGTCCCCGTCTTCAGGCTGTCCAGAGCGCCCCGCGCGAGGATGCCCCTCCTGCGCCGGTTGCCGAACCTCAACCGCAAGCGCAGCCGGAACCCGCGGTTGCCGGCCCGCGATCCTTGGCCGAATGCGCGGCCCTTGCCGGCGAGAAACGCGATATCCCGCTGAAGGTTTCCATCGAAAGACAGGTACGGCTAGTGAAATTCGAGCCGGGCCGCATCGAATTCCAGCCGACGCCCGATGCCGATCCCGACCTTGCCGGCCAGCTTGGCCGCAAGCTCAGCGACTGGACCGGCACGCGCTGGATCGCCATTGTCAGCCGGACGCAGGGCCGCCCGACGCTGCACGAGGAGAAGGTTGCCGCCCAGCACCAGCTCCTTTCCGACGCCAGGGCCGAACCGGCGGTCGCATCCCTTCTTTCGGCCTTCCCCGGCGCGGAAGTGGTTGACGTGCGCATCAATTCGCCCGAAAGCGATATGCCACCGGCCGACCCGCTTCTGAGCGAGGCGCTGGGGGAAGCGAGCGACGGCGACGAGCCGGAATTCGGCGGTAACTGACCCGATTCCAGATCTTTCATGAAAGCCGGCGCCGCTTCACGGCCGGCCCAACGAAATGGAGACGTCCGATGGACTTCCTGAAGATGATGAAGCAGGCCAAGCAGCTCCAGGAAAAGATGGGGACGCTGCAGGAAGAGGTGGCGCAGATCGAGGCGACCGGTTCGGCCGGCGCCGGCCTGGTGACCGTGACGCTTGGCGGTAAGGGCGACCTCAGGGCGCTGAAGATCGATCCCTCGCTGGCAAAGGCGGAGGATATCGAGATCCTTGAGGACCTGATCATCGCCGCCCATAGCGACGCCAAGACCAAGGTCGAGACGGCGATGCAGGAAAAGACCCAGGAAATGATGGGCGGCCTCGGCCTGCCCGCCGGCATGAAGCTGCCGTTCTGAGCGCTGTTCAAGCATGACCAGCCGCAGCATCGCCGGTCCCGAGATCGAGCGCCTGATCCAGTTGCTTGCCAAGTTGCCGGGCCTTGGGCCCCGCTCGGCCCGGCGCGCGGCGCTTCACCTGATCAAGAAGAAGGATCAGCTTCTCGTGCCCCTTGCCGAGGCGATGGGCGTTGCGGTGGCCAACGTGGGCCTGTGCTCGGTCTGCGGCACGGTCGACACCAAGGACCCCTGCACCATCTGCAGCGACCCGCGTCGTGATGCTTCCACCATCGTCGTCGTCGAGGACGTTGCCGATTTGTGGGCGCTGGAGCGGGCGGCGGCACTCAACTGCCGCTACCACGTGCTTGGCGGCACACTGAGCCCGCTCGACGGCATCGGCCCGGACGATCTCAATATCGCCGGGCTCGTCGACCGGGTGTCGCAAGGCGGGGTCAGCGAGGTAATTCTTGCCGTCAACGCGACAGTCGAAGGCCAGACGACCGCCCATTTCGTCACCGACCGGCTTGCCGGCTTCGACGTGAAGGTTACCCGGCTGGCGCATGGCGTGCCGGTCGGCGGCGAACTCGATTATCTCGACGAAGGCACGCTCGCCCAGGCGCTCAAGGCCCGCACCGCCTTCTGAACCCGGCCCTATTCGCTGACGATGCCTTCGGCCGCCGTTTCCATGTGGAAGGCGGCTGCCATCAGCGCGCGCGTGTAGTCGGTCTTCGGACTGTCGAAGATTTCCGTCGCGGAGCCCGATTCCACCACCTTGCCCGCCCGCATCACGATGACGTCATTCGCAAGCGCCCGGACCACCTTCAGGTCATGCGAAATGAAGAGATAGGCCAGGCCATGCTTTATCTGCAGGTCGCGCAGCAGATCGACGACCTGCGCCTGTACGCTCATGTCGAGCGCCGAGGTCGGCTCATCCAGCATGACGAATTTCGGCTCAAGCACCATGGCGCGCGCGATCGAGATGCGTTGGCGCTGGCCGCCGGAAAACTCGTGCGGATAGCGGAAGCGGGTATCGGGATCGAGCCCTACTTCCTCCAGCGCCGTCGCCACGCGATCGTCGCGCTCTCCGGCCGTAATTCCCGGGAAATGAACGGCCAGCCCCTCGCCGACAATGTCGGCAATGGACATGCGCGGCGACAACGAGCCGAACGGGTCCTGGAAGACGATCTGCATGTCGCGGCGCAGCGGTCGCATCTCCTTCCAGGAAAAACCCTCGATTTCCCTGTCGCGGAAGCTGATGCGCCCGGTCGAGGAAATCATCCTGAGCAACGCGAGGCCCAGAGTCGTCTTGCCGGAACCGCTTTCGCCCACGATGCCGAGTGTCTGGGCTTCGCGCACCTCGAGATCGACGCCGTCCACCGCCTTGATGTGATCGACGGTGCGGCGGAAGAAACCTCGCTTGACCGGGAACCACACCTTCACATCGTCGCCCTTGACGACGATCGGCTTGGACAGGTCGGTCTTCGGCGGCGCGCCTTTCGGTTCGGCGGCGAGAAGCTTCTTCGTATAGGGGTGCTGTGGATCGGCAAAGATCTCCGCAACGGGCCCCTGCTCGACGATCTTGCCTTGCGTCATCACGCAGACCCGATCGGCGATCTTGCGCACGATCCCCAGGTCATGGGTAATGAAGAGCATCGCCATGCCGGCACTCTTTTGTAGCTCTTTCAGCAGCTTCAGGATCTGCGCCTGCACGGTGACGTCCAACGCCGTCGTCGGTTCGTCGGCAATCAGCAGGTCCGGCTCGTTGGCAAGCGCCATGGCGATCATCACGCGCTGGCGCTGGCCGCCCGAAAGCTGATGCGGATAGGAGGCAAGCCGCTTTTCCGGCTCGCGGATCCCAACCTGATCCAGCAGTTCCAACACGCGCGCCCGGGCGGCCTTATCGCTCATGCCGCGGTGGATTTTCAGGATTTCCGCCACCTGCTGCTCGACCGGATGCAAAGGATTGAGCGAGGTCATCGGCTCCTGGAAGATCATCGAGATCGCATTGCCGCGCACCTTGCGCAAAGCGGCCTCGTCGGCCGTCAGCATGTCCTCTCCCTTGAAGAGGATTTTGCCAGAGGGATGCGAGGCGGCCGGATAGGGCAGAAGCCTGACCGTCGACAGGGCGGAGACTGACTTGCCCGAGCCGCTTTCCCCGACCAGCGCAACGGTCTCACCCTTGCCGATATCGAAGGAAATATGGTCGACGGCCGTCGTCGTCCTGCCGTTCTGCGTGAAGGCAACGGAGAGGTCGCGGACGGAGAGGAGCGGCAATTCGGTCATCTTTTCCATTGGCCGCACCTCACGCGAAGCTCTTGCGCGGATCGAAGGCGTCGCGCACCGCTTCACCGATGAAAATCAGCAGGCTCAGCATGATGGAGATGACGAAGAAGCCGGTGATGCCGAGCCAGGGCGCTTGCAGGTTGTTCTTGCCCTGCGCCAGCAATTCGCCAAGCGAAGCGGAGCCGGGAGGCAGGCCGAAGCCGAGAAAGTCGAGCGCCGTGAGCGTCGAGATCGAGCCGTTCAGGATGAAAGGCATGAAGGTCAGTGTCGCCACCATGGCGTTGGGCAGCATGTGCCGCCACATGATAACCCGGTTGGAAACGCCCAGCGCGCGCGCAGCCGTCACGTACTCGAAATTGCGAGCGCGCAGGAACTCCGCCCGAACCACGCCGACCAGTGCCACCCAGGAAAAGGCAAGCAGGATCGTGAACAGGGTCCAGAAGCCCGGCACCAGCACCGAGGAAACGATCAGAATGAGGTAGAGCGTCGGGATCGCCGTCCAGATTTCGATGAAGCGCTGGAAGAAAAGATCGACCAGCCCGCCATAATAGCCCTGCACCGCGCCTGCTCCGACGCCGATCAGCGACGAGGCGATTGTGAGCGCCAGTCCGAACAACACGGAGATACGGAAGCCGTAGATGAGGCGGGCAACGACGTCGCGGCCCTGGTCGTCGGTCCCGAGCCAGTTCCAGTTGCCAAGCGTACAGTTCGGATCGTCCACTCCAAGCGGGTAGCGCGAACAGCGCGTCTCCTTGTCGAGCATCCAGGACGGCGGCGCGGGGGCCGGCACCGGAATCTCGTTGTTCACCGTGCGATAGGAATAGCGGATCGGCGGCCAGACCATCCAGCCGTTTGCCGAGATCTCGTCCTGGATGAAGGGGTCGCGATAGTCTGTCACCGCCAGGAAGCCGCCGAATTTCTCCTCCGGATAATCGACCAATACCGGCATCAGGATCTCGCCCTTGTAGGAAACGAGGAGCGGACGATCGTTGGCGATGAATTCGGCAAAGAGTGCCCCGATAAACAGGAACAGGAAAATCCAGAGCGACCAGAAGCCGCGCCGGTTGGCCTTGAAATTCGTCAGTCGGCGCCGATTGATCGGCGACAGCGCGAAACGGCCCTTCGGCCGGGCCTGCGATTTGCCTTCCGCGATGAAAGCGCTTTGCTGCATGGTCTTTTCGGCGCGGGTATCCATTGCCTCAGACCTCACGGCTTTCGAAGTCGATGCGCGGATCGATCCAGGTGTAGGTGAGGTCGGAGATGAGGTTCACCAGCAGGCCCATCAGCGAGAAGATATAGAGCGTGGCGAAGACCACTGCGTAGTCGCGGTTGATCACGGATTCGAAGCCCAGCAGCCCCAGGCCGTCGAGCGAGAAGATTGTTTCGATCAGGAGCGAGCCGGCAAAGAAGGACGAAATGAAGGCGCCCGGGAAGCCGGCAATGACGATCAGCATCGCATTGCGGAAGACATGGCCGTAGAGCACCTGCCTCTCGGTCAGGCCCTTGGCGCGGGCTGTCTGGACATATTGCTTGCGGATCTCGTCGAGGAAGGAATTCTTGGTCAGCAGCGTTGTCGTGGCGAAGGCCGACAGCACCATCGCCGAGAGCGGCAGCACGAGATGCCAGAAATAGTCGACGATGCGCGCCGGCCAGGAGAGCTGCTCCCAATTGTCGGACGTGAGGCCCCGTAGCGGGAACCAGTCGAGGAACGATCCGCCGGCGAAGAGCACGATCAGCAGGACGGCGAAAAGGAAGCCCGGGATGGCATAACCGACGACTATGACAGCGGAGGTCCACACGTCGAAGCTCGAGCCGTCCTTTACCGCCTTGCGGATACCCAGCGGGATCGACACGGTATAGGAGATCAGCGTCATCCACAGGCCGAGCGAGATGGAAACCGGCATTTTCTCGACGATGAGATCGATGACGGCGATGTCCCGGAAATAGCTCTCCCCGAAATCGAAGCTGGCATAGTCCAGGAGCATCTTGCCGAAGCGCTCCAGCGGCGGCTTGTCGAAGCCGAACTGGCGCTCGAGGTCCTTCACGAATTCCGGGTCAAGGCCCTGGGCGCCGCGATATTTCGACGTCACGCCCTGGCCGGCGCTGAAATCCTGCTGGCCGCTTCCCGCGCCCAGGTCCGAGCCGGAGCCGCCGCTGATGCGCGCGGTCGCCGAAACGTCGGTCCCCTGCAACTGCGCGATGACGCGTTCAACAGGCCCGCCGGGCGCGAACTGGATGATGGCGAAGTTGATCGCCATGATCCCCACCAGCGTCGGGATGATCAGGAGAAGTCGCCGCAGGATATAGGCGCCCATCGTGTCGTCTTACCTATGTCTTCGCTAGCGACGGCCTCAGCCGCCGCTCTTGCCGATGACGGCCGCTTTGGCCTCGTCGAACCACCACGTCGTCTCGACCGGGAACTCATATGCCGGAGGCTCGGCCGGCATGCCGAACACATCCCACATCGCGACCGTATGCACCGGCTTGTACCATTGCGGCACCCAGTAGTAGCCCGCGCGCAGGCATCGGTCGAGGGCCCGGGCCGCAACCGTCATATCCTCCCGGGTCGGCGCGAAAATCGCCTTCTCGATCAAGGCGTCAATCGCCGGATGGCTGATACCGGCCAGATTCGAGCTGCCCGGCGTGGCAGCCGACTTCGATCCCCAGAACTGGCGAATCGATTCGCCCAGCGTCGCTTCCAGCGCATAGCGCCTGCCGCAGATATCGAAGTCGAAATCGTTCAGTCGCGACTGGAACTGGGACGGGTCGACCAGGCGGAAACTCGCCTTGATGCCGAGTCGTTCGAGATTCCTGATATAGGGCAGCGTTATCCGCTCGAAGGCGGGCGAGTTGGACAGGAACTCGATCTCGAAGGCCTTGCCGTCCGGCAGCCGCAAAATGTTGCCGTCCCGCGTACAGCCGGCCTCCATCAGCAGTTGGTTGGCCTTGCGCAGCAGCGTCCGGTCCTGGCCTGAGCCGTCGGATGTCGGCGCCATGATCGCAGGGCCGAAAACGTCAGGCAGCAGGTTGTCGCGATAGGGCTCCAGCAGCGCTAACTCGGCGGCATCCGGCTCTCCCATCGCCATCATCGCCGAATTCTCGAAAAAGGAATTCGTGCGCGTGTAGAGACCGTAGAACAGACTAGCATTCGACCATTCGAAATCGAAGGCAAGACCCAGTGCCTGCCGCACCCTCGGATCGGAAAACTTGTCCCGCCTCGTATTGAAGAACCAGCCCTGTGCGCCCGACGGCCTATTGTCGGGAAACTCCGTGCGGATCACGCGTTTCTCGTCAAGCGCCGGGAACGTATACTCCGTCGCCCAGCGCTTGGAGGAGAATTCCTCCTGGAAGGTGATCGCACCCTTCTTGAAGGCCTCGAACGCGACCTGGGAATCGCGGAAGAATTCCAGCCGGATGACGTCGAAATTGGACTGTCCCCTGGCCACCGGCAGGTCTTTGCCCCACCAGTCCTCCACCCTTACATATTCGACATACCGGCCGACCTCGTACTTGCCGACGCGATAGGGTCCGGAGGAAAGCGGCGGTGTCAGGGTCGACTGCGCGAAATCATAGGTCGTGTAGTAGGACTTGGAGAGGATCGGCAGCGCCGCCACGATCAGCGGCAGCTGGCGCGACTGCTTGCCGGAAAACCGCACGACCACTCGCGAAGGATCGGGCGCTTCCGCGGAAGCGAGTTCGGCAATCGTCTGCTGGATCTGCGGATGCCCCATCTCCTTCAGCGTCATCAAGGAAAAGGCGACATCCTCCGCCGTCAGCGGCGAACCGTCGTGGAACCGCGCTTCCCCCCGCAGATGGAAGACATAGGTGTTGCCGCCATCGAGGATCTCGACGCTTTCGGCGACCAATCCGTACATGGCATCCGGCTCGTCGAGCGCGCGTACCATCAGCGTGTCGAAGCAAAGCTCCATCCGCGGCGGCGCATCGCCCTTCAGGATGAAGCTGTTGAAGGAATTGAACGTCTGCGGGTTCTGATTGTAGGCCCAGGAAGGCGCGGTGAAGACGATCCGCCCACCCTTCGGCGCATCCGCGTTGACATAGTCGAAGGCGGAAAATTCGGGACCGTATCTGAGATCGCCAAAAACCGACAGTCCGTGACGACGCTCGCCTTCGGCAAGGACGCGGACCGAAGGCAGGCACGCCGCCATCGCAGCAGCAGCCGAAAGCTTCAGCACGGTGCGCCGGCTGGGCGCCATTCCATGCGTCATGACTTGCCTCCAACCCGCTTCGCCTTTTCGGCATCCCACCACCAGATGGTGGGGAAGCCGTGCGAATATTCCGGCAGGTTCTCCGGGTGGCCGAACCGGTCCCAGCGCGCCGTGCGGTCGAGGTCCAGATAGAACTGCGGTACGACGAAATTATGGGCAAGCAGCACGCGGTCGAGCGCGCGCGTGGCCGCAACCAGTTCCTCGCGATCCTTCGCGAAGATCACCTTCTGGATCAGCGCATCGACGCCCTTGTCCTTGATGCCGGCATAGTTGCGCGACTGCTGCCGGTCCGCCGCATCCGATCCCCAGAAATCGAGTTGTTCGTTGCCGGGCGACAGCGACTGTCCCCAAACGGCGGTGATCATGTCGAAATCGCGGTCGCGGATGCGGTTGATATATTGCGGCGTGTCGATCACCCGCAAATTGAGCTTGATGCCGAGCCGCTGCAGGTTGCGGGCATAGGGGAGGATCAGCCGTTCCGAATTCGGATCGTTGGCGAGAAACTCGATCGTGAAGGGCTCACCCGTCGCCTTGTTGACGAGCGCGTTGCCGCGCAGCTCGTAGCCGGCCTCGTTCAGCAGGTTGAGCGCGGTGCGCAGGTTTTCCCTTAGCTTTTGCGGATCGCCGTTGACCGGGTTTTCGTAGGGCGAGGTGAAGACCTCCGGCGGCACGAGATCGCGCACGCTTTCCAGGATTTCCAGTTCCTTGCCCTCCGGCAGGCCTGAAGACGCAAGCTCCGTTCCGGCGAAATAGGAGGGCACGCGCTTGTACTGCCCGAAGAAGGTCGTCTTGTTGGCCGTCTCGAAGTCATAGGCGAGATTGAGCGCCCGGCGCACCCGCTCGTCGGAGAACTTCTCCCGCCGCAGGTTCGGCACGAAAGCCTGCATCACGCCGCTGGCCCGGTCGGGGAAGGTCTCGAGAATGACCCTCCCGTCCTTTACGGCCGGAAAATCGTAACCCGTCGCCCAGTTCTTGGCGCTGTTTTCCGCGCGGAAATCGTATTGGTCGCCCTTGAAGGCTTCCAGCAGCACGGTCGTGTCACGGAAGGTGTCGTAACGCACCCGGTCGAAATTGTTGGTGCCGACGCGAGCCGGATGATCCTCCGCCCAGTAGCCGGGCACGCGCTCATAGACGATGTAACGGCCCGGCTCGAAATCGGCGATGCGATAGGGGCCCGAGCCGAGCGGCGGCTCCAGCGTGCCGTTCTCGATGCTGCGTTGCTTGCCGTTGGCGTCGACGCCCTCCCACCAGTGCTTCGGCAGGATCAGGAGCTGGCCGACGATATGCGGCAATTCGCGATTTCCGGAAGCGTCGAAGGTGAAGCGGACCACGCCGTCGCCGGCATCTTCTGCCTTTGCGACATGCCGATAGTAGAAGGATTGGCTCGGGTTGAGCTCCTTCACCTTCTCGAAGCTCCAGATCACGTCCTCGACCGTGATCGGAACGCCGTCATGCCATTTGGCCTTCGGATCGATCCGGTATTCGACCCAGGAATAATCATCCGGATACCGAACCGCCTCTGCGATCAGGCCGTAACTCGCGCTGATGTTGAGTTCGTCGAGCGAAGATTCCGTCAGCGAATCATAGAGAAGCCCAAGCCCGATCGCGACATTGCCCCTCGGCAGGATCGGATTGAAGCTGTCGAAGCCGCTGGAATCGGCTAGACGGACGATGCCACCCTTCGGCGCAGCCGGATTGACATAGTCGAAATGCTTGAAGTCGGCGGGATACTTCGAATCGCCCGTCAATGCGGACGCATGATGCCATTCCGGTTCCTCGGCCGTAGCCGGGTGAGCGGCGATGGCGACCAGCGAAGCAAGCAGGGCGAAGAGAGCTGTCCTTGCAGTCGGCTTTCGCCGGATATTCGCTAATGCCCGCATGATGGTCTTCGATCCCCTGCTCAATTCCTGCCCGACCGGCGGCACCTGCCGCTGATGCCGGCTCATATCATTTTGCAGGATATATTAGGGGCTCGCGCTGCGCTTCGACACCTGCGAAACGCTTTATGACAAAAGTTTAATCACGATTCCGAAGCCCTGCAGGAGCGGAGGGAAACTCTCACATCTGCACGGCAAAATTGTTTTTCGCACGATACATGCGCTTGTCGGCAAGCACCATCAGGTCATCCACCGTTTCCGCATCCGAGGGATAGGAGGCCCAGCCGACACTTGCCTGAATCGCGATCGGCTTGTCCCCGATGATGACCGGCTCGCTGACCCGGTTGCGGAAGCGATCGGCGATGCCGACGGCAACCGGGCCCGCCGCCACACCCGGCATCAGCACCACGAATTCATCGCCGCCAACCCGCGCGACCGTATCGGTCTTGCGGGTTTCGTCCTTGAGGCGACGCCCCACCTCCTTCAGGAGTGCATCGCCCACTGCATGGCCATAGACATCATTGATCGGCTTGAAGCCGTTCAGGTCGACGAAATAGACCTGAAAATCGAAGCCCGTGCGGTCGGACAGCGCGGCAAGTTGCAGCAGACGGTCCTCAAGCAAACGCCGGTTCGGCAATCCCGTCAAAGCGTCGTGCAGCGCCATTGCGCGCGCCTTTTGGTGAGAAATCGCAAGTAGAAAGGCCAATACCGCCAATACCGCACTAACCCCATAGCCGATGACCCGAGCCAGACGGATGGCAAACGGATCGACTTTCCAGCCACCAACCGGAAGCCCGGCGATCTGCCAGCTTCCGGACGGAAGGATGACCGGAAGGGTGATGGCGTCTCGCTGGAAGAGCGTCCCGTCGCCCATGATGATATCTCCATCGGCTCCGGAACCGTCAGCTCCCCTGACCGCGAATTCGTAACCGGCATTCTGCGGCTCGATCCCCGCATCGGCGAAAAGGCCGGCGATATCGACGACGACCCCCGCCATTCCCCAGAACCGCCTTTCGGCCTGAGGGCCGGCCTCGGGCGCCGCGACGAAGATCGGGGTGCGGGCAATCAGCGCCTGGCCGCCCTGCACGAGATCTACGGGTCCGGCAACGACCGTCGCCCTTTCTTTTATCGCCCGCTCCACGCTCGGCCATTGCACGGGGTTGGCCCTGTAGTCCAGACCGACCACTGCTTCGTTGCCGGCAAGAGGATGCACGAAACGAATAACGTTGTCGGGCGCGAGCGCCACGTTGCGGACGTTGCGGGCGATAGCCACCGTTTCCGCCGCAAAGCGCTGGAACTCGGATTCGGAAAGGTCGGGGCGCGTCGCGACATAACTGACCAGCCCATGCGCGACATGCAGCGTCGCGTTGACTTCCCCCTCAAGCTTCACGCGTACCTCGGACAGACGGGCAAGGGCTTCGGCTTCCGCGCGCTCCCTGGCATTTTCACCAAGGATCGAGGCGACATATTCCGTAAGGCAAGATCCAGCTGTAAAAAGTATCAATGCAAGCAAGATCGCAGGGGCGAAGCCCACCTTATTGGGCGCATACGAAAATATGGAGGAAGTCCCCTTCGTCATGTCATCGGTGCCTTTATCCAATAAAGTCACTTTAACGCTGACCTCGAATCATTTGACTTCGTATCGACAGGATAATTCCATTTTTGAATGAATAATTCCCTTAAAAGAGATTTTAGTAGAACAATAAGGCGGAAAATAAAAAAGCGGGAGGAGCCTGGGGCTCACTCCCGCTTTTGATCGTATTGAGATCGATGGGCGAGCTCAATCGGGAAGCTCGCGTCCAGGACCCGCTGTAACGGCTTACTCTGCCGGCAACGGCTCCGGGTTATCCGACAGGCTGCGCAGATAGGCGATCACGTCGGCGCGCTCTTCCGGCTTCTTCAGGCCTGCGAAGGACATCGACGTGCCGGAAACGAGGTTCTTGGGGTTGGCGAGAAACTGGTCGAGTTCCTCGTAGGTCCAGCTATCGGTCTGCTCGCCAAAGGCAGTCATAGCGGAAGAGTAGCCGAAACCTTCGTGGCTGCCGGGCTTGCGGCCAACAACATCCCAGAGACCCGGCCCGACCTTGTTGGCGCCACCCTTCTCGAAATTGTGGCAGGCGGCGCACTTCTTAACGCTCTTTTCGCCGGATTCCACACTCGCTTCGACGAGGCGCGTACCGATCGGAACGATCTCTTCCTTTCCGCCTTCGGAAACTTCGGTTGCGCCACCCTCATCCGTAGCGACGGCGATTTCAAAGCCGGGCTTTTCGGGACGGTGGGGCTCGAAAATGACATCCGATACGATGCCCAACCCCATTGCGACGAGAAGGGCGAGCAAAACCGCGCCGGCGATCTTGTTCAGCTCGAAGGAATCCATCCTGTCAGGCTCCAGCTATATATGACCATGCACGCACGGCAAACGCGCCCGCGGAACCCTACCGCAGCCGCGCAGCCGAAAATTTGCCGGAACCTACAAATTTTTTGACGCCCGTGTCCATAGGTATAAAAGGGCAATCCGTGAGACATTTCGCCCTACAGGCGTCCATTTTCGAAAAAAGCACCCGGAGCACCCCTTGAAAGAGGCTCTCGTCCTGATTCCGTCCCGCATGGCCGCCACGCGTCTCCCGGACAAGCCGCTGATCGATATCGCCGGGAAACCGATGATCGTCCACGTTCTGCGGCAGGCCGAGGCTGCCGGAATCGGGCCGGCCGTAGTCGCCTGCGACGACGAACGCATCAAGCAGGCGGTCGAGGCTGCGGGCGGAAAGGCGGTGATGACGAGCCCAGACCACCATTCCGGCTCCGACCGCATTTTCGAAGCGATGAAGCTGGTGGACCCGGACGGTCGTTTCGACGTCATCCTGAACCTGCAGGGCGATACACCGCTGATCGAGCCGGATGCGGTAAATGCCGCATTCGAACCGCTTGCAGATCCGGCGGTCGATATCGGCACCATCATGACCGAGATCCGCACCGAGGAGGGTCGGAGCGATCCAAGCTTCGTAAAGGCCGTGGTGACCCCCCTCTCCGGTAGGCGCAATCGTGCACTCTACTTCACCCGCGCCACCGCTCCGACGGGCGACGGACCGCTCTATCAGCATATCGGCGTCTATGCCTACCGGCGTGCAGCCCTGGAGCGCTTCGTTACACTGCCCCCGTCCCCGCTGGAGATCCGCGAGAAACTCGAGCAATTGCGGGCGCTGGAAGACGGCATGCGCATCGACGTCAGCCTTGTCGACAGCGCGCCGATGGATATCAATACGCCCGCGGATGTGGAACGGCTGCGAGCGAGACTCGAAACTGCCGGATAAAGATCGCCGCAACCAGCGAAGCTCAGCCTTCAGAAAGAAAACATCCGCATGTCCGACCAGAAGAAAATCGTCTTTCAGGGTGAGATCGGCGCCAATTCCCACATGGCTTGCCGCAATGTCTATCCCGACTACCAGGCCGTTCCCTGCCCGACTTTCGAAGACTGCTTCCAGGCGGTGGAAAGCGGACGTGCGGACCTGGCCATGATACCGATCGAGAATTCGGTCGCCGGGCGTGTAGCGGATATTCACCACCTGCTGCCGCATTCCTCGCTGCACATCATCGGCGAGTATTTCCTGCCGATCCGCTTCCAGCTGGTCGCCCCGAAGGGGGCGACGCTGGAAGGCCTCCAGACGGTGCAGAGCCATGTCATGGCGCTTGGTCAGTGCCGGAAGGTGATCCGCGAACTCGGCCTTTCGACCGTCATCGGTGCCGATACCGCGGGGTCCGCACGCCAGATTGCCGAGCGAAACGACCCGAGCGCGGCGGCCCTTGCGCCGGAAATCGCAGCTGAGATCTATGGTCTCGATATCCTGAAGCGCGACGTGGAAGACGAAGCGCACAACACGACCCGCTTCGTCATCCTGTCGCGCGAGGACCTGAAGGCCGCCAATAACGGCCAGCCGGTGATCACCACTTTCGTCTTCCGGGTGCGCAATGTGCCGGCCGCGCTCTACAAGGCGCTCGGCGGTTTCGCCACCAACAACGTCAACATGACGAAGCTTGAGTCCTACCAGCTGGAAGGCCAGTTCTTCGCGTCCATGTTCTATGCGGATGTGGAAGGCCATCCCGACGACCGCTCCGTCGCGCTGGCGCTTGAAGAGCTCGAATTCTTCTCCGCCGAGCTGAAGATTTTGGGCATCTACCGCGCCAGCCCCTTCCGCGAGAAGATCCGCGAGCCAGAGGCCAATCGCGCGCTGCGTCCCACTCCGGCAATCTGACCCAAATCATCAAGGATATCCGATCCAATGACCGACACCCGCTTCGATGCGCTTTGCATCGGCAACGCCATCTGCGACGTCTTTTCTCATGTGGAGGAGGACTTCCTGAGCCGGGAAAACCTGGTGAAAGGCGCCATGCGGCTGATCGACACCGCCGAAGCCGTTCGCCTCTACGACCAGATGGGACAGACGGTGCGAATTTCGGGCGGCAGCGCCGGCAATACCGCCGCAGGTATCGCGTCGCTCGGCGGCAAGCCAGCCTATGTCGGCAAGGTTGCGGAAGACGAACTCGGCCAGAGCTATGCGCACGACATGCGCGGTGTTGGGGTACATTTTGCAACACAACCGCTCGCCAATCGCGCACCTACTGCTCGCTCAATGATCCTGATCACGCCGGACGGCGAGCGCACGATGAACACCTATCTCGGCGCCTGCGTCGAGCTGTCGCCGGAGGACATCGACCCCGATACCGTGCGCGCGGCGGCCGTCACCTATATGGAGGGCTATCTCTGGGATCCGCCGGCGGCGAAGCAGGCTTTCCTGCGGGCGGCCGAGATTGCGCATGCGGCCGGGCGGCGTGTCAGCCTCACCCTGTCGGACGCCTTCTGCGTCGATCGCTACCGGCCGGAGTTCCTGGCGCTGATGCGCGACGGCATCGTCGACCTGCTGTTTGCCAACGAACACGAGCTTCGCTCGCTCTACGAGACCTCCGACCTCCAGACGGCGATCGATGCCGTGCGCGAGGATTGCCGCCTGACCGCGCTGACCCTCGGTGGAGAGGGCGCCATGGCGATCTCGCGCGAGGAGACGGTGCATGTGCCCGCCCGGAAGGACATCGAAGTCGTGGACCTGACCGGCGCGGGGGACCTGTTCGCCTCCGGCTTCCTCTTTGGCATGGCTCGCGATTTCGACCTGACCACCTCGACCGAACTCGGCTGCCTGTGTGCTGCGGAAGTGATCGGCCATGTGGGAGCCCGACCCGAGAGGAACCTGGCCGATCTCGCCAGGCAGGAAGGTTTCGTTTCCTGAGTGTGAAATGAAAAAGGCGGCCGTCGGGCCGCCTTTTCCGCTACTGCGGGAATGATTCCCGCAGTCAGTCGGTCAGGTCCTGCACGCTGTCGATCGAGCCGTCTTCCTTCAGCCGGTAGACGATCGGGGCGCCCGTCGCCAGTTCCCGCTTCAGGATCTGCTCGGGCGTCAGCCCTTCCAGTTCCATGACGAGCGAACGCAGCGAATTGCCGTGCGCGGCCACGATCACGCGTTCGCCGCCGAGAACGCGCGGCAGGATTTCGGCATGGTAGTAGGGCAGAACGCGCTCGGCCGTCATCTTCAGGCTTTCGCCGCCCGGGGGCGGCACGTCGAAGGAGCGGCGCCAGACATGCACCTGCTCCTCGCCGAACTTCTCGCGCGCCTCATCCTTGTTCATGCCCGTCAGGTCGCCGTAGTCGCGTTCGTTCAGCGCCTGATCCTTGAGTGTCTCAAGGCCCGTCTGGCCAAGCTGCTCCAGGATCAGCGCCAGCGTATGCTGCGCCCGCGTCAGGTCCGACGTGAAGGCGATATCGAAGGAAAGCTTGAGATCCTTCAGCTTCTTGCCCGCTTCCACCGCCTCGGCCACGCCCTGCTCGGTCAGGTCCGGATCTTTCCAGCCGGTGAAGAGATTCTTCAGGTTCCAGTCGCTCTGGCCATGCCGCACCAGCACCAAGAGGCGTTCCATCTCAATCAGTCTCCCAGTTCGCACCCCAGCACGGAGCGCTCAGAAAGCAAGGCCGAGAAGATCGGCCATCGAATAGAGTCCCGGTTTCATGTTGCGCGCCAGCAAGGCGGCCTTGACCGCACCGGCCGCGAACAGCTGCCGGTCTTCGGCATGATGGGAAAGCGTGAGGCGTTCGCCGGGGCCGGCGAAGATCACGCTGTGATCGCCGACCACGGAACCGCCGCGCAATGTCGCAAAACCGATATCGCCTTCGCGCCTCGGCCCGGTATGACCGTCGCGGACGCGCACCGAATGGTCGTCCAGCGTTATTTTCCGCCCGTCCGCGGCAGCCTTGCCCAGCAGCAGCGCGGTTCCCGACGGTGCGTCCACCTTATGCTTGTGGTGCATTTCGACGATCTCGATGTCGTAGTCGACATCCAGCACCTCCGCCGCCTTCCTGACGAGCGCGGCAAGGAGATTGACGCCGAAGCTCATATTGCCGGACTTGACGATCCGCGCGTGGCGGGCCGCGGCATTGATCCGCTCCTCGTCTTCCGCGCCAAGACCGGTCGTGCCGATGACATGGACGATGCGCGCCTGGGCCGCAAATTCACTGTAGAGCCGGGTCGCCGCAGGCGAGGTGAAATCCAGCACGCCGTCAGCCTTCGCGAAGGCGGGCAGCGGATCGTCGCTGACGGCAACACCGATCGGACCGACACCGGCAAGCTCGCCGGCATCCTTGCCGATGACCTGGGAACCTTCGCGATCGATCGCGGCGGACACGACCGCGCCTTCCATTTCCGTGACGGCACGGATCAACGCGCGGCCCATCCGCCCGCCGGCGCCGACCACCACAAGGCGCATGTCGTTCATGACAATTCCTCCAGCGGACCCGGACAATCGACCCGATTCGGCGACAGCACGCCGGCCGCGTCGAGTTGCGGCGGGTATATCACCTCATTTCACCAAGGCAATGGCGCAAACGCAAATGGCCGGACCTTGCGGCCCGGCCATTGCATCTTGGTAAATTGCCGAGACGGCCGGCTTACTCGGCCGCCTGGATCTCCTGGCCGGTCGACTGGTCGACGACCTTCATCGACAGGCGCACCTTGCCGCGCTCGTCGAAGCCCATCAGCTTCACCCACACCTTGTCGCCTTCCTTGACCACATCGGTCACCTTGGCGACCTTCTGCGGAGCAAGCTGGGAGATGTGGACGAGGCCGTCCTTGGCGCCGAAGAAGTTCACGAAGGCGCCGAAGTCGACGCACTTCACGACCGTTCCCTCGTAGATCATGCCGACTTCCGGCTCGGCCGCAATCGAGTTGATCCAGTTGATCGCCGCCTTGATCGCCTTGCCGTCGGCGGAAGCGACCTTCACCGTGCCGTCGTCCTCGATATTGATCTTGGCGCCGGTCTTCTCGACGATCTCGCGGATCACCTTGCCGCCCGAACCGATCACTTCGCGGATCTTGTCGACCGGGATCTTGATCACCTCGATGCGCGGGGCGTGCTCGCCAAGCTCGGCGCGCGCCTCGGTGATCGCCTTGGCCATCTCGCCGAGGATATGGACACGACCGTCCTTCGCCTGGTCGAGAGCAACCCGCATGATTTCCTCGGTGATGCCGTCGATCTTGATGTCCATCTGCAGCGAGGTGATGCCGGCAGCGGTGCCCGCCACCTTGAAGTCCATGTCGCCGAGATGGTCTTCGTCGCCCAGGATGTCGGACAGAACCGCGAAGCGGTCGCCTTCCTTGATCAGGCCCATGGCAATACCGGCGACCGGCGAGCGAAGCGGCACGCCGGCATCCATCAGCGCCAACGATGTGCCGCAGACGGTGGCCATCGACGAGGATCCGTTCGATTCGGTGATCTCCGACACGACGCGGATCGTGTAGGGGAATTCGTGATGGGCCGGCAGCATCGGATGGATCGCCCGCCAGGCAAGCTTGCCGTGGCCGATCTCGCGACGGCCGGGCGAGCCCATGCGGCCCGTTTCGCCGACCGAGAAGGGCGGGAAGTTGTAATGCAGCATGAAGGTCGCCTTGTAGGTGCCTTCAAGCGCGTCCACGAACTGCTCGTCCTCGTTGGTGCCGAGCGTGGCCACCGCAAGCGCCTGGGTTTCGCCGCGGGTGAAGAGAGCGGAACCATGAGAACGCGGCAGCACGCCGACTTCCGACACGATCGGGCGGACCGTCTGCAGGTCGCGGCCGTCGATGCGCACGCCCTTGTCGAGGATCCCGCCGCGCACGATTTCAGCTTCGAGCTTCTTGAACAGGTCGGAAACCACGTTGGAAGCAGGAGCATCCTCGCCGCCATTGGTGATGAGGGCCTCGACGACCTTCGCCTTGGCAGCGTCGATCGCATTGCGGCGCTCGGTCTTGGCGGTGATCTGATAGGCCGACACCAGGTCTTCGGCGGCGATGTCGCGGATCTTGCCGGAAAGTTCCTCGGTGTCCTTGACGATCAGCTCGCGCGGTTCCTTGGCGGCCGTCTCGGCAAGCTTGATGATTGCCTCGATCACCGGCTGGAAACCGCGGTGGCCGAACATCACGGCGCCGAGCATGACGTCCTCGGGGAGCTCCTTGGCTTCCGATTCCACCATCAGCACAGCCTCGCCCGTACCCGCGACGACGAGATCGAGCGCCGATTCCGGCATGTCGTCGATCATCGGGTTGAGGACGTATTCGCCGTTGATATAGCCGACGCGCGCGCCACCGATCGGGCCCATGAAGGGAATGCCGGAAAGGGTCAGCGCGGCGGAAGCGGCAACCATGGCCACGATATCGGGCGAATTTTCCAGATCGTGCGAAAGCACGGTGGCGATCACCTGGGTGTCGCACTTGAAGCCGTCGACGAAGAGCGGGCGGATCGGCCGGTCGATCAGGCGCGAGGTCAGCGTCTCGTGCTCGGACGGACGGCCTTCACGCTTGAAATAGCCGCCCGGAATCTTGCCCGCGGCGAAGGCCTTTTCCTGATAGTTGACCGTCAGCGGGAAGAAATCCTGGCCCGGCTTCGGCTCCTTGGCAGCGACCACCGTCGCCAGCACCTTGGTCTCGCCATAGGTCGCCATGACGGCGCCGTCGGCCTGCCGTGCGATCTTGCCGGTTTCGAGCGTCAGAGGACGTCCGCCCCAATCGATTTGCACGCGATGAATATTGAACATGTCGTTTCCTAACTTCCTGCCGCCGCACGGGATCGTTCAATGGCGATCACCTCAAGCGGCAGCGCTTGCATGAAGCGTCCTTCCATCAGGAAGGAGCGCGAATTCCGCAGGACGCGCCATGGGCAAGACGGCGAGACGCTCAGCCTTTTCAGCGGCGGCGAAACGTCTTGCGATCCTGCCCCATGACCGCCTTTGCGGCCTTTGGATCACGACGAGATCGGATCGATACGAGCCGGTCTCATAAAACGTGATCGATTCTTATAGTCCGGAGCGGGATTTCAGGCGAAGACCGCTCACACTTTTTGCCTTCCTGCTCCAGCGGATCCGCTTCCCTCTTTTCGAGACGTTCAGCGTCTCGAAGGCCCTGAAACGGAACCCGCATCTCGTCGCCGAGCGAACAGGCTTTTCCGGCGACACACTACGCAACCAAGCGAAAACGCGGCAGACCGAAGCCTGCCGCGCCTTCTTAAAGCAATTAGCGGCGAATGCCGAGACGCTGGATCAGCGTCTTGTAGCGCTCCTCATCCTTCTGCCTGAGGTAGTCAAGCAGGGAGCGGCGCTGGCTGACCAGCTTCAGCAGACCACGGCGGGAATGGTTGTCCTTGCCGTGAGACTTGAAATGCTCGGTCAGGTTGGAGATGCGAATCGACAGGATAGCGACCTGCACTTCCGGGGAACCCGTATCGCCTTCCTTGGTGGCGTATTCCTTGATCAGCTCAGCCTTGCGCTCAGCGGTAATCGACATCGGTCAGTCCTTTGCTGTTGCCTGAGCGCCGCCGCGAAGCGGCGCCACGTTGAAAACGCGCTTGGGGAGCACTTCGCCACGCAGGATCTCGGCCAGGGCTATCAGCTCGCCGGCCGATGTAACACTGACAAGACCCTTGAATGCGGGCGCGTCCCTGCCGCGCAACAAAACGCCCTGCCCCTTGCGAAGCAGAGCAGCATCCGCCCGGCTGACGGCCAGCGCCGGGATGTCGTCCAGCGCGGTCTCAACGGGCAGAAACAGATTGGCATGGGCTTCACTCAGCCCTTCGCCGGGCGCACATTGCCCCAGTTTCTCGATATTTTCCAGCGGAATCATGTCTTCTTCGGCGAAGGTACCGACAACGAGGCGGCGAAGGCCGGTGACATGACCGCGCGTGCCGAGCCGGTGGGCAATGTCGCGCGCCAGGGCGCGCACATAGGTGCCCTTGCCGCATTCGGCTTCGAAAACAGCATGATCGGCGTCCGGAAGTGCGGCGAGCGAAAGCGCGTGCACATCGATCGGGCGGGCGGAAAGTTCCACCTCCTCCCCGGCGCGCGCAAGATCGTAGGCCCGTTCGCCCGCCACCTTGATGGCGGAAAATTTCGGCGGCACCTGCATGATCGTGCCGACGAACTCGGGCAGAACGCCCAGAATTTCGGCTTCCGTGGGCCTGATTTCGGACGTGGCGACAACCGCCCCCTCGGCATCGTCGCTCGCCGTTTCCGCGCCCCAGGTCACCTCGAAGCGGTAGACCTTGCGGCCGTCCATGGCGAAGGGGACCGTCTTCGTCGCCTCGCCGAAAGCAAGCGGCAGCAGGCCCGAGGCCAACGGGTCGAGCGTGCCGGCATGGCCGACCTTTTCAGGGTGAAGGATCCGCTTGATGCGCCCCAGCGCCTCGTTGGAGGTCAGGCCCTTCGGCTTGTCGAGGACCAGCCAGCCGTCGATCCGGTTTCGTTTCTTCTTGCCGCGCTGCACCGCCATGGCCTCAGTCGGTATCGCCGGCCGCGTCGTCGTCGAGATCCCGGCGGACGGTATCCGAGCCCAGCAGACGGCCGATACGGTCGTCGTCGTCGAAGCGCGTGTCCAGTATGAAGCGCAGGTCCGGGCTGAATTTCATGGTCAGGCGCCGCGACACCTGGCCGCGCAGGAATTTCGTATGCCGCGACAAGGCGTTGACGACCCTGCCGGCATTCTGGCCGCCGAGCGGCATGACGAGGCAGGTCGCAAGGCGAAGATCCGGCGTCATGCGCACTTCCGGCACCGTGATGATCGTTCCGGCAAGCTCGGGGTCGGACAGTTCGCCCCGCGACAGGATGTCCGAAAGTTCCTTGCGGACGAGTTCGCCCACCCGCAGCTGGCGCTGCGAAGGCTGGCCCGCGCTTTCACCGCGTGTGCGCGCCATGATCTTTTCCGCTCATGAAATGGTCCGCGCGACGCTGACGAAAACGTGTCGCCAGCTGTCGCATCCTGTCCGATTTGCCTATCAGAGGGTACGGGCGATCTGCTCCACCCGGAAACACTCGATGATGTCTCCCGGCCGCATGTCCTGATAGTTCTCGAAATTCATGCCGCACTCCTGACCGGCCTGAACTTCCTTCACCTCGTCCTTGAAGCGCTTCAGGGTGCCGAGCCTGCCTTCGTGGATCACCACGTTGTCGCGGATGAGACGCACTTCCGCACCGCGCTCCACCACACCTTCGGTGACCCGGCAGCCGGCGACCTTGCCAACCTTGGTAATGTTGAAGACCTGGAGGATCTCCGCATTGCCCAGGAAGGTCTCGCGCCGTTCCGGCGACAGCAGGCCGGACATCGCCGCTTTAATGTCATCGACCAGGTCGTAGATGATGTTGTAGTAGCGGATCTCGATGCCTTCCTGGTCGGCCGCCTCGCGCGCCTGCTTGTTGGCGCGCACGTTGAAGCCGATGATCGGCGCATTCGAGGCCGAAGCGAGGGTCACATCCGACTCGGTGATGCCGCCGACGCCGGCATGCAGCACGCGCGCCGCCACCTCGTCCGTGCCCAGCTTTTCCAGCGCGCCGACGATCGCCTCGACGGAACCCTGCACGTCGCCCTTGATGACGAGGGGGAATTCCTTGCGGCCCGACTCCTGCAGGCGGTTCATCATCTGCTCCAGCGACCCACGGGCGCCGCTGATATGGAGCGATGCCTTTTCGCGCTTCTGGCGCTGGCGATAGTCGACGATCTCGCGCGCACGCGCCTCGTTTTCCACCACCGCGACACGGTCGCCGGCTTCCGGCGTTCCCTGGAAACCCAGCACCTCGACCGGCTTGGAGGGCCCCGCCTCCTTCACCTGATTGCCGTTCTCGTCCAGCATGGCGCGGACGCGGGCCCATTCGGCGCCGGCAACCAGAATGTCGCCGACCCTGAGCGTGCCCTTCTGGATGAGGACGGTCGCGACAGGACCGCGGCCCTTGTCGAGCTGCGCCTCGATGACGATGCCTTCCGCCGTGCGGTCCGCATTCGCCTTCAGTTCCAGCACCTCGGCCTGCAGCAGGATCATCTCCAGCAGCTTTTCGAGATTGGTGCCCTTCAGCGCGGAGACTTCGACGTCAATGACGTCGCCGCCCATCGATTCCACGACGATCTCGTCCTGCAGCAGTTCGGTGCGGACGCGGGTGGGATCGGCCGCCGGTTTGTCCATCTTGTTGATGGCGACGATGATCGGCACGCCCGCCGCCTTGGCATGGGCGATGGCTTCCTTCGTCTGCGGCTTCACGCCGTCGTCGGCCGCAACCACCAGCACCACGATGTCCGTGGCCTTGGCGCCGCGAGCGCGCATCTGCGTGAAGGCGGCGTGGCCCGGCGTATCGATGAAGGTGATCTTCTGATCGCCGAGTTCGACCTGATAGGCGCCGATATGCTGGGTGATGCCGCCGGCTTCGCCAGCAACCACATTGGCCTTGCGGATGGCGTCGAGCAGCGAGGTCTTGCCATGATCGACGTGACCCATGATCGTGACGACCGGCGGCCGGGACTCCATGGCCTCGTCCGCATCCACCTCGGTGAACAGGCCTTCCTCGACATCCGATTCGGAGACGCGCTTCACCGTGTGCCCCATCTCCGAGGCGATCAGCTCCGCCGTATCGGCGTCGATCACGTCGTTGATCTTGAGCATCTGCCCCTGCTTCATCAGCAGCTTGATGACGTCCACGGCGCGCTCCGCCATGCGGTTCGCGAAATCCTGGATGGTGATCGCTTCCGGCAGGATGACCTCGCGCGAGATCTTCTCGCGCTGCACCTGGATGCCGGCCCGCTTTTCCTTCTCGCGACGGCGACGAAGCGAGGCGAGCGAACGGCTGCGGCCTTCCTCACTACCCGTCGCCGAGGTGATGGTCAGCTTGGAGCGGCGGCGATCGTCGCCGCCGGGACGCGCCGGAGCGCGAACGGGCGCAGCCTTCGGCCGCTTGACGGCCTTGAGACCGCCCTTGGGCGCCTCTTCCTCTTCCGCCTCGGCCACAGGCTTGCGCACTCCGGGACGGTCGACGCGTGGAGCGACGGCCTCCTTCTTGTCAGCCTTCGCGTCGGCGGCAACCTTGGCCGCGGCAGGCGCGACGGCGGCGGGCTGCGGCTCTGCCGCCGCATCCTCGACCTTCGGAGCGGCGGCCGCGGCAGCCACTTCCTCGGCCGCACGCCTGGCAGCCTCCTCGGCCTCGCGGCGGGCGCGCTCTTCTTCCTCAACCTTGCGCCTGGCTTCCTGCTCGGCGCGGATACGATCTTCCTCTTCGCGGCGCTTGCGATCCTCGACCTCGCGGATCTGCGCCTCGCGCAGGGCCGCGGCGCGGGCCGCGGCCTCTTCGCTGGTCAGCGTGCGCAGAACCGCGCCGCCACCCGAGCGCTGCTGCTGGCGCTGGCCGCCGCCCTGACGGCGACCCTGACCGGCATCGGCGCGCGGAGCCGCGCGCTCCGGCTGCTCGACCCGCTGCGGCTCGGCCGCCGCCTCGACGGGCGCGTCCATCTCGCCCTCGGGCCGGCCTTCCTGACCAGGCATCACGATCCGGCGCTTCTTCTTCTCCACGACGACGGCCTTCGACCGTCCGTGGGAGAAGCTTTGACGCACCGTGCCCTGCTCGACGCCAACGCGCTTCAAGCCAAGCGTCTTGCGCTCCACGCTGATCGTCTTGTCGCCGGGATTTTTCGTTTCGCTCATATCGCCTTCAGTCCTGCGCAGCCGCATCGTCGAAGCGTTCCGCACCCCGCCGGGCACTTTTCAGACCGCTTCGCATCCAGAAACCGACCAGCCGTTCCAGCCTCAAACCGCCCTGGGTTCGAGATCGGCCGATCCTTCGTCGTCAACCGGCACCCCGTCCGACACGCTTCGATAGCGCGCCAGGCGAACCGCCCTTTCAAGAAATCCTGCGCTCGCCGGTCCGGCAAGCAGTGCAGCATGTATCACATTTGACCGGCCCAATGCCAAATCCAATTGAGCCGAGGTGAACAAACGGACGATCGGACATCCGCCTGAACCAGCAAACCGGGCACCCGCAAGCGCCGCAAGCTTACCCAAACCGTCTTCGGCGCCGTCGCTGGCCTGCACCAGACCAACAGCCTCGCCGGACCTCAACGCCGCCTCGACCTTGGCGAAGCCGGTAACCACCTGTCCGGCCTTGCGGGTAAGCGACAACGCCGAGAGGGCCGCCTGCTCCAGCAGGCCATCCACACGCTCCGCCAGCCCGGGCTCGACGCGAACCGCCGATTTCAGGCTCCTGGCAAAGACGCGCTTGCGCTCTGCCTGTGCCACCGCAACCGCCGTCGCGGTCACCCAGACGCCCCGCCCCGGCAGCTTCGCCTTGATATCCGGGACCAGGCCGCCATCAGGCGCCTCGACGAAGCGCACCAGCTCGGAAACGGGCCGCACGTCGCGCGTCAGTGCACAGCAGCGCTCCAGCGGTTCGTTCTTCCTTGGCAACAGCCGCTCCGTCGTTCGTTCCGGCGCCACAGCGGCGCCGGATATCTCCAAATCCGCTCAGGCCTCGTGCACGCGGCCTGTCGGCTCGACCGAGTGAGCCGGCGCAACTGGCTCCTCTGCCTCCACCTCGACCTCTTCCTCCGGCTCGACCGCAAGGTCCTCTTCGCTGATCCAGCCGGCGGCGATGCGGGCGGCCATCACCATGCCTTCCGCATCCGCGCGGCTGACCTCGAAGTCGCTCAGAGCGCCAAGGTGCTTGGTAACCTCGCCATTCTTGCGCTCGGTCCAGCCGACGAGATCATCCGCCGCGCATCCGGCGAGATCATCCATCGTCTTGATGTCCTCCTTGCCGAGCGCCACGAGCATCGCCGTGGTCAGGCCGTCGATGGCTCGAAGCTCGTCCGAAACGCCGAGTTCACGGCGCTCCGCGTCGAGCTTCTCTTCCAGCTCGTTCAGGTGCTCGCGGGCCCGCGCCTGGATTTCCTCGGCGGTCTCCTCGTCGAAGCCCTCGATGGTGGAAATCTCGTCAAGGTCCACATACGCGACTTCCTCAACGGAGGCAAACCCTTCGGACGCCAGCAGCTGGCCGACCATCTCGTCGACGTTGAGCGATTCCATGAACAGGTTCGAGCGCTCGACGAATTCCTTCTGGCGCCGCTCGGACTCTTCCTGCTCCGTCATGATGTCGATCGCCCAGCCGGTAAGCTGCGAGGCAAGGCGGACGTTCTGACCGCGACGGCCGATCGCCAGCGACAGCTGGTCGTCCGGCACCACCACCTCGATGCGCTCGGCATCCTCGTCCAGCACCACCTTGGCGACTTCCGCCGGCTGCAGCGCATTCACGATGAAGGTCGCCGCATCCTCGTTGAAGGGAATGATGTCGATCTTCTCGCCCTGGAGCTCGGCCACCACCGCCTGGACGCGGCTGCCGCGCATGCCGACGCAGGCGCCGACGGGATCGATGGAGCTGTCCTTGGAAATGACGGCGATCTTGGCCCTGGAGCCGGGATCGCGCGCCACGGCGCGGATCTCGATGACACCGTCGTAGATTTCCGGCACTTCCTGGGCAAAGAGCTTGGCCATGAACTGCGGATGGGTGCGCGACAGGAAGATCTGCGGGCCGCGCTGCTCGCGCCGCACGTCGTAGATATAGGCGCGAATACGGTCGCCGTTGCGGAAGATCTCACGCGGGATCAGTTCGTCGCGACGCACGATGCCTTCGCCACGCCCGAGGTCGACGATGACATTGCCGTATTCGACACGCTTGACCACGCCGTTGACGATCTCGCCGATACGGTCCTTGAATTCGTCGTACTGGCGGTCGCGCTCGGCCTCGCGCACCTTCTGCACGATCACCTGCTTGGCCGACTGGGCGGCGATGCGGCCGAAATCGAGCGGCGGCAGCGGCTCGGCGATAAAATCGCCAAGCTGGGCCTCCGGATTGCGCCGCCGCGCTTCGTCGAGAGCGATCTCGGTGGAGATATTCTCGACATTTTCCACGACCAGAAGCAGGCGCTGCAGGCGGATCTCGCCAGTGCGGCCGTTGATCTCCGCGCGCACCTCGGTCTCGGTGCCATAACGGGACCGCGCGGCCTTCTGGATCGCATCCTCCATGGCGGCGATTACGATCTCGCGGTCGATCGACTTCTCTCGCGCCACCGCATCGGCGATCTGCAAGAGTTCCAGCCGGTTCGCACTGATTGCCATCTCAGTTCACTCCTTTGGCGCCCGCTCGCAAGCCGGGCCCTTCACTCCCTGAGGACCGCACCCGCATGGGCACCGTCCCGGTCGAATTTCACTCGTCTTCAACTTCACCGGGCGCAGCGCCGCGTCCCTCCCGCGCCGCCTTGTCCGCCCGCAATGCCGCCGCGATCAGATCATCCGTCAACACCAGCCGCGCTTCGCGGATATCGGCGATGGGAAGCGTCACGTCACGCACCTCCTCCGCCTTGGCGTCGTCGAGGCGTAACAGGGCCGCGCCCTGCTTCGTGCCGAGGATGATGCCGCGGAAGCGCTTGCGCCCATCCAGCGGGATCGCCATCTCGACCTTGACGACATGGCCGCTCCAGCGGTCGAAATCGCCCTCCCGCACCATCGGCCGGTCGATACCCGGCGAGGACACTTCCAGATGATAGGCGCGGTTGATCGGATCATCCACGTCAAGCGCCGGCGAAACCGCGCGGCTGACCTCCTCGCAATCCTCGACGGTCATCGTGCCGTCGGGGCGCTCGGCCATGATCTGCAGCGTACAGCCGTTCAGGCTCGAAATGCGGATCCGGACCAACCGGTAGCCGAGATCCTCGACGACAGGCTCGACTATCGCGGCGACGCGCGCCTCCAGCCCGCTTTCCCTGACCAGCCTTGGATCCTGATCCTGCACAGATTTCCCCGTCTTTCGACCGTCAGCTCAAGAGGATAAGCACAGACGCCTGTTTTCGTCGGCCGCTTCGCAAACGGCAAAACCAGGTCCCTGAAACAAAAAAGAGCGGGTCCCGGGTGGGCCCACTCTCCAACCACTCTTACGAGCCGCTTGAGAACTTTGTCGCGGAATATAGTCAAAACCGGCCAGGAAGCAAGGGCAGATTATCCCCGCCCCTTGCTGCGCCGTCAGATGCGCCGGAATTCGAGGTAACGGGGCACGCGGCCCTCGCCGACCGCCTTTTCCTCGTAGCGCGTGCCGGACCAGGGCTGCCAGGGCGTCTTCCAGTCGGCCGCGCTTTCCGCCAGCCATTCGAAGCCCGGATGGTCGCGCATGTGGCGAAGCGTCCAGTCGACATAGGTGTCGATATCGCTGGCGAAGCGGAAGATAGCGCCCGGTTTCATCACCCTGTGGTAACGGTCGAGATTGACCGGGTTGATGAAGCGCCGCTTCCAGTGCCGCTTCTTCGGCCATGGATCGGGATAGAGCTGATAGACGCCGTCGACGGAGGAGGCGGGCAGCCAGTCGAGCAGCTTGCCGGCGTCGTCGTCGAAGAGCCGCGCATTGGCAAGCGGCGCCTCATCGAGGGCGGCGACCGCCTTCGCCATACCGCTGACGAAGGGCTCCACGCCGATGAAGCCGATGTCGGGCAGGCGCGCGGCCTCGTGTAGAAAATGCTCGCCGCCCCCGAAACCGACCTCCAGCCAGACAGCGGCGACGTCGGCGGCGAACAGACTTTTCAGGTCGGCGGGTGGCGGCGCGGCGATATCGACCTTCAGACGCGGCAACAGGGTCTGCATGAGCGCGGTCTGGCGCTCGCGCAAGGGCTTGCCCTTGCGGCGGCCGAAGAAGGAGCCTTCCCTGTGATCGGTCATGTCGCGGCTGTCGTGCAAGGCCGGCCGGATTGCTCCGGCCGGGCGTATCTTCGTTCGAGGTTGCCTGTCAGCCCGCGATGTCGCGCAGCGTATGCACCAGATCTATCTTCTCCCAGGAGAAGCCGCCATCGGCCTCCGGCTCGCGGCCGAAATGGCCGTAGGCGGCGGTGCGGGCGTAGATCGGGCGATTGAGGCCCAGGTGCTGGCGGATACCGCGCGGGGTCAGGTTCATGACCTCGCGGAGCGCCATTTCCAGCCGGCTTTCGTCGCAACGGCCGGTATCGTGCAGGTCGACATAGACCGCAAGCGGCTCGGCAACGCCGATCGCATAGGCAAGCTGGATGGTGCAGCGGTCGGCGAGATCGGCGGCCACCACGTTCTTCGCCAGGTAGCGCGCGGCATAGGCCGCGGACCTGTCGACCTTGGTCGGATCCTTGCCCGAGAACGCGCCGCCGCCATGGGGAGCCGCGCCGCCGTAGGTGTCGACGATGATCTTGCGGCCGGTGAGGCCGGCGTCGCCGTCCGGACCGCCGATGACGAACTTGCCCGTCGGATTGACGTGCCAGCCCGTGTCGCGCGAGATCCAGCCCGAAGGCAGGGCGGCGGTGATATAGGGTTCGACGATCGCCCGGACATCTTCCGATTCAAGCGAGGCGTCGAGATGCTGGGTGGACAGCACGATGGACGTGACGCCGACCGGACGGCCGTTCGCATAGCGGACCGTCACCTGGCTCTTGGCATCCGGCCCCAGCGCCGGCTCCTTGCCCGACTTGCGGGCCTCGGCCAGCATGCGCAGGATCTTGTGGGCGTAGAAGATCGGCGCCGGCATCAGTTCCGGCGTCTCGCGGCAGGCGTAGCCGAACATGATGCCCTGGTCGCCGGCGCCCTCGTCCTTGTTCTCCGCCGCGTCCACGCCTTGGGCGATGTGAGCCGACTGCGGATGCAGGTGAACGGCAACGTCGCAGGTCTCCCAGTGGAAGCCTTCCTGCTCGTAGCCGATGTCCTTGATGGCCAGGCGCGCCAGATGGGCGAGATAATCATGCGTCAGGGTATTGGGACCGCGCGTCTCGCCGGCAATGACGACGCGGTTGGTCGTGGCCAGCGTTTCGCAGGCGACCCGCGCCTCGGGCATTTCGCCCAGGAAAGCGTCGACAATCGTGTCGGAGATACGGTCGCACACCTTGTCCGGGTGCCCCTCCGAGACGGATTCGGAGGTGAAAAGGTAGTCCTGACGCGCCATGGCAGATCGTCCTTCTGGGAAGCAAAAAGCGCGAAGCGGCAGTATTACCTGCCGCTTCGCGGGTCTAATGCAGCGTTTGAAGGACGTCGTCAAGCCTTGGCGGTCCGGGCGCGGGCGCACACGGCTACCCCGTTACACGCTCCGCAACCAGGCGCGGCACGCCCGCCGGGGTGTCGGCCACCGGCCTCTTACGCCTCCTCGCCGGCAAGCGAGCGAACGAGATCGACGATGCGGCGGCGGACCCGCGCATCCTCGATGCGAACGAAGGCCTTGTTGAGGGACAACCCTTCCGAGGAAGACAAAAAGTCGACCACGTAGGACGTTGGCTGGGTGCCGCTCGCCTCCATGGCTTCCTGGGGAGTGCCGGGGGCATCCTCAAAGAAAAAGGAAACGGGAACCTTCAGGACGGTCGAAATATGCTGAAGACGGCTGGCACCGATGCGGTTCGTCCCCTTCTCGTATTTCTGAATCTGCTGAAAGGTAATTCCAAGGCTTTCACCAAGTTTTTCCTGGCTCATGCCGAGCATCATGCGACGAAGTCTAACTCGACTGCCAACATGAACATCGATGGGGTTTGGTGCTTTCTTACTGGGCATTGTGGCCTTCTTTCACGGTTTGTCTCGCATAGTGACCTAAGGTTATTTTATTTTATGCCGATACAATCGACGAACTGTTTTGGATTTCGCCTTGTCTAACTGGCGACCACACCAAGATCAGCAAGCGAATTGACCTTGCATACACTCCTTTTCAGTGTCGTCCGCAATTAGACGTAGTGACGACGTTAAAATGATGACGCTACGACTATGCGGTCGTCAATCATTACGAGTATTGATTTTTAGTCTTAATATGAAAATAAATCCGAACGAAACCAGCAAGGCAATGAAAAATAACGATAATCCGTGCCGCGCATAAAATGTGGGCGGAAGCCGGGCAGGCAACGCTGCGTCAATCGCTCCGCGAACCCCAAGCTCCAGACGATCGAGAATGCGCCCGCGGGAATCGAAAATCGCTGAAATTCCGGTATTTGCGGCGCGGATTACCGGCATTCCTTGCTCCACGGCACGCAAGCGCGCCTGCACCAAATGCTGGTATGGGCCGGCAGTCATGCCGAACCAGGCGTCGTTGGTGACGTTGAGTATCCACCCCGCCTCTTCTTCAGAGGTCGATGCAATTCCCGGAAATATGATCTCGTAGCACACCAGCGGCAGGAAGGCGGGCAGGCCATCCAGCCGCATCGGACGCTGCCGGAACCCGGCCTCGAACGTTCCCGCGCCCTGAACGAGCCCGCGGATGCCCAAGGCCTCGAAAAAGCCCTCCAGCGGCACGTATTCGCCGAAAGGCACCAGGCGCACCTTGTCATAGGCATCCACGATCGTGCCGTCATCGGCGATGGAGAAGATGCTGTTGTAGAAGACGCGCTGCTCGCCCCGTATTTCCGAGCGGATGGCTCCCGTCACCAGCGTCTCGCCCGGCTTCAGGAAACCCGCGATCGCCGCCAGCGCGCCCGGCTCCTCGGTCAGCAGGAAGGGCACCGCCGATTCCGGCCAGATGGTCAGGCGCCGCGATGCGCCAGCCAGGGCTTCGGGAAACGGACGCCCGCTCATCTCCACATAGGTGGAAAAGACATTGGCGCGGTTTTCCGGCAACCATTTCTCTTCCTGCGGGATGGCGGGCTGGACGATGCGGATCGCGGTGTCCGCGACCTCGCCCGGGCTTTCCTGCGACAGGCGGAAGAAACCGAAGCCCGCCATCAGGGCAAGAAGCAACGCCGCCAGGCCCGCAAAGATACGCCGTCCGGGAGCCTCGTCGGCCAGGACGGCGGGAGCGGCGAAGATGAGGATGGCAAGAAAACCGAGGCCATAGGCACCGACGATCGAGGCCCCCTGCACCAGGACCAGATTGCCCGCGAAGGCCTGCCCGAAGGTATTCCAGGGAAAGCCGGTCAGGATCGTGCCGCGCAGCCAGTCGGTCAACGAAAGCGCAAAGGCGAGCACCACGATGCGAGGCCAGCCGGACCGCCAGAAGAGGGCCGCGATCGCCCCGGAAAGGGCGGAAAACAACGCCAGCCCGGCCGGCATGGCGAGCACGGCGGCCGGCAGCAGCCAGGCAAAGGCCTCGGCATCGACGAGGAAGGCGCGCCCGATCCACCACAGGCCGGCCAGGTGATAGCCGAAGCCGAACCACCAGCCGACAGCCATGGCGGGGCGGAACCTTCGGCGTCCCGTACCTTCCGCCGCTATCGCCCCGTCAAGCAGCCAGACGAGCGCGGGAAAAGTCAGCCACAGGACGGCGAACCAGCCCAGCGGCGCGAGCGACAAGGCAGAAGCCGCACCCGCGAACAAGGCCAGCCCCCAGCGGCGCCAGCCCCAGGCAAGCAGGAAGACATGCGAAAGTCGCTGCACGCGCTTGCTCCCGTCCCGGACGCGCGCGCCGCCTCATCCCCGATGCGAGGAACAGAGGCCAACGTCGTCCCGACGCCTCGAAGGGCCCGAACCCCGGTCGGGAAGCCGGACCCAATCCTGTTTGGCAGAATAGCGGCGAATCACCGCAAGCGGGGAGGATGTTCAGCGCGAGGCGTCGCCCCGGTCAAGTACGTCATGGTTGCGGTCAATCGTCGCTACCCGTCTCGCCGCCCGGACCGCGCCGGCCGCGCCTGCGGCTGTCGACAGCTCGCGGCTCGCCCCGCCTGCGCCGAATCCTGAGACGCTTCAAACGCCTGGGATCGGCGTCCAGCACCTCGAACTCGAAACCCGGCAGCACGCGGGGCGAGATCAATTCGCCGCGTACCGGCACGCGGCCGATCAGCGTGAAGAGCAATCCGCCCAGCGTATCGACCTCCTCGGCGAGATCGCCGATCTTGAAATCCGCGCCGAGCTCTTCCTCGACCTCCTCGAGCGGCGCGCGCGGATCGGCGATCCACACGCCGTCGCCGACGGAGGCGATCAGCGTTTCCTCGTCCTCGTCGTGCTCGTCCTCGATATCGCCGACAACCGTCTCGACCAGGTCCTCGAGCGAGACGAGACCGTCCGTACCGCCATACTCGTCGATGACAAGCGCCATCTGGACGCGGCCGGCCTGCATCTTGGCCATCAGGTCTGTCGCCGGCATGGACGGAGGGACAAACAGGATCGGCCGCACGATACCGAGATCGGACAGAGGTTTCTGAAGATCGACATTCGACAGGTCGAGGCCGAGATCGGAATTTGAGGCGTTGCGTTCCACCGCTTCCGCCTCCTCCCTGTCCTCGCCGTTGCCGTTCACCTTCGCGTTTTCCACGAAGTAGGACATCAGGTCCTTGATGTGGACCATGCCGCGCGGATCGTCGAGGCTGTCGCGATAGACGGGCATACGGGAGTGGCCGGATTCGCGGAAGACGTCCATCAGGCGGCCGACGACGATCGTTTCCTCCACCGCATCGATATCGGCGCGCGGCACCATGACGTCATCGACGCGCACCTCGCGCAGGCGCAGGATGTTGCCAAGCAGCATGCGCTCCTCCGGCGAGAAGATCATGTCCGCCCCGCCACCGTCGCGGGCGAGCTCGTCCTGGAGGTTTTCGCGCAGCGTACCCTTGCCGCTGTTCCACGCGCCGCGAAGCTTGCGGAACGCCTCGCGGAAGGGGTGGAAGATCACTGTCCCGACCGGTTGTCGGGCTGCCGGCGCCTCTCCTGTTTCTGAAGGCTGTTCGGCCGGCGCGTCGGGACTTCGGGCTTCGGAGTCTGTCATCTTCATTTTCCGTCCGCTCGGCGGACCAGAATATCCTCTTTGCTATTCGTCGCCGGCAAGCGGCGCATCCTGATAGGGATCGGGGAGCCCGAGTCGCGCAAGAATGCGCCTTTCGGCATCCTCCATCTCCTCGGCCTCGTCGTCTATTTGGTGATCATAACCGAAAAGGTGAAGGAGTCCGTGAACGACAAGGTGCGTTAGATGGGCGTCAAACGGTTTTTCGAGTTCATCCGCCTCGCGCGCCACCGTTTCCCGCGCGATCACGATATCGCCGAGCAGCGGCCCGAATGGCGGTTCCTCGCCCTCGTCGCCGGGAAAGGAAAGCACATTGGTCGGCTTGTCCTTGCAGCGCCACTCGCGGTTCAGCTCGCGGATGCGGGCGTCGTCGGTGAAGACGACGGACAGCTCCGAACCCGGCAGGGCCTGAAGGCTTTCCTCGGCAAAGGCGGTCTCCACCGCCAGACCGACGAGCCGGGCAAGATCGTCTTCCCCCGCCCAGCCCTCAGCCTCGATACTGATGTCTATGACGAGGCCTTGGGAGGCCCCGCCGCTATGCGCGTTCATCTGTCCGCCCTTCGGCGTTCCCAGGCCAACGCCTCCCGGCCCTCGTTCACCGAGGCGGCCAGTTCCCGCTGTTCAGAGGCCTTGCGGGAGGCATCGTCATAAGCCTTGACGATGCGCGCCACAAGCTCGTGGCGCACCACGTCCACCTCGGTGAAGGCGACATGCGCCACGCCCTGCACTTCGCGCAGCAGGGCCAGCGCCTCGCGCAAGCCCGACGACTGGCCCGGCGGCAGATCGACCTGGCTCGGATCGCCCGTCACGATCATCTTGGAATTCTCGCCAAGGCGCGTGAGGAACATCTTCATCTGCATGGCGGTGGTGTTTTGCGCCTCGTCGAGGATCACCACCGCATTGGAGAGCGTGCGCCCGCGCATGAAGGCCAGCGGCGCCACCTCGATCATGCCCGACTGCAGGCCGCGATCGACCTTTTCCGGCGGCATCATCTCATAGAGCGCGTCGTAGAGAGGCCGCAGATACGGATCGACCTTTTCCTTCATGTCGCCAGGCAGGAAGCCAAGCCTCTCGCCCGCCTCGACGGCGGGACGCGACAGGATCAGGCGCGCCGTGTCACCCCGCTCCAGCAGCGTAGCCGCGTAGGCGACCGCCAGGAAGGTCTTGCCGGTACCGGCTGGTCCGGTGCCGAAGACAAGGTCCGCCCGGTCCATGGCTCTCAGATAGGCGTCCTGGGCGGGCGTGCGGGCAACCACCGTCTTGCGACGGGTGGAGACCTGCGCGAAGGCCAGGCGCGATTTCGATTCCATGGTCGGCAGGGTAAGCTGCGCCTCGGCGGCCGCCGCCATCCTCAACGCCCCTTCCACGTCGGCCGGGTGGATCTCATGTCCCTGCTGCAACCGGACATAGAGGGATTCAAGCGCATGGCGTGCCTGCTCGCAGGCCGGATGCATGCCCTTGATCGTGACCTGGTTGCCGCGCGCGACGGCATCCACGCCCAGTCGTTGTTCGATGATGGCAAGATTCTGATCGAATTGCCCGAACAGATCGCCAACGAGGCGATTGTCGTCGAAGGCCAGCACGACATGTGTCATGTCGGAGGCAGGCACCGCATCGCGACTAGCGCCGAAACGGGCCGGTGGATGGGCATTGCCCGTCAAGTACCACCTCCTGGTTTCCCCTCAGGCAGGAATCGCAACGCTTCCGTTGGATTCTTGCCTATCCTGCCCCTTTACGAGCCTGCCGAATAGTGAGTTTGTGCTGACGTCGTCGATTTCCACCGTTGCGAAGGCCCCGATGAGGGATTCCGGGGCGTCGACCTGCACCGGCTGCAACCACGGAGAGCGGCCGACGAGCTGGCCGGCATGCCGGCCCGGCTTTTCGAAGAGCACGTCCATCCGCTTTCCCTTGAGCGAGGCATTGAAGGCCCGCTGCTGGCGCACGAGCAGGTCTTGCAAGGCCGCAAGGCGCTCCGACTTGACCGTCTCATCGATCTGATCCGCCATCGCGGCTCCCGGCGTGCCGGGACGGGAACTGTATTTGAAGGAAAAGGCGGAGGCGTAGCCGACGCGCTCTACCAGGTCCATCGTATCGGCAAAGTCCAGATCGCTCTCGCCCGGGAAGCCGACGATGAAATCGCCCGACATCGCCATATCCGGACGCGCTTCGCGAATCCGCTCGATCAGGCGGAAATAGACGTCCCGCGTGTGCTTGCGGTTCATGGCCTTCAGGACCCGGTCGGAGCCGGATTGCACGGGCAGATGAAGATAGGGCATCAGGATATCGAGGTCGCGATGGGCGGCGATCAGCGCGTCGTCCATGTCGCGCGGATGGCTGGTCGTGTAGCGCAGCCGGTCGATGCCCTCGATTTCGGCAAGACGGAACAGCAGTTCGCCAAGCCCCCAATTCCGCCCGTCCGGCCCCTCGCCATGCCAGGCATTGACGTTCTGGCCCAGCAGCGTCACCTCGCGCACGCCGGCATCGGCCAACCGCCTGGCCTCCTCGACGATCTGGCCGACGGAGCGTGAAACCTCGGCGCCTCGCGTATAAGGCACGACGCAGAAAGTACAGAACTTGTCGCAGCCTTCCTGAACGGTAAGGAAGGCCGTCACGCCGCGCGAACGCACGGCCTTGGCCGAGGGCTTCGCCAGATGCTCGAACTTGTCGGCGACATCGAAGCCGGTCTCGACCACGGTGGATCCGTTGCCGGCGCGTGCCACCAGTTCCGGCAGGCGGTGGTAGCTCTGAGGCCCGAAGACGAGATCCACCACCGGCGCGCGCCGGGCGATCTCCTCACCCTCGGCCTGCGCGACGCAGCCGGCCACGCCGATCATCAGCCGCTTGCCGGATTTTTCACGCTCCGCCTTCAGCAGTCTCAGGCGCCCGAGTTCGGAATAGACCTTCTCCGCCGCCTTCTCGCGGATATGGCAGGTATTGAGGATGATCAGGTCCGCATCGTCTGCGACCTGCGTCAGGCTGTAACCCTCCGGCGCCAGCGCATCCGCCATGCGGTCGGAATCGTAGACGTTCATCTGGCAGCCATAGGTCTTGACGAAGACGTTGCGGCCCTGCCGCCCCTTCGCGTTCACGTCATCGGCCGTTCGGCCGGCGGACCCTTGAGCTGAATTGTCCGTCATCTCTTTCCCTGCCGGTCTTCCCTGCCGGTGCCGCGACCGGCGCCCGAAACCATATCTTTCCTCAGGCGGCGCCAGCTTTAACGGTTTTCTCTCCGCTTGAGAATAGGCGAGCTTTCCCGTCCGCGACAGCCGGCTCGCGCCCGGAAAGCACGGCCGCCGTCATCTCGCGCACCGTCGACTCCAGATAGCGGGTGAGTTCCTTGCGGTCCGTTGCGCTGCCGACGGGAACCGGTTGGCCCCAGGTGAGCTCGACATCGATGGCCCCGTCGCGGCAGACGGCCAGGAAGTGGCCGATCATCTCCATGTCGCCGTACCAGGCCACATGCGGGCGGAACTGCCGGCCCATCGGCAGGCCCTGCAGACGGGTATAGGCGATGGACAAAGGCTGCACGTAAACCTCCGCGCCCGCATCGCCCAGCGCGTGACGGGCCGCTCCGATGAGGGCGGAGCGGAAGGGCAGCACGCCGTTGCCGTCGTTCGACGTCCCTTCGGCAAACAGCACCATGGCATCGCCCCCGACGAGCCTCGCGCCGATCTCGCGCGCGACCCTGCCCGTTTCCGAGCGGCGCTGGCGGTCGACGAAGACGGTGCGCTGCAGCCTGGCGAACAGGCCGAAGACGGGCCAGCCGGCCACTTCCGACTTGGCGATGAAGGAGAGCGGCATGCGCGATCCAAGCACCGTAATGTCGATCCAGGAGGCGTGGTTGGCGGTCACCAGCAGCGGCCGCTCGGAAGCGGGGCGGCCACGCTCGATGACGCGGATGCCGACAAGGGCGCAGGCGATGCGATGCCACAGCACGGGCAGGCGTCGGGCGAGCGGACGACGGGTCCTGACTGCGGCCCACTGCACGGGAATGAGCGTCAGCGTCACCAGTGTGAGGATCGTCAGGACGAAGCCGGCCCGCACCCTCGGCATGGCCCTACTCCGTTTCGCCCGGCTTCAGCGGCACGCCGTAAAGTTCCAGCCGGTGATCGACGAGCCTGTAGCCGAGCTTGCGGGCGATCGTCTCCTGCAGCGCCTCGATCTCCTCGTTGCGGAATTCGATCACCTTGCCGGACTTCAGGTCGATCAGGTGATCGTGATGCTCGTCGGGAACGGTCTCGTAGCGGGCGCGGCCGTCGCGGAAATCGAGCCTTGCGATGATACCTGCGTCCTCGAATAGCTTCACCGTGCGATAGACCGTGGAAATCGAAATGCGCGGATCCTCCGCCACCGCCCGGCGATAGAGCTCTTCCACGTCGGGATGGTCGGTCGACGTTTCGATGACGCGTGCGATCACGCGGCGCTGGTCCGTCATGCGCATACCCTTGGTCACGCACAGCTCTTCCAGCGATACCTGATTTTCAGAGGTCGTCACGTCAACTCCAGATCGCCTGTGCGATTTGCCAAGGGAAAGTCTGCGCCCCGGGCGCACCTCCTGCAAGCCAAGCGATTAAGCCAGATCGACGCGCATGACAAGCGCGCTGCCGTCGCCCTTGCCGCCCGAATAATAGGCGCGGCGCTCGCCGACCTGGCGCATGCCAAGGCCCCGATACAGCAAAAGGGCCGCCTCGTTGCCAGCGTCGACCTCCAGAAACAGGCTCTTCACCCGCTCGGCGTAGAGCCTGGACATCGCCGCGCCCATGAGCTGGCGGGCAATGCCGCGCCCGCGATGGCGCGGATCGACGGCAATCGTCAGGACCTCGGCCTCGTCCGCGGCTTTTCGCACGATGACGAAGCCGAGCGGCCTGCGGCTGGCGGACGGACTGGAGCGGCGGGCAAGCAGGATGGTGACGCCCGGCTGGCTGCGCAGGGCGGCGAGTTCCTCCGCGTCCCAGGTTTGATTGAAGGACTTTGCGTGAATCTCCGCCAGGCGATCGAGATCGCCCGCCTCCGCTTCCTCCACCACCGGGGGAGGTGCCCAGAACCACCAGAAGCTCATACCCGCAACCGTTCGTCGCTGACCTGCGGTCTGGCGTCGGGCGGACGCAAATAGAGCGGCACGGGCATTTTGCCGTCCGCCTCGGCGGCATGCCCAAGCCTGGCCACGTCCCCAATCGCCGGCCATGCAGCTTCCGTTACTATGCAATCCCCGCCAAGGCCAGCGAGAGCGGCCACTTTCCTTGCGCCGGAGCCTGCAAGGCAGGCGTTCGGCGGCAGATTGGCGGCAAGACGTTGCGCATCGGTCACGCCCGGGGCGGTGAGCGGCTCGCGGCGTCCATCGAAACGCTGGTGATAGACCTCGTTGCCGCGTGCATCGAGAACGACGTCGAGCATGGCGGCCTCGCCACGATGCAGGGCGCCGGCGGCAATGGCCTCAAGCGTCGTGACGCCGACGACCGGGATGCCAAGCACCAGCGCGAGGCCCCGCGCGACCGATATGCCGACGCGCAGGCCCGTGAAGCTGCCCGGCCCGGTCGTCACGACAATGCGGGTGAGATGCTCAAAGGCGACACCGGCCTCGGCCATGACCTGATCGACCATGTCCATCAACCGCTCGGCGTGACCGCGGCCAAGCTCCTCGGAAACGGTAAAAAGCCGCTCGCCTGCGTTCCGCGTGTCGAGCACGGCAACGGAACAGGCGGCAAGCGCGGTATCGATCGCAAGCAGAATCATGCTGCGAGGTAACAGCTTCCGCCCCGCTTCGTAAAGCGCCGCCGACCGTGATGCAAAAATGGCCCGGCGAGCACCTCGCCGGGCCTTCGGGATTTCGGGAACCTTGCCGAAGCGCCTAGAGCGAGCGCACTTCCTCCACTTCCGGCACGAAATGCCGCAGCAGGTTCTGGATGCCGTGCTTCAGCGTCGCGGTCGACGACGGGCAGCCGGCGCAGGCACCGCGCATCGAAAGATACACGATACCTTCCTTGTAGCCCTTGAACGTGATGTCGCCGCCATCCTGGGCGACCGCCGGGCGGACGCGGGTCTCCAGCAGGTCCTTGATCATGTCGACGGTTTCCTCGTCGCCATCATCGAAGAATTCTTCCGACGCCTCGGCCTGGCCTTCGGTGCGCAACACCGGCGCGCCCGACATGAAATGCTCCATGATCGCGCCGAGGATCGCCGGCTTCATGTGCTGCCAGTCGGTATCGTCCTTGGTGACGGTGATAAAGTCGTGGCCGAAGAAGATGCCGACGACGCCCGGCACCGAGAAGAGCTTTTCCGCCAACGGCGAGATCGCGGCATCGGCGGCCGAGCGGAAATCGCGCGTACCTTCGGGCAGCACGATGCGGCCCGGCAGAAACTTCAGCGTCGCCGGGTTCGGCGTGGCTTCCGTCTGAATGAACATCGAAAAGGTCCTCTTTCGGCGAGCTTCCCGCTCCGCCCTGCTGTCGCATACGGGGCCGCGGCGATGTCGCGCGAGCCCTCATCCACTGAACTTCAACCTACACCAGATACGTATCGCTGCGTAGGTGCAATCTTAGAATAATTCCAGACTTTGATCGCAAAAATAGACGTTGCCTCCGCCCAGTCAAGGCGTCACCTCACCGCAGTGGCGCTAATTTTCGCCGAATCCGGCGGGACAATCAGGCCAGCGCGAAGATCGAGGCCTCGTCCAGGTCGCCCGGCACGATTGTCACCGGAATGGGGAACGTGGTCGCCGCTTTCCCAGCTATGGAAGATACCAGCGGTCCCGGCCCCTCCGAGCCTGTCGCGGCGGCCAGCACCAGGATGGCGATGTCGGCGTCCTGCTCGATCAGCGCCACGATCTCGTCAGAACGGTTGCCTTCGCGGATCACGCATTCGGGTTCGATGCGGGCGACGGCGCGCACCCGGTCGGCAGCCTTTGCCAGCACGGCCTCGGCTTCCTCGCGCGCTTCGGCGCGCATGATGTCTTCCACTCCCAGCCAGTGCTGGAAGTCTCCGGGCGCGATGACATAGAGCAATGTCACCACGCCCCCGGTTCGCTCCGCGCGCTTTGCGGCATAGAGGATCGCCTTATCGCATTCAGGCGTCTCGTCGACGACGCACATGAACTTGCGGCGATGGCCTTCCTCGAAACTCTTTCGGATCGCTACCATGGCCGCATGCTGCCATTGCCGGGGCGGGCCGACAAGTGGCTCGCCCGTCCGTCAAAGGATGAAGCGCGACAGATCGATATTCTTGGCAAGCTCGCCAATGTTGTCGCGCACATAAGACGCGTCGATCGTCACCTTGTCGCCGGAGCGGTCCGGCGCCGTGAAGGACACTTCATCCAGCACCCGCTCCATCACCGTCTGCAACCGCCGTGCGCCGATATTCTCCACCGTCGCGTTGAGGTCGACGGCGATCGTCGCGATCTCGTCGATCGCCTCGTCGGAGAAGGCGAGTTCGACCCCCTCCGTCTGCATCAGGGCAACATATTGCTTGATGAGGCTCGCTTCCGTTTCCGTCAGGATGGCGCGGAAATCGTCCTTGGTCAGCGCCCGCAGTTCCACGCGGATCGGCAGCCGGCCCTGAAGTTCGGGCAGCAGGTCCGATGGCTTGGCGACATGGAAGGCGCCGGAGGCGATGAAGAGCACGTGGTCCGTCTTCACAGGCCCGTATTTGGTGGCGACCACAGTCCCCTCGATCAGCGGCAGCAGGTCGCGCTGGACGCCCTCGCGGGACACGTCGCCGCCGACCCTTTCGCCGCGCGCGCAGATCTTGTCGATCTCGTCGAGAAAGACGATGCCGGCATTTTCCACCAGCGCGATCGCTTCCTCGACCACTTTTTCCTCATCGAGAAGCTTGTCGGATTCCTCGGTGATCAAGAGGCCGTAGCTGTCCTTTACCGTGGTGCGCTTGGTCCGCGTCTGCCCGCCAAGGGCCTTGCCGAGCAGGTCCGACAGGTTCATCACGCCGACGCTGGCGCCCGGCATGCCCGGCATCTCGAAGCTCGGCATCTGCGCCTGGGCGCGGACCTCGATCTCGATTTCCTTGTCGTCCAGCTCGCCGTCACGCAGCTTCTTGCGGAAGGCGTCGCGGGTCGAAGGGCTGGAATTCTTGCCCACCAGCGCGTCGAGCACCCTCTCCTCGGCCTGGATATGCGCCTTGGCCTCCACGGCCTTGCGCTTTTCCGTGCGCACCAGCGAAATGCCGGCTTCCACCAGGTCGCGGATGATCTGCTCCACGTCGCGGCCCACATAGCCGACCTCGGTGAACTTCGTCGCCTCCACCTTGACGAAGGGCGCGTTGGCCAGCTTGGCGAGACGGCGGGATATCTCCGTCTTGCCGACACCGGTCGGGCCGATCATCAAGATGTTCTTCGGCAGCACTTCCTCGCGCATTACGCCGGTCAGCTGCTGGCGGCGCCAGCGGTTCCTGAGCGCGATCGCGACCGCGCGCTTCGCCTCCTTCTGGCCGATAATGTAGCGGTCGAGTTCGGAGACGATCTCGCGGGGGGAAAACGTGGACATGGACGATTGATTCCTCGATCGGGTTGGCCTGGAAAGCTGCCTGAGCCTCAGCGCTCGCTTTCCAGCCGCTCTATCGTCAGGTTGCTGTTGGTATAGACGCAGATATCGGCGGCGATCGCCATCGCCTTGCGGGCGACGGCTTCCGCATCGAGATCCGTGTCGACAAGCGCGCGCGCCGCGGCGAGCGCGAAATTGCCGCCCGAGCCAATACCCATCACGCCGCCTTCCGGTTCCAGCACGTCGCCATTGCCGGTCAGCACCAGCGAGGTCGTTTTGTCGGCGACGATCATCATCGCTTCCAGCCGGCGCAGATAGCGGTCGGTGCGCCAGTCCTTGGCCAGTTCCACGCAGGCGCGCATCAACTGGCCGGGATACTGCTCGAGCTTGGCTTCCAGCCGCTCGAACAGCGTGAAGGCGTCGGCCGTGGCGCCGGCGAAACCGCCGATCACGTCGCCCTTGGAAAGCGGACGGACCTTGCGGGCGGAATTCTTGATCACGGTCTGGCCGAGCGACACCTGGCCGTCGCCGGCGATCACCACCTGGCCGGCCTTGCGCACCGTGAGAATGGTCGTGCCGTGCCAGCTGGCCGGTTCGCCATTTTGGTTCATGAAAGCCTCTCATTCGTTGCCCCGGTCCAGGAAGGCAACCGGGCCCGCCCTATGTAAGGCCGACGATGGAGAATGCCAACCGCCGCAACCTCATCCAGACCTCAGCGCCACTTCGGCAAGCAGCCTTTTCACCAGGGCGTCGGCATGGCGGGTCGGCGGTCCTTCCTTCAGCCTGCCGTCCTCGTCGAAGGCGTCCTTCGCCTTCGGGATCGACACCATCTCTGGAATCACAAAGGCGCCGACCCCGATCTCAAGGATCGTCCGCAGGCCGATCAGCCCGCGCATGCCCCCGAACTGTCCGGGCGAGGCGGCGCCCACCGCGAAGACGCGGTTCTTGAAGGCGGCGGACGGCGGCTCGCCGTCTTCGGAAAGGCGCGACACCCAGTCCAGCGTGTTCTTCAGCAGCGGCGTGATGGAGGTGTTGTATTCGGGGCTTGCTATGAAAATTCCGTCATGCCGCTGGAAAAGCGCCTTCAGCCGGACGGAGTTTTCCGGCGCACCTTCCTCGCGTTCCAGATCCGCATTGAAGATCGGCAGGGGATAGTCGGCAAGCGAGATGCGCGTTACCTCCGCTCCGGCCGCTTCCAGGCACTGCACCATATGATCGGCAAGCCGACCGTTATAGGAACCGGTGCGGGTCGAGCCGGCAAAAACGAGGATCCTCGGGGTGCGCATGGCGTCTCCGCTCTATTCTTCGATTGGGCTCCCCTCGCATATAAAGCGTGGTTCCGCGCCGGCCAGCCCGAGCTACGGCACCCGGTCCACCAAGCAGCTCCTGAGGTTGTCCCTCGCTGTGTCATCCGGGCCCGCGTGCGCGGCAACGCGCATCGCGAGAGCCAGGGTGACGGGAGCCAGCGTGACGGGAGCTTGGGGCAAGCCTTTGCAGCAAGTTCGCTCGCCAAATGGGTCGCACATCCTCTCCGCTCGTCTTCGCCGGGCCCAGACCCGGCGATCCAACGGGCGGCGGTCAAGAACTCGGGCTCCCGATGGATTGCCGGGTTAAGCCCGGCAATGATGAACCGAGAGGCTATGGCAGAGAAGCTGCTGCCTCTCAGCCTCAGCTTCCCGGATGCCTCAACCCGGCAGCACCTGGCTTTTCTTGACGATGCCATAGGCAAAGCTTGAATCGAGCGAGGCGATGCCCGGGATCTTGTGGATGCGGCGGCGGATGAAATCCTCGTAGTCGCCAAGGCTCGCCACCACGACCCTGAGCAGATAGTCGCGATCGCCCGCCATCAGGTAGCATTCCATGATCTCGTCGATCTTGCGGATCGCTTCCTCGAAGAGCCGAACATTTTCCTCCGAATGCCGGTCGAGGCGGACCTGCAGGAACACCGTCACCGGCAGGCCGTATGCCTCCTGGTCGACGATCGCCGCATAGCCTTCGATGATCCCGGCCATTTCCAGGTTCCTGACCCGCCGCAGGCAGGGCGAGGGCGACAGGTGCACGCGCTCGGAAAGTTCCTGGTTGGTGAGCCTGCCGTCTGCCTGAAGCTCGCGGACGATCCGGCGATCTATCGCATCCATTTGCGGCCTTTCTGGCAGAATCTGCCAATATGAAACTTGATCGAGCCTGACTTTGCCACAAATGCGCAGGCACTTTCATCTAGTCTTTCGGTCAGCGAGTGTTTTGCGAGCAAGGAAGACAGATCATGGCCGACACCACATTCAAGGGCTTTGCGACGACGGCGATCCACCATGGCTACGACCCGATGGCTCATGAGGGCGCACTGACACCGCCGGTGCACATGACCTCGACCTTCGCATTCGAGACGACGGAGATGGGCGGCGAGATCTTCGCCGGCGAGCGGCCGGGCCATGTCTATTCCCGCATTTCCAATCCGACGGTCGATCTGCTGGAGCAACGCGTCGCGATGCTGGAAGGCGCCGAAGCCGGTGTTGCGACCGCGTCCGGCATGGGCGCGATCACGGCAGTGCTGTGGACTTTCCTTTCGCCGGGCGACGAGGTGATCGTCGACAAGACGCTCTACGGCTGCACCTTCGCCTTCATGCGCCACGGCCTGACCCGCTTCGGCATCACGATCACCCATGTCGACATGAGCGACCCGCAGAACCTGGAGGCCGCGATTTCCGGGCGCACCCGCGTCGTCTATTTCGAGACGCCGGCCAATCCGAACATGCGCCTTGTCGACATCGCCGCGGTGAGCCGGATCGCCCGTCGGCACGGGGCAAGGGTCGTTGTCGACAACACCTATGCCACGCCCGTCATCACCCGACCGATCGAACTCGGCGCCGATGTCGTCGTTCACTCGGCGACGAAATATCTCGGCGGCCACGGCGACCTGATCGCCGGCATCGCGGTGGGCAATGCGGAAGACATGCGCAACGTCCGCCTCTTCGGCCTGAAGGACATGACCGGTGCTGTGCTTTCGCCGCTGACCGCCCATCTCATCATGCGCGGGCTGAAGACGCTGGAACTGCGCATGGAGCGCCATTGCGCCTCCGCCAACGCCGTCGCCCGCGCGCTGGAGGAAAACCCGGCCATTGCCAAAGTCTACTATCCGGGGCTGGAAAGCTTCTCCCAACATGAGCTGGCGACGCGCCAGATGCCGGGCTTCGGCGGCATGATCGCCTTCGAGCTGAAGGGCGGCTACGCGGCCGGCATGGCGTTTCTCAACCGGCTGAAGCTGATCCGCCGCGCGGTCAGCCTCGGCGATGCCGAAACGCTGATCCAGCATCCCGCGAGCATGACACATTCCACCTACACCGCCGAGGAACGGCATGAGCACGGCATTTCGGACGGGCTGATCCGCCTGTCCGTCGGCCTGGAGACGCTAGACGACATCCTTGCCGACCTGCGTCAGGCGCTCGGGGAGGACGGGCAACGCCTCGCCGCGTGACCGGCGAATATTTATTGCGGCTTCGCTGCGGAAGAAGGAACATTCTTCCGCAGCGAAGCCGTCTGTCGGCAATAACAGATAAAGTTCTGCCTCGGGAGGCGGCGTAGCCTGCATTCCGGAATTGTGGGGAGGAACGGCATGGATCTGGCCCGCCTGAAGGAAATCGAGAAGAAGCTCCTGTGGCTCGCCTGCTGGACGATCCACAACGCCAATCACCTGCGCGAGAAGACCGACGGGCTGAAAGTCGGCGGCCATCAGGCTTCGTCCGCCTCGATGGTTTCCATCATGACGGCGCTCTACTTCCATTCGCTGAGGCCGCAGGACCGCGTGGCGGTGAAGCCGCATGCCTCGCCCGTTTTCCATGCCATCCAGTACCTGATGGGCAACCAGACCCGCGAAAGACTCGAGAATTTTCGCGGCTATGGCGGCGCGCAGTCCTATCCCAGCCGCACCAAGGACGTGGACGACGTCGATTTCTCTACCGGTTCCGTCGGTCTCGGCGTCGCGATCACCGCCTTCACCTCCATGGTGCAGGACTATATCGCCGCCAAACCCTGGGCGAAGACGCGCGCCGAGGGACGGATGATCGCACTCGTCGGCGACGCCGAGCTCGACGAGGGCAATGTCTACGAGGCGTTGCAGGAAGGCTGGAAGCACGGCCTGCGCAACACCTGGTGGATCATCGACTATAACCGCCAGAGCCTCGACGGCGTGGTGCGCGAGGGCCTTGCCCGGCGCATCGAGTCGATCTTCGGCGCTTTCGGCTGGGATGTGGTGCGCCTGAAATACGGCGCCCTGCAACGCGCGGCCTTCGACGAGCCGGGTGGCGAGGCGCTGAAGCGCTGGATCGACGACTGCCCGAACGCGCTCTATTCCGCGCTGACCTTCCAGGGCGGAGCGGCGTGGCGAAAGCGCCTGCAGGACGATATCGGCGACCAGGGCAAGGTCAGCGCGCTGATCGGCCGCCGCTCCGATGCCGAATTGCAGGAACTGATGACCAATCTCGGCGGCCATTGCCTGGAAACGCTGACGGACGCCTTCGCGCGGATAGATCACGACCGGCCAGTCGCCTTCGTGGCCTATACCATCAAGGGCTGGAACACGCCGTTGGCAGGGCACAAGGACAACCATTCCGGCCTGATGACGCCGGCGCAGATGGACGCCTTCAAGCAGCAGATGGGCGTTCGCGACGGCCGCGAATGGGACCTCGACCATGGCCTCGACGCCTTTTTGAAGGAGGTTCCCTTCTTCCGGGAAGGACGCCGCCGCCATTCCGCCGGCCGGCTCGCCACGCCGGGACCGGTCTTCCTCGACGACAGGGAGCTTTCGACGCAGGCGGGCTTCGGCAAGATCCTCGACGCGCTGGCCAAGTCCGGCAGCTCGCTCGCCGACCGCATCGTCACCACGTCGCCGGACGTGACCGTCTCCACCAATCTTGGGCCATGGGTGAACCGGCGCGGGCTCTTTGCCCGCGAGGAGATCGCCGACACGTTCCGCGACGAGCGCGTGCCTTCGGCGCAGAAGTGGCGGTTCGACAGGCAGGGCCAGCATATCGAACTCGGCATCGCCGAGATGAACCTCTTCCTGTTGCTGGGAGCCGCCGGCCTGTCGCACTCGCTGTTCGGCGAACGCCTGCTGCCCGTCGGCACGCTCTACGATCCCTTCATCGCGCGCGGTCTCGATGCGCTGAACTACGCCTGCTACCAGGATGCGCGCTTCCTGCTGGCCGCCACACCCTCCGGCGTGACGCTGGCGCCCGAAGGCGGCGCGCACCAGTCCGTCGGCACGCCGCTGATCGGCATGGCGCAGGACGGCCTCGCCTCCTTCGAGCCCGCCTATCTCGACGAGTTGTCGATCGTCATGGACTGGGCTTTCGACTACATGCAGCGCGACGGCAAGGCGGACCGGGACGAGAACACCTGGCTGCGCGACGAGACCGGCGGCTCCGTCTATCTCAGGCTGTCCACCCGCGCGCTGGAACAGCCGGCCAGCCGCGACACCGCCGAATTCCGCCAGGGTGTCATCGACGGCGCCTACTGGCTGCGCAAGCCCGGACCGAACGCGGAGGTCGTCATCGCCTATCAGGGCGTGGTGGCCCCAGAGGCGATCGAGGCGGCCGGCCGTATCGGTGACGACCGGCGCGATATCGGCGTTCTTGCCGTAACCTCCGCCGACCGTCTGAACGCGGGCTGGCACGCGGCGATGCGCATGCGCAAGCGCGGGCAAAAAGGCGCGACGAGCCATATCGAGCGCCTGCTTGCCGACGTGCCGCGCCATTGCACGCTGATCAGCGTCACCGACGGACATCCCGCCACGCTTGCCTGGCTCGGCGGCGTGATCGGCCATCGTACCGTGGCGCTTGGCGTCGAGCATTTCGGCCAGACCGGCACCATCGCCGATCTCTACCGGCATTTCGGCATCGACGCGGATGCGATCGTTGCCGCCGCCTCCGAGATCGCGCCGGGCCGCCCGATCCGTCTGGCGGGGCAGGTGGCGTAGGTTAAAGGATAAGGATCAAACCGGTGGCGAGCAGCGCCGCCACCCAGATCATATCCATGTTGATCCAGCCCTGGCGCAGGAAAGCGAGCCCCGCCCATTCATAGACGACGCCTGCGACAAGCGCGGTGGTTGCCAGCAGGGCGCCGGTGTGGACGCCGATCGCCGCAAGAGCCACGGGCAGCGAGCCTGAGGCGGTCAGCTCGCCGGCCGGGCTTGCCGACAGGCAAAGGGGAATGATCACCGGCACCAGCATCAGCCCGGCGCCGTGGCCGGTCGCCATCAGGAAGGACCACAGGCCAAGCCCGGCAAGACCCGTGGTCATGCCGATGCGCACGCGGTGACGATGGCCGTAAACGGCATAATAGGCAGCCCAGGCAATCAGAAAGATCCCCGCCACTCGCTCCAGCAATTGCGGCTCCACCACAAGGCCGAGAAAAACGATAGCCGCCGCCACCAGGGCGATCGAGACCGCGTGGCCGGCGGCGATCGGGATCAGCGAAAGCCACAGCGCGGAGCGGCTGTCACGGTGGAGGCCGAGCGCCACCGCGAAAAGCCAACCCATCGCCGGATTGATGCCGTGAAAGGCGCCGAGGCCGGCCAGCACCAGCCAGGGCGACATTTCAGCCGCCCCTGCCGGTTGCCGGCTGCCCGGTCACGGGTAGCAGTAGGAGTCGGACGAGCAATCGCCGCCCTCCAGCCGCACCTGATGCGGGCGATGGCCCTTCGGCCAGTCGACGAAGAACCTTTCGTCGAAGTCGATGCCGCCATTGTCGCCCACATCGAGCTTCACCATCCAGCCGTCTATACCCTCGGGATAGAATTGCGGATCAATGGCGCCGTAGAGCGAGTTGGTGAAATAGACGCGTTTGCCGTCGCGGCTCACCTCCACCATCTGCGGTCCGCCATTCAAAGCGCCGTTGCGCGCGCCGGGATGGGTTGCGCGCGACACAATGCCGCCAATGCGTACGCGCCCCGTCTCCTTCGGCTTGAACGGGTCGGTAACGTCATACTGGATCATATCGCCCGTTCCCCAGCACGAGACGTAGAGAAAGCGGTCGTCCATCGACAGATCGATATCGGTAACCAGCGGCGGCACCGCCTTGAAGCCTTTCAGGATCGGCGGCAACCGGTCCGGATCGGCGGGCTCCGCCGGGATCTCGATCACCTTCTTGATCGCCCATTTCGATCCGTCGCGATACCAGGTCCAGATCGACGCGGAGAGGTCCTTCAGACTGATGACGCAGCCGACGAAGCCATAGGCCTTGGTCGGGTCATGCGCCGGGCGAAGCTCGAAGACGAGCTGATGCTCCTCGCCCAGGTCTATCTCCTGCAGGTGCTTGCGCTTGTGCAGGTCCCAGAAGTGGATGCGCCGGCCGTATTTGGACCCCAGCAGCACTTCCGGCACCAGTCCGTTCTCAAACGTGTCGGGCGTGCCCCATTCGCTGGTCACCATGGTGTCGTGGCCGAGATGCCACCAGAAGTCATAGGCAAGCTTCTGCGGCCCGCGATCCATCTCCCACTGGCCCAGCACCTCGAAATTGTCGTGGTCGAGCAGGAAGATGCCGCCCGGCGCCTTGCCTTCGCCGTTGCCGAGCGCGTTCACGTAGATACCTTCCGGCCCGCAATGGATCGTGTGCAGCCGCGAATAGCCGGCCTTCTCGGCGATTTCCTCCGGTTCGATCACCTTGACGATCTTCGGGTTCTTCGGATCGGGCTTGGTGTCGATGATATGCAGGCGCGAGGAGCGCAGGCCCGGCACCACGAGATAGCGCCGCTCGACATGCGGATGCGGCGCGTTCGGACACAGGCAGGAGGAACAGGCGTTCCAGCCGAAATGATGCAATTCGTCTCCCGTATTGGGCATTTCCACCTGGCCGACGATTTCGGCGTAGGTCGCCGATTTCGGATCGACATCGACGACGGCAATGGCGTCCGGTTTCTTGCGGTCCGGGTCGAAGGCCGCCACGTAGGCGAGCTTTTCGATCGGAGCCTTGGCGGCCATTCGCGGAGATGGATAGAAAGAGGGATCCGGTTTCCAGGTAGCCATGGCGTTTCCTCCCGAGAGTTCCATGACAGCGGCGCTTTTCATTTCCCCCAGCCGAAAAGCGGAAACATCATCCCATCGACCAACAACTGTGTCGAATCTTTAAGGGAATATGCGAAATCAGTCGGACCGAAAACAAATTTTCGCGGGATTCGTAAAACCCGAAAACAACACAGAAACAGATCAGGACATCAATTCGGTTGCCCGGCCCTGCGATAGACGAAGACGCGGGCAGGCGGCAGGTTCATGACGATCCAGTTCGTCCGCTCGATCATCAGGTTTCCCTCTTCCTCCGCAATCGGCGGCACAAGGGCATAGGAGAACTGGATGAAGGGGGCGCCGGGCTGCAGGAGATCGAGCGCATCGCCAAGCAGCGAGCGCCGCTCTTCCCTCGGCCGGGTAAACAGGGGCAGCGAGGAGACGATGCTGGCAAGGCTGCCCGGCTCGACGTCGCTCAACGTGTCGCGCAGGCGATAGGCGTCGCCCTCCACCACACTCATGCCAGGAAACCGCCGCCCGAGAAGGTCGCAGAAATCGCGGTTGAACTCGACCGCGACGAGGCGTTCCTGCGCGATGCCGCGATCCAGGATCGCCTTGGTGACAACTCCGGTACCCGGTCCAAGCTCCAGCACGTCGCCGCTGCGTCCGGCTTCAACGAAGCCCGCCATCTTCTTCGCGAGATCGGGGCCCGACGGACTGACAGCACCCGTCGTCAGCGGCTTTTCCGCCCAACTGCGGATGAAGCGCACTTCATCTGCGATCTTTGCCGTCAATCCCCGAACCTTGCGGGCCGATACGTCAAGCATTGCTGAAACACCTTTTCACTCAATCGGCAGGGTACAGGCTTGACGCACGAGATGGCAAATTGATGGCGAAATCCGCTAACTACCTAGATTATCTAGAAAATCCTTAACTCTGGAAAAGAATCCGTGTGACTCCGGATGCGTGGCACCGGAGGATTCCTGCTCGAATTCGGCCAAAAGCTCACGCTGCCTCTTGGTGAGGTTCGTCGGCGTTTCGACCGTGACCTGGATATACAGGTCGCCGAATTGCGCCGTCCGCAACACCGGCATGCCCTTGCCCTTGAGGCGGAACTGCTTGCCGGTCTGACTGCCTTCGGGAACCTTGACGCGGGTCGGCGCGCCTTCGAGCGTCGGCACGTCGAACTGCCCGCCAAGCGCCGCCGTCGTCATGGAAATCGGCACGCGGCAGAAGAGGTCCGCGCCATCGCGCTGGAAGAAGGCGTGCGGCTTGATGGACAGGAAGATATAGAGATCGCCCGGAGGACCGCCGCGCAGGCCCGCCTCGCCCTCGCCGCCGAGCCGGATGCGGGTGCCATCCTCTATGCCGGCCGGAATGTTGACCGAGAGCGTCCGGTTCTGGGTCTTGCGGCCGGATCCGCCGCAGGTCCCGCAGGGGTCGGAAATCACCTGCCCACGTCCCTGACAGGTGGGACAAGTCCGCTCCAGCGTGAAGAAGCCCTGTGCGGCACGCACGCGGCCGGCCCCACCGCAAGTGCGGCAGTTGGTGGGCTGGGTGCCGGGCTTGGCGCCGCTGCCGGAACAGGCGTCACAGGTGATCGAAGTCGGCACCTCGATCTCCACCGCCTTGCCCGTGTAGGCTTCTTCAAGCGTAATCTCGAGATTGTAGCGCAGATCCGCACCGCGCTCGCGCCCGTTCGAACGGCGGCTGGAACCCATGCCGAAGAATTCGTCGAAAATATCCGACATCGCGGACGCGAAATCGTTGCCGTGACCACGACCGCCGCCAAATCCGCCATTCTCGAACGCGGCATGGCCGAAGCGGTCGTAAGCGGCGCGCTTTTGCGCATCCTTCAACGTGTCATAGGCTTCGTTGACTTCCTTGAACTGGGCCTCGGCCGAGGCGTCGCCCGGATTGCGATCCGGGTGGAACTTCATGGCGAGCTTGCGATAGGCGCTCTTCAGCTCCTTCTCGTCCGCTTCGCGGCCAACGCCGAGCACTTCGTAGAAATCACGTTTTTCCATGAATTCATTCACCTGAATTCAGCACGACACCCGCGGGATCCCCACCGTTCGCGGCGGTAAGCCCGCGCCGCCTTTCCAACGGCGCGGGCTCAGCCTTCTTAAACGAAACGGATCGAAAAGCGCACTGTCATAGCGGGCCATTTTCGAAAGGAACCGGCGCCAGGTTGCCCCGGCGCCGGCTCGAACAGGCCTCGATCAGGCCGACTTCTTATCGTCCTCGTCCCGGACTTCCTCGAAATCGGCATCGACGACATCTTCATCCTTGCGCGAAGCGTCGTCACCGCCCTCGCCGGTGGAAGCATCCGCCTCTTCCGACTGGGCCTGCTTGTACATGGCCTCGCCAAGCTTCATCGAAGCTTCGGCAAGCGACTGCGTCTTGGACTGGATGGCCTCAAGGTCCTCGCCCTCAAGCGCGGATTTGAGATCAGCGATCGCCGCTTCGATCGCGTCCTTCTCGGCCGAAGAAACCTTGTCGCCATAGTCCTTCACGGACTTCTCGGCCGAATGGACCAGAGCCTCGCCCTGGTTCCTCGCCTCGACCAGCTCCTTGCGCTTGCGGTCTTCGTCCGCATGCGCCTCGGCATCCTTGATCATCTTGTCGATGTCGGCGTCCGACAGGCCGCCGGAAGCCTGGATGCGGATCTGCTGTTCCTTGCCCGTGCCCTTGTCCTTGGCCGAGACATTGACGATGCCGTTGGCGTCGATGTCGAATGTGACCTCGACCTGCGGCACGCCGCGCGGCGCCGGCGGAATGCCGACGAGATCGAACTGGCCAAGCATCTTGTTGTCGGCCGCCATCTCGCGCTCACCCTGGAAGACGCGGATCGTCACCGCCGTCTGATTGTCCTCGGCGGTAGAGAAGACCTGGCTCTTCTTGGTCGGGATCGTCGTGTTGCGGTCGATCAGACGGGTAAAGACGCCGCCCAGCGTCTCGATGCCGAGCGACAGCGGCGTGACATCGAGAAGCAGCACGTCCTTGACGTCGCCCTGGAGCACACCGGCCTGGATCGCCGCACCCATGGCGACAACCTCGTCCGGGTTCACGCCCTTGTGCGGCTCCTTGCCGAAGAAGGTCTTCACCACTTCCTGGATCTTGGGCATGCGCGTCATGCCGCCGACGAGCACGACCTCGTCGATCTGGCCGGCCGCCAGGCCCGCATCCTTCAGCGCCGCCTTGCACGGCTCGATGGTGCGCTGGACCAGATCATCGACCAACTGCTCGAACTTGGCGCGCGTCAGCTTCATGGTCAGGTGCTTGGGACCGGACGCATCGGCGGTAATGAAGGGCAGGTTGATCTCTGTCTGCGACGAGGAAGAAAGCTCGATCTTCGCCTTCTCCGCCGCTTCCTTCAGGCGCTGCAGGGCGAGCTTGTCGGCCTTCAGGTCGATGCCCTGCTCCTTCTTGAACTCCGCAGCCAGATAGTCGACGAGGCGCATGTCGAAGTCCTCGCCGCCGAGGAACGTGTCGCCGTTCGTCGACTTCACCTCGAAAACGCCATCGCCGATTTCCAGCACCGACACGTCGAAGGTGCCGCCGCCGAGATCATAGACGGCGATCGTCTTGCCTTCGTTCTTCTCAAGCCCGTAGGCGAGCGCGGCGGCCGTCGGCTCGTTGATGATGCGCAGCACCTCGAGACCCGCGATCTTGCCGGCATCCTTGGTGGCCTGACGCTGAGCGTCGTTGAAATAGGCGGGAACCGTAATGACGGCCTGCGTGACCGTTTCGCCGAGATAGGCTTCGGCGGTTTCCTTCATCTTCTGCAGGATGAAGGCGGAAACCTGCGACGGCGAATATTTCTGCGAATTGGCCTGGACCCATGCATCGCCATTGTCGGCCTTGACGATCTCGTAGGGAACGAGGGCCTTGTCCTTGGCGACCGTCGGATCCTCGTAGCGGCGACCGATCAGGCGCTTGACGGCAAAGAGGGTCCCGGTCGGATTGGTGACGGCCTGGCGCTTCGCCGGCTGGCCGACGAGACGCTCGCCATCGTCGGAGAAGGCGACCATCGAGGGCGTGGTGCGCGCGCCTTCCGCATTCTCAATCACTTTCGCGGCCTTGCCGTCCATGACGGCGACGCAGGAATTGGTTGTACCGAGGTCGATGCCGATGACCTTTGCCATAATATCCTCTCTTTCCAGCAGACCGACCGGACCCGTTGCGGCATCCAGACGGCCCCCATTCACGTTTTGATGTGCTCCCGGCAGCCGCCTGCCAAATGGCAGGAAAACGCGGGATGCTGAACGTGAACGGTATATAAGTTGGCGGCTGGCGCCTCGCAAGACGAGCGCAAGGCGCTTCTTGCGTTGATTTGGACAACAGGGCTTAACGCTTCCTTGCCGAGGAGTCCACCAAGTGGCGGAACGGGAGGCAGTTCACTACGATCCTCCATATATAAAGAGACAGTTCAGGGGATGGCGTCGAGCTTGAAGTTACATCCGAGCGGGAACGGGCTGCGATTTCTGCCCGGCTATTTCGACCGGCAGGCGCAGGAAAGCCTTGTCGGGGAAATCAGGCAGGCGATCGCGCAGGCGCCGCTCTTCCAGCCGGTGATGCCGCGTACCGGCAAGGCGTTTTCCGTGCGCATGTCGAATTGCGGGCCGCTCGGCTGGGTATCGGATATCGATGGCTATCGCTATCAGCCGCACCATCCAGACAGCGGACGGACCTGGCCGCCGATACCGCAGCGCCTGCTGGATCTGTGGGAGGACGTTGCAGCCGGCGCGCCCGAACCGGAAGCCTGCCTCATCAATTTCTATGCACCTGGCGCCCGGATGGGCCTGCATCAGGACCGCGACGAGGAAGATTTATCTGCCCCCGTTGTCTCCGTGTCGCTGGGCGATACCGCGGTCTTTCGCGTCGGTGGCACGAACCGCAAGGACCCCACCACATCGATGAAGCTCGCCTCCGGCGACGTGGTGGTGCTGGGCGGTAACGCAAGGCTCGCCTTTCACGGCATCGACCGGGTTCTGGCGGGCACCTCGACGCTGCTTGCCAATGGCGGCCGCCTCAACCTGACGCTCAGGCGGGTCACGCCGGTCAGACAAGAAGGGTAAGCGCGATTAGCGCGGCAATGACCCACAGCGCCGCGCGGCCGGAGCGGGTGTGGCGAGCCTCCGCCTTGCCGATCGCCTCCGCCGTCTCCGGGTCGAAACGCAGGCCACGCTCGGCCATGCGCTCGAAATCGGCAGAAAGCCTGCCGATGCGCTCGGCAAAGATCGGCAGGTCGGTGGCGATGCGGCCGAGCGCCGAAAGCCCGCCGGCAACATCCTGCAGGCGACCGGCGGGCCCGAGATTGTGCTCGATCCAGCTGCGCACCACCGGTTCGGACGTCCGCCACATGTCGAGATGCGGGTCGAGCGTGCGGGCGACGCCCTCCACCACCACCATCGTTTTCTGCAGCATGATGAGCTGGGTCTGGGTGTGCATGTTGAAAAGCTCGGTCACCTCCAGAAGCTGGGTTAGCAGCCTCGCCATGGAGATTTCCGACGCGTCGTGACCGTGGATGGGCTCGCCGATCGCCCGGATCGCCTGGGCGAACAGATCGACATCCTGATCGCCGGGCACATAGCCCGCTTCGAAATGCACCTCCGCCACGCGTTTGTAGTTGCGGGTGATGAATCCGTAGAGGATCTCGGCGAGGAAGCGACGCTCGGCCCGCGACAAGCGGCCCATGATGCCGAAATCGACGGCGACCAGCGTACCGTCCGCCTCCACGAAAAGATTGCCCTGGTGCATATCGGCATGGAAAAAGCCGTCGCGCACGGCATGGCGCAGGAAGGACTGGATGATGGAAGCGCCAAGGGCGGGAAGGTCGTGACCGTCCTCTGCGAGGCCCTCGACGTCGGACAGTTTGCGGCCGTCGATCCATTCAAGCGTCAGGACCGACTTCGCCGTACGCGTCCAGTCGACCGCCGGCACGCGGAAGCCGGGATCATCGCGCGTGTTCTCCGCCATTTCCGACAAAGCCGCCGCTTCGAGGCGGAAATCCATCTCAAGCTCGACGGAACGGGCAAGGGTGTCCACCACCGCAATCGGCCGCAACCGCCTGGACGGACGATGCAGCTTTTCGGCCAGGCGGGCGACGGCATAAAAGCCGTCGAGATCACGCCTGAAGCGGCTGGCCACCCCCGGCCGCAGCACCTTGACGGCGACCCGCCTGACCTCGCCGTCTCGGTCCAGCACCTTCGCTTCGTGGACCTGGGCAATGGACGCCGCGGCAACCGCCTCGCCGAATTCGACGAAGACCTCGTCGATCGGCCGGCCAAGCTGCTCGGCAACCACCTTGCGGGCCTCTTCGACCGGGAAGGCCGGCAGCTTGTCCTGAAGGGCTGCAAGCTCGCGCGCCACGTCCCTGCCGACCACGTCGGCACGCGTGGCCAGAAACTGGCCGAGCTTCACATAGGACGGCCCGAGCCTGGTCAGGGCGTCGGTCAGCCGCCGATCCGCCGGCTTGGTGCGCACCGAACGGCGCTCCAGCAGGCGCACGAGTTTCAGCGCGAAATGCGGCCCCGGCGGCAGGTCCGGCAGGTCGAACATGCCGAACACGCCCTCGCGGGCCATCACGTAGCCGGCCCGGGCAAGCCGAAAAAGGGCGGTAAGGGCCATCGGCGTCAGATCTTCCAGCCGCTATGCAGGCAGGCGATGCCGCCGGTGTAATTGCGGTAGGTCACCCGCGAGAAGCCGGCGTCGCGGATCATCTGGGCGAAGCGCTCCTGATGCGGGAACTTGCGAATCGATTCCACCAGGTAGCGGTAAGGCTCCCCGTCACCGGCGACCGCCTGGCCGATGGCCGGGATCGCGTTGAAGGAATAAGCGTCGTAGATGCGGTCCAGGAACGGAATGTCGACCTGCGAGAATTCAAGCACCAGCAGCCTGCCGCCGCGCTTCAGCACGCGGAAGGCCTCGGTGAGCGCGCGATCGATATGCGGCACGTTGCGAATGCCGAAAGCGATCGTGTAGGCGTCGAAATGGCCCGCGGGAAAGGGAAGTGATTCCGCGTTGCCTTCGACAAAACGGACATATTCGGAAAGGCCGGCCTTCGCCGCCCGGTCGCGGCCAACCGACAGCATCGATCCGTTGATGTCGCAGACCACGGCATGCGCCGTGTTGCCGGAGCGTTCGACGATGCGCATGGCAACGTCGCCAGTGCCGCCGGCAACGTCCAGCACCTTGAACCCGCGTCCGGCCGATTTCGGCGGCGCCAGCGTGGACACCATCGCATCCTTCCAGACGCGATGCAGGCCAGCCGACATCAGGTCGTTCATGATGTCGTAGCGGCGCGCGACCTTGTGGAAGACATCGTTGACCAGCGGCTGCTTGTCGCCATCCGCGACGGTCCTGAAGCCGAAGCTCGTCGCCATCTCCGGACCTTGCGTGCGTCCGCCCGCCGAACCGGGATCACCGTTTGCAACCATGCCTGTTCTCCTTTTCGCGGCGGACCATAATATATAGCGCGCATGGAAGAAACGCCGCCCGACGCCACACCCGCCACAAGGCGGAGGCGGGCGAGCGCTCCTCATGCCCTTTGATCTCGCCCGATGCAAGGACCTGCACCTGAATGCCTGAATTACCCGAGGTGGAAACCGTTCGGCGCGGCCTTGCGCCAAGCTTCGAAGGCGCGCGGCTGGAACGCGTCGAACAGCGCCGCGCCAACCTGCGCTTTCCCTTTCCCGACGCCTTTGCCGAGCGGCTGGAAGGCCGGAAGGTCACGAGCCTCGGTCGGCGGTCGAAATACCTGATGGCCGATCTCGACGATCAGACCATCCTCGTCATGCATCTCGGCATGTCGGGCTCCTTCCGCATCGAAGCGGAAGCGACGAAGGCGATCGGCCCCTTCTTCCACGAAAAGTCCAAGGATCCGCGCCACGACCATGTGGTCTTTCACCTGGCGCCGCCGCCGGGCCATGCCGCGCTGCGCATCGTCTACAACGACCCGCGCCGCTTCGGCTTCATGACCCTGGTGGAGCGCGGCGAACTGGAGCGCCATCCGCTCTTCGAAAGGCTTGGCGTCGAGCCGACCGGCAACGAATTCAATGCCGACCTCCTCGCCCGCCTGTTCGCCGGCAGGAAGAGCCCGCTGAAGGCCACCCTGCTCGACCAGCATCTGATCGCGGGGCTCGGCAATATATATGTGTGCGAGGCGCTCCACCGCGCGGATCTTTCACCGAAGGATCCCGCCGCCAGCCTCGTCACCGCGAAGGGCAGGCCGACGAAGGGCGCCGAGCGCCTGGCCGAGGCCGTCAGGAGCGTCATTGCCGAAGCGATCGAGGCGGGAGGCTCGTCGCTGCGCGACCACCGGCAGGCCGACGGCACGCTCGGCTATTTCCAGCATCGCTTCGCCGTCTACGGCCGGGAAGGCGAGGAATGCCGCAAACCGGCCTGTTCCGGCACCATCGAACGACTGGTGCAGTCGGGCCGCTCCACATTCTATTGCCCGGTGTGCCAGGGATAGGAGCGCAAGCGTCCGGCCGCCCCCCGCCATTCGGTCAGGGGTGGTTGCGGGGCAATTGGCCTTGGGCTACGCCTGATGCGCAAGAATTCGCCGACAGAAGACCGTCGCTCCATATCAGGGCGAGGTCCGTCCTTGAGAACTCGCCCGCGCGGAAGCGGCGGGCCGACTGGGGGAGGTTTCATGGCATACAACAACATCATCGTCGAGAAGCGCGGCAAGGTGGGGCTCATCACGCTCAACCGGCCGAAGGCGCTCAACGCCCTGAACTCGGAACTGATCGGCGAACTGAACGAGGCCCTCGCCAAGTTCGAGAAGGACGACAAGACGGGCTGCGTGGTGCTGACGGGCTCCGAAAAGGCATTCGCCGCGGGCGCCGATATCAAGGAAATGAGCTCGCTCACCTATATCGACGCCTACAAGAACGACTTCATCACCAGCTGGGATTACGTTTCGCGGTTCCGCAAGCCCATCATCGCCGCCGTTGCCGGTTACGCGCTCGGCGGCGGCTGCGAACTTGCCATGATGTGCGATTTCATCCTGGCGGCGGACAATGCCCGCTTCGGCCAGCCGGAAATCACCCTTGGCGTCATGCCGGGCGCCGGCGGTACCCAGCGCCTGACCCGTTTCGTCGGCAAGTCCAAGGCGATGGAAATGTGCCTGACGGGCCGCACGATGGACGCCGCCGAAGCCGAGCGCTCCGGCCTTGCAAGCCGCGTGGTGCCGCTCGACGAATTGCTGGAGGAAGCCCTCAAGGTCGCCGAGAAGATCGCCGATTACTCGCTGCCCATCGCCATGATGACCAAGGAAAGCGTCAACCGCGCCTATGAGACGACGCTGGCGGAGGGCGTGCGCTTCGAGCGTCGGGTTTTCCATTCCATGTTCGCCAGCGAGGACCAGAAGGAAGGCATGGCTGCCTTCGTGGAAAAGCGCGCTCCGCAATTCCGCAACAAGTAGCCGGTCTCGCGCAGGAAACGCGTTGACGGCGGCAACCGGCACCACTATAAGCACCGCTTGATCGGTGGCAGGTCGGCCTGCCGCCGTTTTCGTTTCACTTCGATTGACCGGGGCGGCTTGCGGCGGCCTCGCATGCGATCGGAACCGCAAGTTCCACGCTCAAAGCCCGAGTAGGGGATCAGGACAGACCATGGCCAACACCTCTTCGGCCAAGAAGGCGACGCGCAAGATCGCTCGCCGCACGGCCATCAACAAGGCCCGTCGCAGCCGCGTGCGCACCTTCCTGCGCGCCGTGGAGGAAGCAATCGCTTCCGGCGATCAGACGGCCGCGAACACCGCCTTCAAGCAGGCGCAACCGGAAATCATGCGCGCAGTCACCAAGGGCGTGTTCCACAAGAACATGGCAGCGCGGAAAGTTTCCCGCCTCAATGCCCGCATCAAGGCGCTTCAGGCCTAAAGTTCAAATTTTGAATTACTGAAAAGCCCGGCCATTGGCCGGGCTTTTTTGTTTAGTTTCTTGTTTAGCCGACGAAACCGTACCCTACGCTATCCGACTAAAGACTGATGCCGAAGACAGGAAATTATCAGAAAATCCGGGTGACACTATTTTTCTATATTTTTCATTGGCTTAGCCCTATGTCCCCAAGTATGGACTGAGCAAAAGCGGATTCGGCAGGAGTCAAGACGGCGTCGAAATAATTTTTTTTGGGCCTGTTACATAAAGTGGGAATCAACCCTGCCATGTCCAAAAAACCTTGAGTCAAAATACATTCCGCAGGCCTCGCCAGAAGAGGGGCGTTGTCGTCAGGCCACAGCCCCGCGCAACGTTAAGATTTTAGTAACCATACGCTGTTGCGACCCCCAACCCGCCTGTGTATTGTCATCTCCATCGGGCGGTCGCCCGGACCAATCGTAAAACAGAAACAAAAGAGCCTGTGAAAGAGCAATGGTTAACTATTGCCGAACTATAGAGAGACCGAGACCATTCGGCCAATCTGACAGGCCTGCCTACAGTGGGCGTTCTTCACTGCGGGGGACTAACCCGCCACTAGCCGGCGGGTAATAATCATAAAAACAAACGGCGTTGAACTTGCTGGATTTACTTCAGCAAGAAGGGGGCACTGTGTCATATAAACAATCAACAGCAAATGCGGGGGACGGCGACGCTAAGACAGCCTGCAAGGCTTTCTGCGACACATCGAAGACCCGCTCTCTCCATTCGCACGAGATCGCGAATTGGTATTTCTCCAACGCCCGGACTTCATTCGAGGTCCACGGCAGAGCCCTTTCCGCCGCCCGGCGGAACCTGCATGCAGTCGCTTCTCCGGGACATGCCCTGGAAACCTTGTTGCAGGATCTCTTCAAAGAAGGGCTTGACCATGACGGCTCAATCGATTTTCTGTGCCGGTCCGGCGCGAGGGCCCGATCGGCAGCACCTGCTGCGGAAGAAACCGGTCTTTCGCGCCACTCGATCGTGATGGGTGGCCCCCAGCCCCTGCCTCGCAAGGCAGGACGCCAAGGGGCAGGGATTGCACGGAGGGCGCCACGCCTTCCGGGCTCGCAAAGCTAGCCCAACCAGCAATACGCCAGAAGGTGCGCGCGCGACGGAGAGGTCCGTCACGGTGGCTTCTTTTGCGCAAAAAGACACAAACCAGGCCGCACATGCGGCTGAGGCATTTTTATTCGGGACGGCTGCGGCGGTTCGTTCCCGACCAGATTTGGAGGCGAAAGCTATGGACCTTCAGGAAGTTCCGGGACCGGAGCAATGGGCAAGGGTCAAGAAGCGGCTTCGCGCGGAACTCGGCGAGGACGTTTTTGCGAGCTGGTTTGCTCGCGTGGACCTGGAAGGGCATGATGACGGCACCATCCGGCTTTCCGTTCCCACCCGCTTTCTGAAACAGTGGATCCAGTCGCATTACCGCGACCGGCTGATGGGACTTTGGAAGCGTGAATGCGGCGATGTTCACCGCATCGAACTGACGGTCCGCGGCGCGATCCGCCCGACCGTGCAGCGCGCCGCCACGGCCGCCACCGCCCCTGTCGCCGCCCGGAACCCGGTGCCCCGGCCGGCAGGGGACACCCGTCCGATCGCCATTGGCGAGGCAGTGCGCCCGGCCACAACGCCGGCGGTTCCGGCCGTGGCAGTTTCGGCGAAGCAGCCGGAATCTTCAGCTACAGCCTCCGATGGCCTCGACGGCGCGGCGCTCGATCCGAAATACACCTTCGGCTCGTTCGTTGAAGGCGATTCCAATGCACTGGCGCTCGCCGCCGCCCGGCAGGTTGCCGCGGGCGGGAAGGTGAATTTCAATCCGCTTTACCTGCATGCCTCCGTCGGCCTCGGCAAAACCCATCTGATGCAGGCTGTTGCGGCCCAGGCGAAGGCGGCCGGGCGGCGCGTGCTTTACCTGACCGCCGAGCATTTCATGTACCGCTTCGTGGCGGCGCTGAAGGCGCAATCCGCCCTCGCCTTCAAGGATACCTTGCGGGCGATCGACCTGCTGCTCATCGACGACATGCAATTCCTCCATGGCAAGCAGGTGCAGCAGGAGTTCTGCCATACGCTGAACGCGCTGATCGACAGCGCGCGCCAGGTGATCGTTGCCGCCGACCGCCCGCCGTCGGAACTGGAAACGCTCGACGACCGGGTCCGGTCGCGCCTTGCCGGCGGCCTGGTGGTTGCGATCGGCGATCCGGACTACAACCTGCGCCGCGCCATCCTGATGAGCCGTATCGAGACGGTGCGCGCCACCTACCCGAACTTCTCGATCCCCGAAGGCGTGCTGGACTACGTCGCCCGCAACATCACCGCCTCGGGCCGCGACCTGGAAGGCGCGCTGAACCGGCTGATCGCCCATAACCAGCTGACCGGCCAGCCGGTCACGCAGGAGATGGCCGAAACCACGCTTCGCGACCTCATCCGCGCTGTCGAGCCGCGCCGGGTGAAGATCGAGGATATCCAGCGTATCGTCTCCAAGCACTACAACGTGACCAAGGCCGACCTGCTTTCGGCCCGCCGCACGCGCACCATCGTGCGGCCGCGCCAGATCGCCATGTATCTCGCCAAGATCATGACCCCGCGCTCTCTTCCCGAGATCGGCCGCCGTTTCGGCAATCGCGATCACACCACCGTGCTGCATGCGGTTCGCAAGATCGAGGAACTGACCAAGGCGGATGCAACGCTGGCGCAGGAGATCGAACTGCTGAAGCGGATGCTCGACGCCTGAGGCGTAGAACGGCGACGAATTGCACGCGGCCGGCAGGCGGGACGAACCGCCGTCGGCCGTTTGCGCCTCAGTCCGGCCGTGAATGCGGGTATTCCTGCTTCCGAATAGAGCCGAAGGCCTTGCTTTTGGCCGGGCGAGCGGGCAGTGTCTTCGCCCCGCCCGGCGAAGCGGGCGGTGGGCCAAAGACCTAATTTTCCGGCTATGCGCCGTAACCGGCGCCGCAGCCGCAACTGGATGACGGACGACACTATGAAAGTGACGCTTGAGCGCTCGGACCTCCTGAAGTCCCTGACCCATGTCCACCGTGTCGTCGAGCGCAGGAACACCATTCCCATCCTCTCCAACGTGCTGTTGCGCTCGGATGGCGGCCAGCTGCGGTTGAAGGCGACCGATCTCGACCTGGAAGTGACGGAGACCGTCGCCGCACTCGTCGAGCGCCCCGGCGCGACGACCGTTCCCGCGCACATGATCTACGACATCGTGCGCAAACTGCCCGACGGCGCCCAGGTGCAACTTGAAACGTCGACGGACAACGCCACGCTCGATATCCGCGCCGGACGCTCGCGCTTTGCGCTGCAGATGCTGCCGGAATCCGACTTTCCCGACCTGACGGCGGGCGAATTCGGCCATGTCTTCACGCTGACCGCGCGCGACATCCGCCGGCTGATCGACTCCACCCAATTCGCGATCTCCACCGAGGAGACACGCTACTACCTCAACGGTATCTACCTGCACACGGTGCAGGGTGCGGGCGGCGACCGTTTCCGTGCGGTCGCCACCGACGGTCACCGCCTGGCGCAGGCCGAGATCCCGGCGCCTTCCGGCTCTGTCGGCATGCCGGGCGTCATCGTTCCCCGCAAGACGGTGGGCGAGATCCAGAAGCTTTTGGAAGACCCGGAAGCGGAAGTGCGGATCGAGATATCCGAAGCCAAGATCCGCATCACCACCGGCAACGTGGTTCTGACGTCGAAGCTGATCGACGGCACCTTCCCGGATTATGGCCGCGTCATCCCGCAGAACAATGACAAGCGCCTGCAGGTCGATCGCGACGAATTCCGCGAGGCAGTGGACCGCGTGTCGACCATTTCATCCGAGCGCGGTCGCGCGGTGAAGATGGCGCTTTCGGAAGGCCGGCTGGTACTGACCGTCGTCAATCCGGACTCCGGCAGCGCGACGGAAGAGCTCGCGGTCGACTATGAGGCCGAACCGCTGGAAATCGGCTTCAACTCCCGCTATCTCCTCGACATCGCGGCCCAGTTGCAGAAGGACACCGCGACCTTCCGTTTCGCCGATCCGGGTGCGCCGACGCTGATCCAGGACGATGGTGCGGAAGATGCGCTCTACGTCCTCATGCCGATGCGGGTTTGACGTTCGACGAAAGCCGCGGATAAGCGAGGCAGCATGGCTGAACCGACACCGGTTGCGCTGCGCCGGTTGAGCCTGACGCATTTTCGCAATTACGACGGCCTCACGCTCGACTTCGCCGCGCGGATGATCGCCTTCGTCGGCGAGAACGGCGCGGGAAAGACCAATCTGCTTGAAGCCATCTCGCTGCTATCGGCCGGACGGGGGCTCCGCCGCGCACCGCTGCCGGAACTCTGTCAGCGCGGCTGCGAGGATTTCGCGATCTCCGCGATCGTCGACGGCCCGTTTGGCGAAACGCGGCTCGGCACCGGCTTTGCGACCGGAGACGGCTCGCGCAAGGTGCGCATCGACGGCGAGGAAGCGCGTTCGTCGGAAGCGCTGCTTGACTATCTCCGCGTGCTCTGGCTGCTTCCTGCCATGGATGGCCTGTTTACCGGCCCGGCCGGCGACCGGCGGCGGTTCCTTGATCGGCTGGTTCTTGCGGTCGATCCGGGTCACGGCCGCCGGGTTGCCGATTTCGAGAAGGCGTTGCGCTCCAGAAACCGATTGCTGGAGGAAGGTGCATCCGCCGCCTATCTCGACGCGATTGAGGCACAGGTGGCGATGATCGGTGTCGCGGTTTCACTGGCGCGGCGCGAGACGGTCGATCTGCTGGCCAGGAGGTTGGCCGAGCAGGCAGCCCTCGACCTGCCGTTTCCGCAAGCCGAGGTCACACTTGAAGGCCCGTTCGAAGAAACCGCGGCAAGCCTTGCCGCTTCCGACCTTGAGGACCGCTACCGGTTGATGCTCGGCCAGGCGCGGTATCGCGACCGGGCCGCGGGACGCACCCTCGACGGGCCGCATCGCTCCGATCTCGCCGTGCTCCACGTCGCGAAAGCGATGCCGGCGGGAATGGCCTCAACCGGCGAGCAGAAGGCGCTTCTGATCGGCCTTGTACTGGCCCACGCCGAGCTTACGGCGAGCGTTTCCGGCATGACGCCGGTGCTGCTTCTGGACGAAATCGCCGCCCATCTCGACCCCAACCGGAGGAAGGCGCTTTTCGAACGCCTGGAGCGGCTGGGACTGCAAGTGTTCATGACCGGGACCGATCCGCTGCTGTTCGATCATTTGCCGGACGCCTCGCAGGTCTTCACAGTGGCCGAAAGCCGGATTGTCGGCTAGAAAGGCGCGTTGTCGCGCAGGAATCTTGCGGAAACAGGCACGACCGTCGGTTTGCCTTGCGGGTTCGGTCGGCGCGACACGGCAAAAAAGCCATGTTTTCCATGGAAAACCGGCATGAAAGAGGCCCTGCCGGGCTTGAGCATATCCCGACAAATCTGAATCGGATTTGGCGGGAGATGCTCCGGATATTGATCCTGGAGCAACTTCCTACGGCGAAAGCGGTTCCGCTTTCGTGGAAAGCGCTCCAGGCCGGTTGAAGGGGGCGCCAGAGCCCGTATAACCGGGAAGAGCCTCTTCTTGCGAAGGATGAAGTGATTCGGATGAGCGATACACCGACCTCCGGCGAAGGCATGCCCGAAGCGGCGAATGGCGCCAGCGACTACGGCGCGGAATCCATCAAGGTCCTCAAGGGCCTTGATGCCGTCCGCAAGCGGCCCGGCATGTATATCGGCGACACCGATGACGGTTCCGGCCTGCACCACATGGTCTACGAGGTGGTCGACAACGCCATCGACGAGGCGCTGGCCGGCCACGCCGATCTCGTTACCGTGACGCTCAATGCCGACGGGTCGGTGACGGTCACCGACAACGGCCGCGGTATCCCGACCGACATCCATTCCGGTGAAGGCGTATCTGCGGCCGAGGTCATCATGACCCAGCTGCACGCCGGCGGTAAGTTCGACCAGAATTCCTACAAGGTCTCCGGCGGTCTGCACGGCGTCGGCGTATCGGTGGTGAACGCCCTGTCCACCTGGCTCGACCTGCGCATCTATCGAAGCGGCAGCGAGCACTTCATGCGCTTCCGCAATGGCGATCCGGAATCCCCGCTTGCCGTCGTCGGCAAGGCCGAAGGCAGGACGGGCACGGAAGTCACCTTCCTCCCTTCGCCGGCAACCTTCACGCGTACCGAATTCGACTATGCGACGCTCGAGCACCGTCTGCGCGAGCTTGCCTTCCTCAACTCCGGCGTGCGCATCGTCTTGACCGACGACCGCGGCGTGGAGCAGCGGCGCGAGGAACTGCACTACGAGGGCGGACTGGAAGCCTTCGTGCGCTATCTCGACCGCGCCAAGCATCCGCTGATCGAGAAGCCGATCTATATGCGCGCCGAAAAGGACGGCATCACCGTCGAGGCGGCCATGTGGTGGAACGACAGCTATCACGAGCAGGTGCTGTGCTTCACCAACAACATCCCACAGCGCGATGGCGGCACGCACCTGGCGGGTTTCCGGGGCGCACTGACGCGCCAGATAACCGGCTATGCGGACACGTCGGGCCTGCTCAAGAAGGAGAAGGTATCGCTGACCGGCGATGACTGCCGCGAAGGCCTGACCTGCGTGCTCTCCGTCAAGGTGCCGGATCCGAAGTTCTCCTCGCAGACCAAGGACAAGCTGGTGTCGTCCGAGGTTCGCCCCGTCGTCGAGAACATCGTCAATGCATCGCTTGCCGAGTGGCTTGAGGAAAACCCGGCCCCGGCCCGCACGCTGGTCTCCAAGGTGGTCGAGGCCGCGAGCGCGCGCGAAGCCGCCCGCAAGGCCCGCGAACTGACGCGCCGCAAGGGCGCTCTCGACATCGCCTCCCTGCCCGGCAAACTCGCGGACTGCCAGGAACGCGATCCTTCCAAGGCGGAACTCTTCCTGGTGGAGGGCGACTCGGCCGGCGGTTCCGCCAAACAGGGCCGCCACCGCGAGAACCAGGCAGTGCTGCCGCTGCGCGGCAAGATCCTGAACGTCGAGCGTGCGCGCTTCGACAAGATGCTTTCCTCCAACGAGATCGGCACGCTGATCACCGCGCTCGGCACCGGCATCGGCAAGGAAGAGTTCAACGTCGAAAAGCTGCGCTACCACAAGATCATCATCATGACGGACGCCGATGTCGACGGTGCCCATATCCGTACGCTGCTTTTGACCTTCTTCTTCCGCCAGATGCCCGACCTGATCGAGCGCGGCCACATTTTCATTGCCCAGCCGCCGCTTTACAAGGTCAAGCGCGGCCAGTCGGAGCAGTACCTGAAGGATCAGAAGGCACTCGAGGACTATCTGATCTCATCAGGCCTCGATGACGCGACACTGACGCTCGCTACAGGTGAGGTGCAGGCCGGTCCCGACCTGCTTGCGACGGTCGAGCGAGCCCGCAATATCGCCTCCATCCTCGATGGCCTGCATTCGCGCTACGACCGGGATACGGTCGAACAGGCGGCCATCGCGGGCGCCCTCAATCCGGAAGTGCTGCACGACCGCGAGAAAGCCACCGAGGCAGCACATTACATCGCGCGCCGCCTCGATATCCTGGCCGACGAGTTTGAACGCGGCTGGACAGGCGAAGCACATGACGACGGCTCGCTGCATTTCGAGCGCATCGTGCGCGGTGTGAAGGAAGTCTCGATCATCGACGCCGCCTTGCTCGGCTCGGCGGACGCACGCAAGCTCAATGCCCAGGCGGAACACCTGCAGGCCAACTACATCAAGGCGGCCAAGCTCATCCGGCGCGATATCGCCACGGAGATCCGCGGACCCAGAGCCCTGCTGGATGCCGTCTTTGCCGCCGGACGCCGCGGCATCTCGCTGCAGCGCTACAAGGGCCTGGGCGAGATGAACCCCGACCAGCTCTGGGAAACGACGCTCGATCCGAACGTGCGCTCTCTGCTGCAGGTGAAGGTCAAGGAGGCGGACGACGCCGACGACATCTTCACCAAGCTGATGGGCGACGACGTCGATCCGCGCCGCGAGTTCATCCAGGAAAACGCGCTGGCCGTGGCCAATCTCGACGTTTGACGCAGGCGCATCTGGATGATGCGACTTCCATTGGCGGGAAACACATGACGGCCGGGCAGCAATGTCCGGCCGCATTGCGTTGATCAGCAGAACCCGACGAATTCGCCCGAATTGTCCTATCGATTAAATCGCGATCCGCCGTGCGGAGGGCGATTGCTCTATTTACGCAGCGGATTCCAGCGGAAGAGCTTGACAGTCACTCAAAACTAGACATTAATTAAATCAACTAGAATTAATTATCGACGCAACAGGCATGAGAGAGCCTCACAGGGACGGCAGAGCTGTCAAAGAGGCAAATAAGAAATAGAATAAGCCGAATGCGCGGGAGGAGAAAGTGGCAGAACGGCCCCGCACCGGGCGCGGATCCAATTCGGTCCAGCTCAGGCGCTATAACGAGCGTATCGTGCTGCAGGCACTGCGCCGCGTCGGCGAGGCTTCCAAGGCCGATCTCGCCCGCCATGCCCATCTGACCAACGCCGCGATCGGCGGCATCATCCAGGAACTTGAGGCAGAAGGCCTCATCCAGACACTGGGCAAGCGTCACGACGGCGGGCGCGGTCAGCCCGCCACTATGCTGAGGCTGGATGCCGGCGGCGCCTTCGGCATCGGCGTACGCCTGGATCGAACCTCACTGGAGACGGTTCTCGTCGATTTCTCCGGACGGGTGATCGGGCGGCGGGCACATGACATGATCCTGCCCGCACCCGAAAAGGCGCGCGACATCATCACCCGCGACGTGGTCGGCCTAATCGACCTGCTGGACAAGGCGCAACGCGACAGGGTTGCCGGGATCGGGCTTGGCATGCCGTTCAACCTCGGCTCCTGGCTGAGCGAGCTCGGCCTGCCGGGCGAAACGTTCCGTCTCTGGGACGAAGTCGACTTCGCAGCCCTTCTGGAAGAGGCGCTGCCCTATCCGGTCTTTGGCGAAAACGACGCGACCGCAGCCACCATCGCAGAGCTTTTCTATGGAGTCGGACGGACATCCGACGACTTCCTCTACATCTTCATCGGCCCTGCCATCGGCGGTGGTATCGTGGTCAATGGCGATTGCCTGCGGGGCATGACCGGAAACGCCGGCCATTTCGCCGTCATGCCCGTGCCGCCGAGCAAGCTTGCCTCGGCACCCAAGCCGAAAGGCCCCTGGGAGTTGCTGATCACGCGCGCCTCGCTGGCCGCTCTCGGTCGACACCTGGCCTACCAGAACCACGAAACCTCCAGCCGGACGGATTTGGAGGAAGCGGTGGAGCAGAAACTTCCGGCCGTCGAGGAATGGCTCGACGACTGCGTCGATGCGCTCCTCCCGGCCATCTGGTCCGCGCATGCGATCGCGGATGCGCCGAACCTCGTGCTCGACGCCGATATCGATGGTGGCCTCATCGACCGCATGATTGCCATGCTGCGCCAGCGCCTGGCGGAGACTGCCCCGGAAGCACGGCAGCCGCCGGAAATCCTGCGCGGCTCCTTCGGTCCGGATGCAGGGGCCATCGGCGCGGCCAGCCTGCCGATGTTCTTCAACTTCTCGCCGCGGGCCTCGATCCTGATCGGTGAGGACCAGCTTCGGGCCGAGCGCCCGGGACCTGCCGACAGGGGTGGCCCTGTCGCGCCGTCATCGCGCCGGGGAGCCAGTCTGGTCAGCTCCCGGGCAAGCGACTAGGGAAAGACCAGGGAGGAAAAATGATGCTTCGCAAATTGCTTCTCGCCGGCTCCTTCATGGCAGCCATGGGCGCGGGCCAGGCGCTTGCCGCCGACGTCTCCGCCTGCCTGATCACCAAGACGGACATCAACCCGTTCTTCGTGAAGATGAAGGAAGGTGCGGCAGCCAAGGCCGGCGAACTCGGCATCGAGCTGCAGACCTATGCCGGCAAGATCGACGGCGACCACGAAACCCAGGTCCAGGCGATCGAAACCTGCATCGCTTCCGGCGCGAAGGGTATCCTGTTGACGGCTTCCGACACCAAGGCGATCGTGCCGGTGGTCAAGAAAGCGCGCGATGCCGGTCTCCTGGTCATCGCTCTTGATACCCCGCTGGAACCGATCGACGCCGCCGACGCGACCTTCGCCACCGACAATTTCAAGGCCGGTGAGTTGATCGGCGCCTGGGCCGCCAAGAGCCTCGGCGACAAGGCCGCCGATGCCAAGATTGCCCTTCTTGACCTTGCACCGAGCGCGCCTTCCGTGGACGTCCTGCGCGATCAGGGCTTCCTCAAGGGCTTCGGCATCGACATCAAGGATGCAAACAAGATCGGCGACGAGGAAGACGCCCGCATCGTCGGTCACGACGTGACCAACGGCAACGAGGAAGGCGGCCGTAAGGCTATGGAAAACCTCCTGCAGCGGGATCCGGATATCAACGTCGTCTACACGATCAACGAGCCGGCGGCGGCCGGCGCCTACGAGGCGCTGAAGTCTTTCGGCAAGGAAAGCGACGTCCTGATCGTTTCCGTCGACGGCGGCTGCCCCGGCGTGCAGAACGTCAAGGAAGGCGTGATCGGCGCCACCTCGCAGCAGTACCCGCTGCTGATGGCCTCGCTCGGCATCGAGGCGATCAAGGCCTGGGCCGACAGCGGCGCCAAGCCGGAAAACTCGCCGGGCCTCGACTTCTTCAACACGGGCGTCACGCTGATCACCGACAAGCCGGTCGACGGCGTGGAATCGATCGACTCGGCCGAAGGCCTCAACAAGTGCTGGGGCTGACAAGTCCTTTCGCCGGCTAACGAACGACAAACGCGATACGGATCCCGCCTGCAGGCGGGGTCCGGCAAGCCGGCAGCGAAGGCTTCACACGTGGTATAATCGGGAGGAACGGTCATGAGCGACGCATCTCAGGCGCCGCGCGGCCCACAGGAATTCGAAACGGCGCTGAACAAGAGCGACACGCGTGTCGCCGAGTTCGACGTTCGCGAAAGGACGCTGTTCGACAGGGCGCAGCATTTCCTGCACGGCAATCCGACCATGGTGCCGGTCATCGTGCTGGTGCTATCCATCGCGGCCTTCGGCATTCTGGCGGGCACCAAGTTCTTTTCCGCCTTCAACATGTCGCTGATCATGCAGCAGGTCTCAATCATCGGCATCCTTGCGGCGGCGCAAAGCCTCGTGATCCTGACGGCCGGCATCGACCTCTCGGTCGGCGCCATCATGGTGCTGATGTCGGTGATCATGGGGAACCTCGCGGTCTTCGCCGGGCTGCCCACGCCGCTTGCGATCCTGATCGGCTTCGCCGGAGGGGCCGGAGCAGGTGCGCTCAACGGCTTCCTCGTCACCAAGATCAAGCTGCCGCCCTTCATCGTGACGCTCGGCACCTGGAACATCTTCTTCGCGCTGAACCTGTGGCTGTCCGGCGCCCAGTCGATTCGCAGCCAGACCCTGGACGAGGTCGCGCCGCTCTTAAAGATCTTCGGCGACAGCGTGCGGATCGGCAATGCACAGATCACCTATGGGTCGATCCTGATGATCGTGATCTTCGCGATCCTCTGGTACGTGCTCAATCACACGCCCTGGGGCCGTCACGTCTATGCCATCGGCGACGACAAGGAAGCGGCCGAACTGTCCGGCATCCGCACCGACCGCACCCTGATCTCGGTCTACATGGTCGCCGGCCTCGTCTGCGGCATCGGAGCATGGGCCTCGATCGGCCGCGTCGGCTCGGTAAGCCCGCAATCCTTCCAGGAGGCCAATCTTCAATCCATCACCGCGGTGGTGATCGGCGGCATCTCGCTCTTCGGCGGGCGCGGCTCCATCCTCGGCCCGCTGATCGGCGCCCTCATCGTCGGCGTCTTCAACTCGGGTCTCAGGCTTATCGGCGTCGACGTGCTCTGGCAGGTCTTCGCGATCGGCTGGCTCACCATCATTGCCGTCGGTATCGACCAGTGGATCAGAAAGGTGTCTGCGTGATGAACGGTCAGGAACCCATTCTCTCCGCCCGCGGCCTCGTCAAGCGTTACGGACGCGTTACCGCTCTCGACCATGCGGATTTCGACCTCTATCCGGGTGAAATCCTGGCCGTGATCGGCGACAACGGAGCCGGCAAGTCTTCACTGATCAAGGCGCTTTCCGGCGCGATCCGGATAGACGAGGGCGAAATCCGGCTCGACGGCAAACCGGTGCATTTCCACTCGCCCCTGCAGGCGCGGGAAGTCGGCATCGAAACCGTCTACCAGAACCTTGCGCTGTCGCCCGCCCTGTCGATCGCCGACAACATGTTCCTAGGCCGGGAAATTTATGCGGGAGGCCTGTTCGGCCGCCTGTTCCGCAAGCTCGACCACAAGAAGATGCAGGATGTGGCGCGGCAGAAGCTTACCGACCTCGGGCTGATGACGATCCAGAACATCAACCAGGCGGTGGAGACGCTGTCAGGCGGCCAGCGCCAGGGCGTGGCGGTAGCGCGCGCCGCCGCCTTCGGCTCCAAGGTCGTCATCATGGACGAGCCGACTGCGGCGCTCGGCGTGAAGGAAAGCCGCCGGGTGCTGGAACTCATCAAGGACGTCCGGTCGCGCGGATTGCCCATCGTGCTGATCTCGCACAACATGCCGCATGTCTTCGAGGTTGCCGACCGGATCCACATCCACCGGCTCGGCCGGCGGCATGCGATCATCCGGCCGCAGGACTTCTCCATGTCGGACGCGGTCGCGATCATGACCGGGGCCATGGAACCGCCGGAAACGGCAGAGGCGGCGTAAGACCAGTCGGCGGGCGCGGCCTTGGCGGTGCCCGCCTGCACGGACGAAAAAGGGACCTGGAATTCGATGATACTCGTCTGCGGCGAAGCGCTGTTCGACATGTTCGCGGAAGATACGGATGGCGATCTGAAGCTGGACGCCCGCATCGGCGGTTCGCCATTCAACGTCGCCGTCGGCCTTGCGCGGCTCGAACGCCCGGTGTCCTTTTTCGCGGGACTGTCGAACGACCTCTTTGGCCGGCGGCTGCAGGCCGCGCTCAAGGCGGAGGGTGTCGACCTCCGTCACGCGATCATCAATGACAGGCTGACGACGCTGAGCGTGGTCGATGTCGGGCCGGACGGCTCGCCGGAATACGCCTTCTACGGCGAGAAAGCCGCCGACCGCCAGATCGAGAGCACCCACCTGCCTGTGCTCGACGGGAGCGTCGAGGCGATCCATATCGGCTCGTTCTCGGTGATGGTGGAGCCGGTGGGCTCCAGCCTCGTCGAACTGGTGAAGCGGGAAAGCGCACGCTGCGTCATCTCCTATGACCCGAATATCCGCCCGACCGTCGTCGCCGACATGCAGCTCTGGCGCGATCGGCTGGAGGACATGCTGGGCCACATCCACATCCTCAAGATCAGCGCGGAAGACCTGGAGCACCTCTATGCGGGCGCAAGCAGCACGGAAGTGGCCCAAGGCTGGCTGAAGCGCGGCACCCGCCTCGTCGTCGTCACACGTGGCGGCGAAGGCGCGGAGGCTCATACCAGGTCCGGCATGGTTCGTATTCCGGGCATCGGAGTGAAGGTCGTCGACACGGTCGGGGCCGGCGATACGTTCCAGGCCGCGATGCTTGCAGCCCTGTCCGAGCGTGGGCTATTGCATGCCGACGCGCTGAACGATCTTGACGGCGAGCTGCTCTCGGGCGTTCTTTCCTTTGCCGCACAGGCTGCGGCTCTCACCTGCTCAAGGCGCGGCGCCAACCTCCCCCGGCGCGCAGAGCTCGCAGCGCCGCTCGTTTCGACTGTTCAAGACTGAGGATTTCCGTCCATGGCCGTGCGCGTCATTGAAGTCGCCCCCTTCGACCTTGCCGTCTTCGGCGCGACTGGCGACCTTGCCCACCGCAAGCTGTTGCCCGCGCTCTATCACCGCGACCTCGACGGCCAGTTGCCGGCCGAGGCCCGCGTGATCGCCTGCTCGCGCCGCGATATGGGCGACAAGGCCTATCGCGACTGGGCGGAAGCCTCGGTGCGCGAACATGTGACGGATATCGACGAAGCAGTGCTGAAGCGCTTCATCGAGCGCATTAGCTACGTGGCGGTCGATGCCGCCAGCGACGCGGGCTGGACAGACCTCGCCAAGCGCCTCGGCGAGCGCTCGGACGTGGTGCGTGCTTTCTATCTTGCCGTGTCGCCCGACTTCTTCGGCAGCATCTGCGAGCGCATCGGCAGCCACGGGCTCGTCACCGACCAGACGCGGGTCGTCATCGAGAAACCGATCGGCAAGGACGGCACCTCCGCCAAGAAACTCAACGAGACCATCGGTGGCGTCTTCCGCGAAGACCAGATCTTCCGTATCGACCACTATCTCGGCAAGGAGACGGTACAGAACCTCATGGCGCTGCGCTTCGCCAATGCGCTGTTCGAGCCGCTGTGGAATGCCGCCCATATCGACCACGTACAGATCACCGTCGCCGAAAGCCTCGGCGTCGAAGGCCGCGCCGGCTACTACGATACGGCCGGCGCGCTGCGCGACATGGTGCAGAACCACATTCTTCAGCTGTTGTGCCTTGTCGCCATGGAGCCGCCGGAGTCAATGGACGCCGATTCCGTCCGCGACGAAAAACTGAAAGTCCTCAAGGCCCTGAAACCGATGGACGCAGAGGCGGTGGAAAGGCTCACCGTGCGCGGCCAGTACCGGGCGGGCGCTTCTGCGGGCGGTGCGGTTGCCGGCTATCTGGAGGAGCTGGAAAAGCCCTCATCCGATACGGAGACCTTCGTCGCCATCAAGGCGGAGATCGCCAACTGGCGGTGGGCGGGCGTTCCCTTCTACCTGAGGACCGGCAAGCGCCTTGCCTCGCGCGTATCGGAAATCGTCGTGCAGTTCCGCCCGATCCCGCATTCGATCTTCGATACGGAGGCCGGCTCGATTTCGGCCAACCGGCTGGTGATCCGCCTGCAGCCGAACGAAGGCGTAAGGATGCAGGTCATGATCAAGGACCCTGGCCCCGGCGGCATGCGCCTGCGCCAGGTGCCGCTCGACATGTCCTTCGCGGAAGCCTTCAAGGTCCGAAACCCGGACGCCTACGAGCGCTTGATCATGGACGTCATCCGCGGCAACCAGACGCTGTTCATGCGCCGCGACGAGGTGGATGCGGCCTGGGCATGGATCGATCCGATCCTCGAAAGCTGGTCGAGCCTCAAGGAGCCGCCGAAGGGTTACACGTCAGGCACCTGGGGACCGTCCGCCTCCATCGCGCTGGTCGAACGCGATGGCCGCACCTGGTTCGAGGACCTGATCTGAATATCTCCGGACCCTAGATTGAAGGGTAAGCCTGCGAGATTTCGCACCGGCGGGGCGAAGAACCTTTGCGCGGCATTTTGCGCGGTCCTCGCCCCGCCGAAACAAAATTCGAAAGGATAAGAGCCATGAGCGTTGAGGCCAGGATCGGAGAAGTCACCGAACGGATCGTCAAGCGCAGCCATGACGGGCGCAGCCGCTATCTCGACCGCATCCGCAAGGCCGGCGAGGCCGGTCCGCACCGCGCCACGCTCTCCTGCGGCAACCTTGCCCATGGCTTCGCCGCCTGCGGCGTGACCGACAAGGAGCGGCTGACCGGCGACGTTGTGCCCAACCTCGGCATCATCACCGCCTATAACGACATGCTGTCGGCGCATCAGCCCTATGAGCGCTTTCCCGACCTCATCCGCGAGGCGGCACGCGAGGCGGGCGGCGTGGCGCAGGTCGCCGGCGGCGTTCCGGCCATGTGCGACGGCGTCACCCAGGGCCAGACCGGCATGGAGCTTTCGCTCTTTTCCCGCGACGTGATTGCCATGGCGGCCGCCGTCGGCCTGTCGCATCAGATGTTCGACGCCGCCGTGTTTCTCGGAATCTGCGACAAGATCGTGCCGGGGCTGATGATCGCGGCCCTTTCTTTCGGCCACCTGCCGGCCGTGTTCGTTCCCGCCGGGCCGATGCCCTCCGGCCTGCCGAATGACGAGAAGGCGCGCATCCGCCAGCTCTATTCGGAAGGCAAGGTCGACCGCGCCGCCCTGCTGGAAGCGGAATCGAAGTCCTATCATTCCCCGGGCACCTGCACCTTCTACGGCACGGCCAACTCCAACCAGATGCTGATGGAGATCATGGGCCTGCACATGCCGGGCGCAAGCTTCGTCAACCCGAATACGCCCCTGCGCGACGCCCTGACGAAGGAAGCGGCACGGAGGGCACTTTCGATCACAGCCCTTGGCAACGCCTATACCCCGGTGGGCGAAGTCATCGACGAGCGCGCCGTGGTCAACGGCGTCGTCGGCCTGCATGCGACGGGCGGCTCCACCAACCATACGATGCATCTGGTGGCGATCGCCAATGCCGCCGGCATCAGGCTGACGTGGGACGACATCTCCGATCTTTCGGATGCCGTGCCTTTGCTGGCGCGCATCTACCCGAACGGCCTTGCCGACGTGAACCATTTCCAGGCAGCCGGCGGCATGGGTTATCTCATTCGCGAGCTGCTTTCGGCGAAGCTGCTGCACGAGGACGTGCGCACGGTGAACGGCACCGGCCTGTCCGGCTATACGGTGGAAGCCAAGCTCGCCGAAGACGGCAATGTGCTGCGCGCTCCGGCGCCGCAGGCTTCCGGCAACGAGAAGGTGCTGGCGCCGGCCACATCCCCCTTCCAGGCAAATGGCGGGCTCAAGGTGCTGTCCGGCAATCTCGGCCGCGCCGTGATCAAGGTTTCTGCGGTGAAGCCGGAGCGGCATGTGATCGAGGCCCCGGCTCGGGTCTTCCATTCGCAGGACGAGTTGCAGGCGGCCTACAAGGCCGGCGAGTTCACCTCCGACGTCGTCGCTGTCGTTCGCTTCCAGGGACCGAAAGCCAACGGCATGCCCGAACTGCACAAGCTGACGCCGGGCCTCGGCGTCCTGCAGGATCGCGGTCTGAAGGTGGCGCTGGTTACGGACGGTCGCATGTCGGGCGCTTCGGGCAAGGTACCGGCGGCGATCCACGTGACCCCGGAAGCCATCGACGGCGGCCCGATTGCCCGCATTCGCGACGGCGACGTGATCCGCGTCGACGCGACGAACGGCACGCTTGAAGTCCTGGTGGACGAGACGGAATTCGCCGCGCGCGAACCGGTGCGGATCGACCTGTCGGCCAACGAGGTGGGCGTGGGGCGCGAACTTTTCGCCGCCTTCCGTGCGGCCGTGGTCAGCGCCGATCAGGGCGCCCACGTCTTTGCATCCGCATGAGGGCAACTGGAATGCACGAAATCAGCTGCCTGCTCGACGTTCGCCAGACGCTCGCCGAAGGTCCCCTATGGGACGACCGCACCGGTCGGCTGCTGTGGTGCGACATCGCCGGACAAGCGATCCATTCGTATGATTGGGAGAGCGGAGAGCGGCAGAGCTGGCAGTTTCCTGACGCCGTCGGCTCTTTCGGCCTTTGCGACAACGGGTGCTTCGTCGTCGCCCGCCGCAAATGCGTGGTGCTGTTCGATCCCGTATCCGGCGAAGAAACACTGGTCGCCGAGATCGAGACGGACAATTCCCGCACCCGCAACAATGACGGCAAGGTCGGTCCGGATGGCGCCTTCTACCTCGGCACCATGGACGACGTCACGCCTCGCCAGCCGATCGCGGCACTCTATCGCGTGACGGCCGACGGCAGCGTTTCGAAGATCACCGACAGCCTTACCGTCTCCAACGGGCTGGCCTGGTCGCCGGACGGCAGGCGGCTCTATCACGCCGAAACGCGGCCGGGCTTTATCGACGTCTGGGATTTCGACCCCCTATCTGGCGCAGCTTCCAACCGTCGGCGCCTGATCGACCTCAACGAGACGATCGGGCTGCCGGACGGCGCGACGATCGACGCGGAAGGCAACTATTGGTCGGCGGGCGTATCGGCCGGCGTCGTCAACTGCATATCCCCCGAGGGCCGCATCATCGAAACGGTCGAGATGCCGGTTCGCACGCCAACCATGCCCTGCTTCTGCGGCCCCGATCTCGATACGCTGGTGGTTACCAGCCTGCAGCGGAAGAACGAACCGGAGCTCATGGCTCGCTATCCCATGTCGGGCAGCCTGTTTGCCTTCAAACCCGGCGTGCGCGGACTGCCCCCCTACAGATTTCGGACCGAATGACAAATTCCGCTCCGCTTTGAAATCCAACATTCATATGAGCGCTCTAGCCTGATCGCAGTCCCACCTTGTTTTCCCAGGCAGAACGAATTGAAGCGCAATTGAAGCGCAGGAGAAATGCAGGAGAAATGCATGTTGACGAGTGAGCAGGAATTCCTGGCAATTCGCCGCAGCGCGGCCGAAGCAATCGCACGCGAGGCGGGCAAGCTCGCTCTCACCCGCTTTCGCAACCGCAGCTTTTCCATCGAAGCCAAGGGCACCCAGGACTTCGTCAGCGAGGTCGACAAGGAGACAGAAGCACTGATTCGCTCGCGCATGAGCGCGCTGTTTCCCGAGGACGGCTTCATCGGTGAGGAAACCGGCGGTTCGCCGGCGCGCGTGGCGTGGGTAGTCGACCCGATCGACGGCACGGCGAATTTCGTGCGCGGCATCGGCTTCTGGTGCGTTTCGATCGGCCTCGCCGTTGACGGCAAGCCGGCTGTCGGCGTGATCTACGACCCCAATCTCGATGAACTCTATTCCGCGGCCAGCGGCCAGGGTGCCACTCTCAACGGAGCGCCGATGAAGGTTTCCGGCCAGACGAAACCCAATGAGGCGATCGTCTCCGTCGGCTTCAGCTTCCGCCGGCCGATCAATACCAACGTGGACGTGATCTACAACCTGCTGTCCAACCACTGCGTCTATCGCATGCAGGGCGCGGGCGCCCTTGCCATGGCTCTCGTCGCTTCCGGAAAGCTCGACGGTTATGTCGAAAGCCACATCAATTCCTGGGACGTGCTGGCAGGCCTGGTCCTCGTCGCCGAAGCCGGCGGCTATGTGAACGACTTCCTGGCCAATGACGGGATCACCAAGGGCAATCCGATCCTCGCATGCTCGCCCGCGCTCAGGGACTTCCTGCGCGAGCAGAGCGGACTGGACTGTTAACAAAGTTACATGTCGAACCGGCCCTCTGAAATGACCGGTTCACATCCTCCCACCACGCTGGTTCTGCCTGCTTCCGCGTCGAGACTTGGCCTAAGCCGCGTTCACCGGACTGCAGGCACGACCGCGAGGTTTTGCTTCGGGTCAAGACGGGATGGAGAACCCGCACCGAAGATTGTGGAGGAAACAGAATGAAGCTCTCTCAGAAAGTCCGCCTTCTGGCGTCGACGGCCGGCATTGCCCTGTCGCTTTCGGCAGGTGCTGCCTCGGCCGAAAGCCTGACGCTCTATTGCAGCGTCGGCGAGGAGTGGTGCCAGGCGATGGTGAACGGCTTCACCCGCGCCACCGGCGTCGAAGTCGCCATGACCCGCAAGAGCTCCGGCGAGACCTACGCCCAGCTCAAGGCCGAAGCCGGCAATCCGAAGGGCGACGTGTGGTGGGGCGGCACCGGCGATCCGCATCTCCAGGCGGCCGAGGAAGGCCTGACGGAAGAGTACAATTCTCCCATGCTGGAAAAGCTTCAGCCCTGGGCGCTTTCGCAGGCGAATTCCTCCGGCCATCGCACGGTCGGCATCTACGCCGGCGCGCTTGGCTTCGTCTACAATTCGGAAGTGATGGAAGACAAGAACCTGCCGGCGCCGAGCTGCTGGGCGGACCTGATCAAGCCCGAATACAAGGGCGAGGTGCAGATCGCCAATCCGAACTCGTCCGGCACGGCCTACACCGCGCTCGCCTCGCTGGTTCAGCTCCTGGGCGAAGATGCCGCTTTCGACTACCAGAAGCAGCTTCATGCCAACGTGAACCAGTACACCAAGTCCGGTTCCGCGCCGGCCAAGGCTGCCGCACGCGGCGAGACGGGCATCGGTATCGTCTTCATGCATGACGGCGTGCAGCAGAAGGTTGGCGGTTTCCCGGTCGAGGTCGTCGCGCCTTGCGAAGGCACCGGCTACGAGATCGGCTCCATGAGCATCATCAAGGGCGGGCCGAACCCGGAAGCCGCGCGCAAGTGGTACGACTGGGCGCTGACGGCGGAAGCGCAGGAAATCGGCGCTTCGGTCAACAGCTTCCAGGTTCCCTCGAACGCAAGCGCGAAGATCCCGCCCGAGGCGCCGAGCCTCGATAAGGTCAAGCTCATCGACTACGACTTCAAGAAATACGGCAGTTCCGACACGCGCAAGGCGCTGCTTTCGCGCTGGGATCAGGAAATCGGCAGCCTGAACTGATCTGCGGATCAGTCCAGACGCCACAGTCCCCGTCCGAAGGAAAATTGCCCGGTGACCTAGCACCGGGCAATCGCCCGAGGACGACATCCCGGCACGACGGATGGATGCCTGCCCCCTCCGCCGGCATCCATCCCATTTGCTTCAAGGACCTCGACCATGCGACGCAGCCAATGGTTCTGGCTCGCCGCAGGATGGATCGGATTCGCCATCCTGCCCTGGTACAATCTCGCCCTGCTCAGCGCCGAAGCGTGGCCGGCATCCGGCCTCTTCCTGGCCATGACGGGCGAAGCGCCCTGGCTGTTGCCGCTCGTCCTTCCCCTTGCCCTTCCGCTGATCTTTGCCACGCGAAGCACCCGCGAACTGGGCCTTGCGCTGGTCGCAGCCGGGATTGCCGGCCTCGCCTATGCGTTGGTACAGGGTTTCGCGCTCGGCCTGCACGGCTGGGCCTGGCCTTTCCTCGAGGCCCTGCTCGGCGAAACCCAGGCAACGCAGATCGGCTTCGGCACCGGAGCCATGGTCCTGCTGTTCTCCTTCCTCTTCCTGATGACGGAAGGCCTTGCCGCGCTCGGCTGGATGAAGGGCGACCGCTTCACCACGGGCTCGATCGCGCTCGTCATCGGCACGATCCTGTTTTTCGTCTTCCTGCCCGTCAGCAATATCCTGTTCGGCGCGGCCGTCCCGGAAGGTGACAGTTCGGCGATCGCTTCCCTGTTCGCCCGCCTGACCGACGCCGATATCTGGAGCCTGAACTGCCTGGTCGAGAACCGCCGCTGCGGCGTGTTCTGGAACAGCCTGATCCTCGCGATCCTGACGGGGGTCATCACAACGCTGCTTGGACTTTCCTTCGCGCTCGTGGCGACCCGCACGAATTTCCCCTTCAAGAAACCGCTTCGGCTCCTCACCGTTCTGCCGATCATCACGCCGCCCTTCGTGATCGGACTGGCAATCATCCTCCTGTTCGGCCGCAACGGCACGGTGACGTTGTTCGTGGCCGATCTCCTGGACATCCGCGCGACGCGCTGGGTTTACGGGCTGCCGGGCATTCTCATCACCCAGGCCCTCGCCTTCACGCCCATCGCCTTTTTGGTGCTGATCGGCGTCGTGCAGGGTATCGCGCCGTCGATGGAGGAAGCCGCCCATACATTGCGCGCGAACCGCTGGCATACGTTCAAGCGCGTCACCTGGCCGCTGCTGCGGCCCGGCCTCGCCAACGCATTCCTGATCGGGTTCATCGAAAGCCTGGCCGATTTCGGCAATCCGCTGGTTCTCGGCGGCAACTATGACGTGCTGTCGACGAAGATCTTCTTCGCCGTCGTCGGATCGCAGAACGATCCGGGCCGCGCGGCGGCCCTTGCCATCGTGCTGCTGTCGCTTTGCGTCGGCGCCTTCTACGTGCAACGCCGCTGGCTCGGCTCCAAGTCCTATACGACGCTTTCGGGCAAGGGCGATGCCGGAAGGCCATCGGAGCTGCCACAAGGCCTGCGCTGGATTTGCTATGCCACGGCTCTGCCCTGGGCAACGTTCACCTTCATTCTCTATGCGATGATCATGTTCGGCGGCTTCGTCACCAATTGGGGCCGCGACAACAGCTTCACCCTGAAGCACTATCTCGGCAATTTCGGCATCGAGTGGACTGAGTTCGGCCTGCTGTGGTCGGGCCGGGCCTGGAATTCGCTCTTCACCACGCTGGAAATCGCAGCGATCTCAGCACCGCTTACCGCCGGCATGGGGCTCCTGACGGCCTATCTTCTGGTGCGGCAGCGCTTCGCCGGCCAGTCGGCGTTCGAGTTCATCACCATGCTGAGTTTTGCGATCCCCGGCACGGTGATCGGCGTCAGCTACATCCTGGCCTTCAACGAACCGCCGATCGAACTGACGGGAACGGCTTCGATCCTGGTGCTGTGCTTCATCTTCCGCAACATGCCGGTGAGTATCCGCGCCGGCGTGGCGGCGATGAGCCAGATCGACAAGAGCCTGGACGAATGCGCGCTGACGCTTGGTGCCTCCAGCGCCCAGACGGTGCGCCGCGTGATCCTGCCGCTTCTGCGGCCGGCTATCGTCGCTGCCCTCGTCTATTCCTTCGTTCGCGCGATCACCTCGGTGAGCGCGGTGATCTTCCTTGTCAGCGCGCGCCACGACCTTGCCACGTCCTACATCGTCGGCCGGGTGGAAAACGGCGAGTTCGGCCTCGCCATCGCCTATAGCTCCGCTCTCATCTTCATCATGGGAGCCGGTATCGCGCTCATTCAATTTATCGTCGGAGAGCGCCGGATTTCCCGCCGGCAGACCACCGACGCGCTCAGCCAGGAGGCCCCTGCATGACCATCCACACCAAGGCAGGCGGCGTCGAGTTCCGCAATGTGACCCGACGCTACGGCGCCGTGACCGCCGTCAACAACGTCTCCTTCACGGCCGATCCCGGCACGCTGGTCACCCTGCTTGGCCCTTCCGGCTGCGGCAAGACGACGACACTGCGGATGATCGCCGGCCTCGAGACCGTCTCCGGCGGCCAGGTTTTCATCGGCGGCAAGGACGTGACGCTGCTTCATGCCACGGACCGCAGCGTCGCGATGGTGTTCCAGAGCTACGCGCTTTTCCCGCACATGACCGTTTTGCAGAACGTGGCATTCGGCCTGGAAATGTCCGGCATGTCCCGGCAAGATCGGGAAGACAAGGCTTCCGAAGGCCTGCGGGTTGTCGGGCTTGCCGGCTATGAAAAGCGCCTTCCGAGCGAGCTTTCCGGTGGACAGCAGCAGCGCGTGGCGGTAGCGCGCGCTCTCGTCCTGGAGCCGGAGGTCCTGCTTTTCGACGAGCCGCTTTCCAATCTCGACGCCAAGCTGCGCCGCCGCATGCGCGACGATATCCGCGACCTTCAGCAGTCGCTCGGCCTCACCTCGGTCTATGTGACGCACGACCAGGAGGAAGCCCTTGCCGTCTCCGACAAGATCATTGTCATGAACAGGGCGGTGATTGCGCAGGAAGGCAGCCCGCGCGACCTTTACGAACGTCCCGCCGACCGCTTCGTCGCCGACTTCATCGGCGGCGCCAACCTCGTCGAGGGGCGGATCCTGTCGCGCGACAGCGGCAAAGCGAAGGTCGATATCGGCGGAGTGGAAATCCTCGTGCCCGACCGTCCGCTGGATGCGGAAGACGTTCTGGTTGCCATCCGTCCCAATGCGATCACGCTGGACACGAGCGACGAGGCCGCGGGACTGCGCGTGAAGGTTCGCAAGACCGTCTATCTCGGCTCGCATATCGAATACGCGCTCGAAAGCGACCTTGGCGAGTTTTTCGCGATAGATCACAATGTGGCAGCCGCGGTCAAACCCGGCACAAGTGCCGTCGCGCGCTTCATCGACCGAGGAACGGCGATGGTCAGCCGATAGAATATCCCCGTCCCCGCCCGGGCGACAGGCGGGGCAAGGTGGGCGGAAAGAATGGCAGAAAGGCTGAAGCCAAGAGGCGTGCACGGCCGGTTGATGGTGACGCTCGGCGCGCTGGCCGGGCTGACCCTCCTTGCCGGTGTCACGGGGTGGCTCGGCTTTTCGCGCACCGAATCCGCCCTGGAGACCTTGCAGGCGAACAGCCTGAGCGATCTGTCCCTGGTGCTGACACTTGCCGAGCGCAGCGCCAGTCTTGCCGCCCGGGCACCCTACATTGCCGAATTGCGCAATGAACGCCAGATCGAGGCAGGGCGCGAGGAAATCGAGCAGCGGCTTGCCGAATTCACCGAGCTTGCCGTCAGCCTGCCGCGCCTGACGCAGCAGAATATTCCCAGACCAACCGATGTTCCCTCCGCGGTTCGCCTTGCGGCGCGCCTGGAAGGCATCTTGCGGGCCCTTCTCGACGTCACGGGCGAGCAGCTTGCCGCCGACGCGGCCATGGCACACGCCCAGACCGCCGTCACCGACTTCCGCGCAACGGTCAGAAACCTGGAATCCGTCTCTGCCTTCGAAGCGACATCAGGACCGCTCAAGCGGGAACAGGGCCGGGCGCTGCGCGACCTGAGCGAGCTCATCCTGCAGGCGATCGCGGTAGAGAGCACACCGGGGGTGCGAGAGCTGGCGGAACGGTTCCAGCGCGAGAGCGAAGCCGTTTCGGCTTCGCTGAGAACCTCGGCGGCTTTCGCGATTGCAAACGACGGCACGGAAGAAGCCGCATCCATGCTCGAAGCCAAGATTGCGGCCATGCAGCCGATCTTCTTCGACCGGCTACGACAGATCAGCACGCGCAATCGCTCCAGGTTCCTGCTCGCGGCGATCAATACGGCCTCCGCCCAACTGACCGCAACCGTCTCCAGCCTTGCTGCCGTGGTGCAGAACTCCGCGCTGACGCGCAGCGAGCAGACGATCTCCGTCCTTCGCTTTGGAAAATCCGCGCTTCTGGCCGTCGCTGCGCTCTGCTTCTTCGCCGCGCTCGGCGTCGCCAGCTTCGTCATGCGCGACGTGGCAAGCAATCTGCGCAGCGCGACCAATGCCATGACGCGCCTCGCGACCGGCGACCGCAATGCGATCGTTCCGGGCGCGGACCGCCAGGATGAGCTGGGCGACCTTGCCCGCGCTTTCTCCGTGTTCAAGGAGCAGGCTATCGAGCGCGAGGAACTTGCCGGCAAGCTTGCGGAAAATGCCAGAACACTCCAGGCGATTTTCGACAACCTTTCCGACGGTCTGTCACTCTTCGACCGCGACGGTCAGCTGGTTGCCTGGAATCCGCGCTTCGCAAGTTTGAGCGGCCTCGAAACGGAGAGCCTGCAAGGCGGGGTCTCGCTTACGCAGGTGCTGGAGCATCTTTCGGCGGAAGGCATCGTGGCGCGAACGGTCGACGGTCGCCCGATCGACTTGCAGCGCTTCGCCCGCAACCGCTTTGCACCACTCGCCGTGCTCGAGCTGAAGTTTCCGGACGGACGCGTCGTCGAAATTCGAGCCGGTGCCATGCCGAATGGCGGCCTGATCGCCAGCTTGACGGACAGGACCGAACGCCGGGCGCTGGAACGCCAGTTGAAGCAGGCGCAGAAGATGGAACTTGTCGGGCAATTGACCGGCGGCATCGCACACGACTTCAACAACAGGCTCGCCGCAATCATCGGCAACCTGCAAATGATTCAGGACGATGCCAGCGCCTCGCCGAAGCTGCGCACCCGCAGCCTGCGGGCGCTGGATGCGGCGGAAGGAGGCGCGGCGATGACGCAGCGTCTTCTGGCCTTCGCTCGCCGGCAGCATTTGCAGCCACAGTCGACGGATCTCAACGATCTTGTTGAAAGTCTGAGCGACCTGATCGGCTACAGCCTCGATCCCGGCATCGACCTCGTCCTCGATCTGTCGGAAGACCTTCCGCCTGCGATGATCGATCCCGGACAGCTAGAAAACGCACTGTTCAATCTCGTCTTTAACAGCCGCGACGCAATCGAGGGCCGCGGCCGGATCACGATCTCGACGGCTCCCAGGGCCACGAATGGCGGCCGGCCCGGCGAAATCGTGCTCAGCGTGCGCGATACCGGGATCGGCATGACGAAAGAGGTTCGCAAGCGGGTGCTGGAGCCCTTCTTCACCACCAAACCTTTCGGGCGGGGAAGCGGCCTCGGCCTTTCGATGGTCTATGGCTTCGTGCGCCAGTCGGGAGGCCATATCGAGATCGACAGCGCTCCTGGCAAGGGCACACGGATACGGCTGATTCTGCCGGCGGCGATCGACGGGGCAACCGAACAGAAAAGCCATGATGGCCGGCTGGCGGTACCGGCTTCTCGCGGCGAACGGATCCTTGTCGTGGAGGACGACGACCTCGTTCGGGCAACGGCGCTCGATATGCTTGCCGAACTCGGCTACAGCGCAAAAGCGGTCGCCACGGCTGAAGCCGCGGAGCAGGCTGTTCTGGAACAGAACTTCGATCTCGTCTTTTCGGACGTTGTGCTGACCGGTGGCAAGAACGGCCCGGACCTTGCCGAAAGCCTGGCGCTTTCCCGTCCTGACCTGCCCGTGCTCTTCTGCTCGGGTTTCGCCCGCGACAGCAGCGCGGATGCGAACGGCGAGGCTGGCGGTCTGCACACGGTCATGCCACCCGCCGACAAGATTCTGGAGAAACCCTACAGGCGCGAAACGCTCGCCCTGAGGCTGCGCGAGGTTCTCGACGATCCGTCCCGTTACGTTTCCGCCAGAACCTCGACGGGCGCATCGAAAACGTAGCCAAGGCCCCGCTCGGTGCGAATGAGCCTCGGATGGCGCGGCGTCGGCTCGATCTTGCGGCGGAGTCTGAGGATCAGCACGTCGACGGTCCTGTCAAAGACGTCGTCATTTCGCCGGTGCATCAAGTCCAGCAGCTGATTGCGCGTCAGCACCCGCCCGCGCGCCTCGACCAGCGCCGTCAGCAGATCGAATTCGGATACCGTGAGCGTGATCGGCTGGCCATCCGGGTCCGTCAGCCGGCGCGCTTCCAGATCGAGCGCATAACCGAGAAATCGATACCCGCGCCGACGTTCCGCCGTCCTGACCGCACCCGGCACGCGGCGCCTCAGGACAGCCTTGACGCGGGCGACCAGTTCGCGCGGATTGAACGGCTTGACGATGTAGTCGTCCGCGCCGATCTCCAGCCCCACGATCCGGTCGATGTCACTGCCGCGCCCGGTCAGCATGATAATCGGAATATCGCTGGAAGACCGAATGGAACCGGCAACGGCGAGACCGTCACGGTCCGGTAGCTGCAGGTCGAGAATGATCAACTCGGGTTGCCGCCCCGCCGCAAGCGCGCGCGCCAACGCCTCGGCATTTTCACAGGCCAACGGTTCAAACCCCGCCTCCTCCAGCGTATCGACCACCGTTGCCCTGACCAGCGCATCGTCTTCGACGACCGCAACGCGGCTGCCGCCTGCCGACGGTCCCATGTTTTCCTCCCGGCAGCGGGTCTCCTCCTGCCTGCGGCGCGAATACGCCATGGCCGGCTACCCTGCTTTCCATGCCTTTTTTATTGCGGCGGCTAATGTTTCACGACTTGCTCGGCGCGGCAAGGAAGTCCCTCGTGATGTGCGTTCGCGAGGTCAGGTCGACAGACATTTTCAGAGGCGGGGCAGTGCCGTTTCGTCACCCCGGAAGAGGTGACACTGGCTGCCCGGCAATGCCAGGCGAATGTCCTGTCCCTCGCGCAACGCGGCGTCGCCCGGGATCTTGGCGGTCGCCAAGGTGCCGTCGGCAAGCTTCACATAGGCAAGGGTCGCCTCGCCCAGATGCTCGATGACATCGACCGTTCCCGACAATCCGGTCTCCGAACCGCTTTCGGCAAGATCGCCGAAATGCTCCGGCCTGATGCCGAGCGTTACCATGTCACCCGCCGACAGGCCGTCCGGCCTCACGGGAACGGTGACCGATCCGCCGCCGGGCAGGGCGACTTCCAGGCCTTTCTCCGACACGGATTCGACGCGGGTCGCCAGGAAGTTCATTTTCGGCGAACCGATGAACCCGGCAACGAACATGTTCCTCGGATGGTGATAGAGTTCGAGCGGCGCGCCGACCTGTTCCACATTGCCGGCATTCAGAACCACGATCTTGTCGGCAAGCGTCATCGCTTCGACCTGATCGTGGGTGACATAGACCATGGTTGCGCCGATTTCCTTGTGGAGCTTGGCGATCTCGATGCGCATCTGGACGCGAAGGGCGGCATCCAGATTGGAGAGCGGCTCGTCGAACAGGAAGACCCGGGGATTGCGCACGATTGCCCGGCCGATCGCCACGCGCTGGCGCTGGCCGCCGGAAAGCTGCTTCGGGAGCCGCTCGAGCAGAGGCGTCAGTTCCAGGATATCGGCGGCCTTGCGGACGGCTGCATCGATCTCCGCCTTTCCGCCACCCGAGAGGCTGAGGCCGAAGGCCATGTTCTCGTAGACGGTCATGTGCGGATAAAGCGCGTAGGACTGGAAGACCATGGCGATACCCCGCTCCTTCGGGGATTTGGCGTTGGCCCGGTCGCCTCCGATATAAAGATCGCCGCCGGATATGTCCTCAAGCCCGGCCACAAGCCGCAGCAATGTGGATTTGCCACAGCCGGACGGACCGACAAAGACGGCGAATTCTCCATCGGCGATCGAAAGATCCACCCCGCGAATGACCTTCACGGAACCAAAATCCTTCGACACGTTCTTCAGGACCACCTCGGCCATCGGCGCAAGTCCTCCCCTCGATATCCGCTTTTTTTCACACGCGCGCGAACAAGGCGTCGTAACCGGCAAGACGAAGGCTGCCGCCTTCCGCTTCACCAGCAAAGCCATGTCCTTCGATCCCTTCGGGCCGCAGCCCTGCCGGAAGGACCGCACTCACCGGTTCGGCACCAAGATTGAATGCGCAAAGCATTCTTTCGGCGCCGGCTTCGCGGAGGAAGGCAAGCACCGGCTCCGGCATGTCGAGGAACCGGATCGTCCCCTTCTTCAAAGCCTCATGCCCTGAACGCCAGGCCAGGAACCGCCGCACCCGCGACAGCGCGGAAGCCGGATCGTGCTCCTGTTCGCCGACGGAACGGCGGGCGTGGTCTGCGGAGACGGGAAGCCAGGGATTTGCCGCCGAGAACCCGGCATGCGGCACGTCGGCACGCCAGGGCATCGGCGTGCGGCAACCGTCGCGCCCCTTGTAATCCGGCCAGAACTGCCGGCCATAGGGATCCTGCAGCATCTCGAAGGGAACATCCGCTTCCGTCAGCCCCAGTTCCTCGCCCTGATAGAGACAGGGCGTTCCTCTCAGCGACGTGACCATGGCAACAAGGAGGGGGGCGGCACGCTCGGCATCGGCCTCCAGGTTCCAGCGCGAAATGACACGCGGGACGTCATGGTTCGATAACGACCAACTCGGCCAGCCGGTGCCGACGGAGGCCTCGAAGTCCTCCACGGTCCTGCGGATGAATGCCGCCGAGAACGTCTCCGACAGCAGGTCGAACGTATAGGCCATGTGAAGGCGCCGGCGCCCCTTCGTATAGGCGGCCATGGTGGCGGGTGGATTGTGGTCGGAGCCGATTTCACCGACCAGGGTGATCGCCGGATATTCGTCGCACAACGCCCGGAGCCGTTCCAGGAAGGCGAGATTTTCTGGCTGGGTCTTGTCGTGGATATGGTCCTGGAAGGAATAGGGATTGGCGAGCGTCATACCGGTGACGATACCGCCGGGCGAAAGCGGCGGATTATCCTTCAGTTCCTTGTCGTGGAAATAAAAGTTCACCGTATCGAGACGAAAGCCGTCGACGCCGCGTTCGAGCCAGAAGCGCGCGACGTCAAGAACGGCGTCCTGAACCTCGGCATTGTGAAAGTTCAGATCCGGCTGCGATTTCAGGAAGTTGTGCAGATAGTATTGCCGGCGCCGGGTATCCCATTCCCAGGCGGAGCCGCCAAAGACCGACAGCCAGTTGTTGGGCGGCGTGCCGTCCGCCTTCGGATCGGCCCAGACATACCAGTCCGCCCTCGGATTGCCGCGATTGGCGCGGCTTTCGGCGAACCATTCATGCCGGTCGGAGGTGTGCGAGATGACGAGATCGATCAGTACCTTGAGGCCGCGCGCATGCGCTTCCGAGATCAACCGGTCGAAGTCGGCAAGCGAGCCGAACATCGGATCGACGTCCCGATAGTCGGCGACGTCATAGCCGAAATCCTCCATCGGCGAGACATAGAAAGGCGAAAGCCAGATGGCATCGACGCCAAGTCCGGCGATATGGTCGAGACGATCCGCAATGCCCGGCAGGTCGCCGATGCCGTCGCCGTTGCTGTCGGCAAAGGACCGCGGATAGATCTGATAGATCACCGCGCCGCGCCACCAGTCCGGATCGGTCGCGGCTACGGTACTGGTGGATGTCTGGGTTGCCTGGGCCACCATGCGAAACTCCTTGGAAAAGCAAACGGGGTATCAACCCTTGACCGCGCCGGCGGTGAGCCCGGCGACGATCCTGCGCTGGAAGACGAGAACGAGGACGACGACCGGCACGGTGACAATGACCGAGGCCGCCATGATATTGCCCCAGGGCAATTCGAACTGGCTTGCACCGGATAGCAGGGCGATCGCGACGGGAACCGTGCGCTGCTCCGCGGACAGCGTGAATGTGAGTGCGAACAGGAACTCGTTCCACGCCGCAATGAACGCGAGCAGGCCCGTCGTTACCATGGCCGGCCACATCAGCGGCAGGAAGATGCGCGTTACGACCGTCCAGGGCGAAGCGCCGTCGACATAGGCGGCCTCCTCAAGCTCCTTCGGCAGTTCGCGCATGAACGTCGTCAGCACCCAGACGGTGAAGGGCAATGTCAGGATCAGGTTGGCCAGGATCAGCCCGGGCATCGAATTGTAGATGCCAAGCGCCCGGATGAGCTCGAACATGCCCGAAAGCACCGCAACCTGCGGAAACATCGATACGCCGAGGATCGTGAAGAGCAGGACGCCGCGCCCCTTGAAGCGCACGCGGCCCAGCGCATAGGCCGCCGTCAGGCCGAGGAACAGCGAAAAGCCGACGACGGTGACCGCGACACCGATGGAATTGAGGATATTGCGGCCGAAGGGCTGTTCGACGAAGACCGAGACGTAGTTGGCGAAGTCGACCCTGTCCGGCAAGAGGGCCGGCGAGAACAGCGCCGAGCCCGAGCGGAATGACGAAAGGATCGCGTAGTAGAAGGGAAAGATCGAGAAGACGGCGATTGCCACGATCAGCAGCCAGAAGGCCAGGCGGGCGACGAAGCGGCGCGGGTTCATCGAACGTCCTCCCCGAGCCGTACCTTGCCAAAGGTCAGTGTCAGCGCAATCAGCACCGCAATGATCAGGAAAAGGGCCGTCGCCGCCGCCGAACCGTAGCCGACCTCCTGGAAGTCGACCAGTTGCTGGCGCGCGTAGACCGACATCGACATCGTGTCGCGCGAATTCGACGTCAGCACATAAATGAGATCGAAGATCCTCAGCGCATCGAGCGCCCGGAAAATGATCGCCACCATAAGTGCCGGACGGATCAGCGGCAACGTCACGCGAAAGAACACCCTCACCGGATGGATGCCGTCCACTTTCGCTGCCTCGTAGCAGTCGGAAGGAAGGATCTGAAGGGCGGCCAGGATCAGGAGTGCCATGAAAGGCGTGGTCTTCCAGACGTCGACCATGATCACCGCCCACATCGCCGTATCCGGCGACGCTGTCCAGGCGACCGGCTTGGCGATCAGTCCCAGGCTCAGGAGGATATCGTTCAGGATGCCGAACTGGTCATGCAGCATCCAGCCCCACATCTTGGCTGAGACGATTGTCGGTATGGCCCAGGGGATGAGGATCGCTGCCCGCAGCACCCCGCGCCCCGGGAAATGCGCGTTCAGCGTCAGCGCGACGACGAGTCCGAGCACGGTTTCGATGGATACCGAGATCACCGTGAACCAGAGCGTGTTCCAGACCGCGCGCCACCAGTCGGTGTCGACAAGCAGGCCGAACCATTCTCCCTCGTAATATTCGAGGAAGTTGGCAAATCCGATGAAGCTGTAGCTGCCGATATCGGAGAGGTTCGCATCGGTGAAGGCGAAATAGATGGTGCGCACCAGTGGCCACCCGGCAACGAGGGCAAGCACGACGATCATCGGCAGGAGGAACATCCAGGCGCTTCTGACGCGCGCGCGGGTCAGTTCCGTCGCATTGGCAGCCTGCATTGACATGATGTCCCCTACAGATGCGAATTGAGCGCATTGCGGGCGGCGGAGACGTGGAACCGCCGCCTCGCGATTTTGACGTTGCGCGCTTACCAGCCGCGCCGACTCATCCGCTTCAGGCTGCTTTCAAGTTGAGTGAGCGCTTCTTCGGGCGTCGCCGTACCTGAAAGGCTGGAGTGAACCGCGTTCCAGAATTCGTTCGAAACCTGATTGTATTTGGCGCCAGTGACCCGCGACGGACGGGCCACGGCATTGGTGAAGGTCTCGTAGAGTTCGCCGAAGAACGGATTGGCGGCGAGCACTGCCGGATCCTCGTAAAGATCGCCGATCGTCGGATTGTAGGCCCCCTCGACCGCGCGCCGCCGCTGCTCTTCCGGACCCGTCAGATACATGACGAGATCAGCAGCGACCTCAGGATTTTCCGAATATCTGGAGACGGCGAGCTGCCAGCCGCCCAGCGTCCCGGTGTTCTTGCCTTCCGCGCCGCCCTTGGGCAGAGCCGCTACGCCGATCTTGCCCTTGATCGGGCTGTCTTCGGAGTTGCCGAGCGCCCAGGCATAGGGCCAGTTGCGCATGAAGACCGCATTGCCCGACTGGAAAACGCCGCGCGCTTCTTCCTCGGCATAATTGAGCACGCCCTCCGGTGCGATCTCGCCAATCCAGCTTGAAGCGAGCGTCAACGCTTCAAGCGCATTCGCGTTGTTGACGGTGACCTTGCCCTCGCTGTCGACAATGCTGCCGCCACCATAGGAATCGATCCATTCCAGCGCGTCGCAGGTCAGCCCTTCATAGGCGCGGCCCTGAAACACAAGACCCCACATGCCATCATTGCCGGCCGCACGCTCGCCATCCTGGATCTTTTTTGCCGTAGCCGTCAGCTCGTCCCAGGTTGCGGGAACTTTTTCGCCGTATTTCTCCAGCAAGTCGGAGCGGTAGTAGAGCACGCCGGCATCCGTGAACCACGGCATGGCAAGCAGCTTGCCGTCGACGGTGTTGTTCTCGACGATCGAAGAAAAATGCGCCTGCTCCGCTCCCTTCGAGTGGGGCGCCAGGTCGATGAAATGAGTGCCGAGAATGCCGGGCCAGATAACGTCGATCTGGAAAACATCGATATCCGAGGCGCCGGCAGCGAGAAGCTGCTGGTAGAGCGCAAGACGTTCGGTCGTCGAATTCGGCGTGGAGACGATATTCACGCTGTTGCCGGTCTGCTTCGCCCAGGCCTCGGCGCCCGTTCGGCACAGTTCAAGCTCGAGCCCGACAGCGCCGCAGGAAATGGATACGGTTGCGGCGTTGCCGGGCATCGCCGCGAAGGCGCTCGCCAGCACGAATGCCGATGCGCCGATGATCGCGCGGGTATTCATGACTTTCTCCTCCCGATTATAGCGGCCGGCTTTACCTGCGGCCGAACCTCCCCAATAACTCGCATCTCCATGCGCCGGCCTTCCCCCCTCCGGCGCAACGGCGGCCCGCACCTGTCCAGATGAAGCCGCATCACTGAGTATACAATCCTGAACGACACAACCGGCAGACGGCAACCCGGCAGCTTTCCCGAGGCTCTGGTTCCGGCATTCAGGCCGCCGCCAGCTTTACACTCAAATTTTCAAAGCGCTTTGGTAGAAGATTAGCGCCACCTGGGCGGGTCGGTCAACAGGCATCAAACGGCAGGCAGCTGCAAACCGGAATGTCATTCGCATAAACCATTACTTTATCTCATTAATTTTTCCGCCGAAATGACTACATGGCATTCTGGTGCACATGAACCACTGGGTGCGCTTGTCATCGGGACTGAAAAACAGCACAATAATCAAAGCGCTTTGACATTCCGGACCCGGATATCGCGCGCGGAGACCCGGCCATATGAACCTCAAAGAGCTCGCCGCACATCTCGGCCTGTCGCAAACGACCGTCTCACGGGCATTGAACGGCTATCCGGAAGTCTCCGAGGCGACGCGTACGCGCGTGCGCGAGGCCGCAGAACGCCTCGAGTATCGGCCAAATGCCGCGGCCCGTCGCCTGGCGACGGGCCGGACAGGCACGGTCGCGATCATCTTTCCTTCGGAACGAAGTTTGCTGCTCGACCCCCATTTCCTCGATTTCCTCGCGGGAGTGGCCGAAAAGCTTGCAGACGATGACGTCGAACTCACCTTGCGTGCAACGCGCCGCAACGACGAACTGGAGACCTATCGCCGCCTGGTGCGCAACCGGCGGGTAGACGGCTTCATCGTGTCATCGCCGCTGATCGAAGACGAACGGGTACGGCTTCTCAGCGACCTGGACGTCCCCTTCGTCCTGCACGGGCGAACCGACACGCAGGCGCCCTACGCCTATCTCGATATCGACAATGAAGGCGCGTTCCGGCGGGCTACCGAACTGCTTGTCGACCTCGGACATCGCCGCATCGGCCTGCTGAACGGCAAGCGGGAGCTCAATTTCGCCCGGGACAGGGAGGCGGGCTACCTGGCCGCCCTGGCCGCCCATGGCATTGCCCCCGATCCCGGGCTCATCGTAAACGCCGCCATGACGGAGGAAATCGGTTACCGCAACGCGTCCGCGCTGCTGGCGCGCCCGCAAAGGCCCACCGCACTTCTTGCGGCCAGTGTGTTGCTCGCCTTCGGCGCCTATCGGGCGGCGCGCGACCTCGGCCTCGTCATCGGCAAGGATGTTTCGGTCATCGCCCATGACGATGGCCTCCCCTTCCTGAAGGCAGAGACGCTCGACCCGCCCCTTGCCACCACCGTTTCGCCGATCCGTGCGGGCGGTTATCGCCTGGCCGAACTGCTGCTCGCCCGCATCAACGGCAACCCGCCGGAGGATCTTCGCGAAGTCGCTCCCGTCGATCTGGTGTTCCGCGCCTCGATCGGCCGCATGCTTACCTGATCCTCATGCCGTTTCCGCCGAAAGCGCGGACGTCCCTCAGGTGGAATCCGGTCTCGATTGCTTCCCCGACCCGATGCATGTCGTAGCCGCGCCGTTCGATGACAAGCGCTTCGCCGTTGGCCAGCCGTCCGTGCACATAGGACGTGCCGCCCAGATGCTCGACGACTTCGATCGTCGCGGTGAGGCGGACATCCGCATCGCCGGCCTCACAGAAATGCTCGGGACGAATGCCGATCCTGACGTCGGTTCCGGCGGAAAGACTGCTTTCGAGCGGCAGTTCGAAGGACGATTCCACGCCGGCGAGCGTTACGTCCTTTCCGCGACCGTTTCCGCCCGCACGCGCCGCCAGGAAATTCATCTTCGGCGAGCCGATGAAGCCCGCCACGAATTCGTTGGCCGGATCTTCATAAAGCGAGAGCGGCGAGCCGACTTGCTCCACCCGGCCGGCACGCAGGACCACGATCTTGTCGGCCAGCGTCATCGCCTCCGTCTGGTCGTGGGTGACGTAGATCATCGTATTGGCGAGGCCGCGATGAAGCCTGGCGATCTCCACCCGCATCTGCACCCGCAATTCCGCGTCCAGATTCGACAACGGCTCATCGAAAAGAAAGACGCCGGGGTCTCGTACGATCGCGCGGCCGATCGCCACCCGCTGGCGCTGCCCGCCGGAAAGCTGAGCGGGTTTGCGGGCGAGCAGTTCCTCCAGCTGGAGCGTGGCCGCTGCGCTGGAGACCTTGGCCTCGATCTCGGCTTTCGGCACACCCGTCATGCGCAGGCCGAAGCTCATGTTTTCGGCGACGGTCATATGCGGATACAAGGCATAGGACTGGAAGACCATCGCGATGCCGCGTCTTGCCGCCTCGACGTGGTTCATCCGCTGCCCGCCGATGAGAAGATCGCCGGAGGTGACGTCTTCCAGCCCGGCAATCATGCGAAGCAGCGTCGATTTCCCGCAGCCGGACGGGCCGACAAAGACCACGAACTCCCCGTCCTCGATCGTCAGGTCCACGTTATGGATCACCCGTGTCGCGCCAAAGGACTTCGAAACGCCGAACAGTTCGACACCTGCCATGCATCCTCCTCCCCGCCCTAGCGAGCGAGCATCTGTATCTCCGCCGCAGCCGATATCTCGCCGGCCACCGCCTTCAAGCGGGGCGCGACCGCCGCCAGCTCTTCGAGCGAACCCGCCTTCGTAGTCGTCGTCACCGAAAGTCCGCCGACGACGCGACCGTCGCGCGACAGGATCGGCACCGCCACGCAGATGATCGAGGGTTCATGCTCCTCGTCGTCATAGGCAAAGCCCCGCTCGCGGATTTCGCGAAGCTCCCTGCAAAGGGCCGCGCGGCTTGTCAGGGTGTTTGCCGTATGCCGGTGAAAGGCCTGCCGATCGAGCGTTGCCCGCAATTCCTCCTCCGGAAGGAAGGCGAGCATCGCCTTGCCGATACCCGTGCAGTAGGCCGGACCGATCCGCCCGGGCCTGGAAAACATCTCTACGCCATGGGTGCGATTGCGTTTGTCGAGATAGAGAACCTGGCCGTTTTCCAGGCAGGCAAGGTGCACCGTCATGCCAAGCTCCGAAGACAGGGCTTCGACGGCCGGCCCGGCCACCTGCGCCAGCGAGGCGTCTTCCCACGCGCCATGCGCCAGGCGGATCAGCCTCAGACCCAGGCGATACCTCTGCGTGTCGGCGTCAAAGGCCACCATTCCTTCCTGCTCGAGCTGCCGAAGAAGACGATGAAGCGTCGCCTTCGGGAAACCGCTGGCCCGCAGAAGATCGGCGAAACGGCCATGCCCGGGGCAGGACGCTATGAGATCGAGGACATGGAGCGCTTTCGAGATCGGCGAGACGAGTTCCTTCACCGCCGCGTCTCGCGTCTCCTTCTGGCCTTCGTCCGGCATTCCCCCTCCCAGGCCGCAACCACGGCGTTCATCTTGACAGCCCTAGCGACTGTTCGTAGGATTTTCAATAGTCGAAACAAAGTTCCATTGAATGGAACTATTCCCTTTCAGTCTGTCAAGAGTGGCGGCGGCCGGGACGACTGTTTCGACGGCAGGGAATCCGGGAACAAGAACCGCAACGCGGCAAGGGAGGAAACATGCTTTTCTTCAATGACAGGCAGCGCCTGCACAAAATAGGCGGAATGGCAGCGCTGCTGGTGGCGACGATCGGCCTGAACGGCCCTGCCCTGGCCGGCACTCTGGTAATCAACACCGACACGTCCGACCCTGCGCCGAAAGCCGCCTTCGAGACCGCGATCAAGGGATTCCAGGCCGAATATCCGGATGTCGAAGTCAAGTGGAACGTCTTCGACCATGAGGGCTACAAGACCTCGATCCGCAACTTCCTCACCGCCGAAGCGCCCGACATTGCCGCATGGTACGCGGGAAATCGGATGGCCCCGTTCGTCAAGGCCGGGCTGTTCGAGGACGTTTCGGACGTCTGGCTGGAAAACGGGTTGAACGATAGTCTTGCCTCCGCCGCCCCGTCCATGACGATCGACGGCAAGAAGTGGGGGATGCCCTATACCTACTATCAATGGGGCATCTACTATCGGCAGGACATTTTCGACAAACTCGGCATCGCCACGCCCAAGACCTGGGACGAGTTGCTTGCCGCATCGAAGACCTTGAAGGACAACGGCATTACGCCTTTCGCGATCGGCACCAAGGCCTTGTGGCCGACTGGCGGCTGGTTCGACTATCTGGACCTTCGCGTCAACGGCTACGAATTCCACATGGACCTCACCGCCGGCGAAATCCCCTACACCGATCCCCGCGTGAAGGCTGTCTTCGACAAGTGGTCCGACCTGGTCGAGCCGGGCTATTTCCTGGAAAACCACGCCGCCTATGACTGGCAGGAAGCCGTACCCTTCTTCGTCAAGGGCGAGGCCGCGATGTACCTGATGGGGAACTTCGCCGTCGACCTCTTCAAGTCCGGCGGCCTGACGGACAGCCAGCTCGGTTTCATGCAATTCCCCGAGATCACTCCTGGCCTGCCCAAGGCAGAAGACGCGCCGACGGACACGCTCCATATTCCCGCCAATGCCAGGAACAAGGAAGATGCGCGACGCTTCCTCGCCTATATCGCGCGACCGGATATCCAGTCAAAAATGAACGCGACCCTTGGCCAGCTTCCCGTCAACCGCAACGCCACCCGCCCGGAGGACAAGTATCTGAGCCAGGGCTTCGAGATGCTCGCTTCCGCCCATGCCTTGGCGCAGTTCTATGATCGCGACGCTCCGGCCGAAATGGCAAAGGCGGGAATGGAAGGCTTCCAGGAATTCATGGTCAAGCCGGAAAACCAGGACCGCATCCTGGAACGTCTCGAGAAAGTGCGCGGCCGGGTCTACAAATAAGGCCATTCCCTTCAGCTCGAAATCAGATCGGCGGGCGTCCTTCGGGCCGCCCGCCCGTTCCATGAACCAACAGCGACGAAGACAGGCGATGTCGGCTTCAAGTCCAGCGCAGGAAGGGCACTGCCCGCCTGCCTTGCATAGCTCCGGGGCGGACATCTGGCGGCGCAATCAGCGCAGGCTCGCGCCCTATCTCTTCCTTGCGCCCGGCGCGATCATGTTCGCCGTCTATGTCGTCGTGCCGATCTTCCAGTCGATGTGGATCAGCCTCTACGACTGGGACGGCATCGGCGAGAAAACCTTCATCGGCCTTGCGAACTACGTCGAACTGTTCGACGACGACGCTTTCTACACGTCGCTGAAGAACAACATCATCTGGTTGGTGCTTTACATGCTGGCCGTGCCGGCCGGCCTTGCGATCGCGCTGTTCCTGAACCAGACGGTCTTCGGCATCCGCCTGGTCAAGTCGCTCTTCTTCTTTCCCTTCGTCTTGAGCCAGGTCGTCGTCGGCCTCGTCTTCGCCTGGTTCTACGATCCGGGCTTCGGCCTGCTGGCGGAACTCTTCAAGGCCTTCGGCACGAAGCCGATCGCGATCCTCGCCGACGAGGATTACGTAACCTACGGCATCATCGCAGCCGGCCTCTGGCCGCAGATCGCCTATTGCATGATCCTTTACCTGACAGGCCTCAACAACATTTCGTCCGAGCAGATCGAGGCCGGCCGCCTGGATGGCGCGCGAGGGCTGAGCATGCTGTGGCACGTCATTCTGCCGCAACTGAAGCCCGCCACCTTCATTGCCGTCGTCGTCACCGTGATCGGCGCCCTGCGCTCCTTCGACCTCGTCTCGATCATGACCGATGGCGGCCCCTACGGCTCCAGCCGGGTGCTCGCCTATTACATGTACGAGCAGGCCCTTTCCGAATACGGCTACCGCATGGGCTATGGCGCGTCGATCGCCGTCGTCCTCTTCGCCATCATGATAGTCTATATCTCGATCTTCCTTGTGCGGATGATCGCGGAAGACCGGGAGCGGCGCTGATGTTTCCAACGCCCGTCGCCCGTCTCGACCGCCGCTGGCAGACGCTCTACAAGCTCGCTTTGCCCGTTTCCCTCGTGTTCTGGCTGCTGCCGCTGCTGGCGGTGATGCTGACGTCGATCCGCTCGGCCGGCGACCTTGCCGCCGGCAACTACTGGGGCTGGCCGCGCGATTTCAGTCTCGTCGAAAACTACACTGCGGTGTTCGAGAACTCGCCGATCGGCGCCTACATCCTCAATTCGTTCAAGGTGACGATCCCGACGGTGATCGGCGCGGTCGGATTATCCTGCCTTACAGGCTTCGCTTTCGGCATTTATCGTTTCAAGGGTGGGCTGCTACTCTTCTTCCTGTTCGTCGCAGGCAATTTCGTGCCGTTCCAGATCCTCATGGTGCCGGTGCGGGACCTGACCCTGAAGCTCGGCCTCTACGACACCACGCTCGGCCTCGTCCTTTTCCACGTCGCCTTCCAGACCGGCTTCTGCACCCTCTTCATGCGAAATTTCATCCGCGCACTCCCCTTCGAACTGATAGAAGCGGCCCGTGTGGAAGGCGCGACGGAGTGGCAGATCTTCCTGCGCGTCGTCATGCCCCTGATGCGGCCCGCAATCGCCGCGCTGTCGGTGTTGGTCTTCACCTTCATCTGGAACGACTATTTCTGGGCGACTGTACTCGTTCAAGGCAAGCATGCGCTGCCGGTGACCGCCGGCCTCTACTCGCTGAACGGCCAATGGCTCGCCGCCTGGCATCTGGTCTCGGCCGGCTCGATCGTCGCCGCCCTCCCGCCTGTCGTCATGTTCTTCCTGATGCAGAAACACTTCATCGCCGGGCTGACGCTTGGCGCAACCAAGGGCTAGTCGACATGGCGTCCGGCGAATCGATCAGGACGGCGAGGCTCGATGCCGGCGGGACGACACTGGCAGTCGCATCGATTGGCGGTCGCCTGCCGATGCTGCTTCATTTCGGTCCTACACTTCCACTCGAGGAAGACCTCGCCGCACTCGCCGAAGCGCTTCTGCCGCCGCTTACCCATGCCGGGATGGACAAGCCGGTCGCCCCGTCAATTTTTCCAGAAGCCGGAATGGGCTTTTCGGGCCAACCGGCCCTGAAAGCCCACCGTTCGGATGGCAGCGGCTTTGAAACCCAGTTTCACCTGAACAGGTTCGAAACCGACGGCGGGTCGCTCCGGATCGAGGCCTGCGACCCCGTAGTTGGCCTTTCTCTTTCACTAGCGTTTGCCCTCGATGACGAAACAAGCGTCCTGACGGCATCCTCCACGATTGCGAATACGGGCGAGACTCCCCTTTCCGTCGACTGGCTCGCCGCGCCGGCGCTTCGTCCAGGCCCGATGGACGACCGACTGGTTACCTGGACCGGCCGCTGGTGCGCAGAATTCCAGCGCCGGATATCCCCCTGGCCACACGGAAAGCATCTGCTGGAGAACCGTACGGGCCGCACGTCGCACGAGGCCTTTCCAGGCATCCTGAGCCTTGCAAAGGATTGCGGTCTCGACCGCGGCCACGCTCTCGGCCTCCATCTTGGATGGAGTGGAAACTGGCGCCTTATGGCGGAGGAAACCGCGGACGGCCACCGCCAGATCCAGGCAGGCATCCTCTACCTGCCGGGCGAATGCGTGCTCCGCCCCGGCACGTCCCTGTCCACGCCGCCCGTCTATGCCGTTTCGACGGGCAAGGGTGAAAACGGACTCGCGTCTGCCTTCCAGCGGTTCGCCCGCCAAAACCTGCTCCGTCACCCTAGCCCCGACCAGGCTCGCCCGGTCCATTTCAACAGTTGGGAAGCAGTCTATTTCCGCCATGACATTAATGAGTTGAAGGCGCTTGCCGACAGGGCGGCGACACTTGGTGCCGAGCGTTTCGTGCTGGATGACGGCTGGTTTCCCGGCCGCGATCACGATAGCGCAGGTCTCGGCGACTGGATCGTCGATCCGCGCAAATACCCGGACGGCCTCTCACCTCTGATCGATCATGTGAAGAGTCTGGGCATGAGCTTCGGCCTTTGGGTCGAACCGGAGATGGTCAATGCCGACAGCGATCTCTATCGCAGCCACCCGGATTGGGCGCTGCGGGTCGAAGGCCACGAGCGGCTGGAGGCACGCCAGCAACTCGTCCTCGACGTTGCGCTGCCGGACGTCGGCGAGTACCTCTTTTCCAGACTCGACGCGCTGCTTTCGGTCAACGATATCAACTATCTGAAATGGGACATGAATCGGGTTTTGACCGCGCCCGCCCGGGATGGTCACGCGGTCGCGGCCGCACAGGTTGAAGCGCTCTACGCCCTGCTTGATCGCTTGCGGGAGGCACATCCGGGAGTGGAGATCGAAAGCTGCGCTTCAGGCGGAGGCCGCATCGATTTCGGCATCCTGCGCCATGCCCAGCGCTTCTGGCTATCCGACAACAACGATACCCATGACCGCTGGCCGATGCTGCGGGAAGCCCTTACCTTCTTTCCCATGGAAGTCTTCGGCTTCCACGTCGGCCCCTCGCCGTCGCACACGACCGGCCGCCGCCTCGATATGCGCTTTCGGGCCTATTCGGCAGCGGTCGGCGGCCATATGGGGCTCGAACTGGACCTCCGGGAGTTGTCGGACGCGGAGAGCGCGACGCTGGCCGCGGCGATCGCATTCCACAAACGGTGGCGCGCGCTTCTCCATGCCGGCGTGACCCGACGCATTGCGGCAGCGGATGAAGGCCTTTGTGGTCAGATGACCGTTGCTGCGGATGGCAGCCGGTTTCTTGCAGCCGTCGTTCAAGACGCTACCATTGCCCGCAAGACGACGGCGCCAATTCGCCTGTCAGGCCTCGACCGGTCAGGCTTCTACCGGCTGCGGCTTGCGGAAGGCGCGCCTGTACCGGACCATTCGCGCCGGCCTTACGAGACGCCGCTGGCCAAAGGGGAAGGGCTTGTCCTGTCAGGCGCCGCATTGATGGACGCGGGCTTCCGCCTACCGCTCGGCTGGCCCGATGAACTCTGGATCATTGCCGGGGAACGGCTGCCATGACAGAGATCGCTTCAATTGGCGTTGACTGGGGAACGTCTTCGTTCCGTCTGTGGCTTCTGGCACGCGATGGCGCCGTCCTCGCCGAACGACGGTCAGGCCAGGGCATGCAGGGCCTCGCGCCCGATGCCTTCGAGCCGGCGCTTGCAGGCCACCTTGCCGCCCTGCGCACCGATGGCCTTGCGGTTCCGAAAGCCCCCCGGATCGTCATTTGCGGAATGGCCGGTGCCCGGCAAGGATGGCGCGAAGCGCCCTATATGGACCTCCCCACGGCGCTGAACGACCTGCCGTCCGGTGCGATCGAAGTCGAGAACGGGCTCGGCGCGGATATCCGGATCCTGCCCGGCATCGCCCGCCGGAATCCTGACAGGCCCGATGTCATGCGCGGGGAAGAGACCCAGATACTGGGCCTCGCCGGCACTTCTCAAAAAGACCTTTCGGCGACGATCATCCTGCCAGGCACCCACAGCAAATGGTCCACGGTCGAAAAGGGCCGTGTCACGGATTTTTCGACCGCCATGACGGGCGAGCTCTTCGCGCTTCTTCGCGAGCACTCCCTCCTGCGTCATTCGCTCGGCGCAGTCGCAATCGCCTGCGATCCCCTCAACCCCGCTTTCCGGCGCGGGCTCACTCAGTCGACGGAAAAGCCGGCAAACCTGCTGCAGGCGGTGTTTTCGCTTCGCGCCCGGTCCCTGCTCTTCGGCGCCGGAAATGCCGATATCGCCGCAGAGTTGAGTGGGTTGCTGATCGGCGCGGAAATCGCGGGAGCACTTCGAACACGCCCCGAACGGCTGATCCTCGCCGCCAACGCCCAGACCGGACCGCTCTACGCCGCGGCTCTCCACTTTACGGGCATGAATTTCGACACTGTCGACGTTGAAAAGCTCGCCTGCGCGGGCCTGCACAGCGCGGCCCGGCTGATCTGGCCCACTCCTCGGGAGATCTAAATCTATGGCGGAAAATTCGCCTTCATGGCCTGCGCTCAAACGCAACCTCGTCGCCATTTTGCGCGGCGTGACGCCGGCAGAAGTCGAGGAAATCGGCGAAACTCTGGCCGCCGCCGGTTTCGAGGCAATCGAGGTGCCGCTCAACTCGCCCGATCCGCTCGTCTCCATCGAACGCCTTCGGAAGCACCTCCCCGAGACTGTCATCGTCGGCGCCGGCACCGTATTGCAAGCCTCACAGGTCGATACCGTCCGCAATGCCGGAGGCAGTCTCGTCGTTTCGCCCAATTGCGATCGCGAGGTCATTGCACGTACGGCCGAACTCGGCATGCTGTCCCTGCCGGGCGTCTTCACGGCGAGCGAAGCCTTCGCAGCCCTGAAGGCAGGCGCCTCGGCGCTCAAGATCTTCCCGGCCAATGTGCTCGGGCCTTCCGGCATCAAGGCATTGAGGGCAGTCCTGCCGGAGGCCTGCGTGATCGCGGCGGTCGGCGGCGTCTCGGACGGAGACTTCGCCGATTATGTCGCCGCCGGCGCCCGCGCCTTCGGGCTTGGCTCGTCCCTTTATTCCCCCGGATTTACCGTCGAGGAAGTCGGGCGGCGCGCCCGGGCGGCCGTGGCGGCATACGACCTTGCCGCAGGCAACTGACCCATCCTCCCTCTGGAGACCCGCGTCGTGAAGCAGACCCTTGGCGTGTGCTACTATCCCGAACACTGGCCGGAAGAAAAATGGTCGGTCGATGCGCGCATGATGCGCAATGTCTGCATCGATTTCGTCCGCATCGGCGAGTTCGCCTGGTCGAGGCTTGAGCCTTCTCCCGGTGAATACCGGTTCGAGTGGCTGGATCGCGCCGTCGAGACACTGCATGCGGCCGGTCTCAAGATCGTGCTCGGCACGCCGACGGCCACCCCGCCCAAATGGCTCGTCGACAAGATGCCGGACATGCTCGCCCTTGATGTCGAGGGACGCCCGCGCGGCTTCGGCTCGCGCCGGCACTACTGTTTCTCCCACGAACCCTACGCGCGGGAATGCGAGCGTATCGTCACCTTGCTCGCCGACCGCTTCGGCAATCATCCCGGCGTCGCGGCCTGGCAGACCGACAACGAATATGGCTGCCACGATACCACGATCAGCTACTCGCGCGCCGCGCGCGATGGCTTCCGACAGTGGCTCCGCGATCGCTACAAGGACATCGGCCGGCTCAACGAAGCCTGGGGCAATGTCTTCTGGTCGATGGACTACGGGGATTTCGGCGAGATCGAACTGCCGAACCTGACCGTGACCGAGGCCAATCCGGCGCACCGGCTCGACTTCCGGCGATTTTCCTCGGATCAGGTTGTCCGTTTCAATCGCCGGCAGGTCGAAATCATTCGCACGCGCTCACCCGGCCGCACGATCCTGCATAATTTCATGGGCTCGGTAACCGACTTCGATCACTACGCAGTCGGTCGCGACCTCGATGCCGCTTCTTGGGACGCCTATCCGCTCGGCTTCCTCGAGCGCGACACCGACGACGAAGCGCACAAGCTCAAATACATGCGGGTTGGCGATCCGGACATGCAGGCGTTCCACCACGACCTCTACCGTGCCTGCGGCAAGGGGCGATGGTGGATCATGGAGCAGCAGCCGGGGCCCGTGAACTGGGCGCCCTGGAATCCCGCGCCACTGCCCGGCGCAACGCGCCTGTGGGCCTACGAGGCCTTCGCGGCGGGAGCCGAGGTCGTGTCCTATTTCCGCTGGCGGCAGGCGCCGTTTGCGCAGGAACAGCAGCACGAGGCGCTTCTCCTGCCCGACGGAACGCCGAATGAGGCCCTGGAGACCTGCAGGCAGGTATCCGGGGAACTCCGCAACCTGCAAACGGAGGGCGGCGCGGAGCGTGCCGATGTCGCTCTCGTTTTCGACTACGAAAGTGACTGGGCCTGGACGATCCAGCCGCAGGGAAAGGATTTCAGCTACCCTAGCCTTGTCCTCGCCTTTTACAGAGCCTTGCGCAGGGCCGGCGTGACCATCGACGTGGTGCCGCCGACGGCAGATGCCGTATCTGCACGGAAACTTGTCGTCATGCCCGCTCTGATGAGCCCCTCGCCCGGACTGATTTCGGCTTTGGCCGGCTCTTCATCCTTCGTGCTTGCCGGCCCACGGACGGGCGCAAAAACGCCGGACTTCCGCATACCCGACGAATTGCCGCCCGGGCCCTTGCAGGCACTGTTCGACATCAAGGTATGGCGCGTCGAAAGCCTCAGGCCCAACGCTATGGTGAAATTGCAAAGCCGCCCGGCAGATCTGCATTTCCGGCGGTGGCGCGAATTTATCCGCACAGGCGACAGCGTCGCCACCGCAATGCACTGCGAAGACGGCCATCCTGCACTGCTTGCCAACAACAAGGGCGCCTATGTCGCCGGATGGCCAAGCGACGAATTGATGGACGAAATCGTTGCCTACGCCCTGGAACAGGCTGGCGTAAGGCGCCTTTCGATGCCCGATGCGATCCGCATTCGCGATAACGGCAAGCACCGCTTCATCTTCAACTACGGTGAAGAGCCGGTCGACATTTCCGCCTTGGCCGGGACGGCGGACTTCCTCCTCGGCGACCGTATTCTGCCCGGCGCGGGCGTCGCGGTGCTGTCACGCACCATACCCGACTAAGGCCAAACCATTCTGGCCGCTGCGTAAACGATTTTCCCCGAGGCTTCAGGCCCGTTCAATCGATTGACCGGGCACTTCTGCCGCGCAAAAGTTGAATCGCACGGAGGCGACGCGTCCAGGCGACGATCCGGAAAATCGGATGGAGCGGCATGAAATCGCCGGTTGACAGACCTCGGTCCAGTTTGAGCGACGTGGCGCGCAAGGCCGGCGTATCGACCGCAACCGTCAGCCTCGCGCTGCGCGACAGCCCGCGCATCCCTGCAAAGACCCGGGAAAAGGTCCGCAGCGCGGCCATTGCCGTCGGTTACCGCTACAACCGCCAGGCGGCGAGCCTGCGCACGCAATGTTCCATGACCGTCGGACTGCTGATCACCGACGTGGCCAACCCGTATTTTGCCGCACTGGCCGGCGGCGCCGAGGCCGAACTCGAAAGGCGCGGCTACCTGACGTTTCTGCTCAATTCAGGCGACAGCACCGAGAGACAGGACAAACAGATCACCTCGCTGCTCGAACATGGTGTCGACGGCATCCTGCTCAGCCCCGCCGGGAATACGACTGCAGGGCTGGTCGAAACGATCACTTCCAGCGGCGTGCCGGTGGTCCAGGTCTCGCGCACGGTGGCAGGCCTGGATTGCGACGCCGTCGGTCCGGACAATCGGGAAGCGGCACGCGAGGCGGTGCGCCATCTCGTTTCGCTCGGCCATCGACGCATCGCCTTCATTGGCGGCGAGCAGGGAAGTTCCGCCCGCCGCGAGCGGCTTTGCGGCTACCGGCAGGGGCTGAACGAGAACGGGCTTGCTTTCCACCCCCGCCTCGAACCGCTCGCCGCCCCGACGCGGGAAAACGGGGCCGCTCTCGCAAGACAGCTTCTTGAAGCGCCGGAACCACCGACAGCCGCTCTTTGCTACCACGACATGATGGCGCTTGGCGCGCTTGAGGGAGCCGTTGCCGCGGGCAGGACGGTCGGCGAGGATTTTGCGGTTGTCGGCTTCGACGACATTGTCGCGGCCGCCTTGTCGCATCCCGCGCTTACCACCGTTCACATCGATGCGGAGACCATCGGACGCGAAGCGGCGCGCCAGTTGATTGCAAGAATGGCGGGAGACAGGAGCCCGCCCCGCCGTCTCGTCATTCCGGCCCATCTGGTGGTCCGCGCATCCTGTGGCGCGGCAGCATCCGCCGCCGCCAATACGCCGGGACAATGATCGCCTTTCCGGCGGGCGGAGCCGACAACCATATTCAGCGCCAGGGCGCGGTTGCGGCAATCCAGGCGCGCGCCCGTGCCAACGGATCCGCCGCGCCGAGCACGTCCGTGGAGACGGCCGCGGCATCGGCGCCTGCCTGAAGTACTTTTGCCACGCGTTCACAAGTCAGGCCGCCAATCGCGACGAGCGGGGTTTCGCCTGACTTTTGCCGCCACTCCCCGATCCGCGACAGTCCCTGGGGCTGCCAGTCCATCCGCTTCAATGTGGTGGGATAGATCGGCCCGAGGGCCACATAGTCAGGCTCGACCGCCAGCGCGGCCGCCAATTCGCTTTCGTCATGAGTGCTGACGCCCAGCCGCAAGCCGGCACTGCGGATAGCGGCAAGATCGGCATCCGCCAGATCCTCCTGACCCAGATGCACGAAGTCGCAATCCTCCTCGATCGCCAGTTGCCAATGATCATTGATGACAAGCTGGCACCCGTGCTTTTGCGCGGCCGCTCTCGCCGCTCGGATTTCCGCGCGAAGCGCCTCCTGTGTTCCCTGCTTGATACGCAGTTGCACGAGGCGAAGACCGGCAGGGCCAAGACGTTCGATCCAGCCGGCGCTGTCGACGATGAGATAGAAGGGGTCGAGTTTCATGTTTCGGCAAGTGCCTCGGTTTCCTGAGCCAGACGCGGCGCCAGCTCCGCTGAAAGCAGCCGGCCGAGCTTTTCCTGCGCCGCCCGCCAAACGGGGATTGCCGCCTCGAGCCGCCGCGCCCCCGTCTCGGTAAGCCAGACGGCGCGCTTGCGCAAATCCGATTCCACGCTGGCGATCTCGATCAGGCCCGCGCCTTCCAGCGTGCGCAGGTTGCGCGACAAGGTGGATTGCTCAAGGCCGGTGCGGGCCGCCAGCGCCGACAGACGATCGTCGCTCGCCACCGCGATCTGGGAGAGCAATCCGATCTGGGCGATCGTCAGGCCGCTGGCGGCAAGCTCCCTGTCGAGGAATTGCGAGATGCGCCGGGCGGCGAGCCGGCTGTTGACGCCCGCGCAGGTTGCCACGAGGGCGCGGGCGTCGCTGCGAAGCGTCTTGGGCGCGTGTCTTGTCTTTTCGCTCATTCTATGTATCTACATTCTTTGTATATACATGAAAAGCCGCCTGAAGCTTTTTGCACCAGTTGAGGGAGCCGCCTTGCCATGACCGACACGTCGCGGAGCATCCTGTCGCGGATAGGCAGGACGCCGCTCGTCGCGCTGCGCCATATCGTGCCGGCAAACGGCTCCCGCATCCTGCTCAAGCTGGAGAGCGAAAATCCGACCGGGAGCATGAAGGACCGCATGGCGCTTGCCATGGTCGAGGCGGCGGAAGCGGACGGGCGATTGCAGCCTGCAGGTCCGGTGGTGGAATATACCGGCGGCAGCACCGGCGTTTCCCTCGCCCTCGTCTGCGCGGTGAAACGCCACCCCCTCCACATCGTAACGTCGGACGCTTTCGCCCGCGAAAAGCTCGATCACATGCGCGTTCTCGGCGCACGGCTCACGATCATCGGGAGCGACGGCGGCCGCATGACCGAAAGGCTGACGCGCGACATGATCGAGGCGGCCCGCCGCATGACGCAGGAGACAGGGGGCTACTGGACCGATCAGCTCAACAATACCGACCAGCTTGCCGCCTATCATGCCATGGCCCGCGAGATCGTCGACGGCCTGCCGGAGCGCATCGACGCCTTCGTTCAGGCCGTGGGCACCGCAGCCTGCCTGCGCGGGGTCGCCGAGGGATTGCGATCCCACGATCCGAATATCCGGATCGTGGCCGTGGAACCCGCCGAATCCGCCGTGCTCTCGGGCGGGACTTCCGGCGGTCACAAGATCGACGGTGTCGGCGCCGGTTTCGTCGTTCCCCTTTGGCACGACGCGATCGCCGACCGCATCGAGCAGGTTTCGACTGCGGAGGCTTCCTCCATGGCATTGCGGCTCGCCCGCGAGGAGGGCCTCTTCGCCGGCACCTCGACGGGCGCGAACGTGACCGCGGCGCTGCGCCTTGCGGAAAGCCTTCCGGCCCGCTCCACCATCGTTACGCCGATGTGCGACACCGGCATGAAATATCTCAAGACCTTCGCCGCCGCTCTCGTGTGAACTCCGTCACCGCGTCCGTCTTGCATGCTCCGTCGTAAAGGATGACAATGACGGCCCTCGGGGCAAAGGCTGGGGCAACGGTTCATCTGGAGCGTTTATCCTGCCGCCTCAATCGCATGACAAGCAGGAATCCGCTTCAGGTTCGACGCTTTGCGCATGTTTCCGGCATTCGGATCGGCCAGATCCCAGCGGAACATGCGCCAGGGAGGAACCAGTCATGCATGATATGAGCCTCCAGACGCTGCAATCCGGCAAGACGAAGATCAGTGCGGCGGCAATCGAGGATCTTGCGGCGCGCCAGCGCGGCCCGGTGCTCGATGAAGACGATCCCGCCTATGACGAAACGCGGGCGATCTGGAATGCCATGATCGACCGCCGACCGGCGCTGATCGCGAAATGCCAGGGAGCGGCCGATGTCATCAACGCGGTGCGGTTTGCCCGCGACAACAACCTGCTCGTTTCCGTCCGTGGCGGCGGACACAACATCGCGGGCAACGCGGTCTGCGACGACGGCCTGATGATCGATCTTGCGCCGATGCGCTCCATCCGCGTCGACCCGGCAGTCAGGCGCGCCTGGATCGAACCCGGCGTGACCCTTGCCGACGTCGACAAGGAGACGCAGGCTTTCGGCCTTGCCCTGCCAACCGGCATCAACTCCACCACGGGCCTTGCCGGCCTGACGCTCGGCGGCGGCTTCGGCTGGATCACCCGCAAGTTCGGACTGACGATCGACAGCCTGCTGGCCGTGGACGTGGTGACGGCGAATGGCGAACTGGTGCGCGCAAGCCCGTCGGAAAACCCGGATCTCTTCTGGGCGATCCGCGGCGGCGGCGGCAATTTCGGCATCGTCACCTCCTTCGAGTTCAAGCTGCACAAGCTTGGCCCCGAGGTCATGTCCGGGCTTGTCGTCCATCCCTTCTCCAATGCCCGCGAGGTCTTCAGGCAATACCGCCAGGTGCTGGAATCCGCGCCCGACGAACTTACCTGCTGGGTCGTGCTGCGGCAGGCGCCGCCCCTTCCCTTCCTGCCGGCCGAATGGCACGGCAAGAAGGTGCTGGTGCTGGCGATGTGCCATTGCGGCGACCTTGCCGCGGGTGAAAAGGCCACGGCCCCCTTGCGGGCGATCGGCAAGCCGATTGTCGACGTGGTCGCTCCGCATCCCTTCGCCGGCTGGCAACAGGCCTTCGATCCGCTTCTGGCGCCGGGCGCCCGCAACTACTGGAAGAGCCACGATTTCGCGGAACTTTCCGACGCCGCGGTCAATGTGCTGATCGATGCGATCGACAAGCTGCCGGGACCCGAATGCGAGATTTTCGTCGGCCATGTGGGCGGCGCCGCGGGGCGGGTTGCGGCGGATGCAACCGCCTTCCCGCAGAGAAGCTCGCATTTCGTCATGAACGTCCATGCCCGCTGGCAGGACGCCTCGATGGACAAGGCCTGTATCGGCTGGGCACGCGGCATTTTCGAGGCCGCCAGGCCGCACGCCATCGGAACCGCCTATATCAACTTCATGCCGGAGGACGAAACCGACCGCGTCGAGACGGCCTATGGCGACAATTATCGCCGTCTCGCGGAGATCAAGCGGCTCTACGATCCGCAAAATCTCTTCCGCATGAACCAGAATATCCGGCCGGCATAAAAAAGGCCGGCGAAGCGCCCCTGCCTCCGCCGGCATCTGATTGACTGAGCGTCGATCACGGGCTTTCTCGCGGCCCGGTGTCAGCCCCTCGCCGGCGACCGGGCCGGCGAGGGGCAATCGTGTCAGAACGTGCGCTGCACGCGAAGGACCGCGGTCACGCTGTCCTTGTCGAAGGAGCCGAGGCCGGTGGCGCTGGCTTCCTGATTGCGGTACTCGACTTCGGCGCCGATATCGAGACCGGAAACCGGGTTCCAGACCAGGTTGCCCTGGAGGTTCCATTCGTCGAGATCGATATCCGGAGCGCCCGAAATCGGCACGTCCACCGACGCGTAGTTCACGGTCAGGGACGAATTCCAGGTGGGCGTCCAGAAATGGGTGTAGCCCGCACCGATCGACCAGGCGTCGACGAGGTCGATATCGCCGGTGAGCGGGTTCAGGAAGCCGTCCAGAACGCCGATGCCGGCGGTGGTCGCGAACTTGGTAGCGCCCTGGGCATAGGCTGCCTGCAGGCCGAGATAGTCGCCCGCGCCGATCATCGGCAGGTTGACCGTCACGCCGGCGCCGACCGCCCAGCCGAGTTCGGAATCGAAGCCCGGCGCCACGCCGCTGTCCACATAGACGTGATGCAGGGCACCCATGATCTGGGCCGAACCCCAGCCCTGGTCGACGCGAAGGTTCGCGACGAAGTCGGGGATCTTGTGGCCGCCATAGACGTTGAACACGCCGGAGGTGAGGGTTGCGACGCCCGAGGTCGTGGTCAGCACCGTCGAGGTTGCAGCCAGCGCCGCACGCCGGTCGGTTCCGTCTTCGATCGAGACCGAAACCGAGAAGCCGTTGCCGAAGGCGTAGGTGTAACCGAAGAGGTTGACGTCACCGTTGTCGGCGAAGCCCTGATCGAAGATCGAACCCCAGTTGTTGCCGGTGTAGAAGTCGTAGAAGGACGTCGTGCGGCCGGCGGTCAGGCCGCCGAACTGGATGAAGGCCTTGTCGAGGTTGACGCTGTCGTTACCGGCATCACCCGTCGTGTTGGTCACGAACAGGTCCAGGTAGGTGCGCAGCAGGCCGAACTCGGTGTTGGTGCGCGAGTCGAGACGGACGTAGCCACGAGCACGGAAGGCCGTGGAGATGTCGCTGTCGGCGTCCCAGGAATTCGGGCTGTCGCCGAAGTCGTTGAAACGGAGTTCCGTACGGATACGGCCGCCAACGCGCAGGCAGGTCTCGGTGCCCGGAATGTAGAAGAAGCCCGTACCGAAAGCGTCGCAGATACGGACGTAGTCTACCGGCTCCGGAGCAACCGGGAGATCGGCCGCCTGGGCGCCGGTCACGGCAAGTGCCGCTGCGGAAGAACCGAGCAGGATGCTCTTGATGTTCATTTTTAACCTCGCAGAATCGAAAAAATCACTGCCACTTCAGAGGCGTAACGATTTTGCCGTAAGGTCAATTTTACATAGGGTCAATTTTGAAATACCGCCGAAGTGCACCCAAACCACAACGTGTTGCAGAAATGGCACTCGAACTCTGGGGAAATCCAATACTTCGCGTAAGAGTAGCTCGATAGTAAATCATGCACTTTTATCAATTTTAAAAATTTTAAAACAACCAATGCCTTAATGACTCGCCCAAGGTAGTACGTAATTTTATAAAGAGATCTTCCCAGGAAAGACGCTCGATTTAAAATCATAGGATGCATTCTATATAGAACTTACCTTTGCGGGTATTGATTGAGCCGCTGGCAGGTCGAACGGGCCCATGGCGCCCCGCACTGTCTCAGGTGCCACTTCGCCGAGATCGATGTTACCTGCATCATCGGGCAGGCTCACTCCTGCGCGGGAGCCATTCGTGATCCTTCTCTTGCCTTGCTTTTGTCACGGCCACGGGTGCGCCTGAAATCCGGAGGCCGCCCGCTTTCCCCAATCGACCTCATCGCACGTCCCGCACCGGCTCGCGGCTCCATTGCCGGCTGCGATCAAACTCCCATCAATTGTAGGGTGGCTTGACCTGCATCAATTGCGCGTATTTGCGCCCGGTGCAGGTTGATCTTCGGGATGCCCTTCGCCTGCCCGAAGACTTGACGTCTTGCCATTCAATCCGGAAGTGCGGAGGCACGCACCCCGTTGCGACAAGAAAGGACGATGTAATGAACAAGCGATTGAACACGTTTCTGGCCGCCGTCGCGGCCACTGCAACGACGGGGAGCGTCGCCCTTGCGCAAACCGGAGACTACCGGGGCGGCTACCACGGCCATATGTGGGGAGACGGCTACGGTTTCATGGGTTTCGGGATGATGTTCCTCTTCTGGGGCATAATCATCGTCCTCGTTGTTCTTGCGGTGCGCTGGTTTCTCGATAAGGAAGGCACCGCCAAGAAGCAGAGCGATGCGCTTGAAACGCTCAGGCTTCGCCTCGCGCGCGGCGAAATCGATGTCGCCGAGTTCGAAGAGCGGCGCAAGGCGTTGGAAGGCTGACCGGCTGCGAAGGGCGGCATGCGCTAAATAGACAGCGGGTATGATACGATAATCCGACCGCGGCATGGAGCATGCGGGTATTTATGGGACGATTGGCAAGAAACGGAAAAATCGGAAAACCGTCGGCTCTGAGCAGGCTGACCGGAATACTGTTGTGCGTTCTTGCGCTCGCCGTCTCCTCCACGGTCCATGTCGAAAATCCGCACGCAACCTCGTCAACCCATGAAACGTCGGTTGCGGCAAATCTTGGTACCGCTTCAAACCAAGCGGGCTTGCAGGATAGTCACACCTGCTCGGGAAGGGGCCATTGCTCTTTCGTGGCCGTCCTGACGGAGCCGCTATTAATTGCGGCTCCCGATGCGAAGGATCCGGAACTCCCCGTCAATGAGTACGGACGGGCTTCCAAGCAACCTGATCTGGACCATCCACCGCGGTAGCCAACAATCACGCCACTGTCGCGCAGTATTCTGGCTCGGCCCGCATTGGCCGATCCATCTGGGCCGCAGGCTGCAGGAAGCGGCGAGATTGGCATCCCGCCTTTGACAAGAAATCCATAGTCAGGGAACGCCCACGATTTCCATCCGTTGGCTTCGATTGCCGGTATTTCCGACAATCGTCCAGCATAGCGGAGAATGACAATGCAAAGAGACACCCGAACCCATTCCGACGGAGAGCTGCTGGAAGAAGATACCGGGGCGCCGCACCACGGCAACGGGCACATGGACCGGCACGAGGGCGGCAACGACCATGCTGGTCACGATCATTCGGCGATGGTGGCCGATTTCCGTCTGCGGTTCTGGGTTTCGGCGGTTCTCTCGGTGCCGGTCCTGGCCCTGTCACCCATGATCCAGGCCTTCCTGGGACTGGACAATGCGCTTGCCTTCACAGGTGATACTTACGTTCTCTTCGCGCTATCCAGCATCGTGTTTTTCTATGGAGGCTGGCCATTCCTGAAAGGGCTGTTCAGCGAACTTGCTTCGCTTCGCCCCGGAATGATGACGCTGATTGCACTCGCGATCTCGGTCGCCTTCTTCTATTCGAGCGCGGTCGTATTCGGCCTTTCCGGCAAGGTGTTCTTCTGGGAACTGGTCACCTTGATCGACGTGATGCTGCTTGGCCACTGGATCGAGATGAAGTCCGTCATGGGCGCGTCCGGAGCTCTTGAGGCGCTCGTCAAGCTGCTTCCGTCAACCGCTCATCGGCTGGACGATGACGGCGAGATTGTCGATGTGGCAATCGCGGACCTGAAGCCGGGCGATCGCGTTCTCGTCAAGCCCGGCGAAAAAGTCCCCACCGACGGGATAATCGTCAAGGGCCGTTCAAGCTTCAACGAAGCGATGCTGACGGGTGAATCGCGTCCTGTCGAAAAAGGGCCTGATCAGGAGGCTGTCGGTGGCGCCGTGAACGGCGAAGGCTCGGTCACCCTCGAAATCCGCAAGACCGGCGCAGAGACTTACCTCAGCCAGGTCATCGATATGGTGCGGCAGGCGCAGGAGACGCGCTCCCGTACTCAAGATCTGGCAAACCGGGCAGCTCTCTGGCTGACCTATATTGCGCTGACCGCGGGGACCGCCACTTTGATTTTCTGGCTTGGGACAGGTGAGGAATTCTCTTTCGCGCTTGAACGAATGGTGACGGTGATGGTCATTACCTGCCCGCATGCCCTCGGCCTCGCCGTGCCGCTCGTCGTTGCGGTCAGCACACGCCTGACGGCACAAAACGGACTGCTGATCCGGGACAGGGCCGCCTTCGAGCGAGCTCGCAATCTCGATACGGTCCTGTTCGACAAGACTGGCACATTGACCGAAGGGAAATTCAGCGTTTCCGGAGTGGTCGCGCTTGGCGACATGCCCGAGGCCGAAGTTCTGTCGTTAGCGGCGGGACTGGAAAGCCAGTCGGAACACCCGATCGCCCGAGGAGTGGCTCGGGGCGCGCACGAACGAGGGGTAAGTGCCAAGTCGGCGAGCGACTTCCGGAACATCACGGGGCAAGGTGCCGAGGCGACGATCGAGGGGAGAAAAGTCCAGGTGGTTAGCCCCGGATTCCTGCGGGAAAACGGGAAGGAAGTCGACGATCCGAAGGTGAGGAAACACGCGGACGAGGGCGATACGGTCGTTTATGTCGTCGTGGATGGCGAACCTGTCGGAGCGATCGCTCTTGCCGATGTGATCCGCGAGGAGTCCTTTGAAGCCATTTCACGGCTGAAGAAGATGGGCATCCGATGCATGATGGTCACCGGAGATGCCACCCCCGTCGCCCGTTCGGTCGCCGAGCAACTGGGCCTCGACGAATATTTCGCAGAGATCCTGCCGGACCAGAAAGCGGAAAAAGTCCGTGATGTGAAAGCGCGCAGTCTGACCGTCGCGATGATTGGCGACGGTGTCAACGATGCTCCCGCGCTCGTGGAATCCGATCTCGGCATCGCGATCGGTGCGGGTACCGATGTGGCGATCGAGTCCGCGGATGTCGTGCTTGTACGCAGCGACCCCCGGGACGTCTTCGCGATCCTCGCCCTGTCACGCGCCACATATAGCAAGATGGTTCAGAACCTGCTGTGGGCAACGGGATACAACACCTTTGCAATCCCGCTTGCTGCGGGCGTCGGATATCCTTGGGGCGTACTTCTGACCCCTGCATTCGGTGCGGCGCTGATGTCGCTCAGCACCGTGGTCGTGGCGATCAATGCGAAGCTGCTTGGCCGTGCCGGCAATCTTGCCAACCGCTCGGATTGAGACGACAAAATGCACCCCTTCAATCGGCAGTAGAGGCAGTGGATGCGAAGAATAGCCAACGTTACAAAAATTGCGATTGTCGCTGCCATCGGCGGAGGAATCGCGGCATGGCTCTGGCAGGCGCCTGGATCACGAGAGACCGCGGAGAGCCAGGCATTCACCGTTGCCGTGAACGTGCCGGAGCTGAGCGGGCTGGCGGCAGAAGGCAAGGCGGAATTCGACAAGGTTTGCGCAGAGTGTCACGGGAAGAATGCGGCGGGAACCGACAAGGGGCCACCGCTCGTTCATGATATCTACAAACCGGGCCATCATGCCGATGAGGCCTTCCTGGCGGCTGTAAGGTTTGGGGTTCGCCAGCATCACTGGCCCTATGGCAACATGCCGCCGCAGCCCGAGGTAGCGGATAAACAGATCGTCGCGATCATCCGGTATGTGCGCGAACTTCAGGCAGCCAACGGGATCTAGGCCGGCACCCGTTGAAGACGCCGATTTCCAACCTGACAGGGCTCGAATGTCTACCGGTCAACGCGTGGGTTGTGTGGCAAGCGAATGATCGGCCGCGACCGATCCCGAAGTTCACTCGAATGCAAATATCCGCTTCCAGTCGCCCTTCATGCTGATGACGATCCAGCCGTTCCCCTTCGCGGCGTCCATTAGCGCCTGGCTGAATGTGCCGACCTTGGTGTCGGGCAAGCCATCGGCCGGGCCGTAGGCGAACTCCCGCTCCGCGTCATCGTGCAGCACCAGCAGTCCGAGCCGCGCGCCCGGGCCGTCGGTGGTCCATTGCAGCATCTCCTTGTCGCCATCGGAATTGCCGAAGGCGATCAGCGGCCGCTTGCCGATGAACAGGTTGATGCCCACCGCCTTTCCCGGCCCGTCGTCGATAAAGAACACCTTCGGTTCACGCATCAAAGCCGGCTTTCCGTCGACCGTCGCGTATTTGGTGACGATGCTCGATCCCACGACCTGCTCCGGTGGAATGCCGTAGACGTCCTGCGCATAGACACGCACGAACTCCTGCCCGCCGCCGGTCACGATGTAGGTGCGGAAACCGTTGTCCCTCAGGTACTCCATCACCTCGATCATCGGCTGGTAGACGAGATCGGTCACGGGCCTCTTCAGCACCGGGTTTTCAGATTTCGGTAGCCAGTCGGCGACGATCGCCTCGAAATCCGCCGTGCTCATCCCGGCGTGGGTCGTCGCAATGATCTCCATCCAATCCTTCTCGGTGAATTTCGCCATTGCGATGCGGTCGCCTGACAGCACCGACTTGAAAGGCTCCGTGTCCTTCCACTCCGGATGGTCTGGCGCCATCGCGGTCACGCGGTCGAGCGCGAACAGCGCCTGGCCGTAGAGCGGATGCGAGACCCAGGTCGTGCCGTCCTGGTCGAAGGTCGCGATCCGGTCCGCCGGCGCGACGTAATCCGGCCTGCCCTCGGTCGTCACCGCGGTGACGAAGTCGACGATCGCCTGCTTGGTCGCTCCGTCGTTCCACGACGGCAGGGGATCGGTCTGGGCGGCAAGCGGAACTGCCGCGGCGAGCAGACTGAAGGCTGCCACGATTCCGCGCGCGAAAACGTGCCGCAGCGGATTGCCGAGACGGTGAATTCCTGTCATGGCGACCTCCCTGTCAGTTGCTTCCCTGCGGGTTCGTCAGCATGTCGAGGGCCTGGTCTACGGAAAAACTGCCTGGCTTCTGGCGCGGCGGCTTCAGCAGATCGGCGATCGTCGGATCCTGCGGCGACAAACCTTCCTTGGCGCCTGGAAGTCCGACCTTCAAGAGCCCCGTGCGCAGCGGGCTCTGGCCGGTGATGAAGGCCGCCCGGCCGGCGGTGCAGGACTGCTGGCCATAATAGTCGGTCATGATCGCGCCTTCGTGCGCAAGGCGATCGATGTTGGGCGTACGGTATCCCATCTGGCCGCGGTTGTAGGCGCTGATGTTCCAGTACCCGATATCGTCGGCCATGATGACGAGGATGTTCGGTTTGGGCGCCTCCTGTGCAACTGCAGGGAATGCGTGGGGAAGACAGACCGTAGCTATCGCCGCCGTCGATAATATCGGAAACCGCGTCATGTCGATTGCTCCGGCTTGCGGGTGAACGGGCGCCCCGGATCCGGGGCGCCCGCAGTGCTCGCATATGTGGTGTTATTCGCCTGCGTGACTGGACGTCTTCATTTCCTTCACCTGCTGGAGAACCTGGTCCAGGTTATAGCTGGCCGGGTTCTGCAGCGGCGGGAAGTCGACGTAGGACTCAAGATGCTTCAGCCACAGCGCCTGGCCGATCGGCAGCATGTTCCAATCGTACACATAGGCGGTTACCGGGCCGGCAAGGGCCCCGCCGACACCGAAGAGGGTCTTGGTGTGATCGCCGATCGACGCTTCGAACGGATCACGCTTGATGTTCACCACCTGCGTCCAGTGATAGGGCAGTGCGCCGGCAACGAAGCCGCTGGGGCTCTGCGACACCATCGAGAAGTAGATCTTCCAGTTCTTGTACCGCACTGCCGACGGGACCTTGCCGGACCAGTACAAGAAATGATCGCGCGCCGACTTGTCCGACGAGCCATCCAGGTAGGCGCGCTGGTTGACGCCGTCGAGCGTCGTCTTGACGATGCCGGGATAGGCGCCCTTCTCGATCTCCTCCTTCAGTCCGTCACCTTTCGGGCCACCGGCGATTTCGACCAGCGTGGGCACCCAGTCAAGCGACGAGAACGTGTCGTTTTTCACCGTGCCCGGCTCGATATGGTCCGGCCAGCGTATGACCATCGGAGCACGCATGCCGCCTTCCCAGGTGGTAAGCTTGCCGCCGGCAAAGGGGGTGACGCCGCCATCGGGATAGGTGATCGTCTCGGCGCCGTTGTCGGTGGTGAAAACGACAATCGTGTTGTCGAGTTCACCCATGTCCTCGAGCTTTTTCAGCACATAGCCGATGTTGTCGTCCATCTGCTTCATGCCGGCTTCGTTGACGCCCCAGTCCTTGCCGCCGGGTTCGCCGACCATCGCCATGTACTTGTCCGACAGGACGGTGGTGATGTGCATACGCGCCGGGTTGTACCAGACGAAGAAGGGCTTGCCGGTCTCGTCCGGGTCGTTGCGGTCGAGGAAATCGATGACAGCGGCCGAGATCTCCTCGTCAACTGTCTCGGACCGCTCGAGTGTCAGCGGTCCCTCATCCTTACACATCTGGTTCGCGGCGGTGCCATCGGACGAGGTGCAATGAATGACGGGTCGCGGCGGCGTCATGCAAAGCCCGTCCTTCGGATCGACCGCGCCGGGCACCTCGGCCAGGCCGGGAACCGGCGTATTCTTGCACGGCGGCGCGATCGTTTGCTCGGTCGGGCTCTTGTTGATGTCCGGGAAACTCACCCCCTGCATCGCATCCAGGTGGTAGAGATAGCCCCAGAACTCCTGGAAACCGTGCGCCGTCGGCAGGGCGTCCGTGTGGTCGCCGAGGTGGTTCTTGCCGAACTCGCCGGTATTGTAGCCGAGGTCGAGCAGGAATTTTGCCAAGGCCGGCGTGCCAGGTTGCAGATAAGAAGGGGCCCCGGGGATTTCCGGCAAGGTCATGCCGGCGCGAACCGGTTGCATGCCGGTGAAGAAGGCGGTCCGTCCTGCGGTACAGCTCTGCTCGGCATAGTAATCGGTGAACATCGCCCCTTCCTGCCCGATCCGGTCGATGTTCGGGGTTTCGCCAACCATCAGGCCGCGGTGGTAGATGGAAGGCTGCATCCAGCCGATGTCGTCGCCCATGATGAACAAGATGTTGGGCTTATTGCCGGCATCGGACTGAGCCTGCGCCGGCGCCGGGCCAAGAACCCAGAGGCCCAAGGCAAGTATCGGCGGGGCCGCATACATTGATCGTTTCATAGATCTCCCTCCAGATAAGACCTCATCGGCAAATATTTACTTCTCCCATACTATTATTCGGCAATGGGTCGACTACGATTTCTGTTCGTTTGATATGGAATTATCCAAGTAACCCAAGATTTCCGCCTCCAGTTCGCCGAGAAAGCTTGTGTACTCTTCGATCTTGGGATCTCCATTCCCGACCGATTTCAGCAAATGGTCGAGCGCCGCCGTCATTTCCTCGTAATCCGAGCAGATAGCCCGGAACCGCGCGTCGCGAGCGCAACGCCGCCATATGTCGAGTTCGCGCTGTGGGAAACGTGCGACGATTGAGCCGAATCCCTCCATGGCACCATTCCCGGCGCCGCAGAATGGTCGCTCCCGCAGCCGCCATCTGTTCGACAATCTGTGAACTGGTGCTATGGTCGATCTTACGTTGCGTAAGTTAAAGGTGCGCACATGTGCGCACATGTAGCCGGGTTCGATCAGGCGACTGAAATGACTTGATTTTTTTCAGCACCACCAAAACGGTGCAGGCACCTTCGTGCAGGGTTAGGCCAGCCGGACTATCCTTGTGGACCGCTCGAGCGACCAAACTCCGGTGCCGCCATCGTCATACGGGCTCGAGAGGTGTGGGTGTGCAGAACCCCGAACTTGATAAAAACGATCGGGTTCCCGGAGGAGTGCCATCCGCCGACGACGTGCGGGCCCAATTGGAGCGCATCCTGGCCAGTCCGGCATTTACGGCGAGCATCAAACGGCGCGCGTTCCTGCGGTTCATCGTCGAAGAGACGCTTTCGGGACGTGCCGGCAGGCTTAAGGGCTTCTCTGTCGCCGTCGCGGTTTTCAGTCGCGACGAGTCATTCGACTCTCAGGCTGATCCGGTCGTCCGCTTCGAAGCCCGCCGGCTGCGGCGCGATCTCGACAGCCACTATATGGGCGCGGGCAGCAAGGATCCTGTCCGGATCTCAATTCCCAAGGGCTCATACGTTCCCCAGTTCGAGTGGCTCGAAAACGAGCAGCTGTCCGCGTCGATCGCCGCAGGCTCAGCTACGGGCGGTGGAAAAACCTCGACAGACGACGTTTCCGGTTTCCTTGCTGCCCGCCTCCGTCGGGGCGACCGCGCCGGGCGGAGGCTGCTGGTCGGGGGGCTGATCTTCGCTTCCGTCGCGAGCGCCGCCGCCGGCTGGCTCCTGCTGGACGGCCGGACCGGTCACGGACGATCCACTGCCGCAGATCAAGTGCACGGTCCTGCGGTGGTCGTGATGCCGTTCAAGGCATTGGATCCGACAGACGACAGCCGCTATCTCGCGGACGGGATTAGCCAGGAACTCACCGCGAACCTGATGCGCTTTCCCGGATTCCGCCTGTATGCCCGCCCCTTCGGCTTTGAAGTTGAATCAGAGCCCGCGCGGCTGGGTCAGGATCTCGGCGTCACCTACGTGGTCGGCGGCAGCGTGCAGGTCGCCGCCGCGAACGTACGAATCGCCCTGCAACTGGTCGACGCGGCGAGCGGTCGGGTGATATGGGCGCAAGCCTATGACCGACCGCTGACCCCCGAGGCGCTTATGCGCATCCAGACTGAAGTGGCCGACGAAATCGCCACGATACTTGGCCAGCCTTACGGAATCCTCAGCGACAATCTGGAAAAGCGGATGACGTCCCCGGTGGTGTCGAGCATGTCGAGCTATGTCTGTGTGCTCCGCGCTTACAGTTACCGCCGAAGCTTCTTGCGGACGGATTTCGGCCCCGTTCTCGCCTGCCTGGAGGAAGCGGTCAGGCGCGATCCCGATTACAGTGACGCCTGGGCGATGCTGGGATGGTTATACCTGGATGCAGGGCGCTTTGAGTACAGCGACGGGCGCGCTCTGCAGGACGAATACGAAGACGCTTTTCAGGCGGCGTCCCGGGCTGTGGAACTCGACCCCGGTAGCATCGTGGCGCTCAAGGCGCTGTCATCTATCACACACTATATGGGCCGCTACGAGGAAGGCGAGCGTCTTGCGCGAAAGGCTGTCGAACTCAATCCCTATGACCCGGACACGCTGGCGCAACTTGGATGGCGGCTTGCCGTACGCGGCAATTTCGACGAAGGCATACCGATCCTCAAGCGGGCCATCGAGCGCAGCGCGAACCCGCCGAGTTGGTACTTCCACCTGATAGCAGTCGATCTCTACCTGAAGGGGGATTACGACGACATGCTCGAAGCCACCGGACACCTGACAATTGAAGGAACCGGTTTGAGTCAGGCGTTTGTGGCCATAGCCAACGGAGCCCTTGGAAATCGTGACGCGACCAAGGCAGCGCTTGAAAAAATGAATGCTTTCAAGCCGCTTGCCCGCGATCCCGGCTCCTATTTCCGACGCCACGGCGCAACGGATGAAATAGTCGAAGCGCTGGTTGCAGGGCTGGAGAAAGCCAGGAAGGTTTCATTGAACCGGTAGTCTGCACGGTCAAGGGTTGCCGGAACCGCGAGGCCATGCGGGCTGCGACAGCGGCCAGGAGTTCTCTAGCAGGCGCGCTGCGGGAAGACCGCCCAGAATGGCCGCAACCGCGCCATCTGTTCGTCAGCCGGCCAGAAAAGATTGCTCGTCATATCCCCATAGTCGGAGAGCGTGAATCACGCCGCCATGGTCTGTACAAGGCGATTAATGGGTGCTGACCCCAACTCGCCGGACGGCAAACGCTATTGATCGGACCTACTGGGGGCGATCAGTTTTGCGGACAACAGATCCTCGCAACCGTGCTTCTTGATCGCTGCGTTCAATGCCTTGCTGTAATCGGCTTGGGCGCTTTCGAGACGCGCCCGGCCCTTGTCGGTCAGAACCGTGTAGACACCGCGTTTGTCGTCCGGGCAAAGATCGCGGAGCGTCAGTTCCGCGCGTTCCAGACGCTCCACCAGTCTTGAGATCGAGCTTTGGTTGAGCCGCAGATGCGTTGCCAATTCCTGCATGCGCAATTCGGAATCGGGCGAACGCGCAAGCACCTCGAGTGCCCGGTATTCCGAAAGTCCCAGACCATGCTTGTCCTGCATCGCCTTGCCGATATCCGTCTCGATATGGCCGACGACCTGAACCAGCTTGAGCCATGCATCGCTTTTCCGGGCATCGCTTTTCGTGAGCATGATCAGTGCGGGCTCCTGTCGGGTAAGTGCTTCCCATATGTATGACCATGCAATGATTTTTCAAGCAAGTTCCGGCGGGGTCATGGCCCACGCCTTCCCAAACGGAAGGCGAGAAACGGGGCCAGCCCCTCGGGCACGGCAAGCTTGCTGACCGATGGTGAGGTCCACGCGCACGGATCGGCCCCAAACAGGGCGTAGCCGCTGCGATAGTCGAAGCCATGAGCTGCCGCTTCGTCGCGATCGACCGCGAAGAACACACGCGATATGCCGGCATGGAGGGCGCTCATATAGCACATCGCGCAGGGTTCGCCCGAAGCCAGAAGCGTCGCGCCCTGAAGGTAAGGCGTTGAATGGGTCCGGCAGGCGTCCCGTATGGCCTCGACCTCGGCATGGGCCGTCGGATCGTGATGCTCACGCACCCGATTGACGCCGCGGCCGAGCATCTCGCCGTTCGGGGCGATGACGAAAGCCGAGAACGGAATACCCCCATCATGAACATGCTCAAGAGCGTAGGCGACGGTGTCTCCCATCAGGGAAGAGAACCTGGCGAAAGGATCGGTCGTCATTGGATATCCTCGTTGCGGCCGGTCAGGACGCAAGGCTTTCATCAGTGTTGAGCTTTGGGCTGTCTGCGAGCTTCAGCCAGACCACGCCGCCAATGATGACCGCCAGCCAGATGGCCTGGCTCAGCGTCAATGGCTGGTCGAGAAGGACGCTGCCAAAGCCCGCCGCCCCCACCGCGCCGATGCCCGCCCATACCGCATAGCCGATCCCAACATCGATCGATTTCAGGGCCACGCTGAGGAAGTACAGGGTCAGGAGGAAGAAGATAATGGCGGCGATCGACCAGCCGAGCACGCTGAAGGCCTGACTGCCTCCGACGCTCAGGGCGTAGCCGATCTCGAAAGCGCTGGCGAGCAACAGCATGAGCCACGCACGGCCCTTGTGCGGCGTGTTCTGATCTGTCGTTGTCATGTCAATTTCCTTTCCGTCCGGATTTGCGATTTTCAATTGGAATAACGGTTCGTCATGCCGCGCCGCTGAGCCGCAGGCCGACGACGCCGCCGATCACAAGGACAATCCCCAGCGCCTTCTTCCAATCCAGCTTCTGCCCGAAGAAGAGCGCGCCCAGGATGACGATCCCGACGCCGGCAACCGAGGTCCAGATGGCGTAGCCCACGCCGACATCGAAAGTGAGAAGCGCAAGGCTGAGAAAGAAGGTGGCGATGGCCCCACTGACCAGCGTAGCCGCCGTCCACAATGGCCGTGTGAAGCCCTTTGCGTTGCCTGCCGAGATTGCGACCGCGATTTCGAAGATCACGGCAACTCCAAGATAGAACCAGTGCATGGTCAGTCTCCGGTGATGTTTTGATTGGGTGGGCTTTCAGGGCTCGTGGCCCCGTCGAGTCGGTCGAGCGCCGCCTCCAACTCATGCAGCGACGGCGTGCCGCGAAACACCTGCTTGCCGACGACGATGGTGGGGACGCAGGTAATTGCCATCTCCTCACGGGCATGGCGCAGGGCCTCCCGATGGCGCTCCGCGTAAGTGCTGTCTTCCAGGGCGGACCGGGCTTCGTTCCGATCCAGACCAGCCTCGCTTGCGAGTGAGATCAGAACCTCGTCATCGCCGATGTCACGGTCTTCCTGAAAGAAGGCGCGCAGAACCCGCATCGAATAGGCATGGTCGAGCCCTCTATCCTGCGCGAGCGCCAGAAGCTGAAAGGCTTTTGCGGTTCGCGGCTGTGGCGAGATCGACGGCAGCCGGATCGTCACGCCCAGCCGCCCGGCCAGGGGATAGACGGATTTGCGCCACACAGAAGGCAGATACGGGTCTTCCGGCCGCAGTGTCGGCACAGGTTCCGGACGCAGCTCGAATGCTCGCCACGAGATGCGGATATCCCGTTCACCAATGGCCTCGGAGAGGACCTGCTCTGCGAGCAGGCAGTACGGGCACACGTAGTCCGAATAGACGGTTATCTGGCGCATCGCCGCCCCTTTCGTTTGCTTGTGCATGCATATAACTGGCCATAAACATGGAGTCAATATATTTGTATGCGCAAGCAAATTAAGAGCGTCGGAAAGCCGGGTTCAGTCCTTCCATCGGGCCGGGCCGCGTAGACTGGTCGCATTCCCCGGCGATAATCCGCATCGGCGCCCGGATGCGACCGAGCCTGCCTTCGAGAGAAATCCCGGCCAGGCATGCGCCATGCGGTGCTCCAGTCGGCAATTGCCGCGTAGCGCACGCAGTTGCTGGCATAGCGCACTAGCCAGTCGTTCGTGGCTAAATCGCCGGCGCGGCTGCCAGCGTGGCCCAGGAGATGAACCTCGATCTCATCGAACTCAAACGCGGCGAATTTCGCTATGACGACAGGCTCTATCTGAGTGTTGATGTCGTCATTCCCGCCGAGACCTATGGGGTGCTCCAGACGTTGTATCTGGTTGTCGCAATGCCGGACGGTCCCTCGGTCGGCGAGATCGCGCTACGGCTGCGCGATCTCGGGCTTGCCAATGATCAGACCCACTGCATCAATATCAGTATCCCGCCTGCCGACCCTGCGGACGATACCCTGCACAATATGCTTTCCGACGCGGCAAAGGCTGGCAGGTATTTCCTCCAGACCAAGTTGACCTTTGCCGCAGAAGAGGAAACATCGACCAAGGCGCCCCGAACCCTCGTGCCGCCCTGACTTCTTGCGCCGACATCCCGTCAGCTTCCCGATCAGGAAGGAAGCGGAATTGGGGTTTCCGAGGAGCTACGCAGATATTGAATGGCAGGGCGAGAATAAGGATGCTCATCGACTGACGCTTCTAAGACGCCATATGCCGGGAAGCGGAATAAAGCCTTTGCCTGTGAAGTCCCTGAAACGCGAGCTTGCGTATCCCGCTCGACCATTCGTCGCAGGCGAACCGTAAATCGGAGCGAAAAGTTACACGCCCGTGCTGCCGCGGTGCTACGCAGCGCATTTTTTGGCTAACGGTCATTTTCACTAAATTATCGAGAAGTATGGCGCACCCGACAGGATTCTAGATCATTGGTGAGTTGAACGATTCCAATACGTTAGCGTGCTTTTTCTGTGTGTCAAACGGGTTGGATGGTCTACCGGTTGGTTGTCTGTTTTGAGGGCTGGCTTGCTGCTTTGACGAGGGGACTTGGGGCGCTGGATCGACGGTTCCTTACGTCTCCTGATCGCCTTTGTGCGGGCTTGGGGACAGAGGCTGAGTCTCGATTATTTCGATGCAGTTTGTGGCCGCTCCGTCTCCATAGATCACTGCTGCTGGTGATTGCCGGTTTTTCCAGATGGCTTTTGCTTCGGGAGTGAGCAGGCATTCAAATTTTCTGCGGGCGCGGTCTATAGCTGTTTTCACGTTATAAGGATCATATTCGCCGAGCTTGTCGTGAGGCGCTTTAACGCGCTCATATTTCAGATGGCTGATCTGCTCGTTAATCAGCGTGCGGAGCTCCTCCCCGGCCTTTTCCTCCGCGGGCTGGCCCTTCTTAAGTCGGAACTCCGGCCATAGGCGCTCGGTGGTAAAATCCGATGCGCTGGCGCTTGCGTGCGGCGACTTTTCATAGAACTCGATCAGGTTCCTTGCGTGCGTCCAGAATGCGACGATTGCTGCGTTGCGCAGGAACCACTGCTCTCGATCCTTTGCATCATCATTGCGCTTGTCGGACGTAATGAAGGCATAGGCGGCATCGAGCATGTCATGCTCATATGGCAGATGCTCTTTGAGCAGCTTGGCTTTCATCTCATCCATGCCGAGACCTCCATTGGACGCTGATCACGAGACTATCCGATCTGGACACCCCGTCGCTATGATGTGCGCGGCTGCATGCTGTCGCTAGAACGGGAGTACCCGCCGCGGGCTTGGGGAGGTCCGGCGACGGGTTGGGGATCACAGGCCGAGGGTCGGCGACGCCGCATCGTTGCGCGGCCGTCCGCGTGGTCGACGCGGCTCGTCGGAATTGCGCTTTTTCAGCATCCGGCTCTTTCGTTGCCGTTCAGCGTTGCGCCAGCGCTTTTCCTGCTTCTTGCGTTCGATCTCCTGCGGTGAGGTGAAGGGCTTTTCCCGTGGCGGCCGTCCCGGCTGGCTGCGCGCGATATCATGCCCACTGGCAGCCGGATTGTGCACGAGCGACACGTTGGGCGAGATCCCCGATGAGATCAGATAGGCCTTGAGGTCTTCCGCTTGGCCTCGGTCATAGAGGTAGATGTCGTAATCGCCATGATAGGCCGGGTCACGGATTGCACCGCGCAGGACAAACTGGGCGATGTCTTCGGTCTCTCGAGCGCGCTGAATATCGTTTCGTGACAGACCGAGCGCCTTTTGAAGAGGCTGGTCGGCAGGAAGCGATTTTGACGAGTAAAGGAAGGCGCAGGAGGTCTTGTCACGATAACGGTTCGAGCCCGCGACCTTCGGGCTCGCCTGAATGCCGCGAAGACGGCCTTCGCAGCGGTCGATGACCATCTGATTGCCGGACCAAAAGCCGAGATCGACAAGGCTCTCCAGACATTGGCAAACAGCATGCAACGCCGGTTTTCCAGCCCCCCGCCAAAATTCTGTCGAGCCAATGTGGTTTTCGATGAAGTAGTGGATGCGAATGCTTGGCCAAGCGGTGCGGGTGACCGGCATGGTCTGCTCATGAAGGGAGAATCTGCCCGGAAACAGGCTTTCGGACGCCTTGAATAGCAGGGACTCCTTAAAGTTCGACCCGACGAACGTGACAGAGGCGAAGGGTTCGAGTTCCGCAGGGGTCCAAGCCGACCACCATTCTAGGCGGGTCGCCGCCTCCTTGAGCAGGGACCAGTCGCCAAAATTGACGAATACGCCATGGCTGCTCGACACCCGCCGGTGGAAAGCCGCGTTCTCGCGCAAGAAGTCGTCGTTCAGTATCTGCCGCTGGCCGGGAGCGCCGTCGCGCAACGTGACTTGCCAACAGTCGACGCCTTTTACCTCCATGAGATCATAGGCAGTCTCAAATGCAGGCCAGCTCGCCGGGATCGAGAGGTAGCCTGAGGCAACCGCCGAAGGCACTTCATCGATATAGATATGCCAGTCCCTGAAGGCAGCGAACTCGCACTGCATCATCGATTCATGGGTGATCAACAGGATCACATGGTCTTTGTTGGCATAGGTCTGAGGCGCGTCCATGATCTCTGTGACTGGGCGCATCCGGTTTTGCGTCTGGCTGTGGATCGACACGATGAGCGGCGACGTCCCGTGCGATGCAGCCATCTGACAGAGTCGCTCACTAACCTCCTTGATCAGGTCAATTCTGGGCAGAGCGACGACGTATAGTTTTTTGCTAGAGGCAATCTGATGCAGTGCAGTTGTCGATTTGCAAGAACCGGGATTGCCGGATATAAGTTTTATGTCCATGAAGTTCCTTCAATTAGATAATAAAAAACACGTCACACGCATATTTACTATTAAGTATTATTGTGTGACATAATTAATATTCCAATATATCTCTGGTTTTGTCCATTTAAATTAATTGGATGAACATTCGAACGGAGATATATTGAGGGCAACGGAGTTGTCGGCAATAATCTCCAGCTCGAATGAATATTGTCGTCGCCGATGCGATACGCGGCACGCGAAGAGCGAAGGTGATGGCAATGAACAGTATAGCTATCGAGTCAAAATGTTATTCTGCTCGCATCAGGACCTTTGGCGCGGGTCGCGCTGTTGGCGCTGACCGCACGTCGGTCCCGCTGCAAACGACGCCTTCGCGTTCTTGACCCAAAAACCTCCGGTTTTGTGCCAGAACACTCGCCGCTCTTCTTAAATTGCTTGGATTTGTCAATGGCATGCCATAACGCCAATGGCCTGTCGAATATGCATCGCTTGTTGCGATATGGAGAAATTACTTCTGCCCGATATAGGCCGGTCATTACGGTCATAGACGGTCCTTTGCCCGTTCCCAACCGTTTCCAATATGAGAGGAAAGAAGTCGATCAAAAAAACGGCCACAGTCACGTCTGCCTGTGACCGGTTCGTTATGGCATATCAAGCAGCCGCGGCCATTCGCTCCCACTGCCAATACGGCTCGGCGTCAGCCTCTCTCAAGCCACGGCGTCCAGCTCGGCCTTGACCCGGCTAACCGTCGTCGGCGACACGTCGAACCGCCTTGCCGTTGCGCGGACACCTCGCCCCTCTTCAAGAGCCTTGCGGATTGCATCCATCTTATGCGGCGGCACCGGCGGGCGGCCAAGTCGCGTACCCTTTTCCGCGGTTCGGCGAAGACCGGCAACCACCCGTGAACGGATCATCTCGCGCTCGAATTCGCTGAAGACGCTCAGCATCTGGAACAACATGCGGCCCGATGGCGTGCTCGTGTCGAGTCCCTGCTGATGCAGATAGAGATCGACACCGCGGCTCTGGATCTCATTCAAAAATCCGACGAGATCGCTCAATGACCGCCCCAGTCTATCGACCGCCCATGCCCCAATCAAATCGATCTCTCGACGGGTAACGGCGCGCATCAATGCATCGAAGCCCGGCCGTTGATCGCGGCCCTTCGCACCGGAAATGCCTTCATCGCTGAAGACGGTAACAATCTCCCAGCCAAGCCGCTCACCCACTTGCCGCAGCTCACGGATCTGATTCTCCACCGTCTGGCTCTTGTCCGTACTCACCCTTGCATAAATCGCTGCTCTCATAAAAACAGCGTCTCACGGATCGCCAAACTGTCAACAAAACAGATGTTTCTCGAACACTCAAAACCGCAGTCCCGAAACCGCAGAAAACAGCCGTTCCTAACAAGCTAAATCAGAAGGGTTTTTGAAACAGCAATGGGGAAGGGGGAATGAGGGTAAGGG
>NZ_JACFXV010000033.1 GCF_014050225.1 Stappia albiluteola | reverse complement strand
TGGCGCACCCGACAGGATTCTAGATCATTGGTGAGTTGAACGATTCCAATACGTTAGCGTGCTTTTTCTGTGTGTCAAACGGGTTGGATGGTCTACCGGTTGGTTGTCTGTTTTGAGGGCTGGCTTGCTGCTTTGACGAGGGGACTTGGGGCGCTGGATCGACGGTTCCTTACGTCTCCTGATCGCCTTTGTGCGGGCTTGGGGACAGAGGCTGAGTCTCGATTATTTCGATGCAGTTTGTGGCCGCTCCGTCTCCATAGATCACTGCTGCTGGTGATTGCCGGTTTTTCCAGATGGCTTTTGCTTCGGGAGTGAGCAGGCATTCAAATTTTCTGCGGGCGCGGTCTATAGCTGTTTTCACGTTATAAGGATCATATTCGCCGAGCTTGTCGTGAGGCGCTTTAACGCGCTCATATTTCAGATGGCTGATCTGCTCGTTAATCAGCGTGCGGAGCTCCTCCCCGGCCTTTTCCTCCGCGGGCTGGCCCTTCTTAAGTCGGAACTCCGGCCATAGGCGCTCGGTGGTAAAATCCGATGCGCTGGCGCTTGCGTGCGGCGACTTTTCATAGAACTCGATCAGGTTCCTTGCGTGCGTCCAGAATGCGACGATTGCTGCGTTGCGCAGGAACCACTGCTCTCGATCCTTTGCATCATCATTGCGCTTGTCGGACGTAATGAAGGCATAGGCGGCATCGAGCATGTCATGCTCATATGGCAGATGCTCTTTGAGCAGCTTGGCTTTCATCTCATCCATGCCGAGACCTCCATTGGACGCTGATCACGAGACTATCCGATCTGGACACCCCGTCGCTATGATGTGCGCGGCTGCATGCTGTCGCTAGAACGGGAGTACCCGCCGCGGGCTTGGGGAGGTCCGGCGACGGGTTGGGGATCACAGGCCGAGGGTCGGCGACGCCGCATCGTTGCGCGGCCGTCCGCGTGGTCGACGCGGCTCGTCGGAATTGCGCTTTTTCAGCATCCGGCTCTTTCGTTGCCGTTCAGCGTTGCGCCAGCGCTTTTCCTGCTTCTTGCGTTCGATCTCCTGCGGTGAGGTGAAGGGCTTTTCCCGTGGCGGCCGTCCCGGCTGGCTGCGCGCGATATCATGCCCACTGGCAGCCGGATTGTGCACGAGCGACACGTTGGGCGAGATCCCCGATGAGATCAGATAGGCCTTGAGGTCTTCCGCTTGGCCTCGGTCATAGAGGTAGATGTCGTAATCGCCATGATAGGCCGGGTCACGGATTGCACCGCGCAGGACAAACTGGGCGATGTCTTCGGTCTCTCGAGCGCGCTGAATATCGTTTCGTGACAGACCGAGCGCCTTTTGAAGAGGCTGGTCGGCAGGAAGCGATTTTGACGAGTAAAGGAAGGCGCAGGAGGTCTTGTCACGATAACGGTTCGAGCCCGCGACCTTCGGGCTCGCCTGAATGCCGCGAAGACGGCCTTCGCAGCGGTCGATGACCATCTGATTGCCGGACCAAAAGCCGAGATCGACAAGGCTCTCCAGACATTGGCAAACAGCATGCAACGCCGGTTTTCCAGCCCCCCGCCAAAATTCTGTCGAGCCAATGTGGTTTTCGATGAAGTAGTGGATGCGAATGCTTGGCCAAGCGGTGCGGGTGACCGGCATGGTCTGCTCATGAAGGGAGAATCTGCCCGGAAACAGGCTTTCGGACGCCTTGAATAGCAGGGACTCCTTAAAGTTCGACCCGACGAACGTGACAGAGGCGAAGGGTTCGAGTTCCGCAGGGGTCCAAGCCGACCACCATTCTAGGCGGGTCGCCGCCTCCTTGAGCAGGGACCAGTCGCCAAAATTGACGAATACGCCATGGCTGCTCGACACCCGCCGGTGGAAAGCCGCGTTCTCGCGCAAGAAGTCGTCGTTCAGTATCTGCCGCTGGCCGGGAGCGCCGTCGCGCAACGTGACTTGCCAACAGTCGACGCCTTTTACCTCCATGAGATCATAGGCAGTCTCAAATGCAGGCCAGCTCGCCGGGATCGAGAGGTAGCCTGAGGCAACCGCCGAAGGCACTTCATCGATATAGATATGCCAGTCCCTGAAGGCAGCGAACTCGCACTGCATCATCGATTCATGGGTGATCAACAGGATCACATGGTCTTTGTTGGCATAGGTCTGAGGCGCGTCCATGATCTCTGTGACTGGGCGCATCCGGTTTTGCGTCTGGCTGTGGATCGACACGATGAGCGGCGACGTCCCGTGCGATGCAGCCATCTGACAGAGTCGCTCACTAACCTCCTTGATCAGGTCAATTCTGGGCAGAGCGACGACGTATAGTTTTTTGCTAGAGGCAATCTGATGCAGTGCAGTTGTCGATTTGCAAGAACCGGGATTGCCGGATATAAGTTTTATGTCCATGAAGTTCCTTCAATTAGATAATAAAAAACACGTCACACGCATATTTACTATTAAGTATTATTGTGTGACATAATTAATATTCCAATATATCTCTGGTTTTGTCCATTTAAATTAATTGGATGAACATTCGAACGGAGATATATTGAGGGCAACGGAGTTGTCGGCAATAATCTCCAGCTCGAATGAATATTGTCGTCGCCGATGCGATACGCGGCACGCGAAGAGCGAAGGTGATGGCAATGAACAGTATAGCTATCGAGTCAAAATGTTATTCTGCTCGCATCAGGACCTTTGGCGCGGGTCGCGCTGTTGGCGCTGACCGCACGTCGGTCCCGCTGCAAACGACGCCTTCGCGTTCTTGACCCAAAAACCTCCGGTTTTGTGCCAGAACACTCGCCGCTCTTCTTAAATTGCTTGGATTTGTCAATGGCATGCCATAACGCCAATGGCCTGTCGAATATGCATCGCTTGTTGCGATATGGAGAAATTACTTCTGCCCGATATAGGCCGGTCATTACGGTCATAGACGGTCCTTTGCCCGTTCCCAACCGTTTCCAATATGAGAGGAAAGAAGTCGATCAAAAAAACGGCCACAGTCACGTCTGCCTGTGACCGGTTCGTTATGGCATATCAAGCAGCCGCGGCCATTCGCTCCCACTGCCAATACGGCTCGGCGTCAGCCTCTCTCAAGCCACGGCGTCCAGCTCGGCCTTGACCCGGCTAACCGTCGTCGGCGACACGTCGAACCGCCTTGCCGTTGCGCGGACACCTCGCCCCTCTTCAAGAGCCTTGCGGATTGCATCCATCTTATGCGGCGGCACCGGCGGGCGGCCAAGTCGCGTACCCTTTTCCGCGGTTCGGCGAAGACCGGCAACCACCCGTGAACGGATCATCTCGCGCTCGAATTCGCTGAAGACGCTCAGCATCTGGAACAACATGCGGCCCGATGGCGTGCTCGTGTCGAGTCCCTGCTGATGCAGATAGAGATCGACACCGCGGCTCTGGATCTCATTCAAAAATCCGACGAGATCGCTCAATGACCGCCCCAGTCTATCGACCGCCCATGCCCCAATCAAATCGATCTCTCGACGGGTAACGGCGCGCATCAATGCATCGAAGCCCGGCCGTTGATCGCGGCCCTTCGCACCGGAAATGCCTTCATCGCTGAAGACGGTAACAATCTCCCAGCCAAGCCGCTCACCCACTTGCCGCAGCTCACGGATCTGATTCTCCACCGTCTGGCTCTTGTCCGTACTCACCCTTGCATAAATCGCTGCTCTCATAAAAACAGCGTCTCACGGATCGCCAAACTGTCAACAAAACAGATGTTTCTCGAACACTCAAAACCGCAGTCCCGAAACCGCAGAAAACAGCCGTTCCTAACAAGCTAAATCAGAAGGGTTTTTGAAACAGCAATGGGGAAGGGGGAATGAGGGTAAGGGTCAGCTCGACTTTCCGTCCACCCACTTTGGTGCTCTCACTCTCGAACCGCAATTACGCCGTATTGGGCGACCTCATCCTGCCACAACTCGTCCCCGTCACTACTCAGAATACGAACCTCGAGTTTCGCATATTCGTTGCTATTTTGGGCTCGTAGCTCAAAACTATCTGAGAGTTTTAAATGTGTGCCGTCTTCATGCATTACATATCTGTCGAGATCATAAGAATTAATGATCTTTGTTTTTCCATTAATCCGCAGCTTAAGCGTCGTATCTTCAAAACAAGAAGCAGTGGGTAAAACAATTGCTTCATTGATATAGCATTTTATTATGACCTCAAAAAAGCGAGGGATTTCGGGTTTTGTGCTCGTTTGGGGCGGCTCTCTTGATGGTTCCGTGAAATCTCTCGGTGCACTAAAGAGTGCGCCCAAGAAATTTGTGGGGTGAAATTCAGATGCTTCACTGGGAGCAGCACTTGTCAATGGCTCTGCTATGGTAGGGCGACCATTGTGCGTTGGGCTAGATGCGCTATTTCCAGCAAACCGATCAGTCTTTTCGCCAATCGTGAGCTCCAACAGCTCGCCATTCGAATAGACCCAATGTGGTGTCGCGGCGTTGCCATCGGAAGGAAACGTTATCTTTAACTCACCGTCGCGAACCGAGAACTCGGGTAAGTCACTGCATGTTCCAAATTCTTCTGATATGAAAGAGGGAACGTAGCTGACATCAACGACTCGATACGCCACTGGGCAAGCGCTTCCGCGAATAAATGCAATAACAACGACACTATTACCATATCCTATGTCATACACGTCAACTATGTAAACTCTATCTGCGGTGTTGAAAGAGCTTAAAGACTTATGATTCAGTAGGAGAAGAAAATTATAACTTTGCGGAACTTTCTCTATTTGAAATAGGCCGGCACTTGTATCGATGCCACCTTCTGCGGTAGCACCGCAAATCATAGTTGCGGTAATGGCAAGCGATAGAAAAAGGCGCTTAATCATTCATTTTCTCAAAGGGTTGCTTATTTGTTTTTGACAATTGGGCTGACGCGATACAACTCCTATTCGCAGCGTATCTCTGCTTAATGTATCAGCGGCATCTTCATCATTATTTCAAAAATTTATCATTCCGAATCCGATGGTCTATGTCATTGGTAAGGACGCCAAAAATAGAAGCAATTATCAGCAAAATGCCATTACTTTAAGATGAAGTATTATCAAGTCTTATCTATGTAAGAGCATTTTTCTAAGAATCACATAAAAGAGCGCGTCATTCATTTAAATTACTTGTAAGTGAATAATTTAACGCGTTTGTTTAAGTTTACCCTCTGAATAGACCCACCGCTCCGAACTCCCTTCATTGTACTTTGGGAAATCGATCTGGATCGATCCCTTAACCACCTTGAACTTGGGAATGTCACTGCACGATCCAAATTGTTGAGACAGATTCGGCGCGCCTTGGCTCACGTCCACTATTCGATATAGTACCGGACACGCACTACCGCCCGAATTAAACCCGACAACTACCACTCCGACCGCGCCGTAAACTTCGAAAGTCTGTGCGATATAGGCCGTTCGGGAGTCGTCCTGATAATAGAGGGGTTGTCCAGCCACTGATATTTCAACCCGAAAATCTTCAGGAATTTCGCGCACCGTAACTGGTCCGGCTAACGTATCAACGGTTTCATCGGCTAAAGAAACGGTAACGGCCGTGGCCATAGAAAAAGCGAAGGCAAGTGCGTATTTGAACATAGGAAATTGATTCCGAGAGCTGGGTATTGTGCCGCCGAAGCAAGCTTGGAAACGGCGAAAAGTTAGCAATCAGAAACTGAATTTCCAATCTAAAACAGGCCGTGGTCAGATCAACCAATCGAGAGGCGTCTCCAACCCGAAAGTACGAGTAAGCGCATCCTTCGAGAAATCTTCCCGGACGTTGATCAATTCGAAAATACCGGCGTCCCGAATGTCTCTGCGGACGTCGTTCCGAAACTGTCTCGGCAGCGGAGAATTGTTGTGGCCGTAGATCTCCTCGCGAAGCCAACTGCGCCCATCGCTGAGTGGCCTAAGTTCAACAATGGCTCCGCGCGCATCAAGCCACTCCAAATAAAAATAACGTCCAAGCAATACATCGCAGATTTTTGTCGCGAGACAGTTTCGAAATCGACGGCCAGCGTCGATCATTGCTTCAGCGGAAGCGAGTGGCCGGAATTTATCGTTCTTCAACTCGGGTCCGGGAGGAAATCTGTCAGCTCTGCGAAACCATTCTTGGAAGAACTCTTCATTTGCTCCATCGGGACCGATTCGCCTCACGCTTTGGCGGAGAGCGTCATCTGTCGCGGCAGTACAATGCACTCTGATAAAATTTAGTGCTTCGTTGAGTTCGTTTGTTGTTCCCTTTTGGGCGCAAATATCCACAATGTGCGAATTGCACGTCCACAACGGATCAAGGTTTTTCAATACAGCGACGGTGGCCGTAGAAACGGAACGGACATGACGCAGGGTACGTGCTTTACCGCGGTGCTCTTCGTTGGCAAAGAAAGTTGCTAAATCCAGATAGTCCTCGGGAGTGTCCAGTGGTTCGCTGCCAATGCGGCCGAGCGCGCCCATCAGCCCATCGTTGAATGGGCCATAAGCCGCGCGCACCAAATCTCGGCATTTTCGAATGCAGAGCGTATTGGCGAATGTCACAAACGGTTCGGCTAAATCATCCGATCCATCGCCGGAGTTGGCCCCGACTTCATGGAGAAACGCGGAGGCGGCCACATGAGTTACGTCGACCCTTGCCAGTACCGCGAACACGGTTTGACGCCGGAAAGAGGAGGCCTCAAGAAGTTTGACGATGAAGCCGGGAGCTTGCTTTTCGAGAGCGATGGCAGGAACCAATGGCCAACCAACGATAGGCCTCGGCATTTTTATGTGAAGTTTCAACGTGAATATCCGTGCTAACGCAATTTTGCTAACACGAAAACGCAATTCGTCAACAAATTCATGCTTGTCACCCTCTTCGGGTGGATTTACAAAAAATACTGTGAAAGTAAGGATTTTTCGAACTGGCCTATCGCCAAATTTAATTCTCTAGGAGAAGCTTGTATCAAGCAGCTTCCAGTGCTTGGAAAGTAAGTTATATGGATTTTACCCAGATAATCATATTTAATGCCATTCTGGACTGGTGTAATTCGGCCTCCGGGGAATATATTTTTGATTAGGCATTTGAATATATTGTTAATTTTTGGCTTTAGCGTATACGTTTTATAAGAAATCATTTTACATATTCTCTTGATGTAAATTATTTTGGATAAAAGGGGAGAATTTCTCGTAATAGTAACCGAGCAAATACAGATTCGCTTTCTTTATAAAAATGGAGTTCAACAACAACCGAGCCATCAGGTTTTATGCTTGATGAAGCGATTTGATAGTTTTCAATGCTTGCCCCAGCTAATTTTTCAAATGCTGGCTGCATCAGCCCTGCAATAGCTACGGGGATCACGTCATCAACAGCCAATCGGTCTACCCAATGATAGTGACCGTCCTTTAGGGCATTCAGAATTTTTTCTGCCTCATCTTGTAAAGAAATAGCAGTTATCGGGTAGTTTATAGCGCATGTTTTTTTGAAGTTCTCATTGTAATTTTGGGAATTCATTGCAATAATAATGTTTTTAATTGTAGTTATATTATATATGGCCAATTTACTCATTGTCTATATTTTTTTATTTAAATTCCTATTTTTAATATTTCCCGTTCTTGGAAATTACCATCCTCAAGACGCATAGATTTCGGTCGGGCCCGAAAGATATCCAAAAATTTTCGCGCCCAACAAAGGAGATCACACACAAAAAATCATTCGACAATCCTAGGATTCAGACTCATTCATTGCCAGAAAGCGGCGAGTGTTGCGAGGGCTACGGCGAAGATGAAGTTCCTTGCGAATTTGTCGTAGCGGGTTGCGACGCATCGGAAGTCTTTCAGGCGGCAGAAGGCGTTTTCGATGAGATGGCGGCTCTTGTAGCGCTTAGCGTCGTACCGAATTGGGCGCTTGCGATTTGAGCAGCCCGGAATGACGGGGACGATTCCAGACTGCCGCAGGCGCTTTTGCAAGCTCTTGGCATCATATCCTTTATCGGCGAGCAGGTACCTTGCACCCTTCAGGCCCGCCAGCAGATGAGGCGCAACCGGACTGTCTACTGCATTGCCGCCTGCCAGCATGAACGCAAAAGGGCGAGGGCGATGACGCCGCCTGCGGCCGCATCCTTCAGCTATGCGTTGAACGTGTTGTCGAGTTTCTCCGCCATGGTCAGACCTTCTCCACTTCCGGATGGCCGAGCAGGCCTTCAGGCATGAAGATCAGCACGATGGCAAGGATGGAAAACGCCCCAACGTCCTTGTATTCGACCGAGAAATAGCCGGACCAGAAGGTCTCGATCAGCCCGATCAGCAGGCCGCCGTCATGGCGGAACTGGAGCGGATCGTGCGGCCGGGCGGCACGGTGATCATCGTCAATCACTTCAGGAAGGATCGCGGTCGCTTGCAGCGCTTGAGCGCTTTATCGCGCGCTGGAGCAAGCAGTTGGGCTGGGACCCGCTTTTTCCCAAGAGCCGTATCCTCGACAACACCTCGATGACCTTGGTCAGCGAAACGCAAGTACTGCCCCTTGGCCTGTTTTCGGTTCTTGTCTTCCGCCGCTGAATTTTCAAGGTGCCTATGGGTAACGGCATGGGCCGTGCAAGCCGCTTTTATCCACCACTTCCATTCATTCCACCGGCGATTGATGCTGCGATGCGGATAGCTCCGATCCATGCTCCTTCAGGATCGCGATAATCTGCTCCTCGCTGAACCGGCTGCGCTTCATGTTCTGGTCCTTTCGATACGGCCAGAACGAACTTCAAGCTGGATTAGGTTTGAGGGGCAAGGTCAAAACTAATACTGGTTACACCATCTCTTGATCGTTCACTCACCGCATTCACCGCTTGTAGAACTACGTATCGATAATGAAAACCAAACAGCATGGTTTCAAGCAGAAATCATGGCTAGCCCGTACTGACAACTGCCACCAATATGAAAGCACATCCATCGAGCCGCACAGAAACAATATCATCACATGATGACAGCAAGTCCGCGTGGGAAGCCCGAGATTGCCTTCTGGGTTGCAAAAGACGTGGGCTTGAATGCGAAGGGATGGGGTAGATCGCTATGCCAGCTGCTCTACAACGCTTTGATATTCAGCAGTCGCTGCAAGCGCGGGATTAGCTTCGGATATTCGACCTAGAATTTCCATGGCATGCCCATGATCCCACTGGAAAGGACGAGTGAGCCATATAAGGTGCAGAACTTCTTCCGGAAACAGTTCCGGCAGCGTTGAGCTATCTTTGAAGTCTACATGCGTGTTTCCTTCCCGCTTTTTAAGAGAGAAGAGGATCGTTGAAGCTGTCGGCGTTTGGCCCAATAATCCATTGTCTTCCAACCAACTCAACGCTTTTGGGAAGCTTGCGTTGCTGTACACGGCAATCATCGCGAAATCTTCCATTGTATGCATGGTCTGCTTAGCCGCGTCGCGAGGCCAGTGCGTGTCGATCCAAGGTTTTACAGTCTGAAGCCAATAGGTTGCAGCGTCCTTTTTGGAATTTAATATTCGATGTCTAAGGAAACTCGACATATCCTCCAAACCTTTCGCACCAATCCGATCGAGAATGTCTCTTACGGTCTTCCCTGAGGTCGCTTTGAATTCCATGGATGCAAGCAGGAATATTTGGCAAAGCCTCTTATAGTTGTTCTCGTCGAATTGCTCCGGCATTTGTAGAGCTGTGATGCAGTCTGCTTCTATCAGCTTAAATAGATCTGGACTGATACGAGCGGGCCACAGAAACGCGCTCCAGTAAGCCGCTGCACTTGGATTGCCTTCCCAACTCAGTAGAGGCAACACATTCTGCTTTGTAAACTCGGGCGCTACGGCGTGAAGGATTTCGGCCCTTGATGCGACAATCACTGAAGATGCGTCAACTGCGCTATGATCTGTTCGTTCAACTATCCTTTTGAGGCGATCAGATAGCTCCTGTGGTATTCCGCCGCCTACCTTGGCGTCTTTGGGCCAAAGGTACTTTAGGAGTTCTTCAGTGAGCTTGCCCGCAGGATCATTGATTGCGAAACCGACTGCATCTTTTGGATCGCGCTCCTCGGAGGGATCCTTGGCGGATGCCACCCAGATACGATCCCAAATTTCGAGATATCTTTCTTTTGGGAGGGAAGCCATGGGAGATTTTCGCCAGAACTCCACAATTGCATTGGCAACCTTTCGGCTCTGGAGGCTTTTGTCGGGAAGCTTCCTCAGAATGACTAGCATTCTGTCCAAATAGTCCGGCGGAATTTCTATAGCCGTTGTTTGTTCGTCAATCATCTGACGCTGCCTCAGTCGGGGGCGTCCCTGCGTTCTCTATGGCACGAGCCAGCCCTGATATGCCCTCGCTCCAAAAGTCTTCGTCCTCCAGTTTCTTTTCGAGTCCTTCCTCCAGAGTTTCCAGCACGGCGCGTGGATTGCTTATTGCCAATCGTTGCAGCATACGCGATTGATCGGGTGACCATTTGTCCACTCGTTCACCGGCCGTCATCTGTACGAATTCTGGAAGCGCTGCAGGCTCGATCCCCTCATCCCATTCAACATCCCTCGCAGGGCCAGAATAGATTACGAATTCATCACTTTGGTCTTCAGGCGGAGAGTACGGAAATCTCTCCTTGAGAGCTGAGAACCGCGACGCCACAGTCTGAGGAAGCGTTACGCCACCCTGCTCTAATTTGCTCAGGTACTTGGTGATGATACGATCTCTAAACTCGCGCCAATCCCCATTGGGCATGTCACGGTATCGTTCTCGAACAGGCCCTTTTAGGATTGCACGGCAAAGGCGCGACACTTGGCTTGTCTTCCAGTGCCTCACGCGCTCGCGAAGATACACGTTCACTTCGCGAGTAGTATCGAGTGCCCAAAGCCATTGCGCACCGTCTGTCAGCAATAGCTCTAGCGCCGATCGATCCTGCGTTGATCCGCATTTGTTGGCCGCATAGAGGAACAGTCTCTTGAACAATGGGTAGCTTTGCTGTGCCCAATATCCAGCGATTGTATTGGCGCCTTCAGCGTCAGAAGCCAGCCGTCTCTCAAACGCCGTTCGGAGTAGAAAAACCAGTTGCCCGAAATCACGCACAAACTCGTTCTGCGTGTGGGGCGAAATGGACGGAATTGAATACCCGCTTAGATCTTGTTCATCCGATACTTTCTCAACAAGAGAGAGCCAGTCCAATCCGGACTTTACGAGTTGGCTGAGTGGTTCACAGAGACCCTCAAGCCCTTTCTGCAATGCCGGAGTGCTTATGATCTGAGCTACTTGATAATCCATCTCGTGATTGTGCAGTTTGAGCTCGAATTCAAACTTACCAAAGTAAGTTTCGCTATGGCCCTCAAATTCTCGGTAGATCGAGGGTTTAATCGCCAGCTTTGGTGCAACGTGTGTCAGAAACTCAAGAGCATCAAATGGGTTCTGAAAGTCCAAGCTTTCGCGCAAATCAAACCAATAGCTCGCGGGTAACTGTGACTGGGCATATGCATCGCTTGTCAGAATATCCCATAGTCGTTTTTGGTCGTCAGAAAGCGAAACACGAGTTGCCCCACCTTGTGGCCGACCATATTCCCGCGAGAATTCGGGGTGTGGTACCGCTCCGTTTTTAAGAACCCAGTCTACGAGTTCGACCGTATCCAAGTGCCATTGCATCCATCTGAGCAGGTTTGCTGACACAGGCTTCAGAAGAGAAATGCCGTTCCCATTTGTGACTGATCCCAGATAACGTGGTTCGAGGGCTTTTTTCGCATCGCGTTCGCGTTGTGCCGAAAGCACTTGCAGCTCTGCGGGAGAGTAAGCTTGATCGAGTAGACCGTTCTTGGCGAAGAATGGGAGCCAATCGATCGAGGCAGTTTGCTCTCGTTTCTCTACTGTAGTGAGTGCCTCGGCGGCCTTTCCGTTTTCATCGCGCAATGCCCATAGCAATCGCTCTTGGCCAAAGGTGTCTTCTGAAAGGAACGGTTTAGTCGCTTCGTTGAGAGCGAGCGTCACACGCGCATTCTGCCCACCCGATGCTAAATCTGCCCAAGCATCAAGAGTGTCATATAGCCGATGGTGACTGCCGCGATTGCGGCGAAGTGCCTCTTCTACGAAGTAGGGTATTGGCGTGACCTCTTTCAGGTCCCAACGTCGAACCACTTCCTCCTTGTCATTCTCGTTGTGCTCTACGAAGGCGTAGGGCTTTTTGAAATGGCCATCGTTCTCTGTTTCGTCAAAAAAACTTCTCAGAATATGAAATCGCATCGAGCAGGTATCTCATAATGCGGTCATTCAGGCTGTAGCCAAGGAAAACAACCGTGAAATTTCTCAGAAGCTCGACGACGAAGCGACTACAGTAGCTATCGGTCACATAGGCTTCGCCAAAGTCAGCGGAGGTGAGAACCAAGTTGCCCAATTCGAGGTCGTTGGGCTTAGCCGGCAAAAGCCCGTGCAGGTGCAATATGCTGTCCCAGCGATCTGCCTTCGGAACGGGGAGCTTTGGCGCGCTATCGACATTGATGGGCGCCAGCTTTCGCGTCGCCTTTATGAATAGCCTGTCGAAGTTGGTTGTGATGAGCCTGCACGTTCCATCTCTCAAGCGAGAGAGGCGAAGGATTGATATGTGGTTTTTTAGCGTCTTTGGTCTTCGGGAAAGGATTTGGGCTGTATCATGCCTGAGCTTGACCGCATTCTTCCCCAGCTTCCTTTGGATTATAGATAGCGCAAAATCATAGTCTCCTCGATCGATGGCTTCCTGTAGTTCTGGGGTCTCCGTAATCGGATTTCGCTGCTCGAGTTGTTCCACCAAGCCACCAAAGAGCGGGTATCCGGCATCCAAGGAAACACCAGCTCCACAGAAGAACACCACGCCGCCCTCCGCGTGTGCATTGAGGAGCGCTTCGGGTATGTTTGGGCCTTCGGGAACAAGCTGCACCAGTATTACCTAAAGTTGATGATTAGATGCTAAAACGGTCTGCACATTAGTTGAGGGGTCGTAGTTGTTTTCGTCAAGGGCTCTGGGCAGGTGGACGCGAGCATGAATGAACTCGAACATATAGGGTTTTCGTATCAAGAGGATCTTCCAGAACAGATCGCTAGCGATTTCATGGATGACGTTCGCAGAGGCGGCATGGTCGTTCGCGGCGAGTCCCGGCCTATCGGCTACTATGCGGGCATCGAATGGGCCGTTTCAACGTTTGTCGTGGTTTATGTGCTGCGGCCGTACTTTGAGGCGTTTCTCGGTGAGGCAGGCAAGGACCATTATGCTGCCTTGAAGCGCGCCATACTCCGGCTCTTTGTGAAGATTTATGGTGCGAAGCCCGAAACAAGGCCCAGCGGTCGGTCGCTTGTCTTTTCCGTTCGATCGGTCGTGCGAGATGGACGGTCGATAAAGTTCGTGTTTCCTGAGGGGATTTCCTATGAGGTATATGAAAAGATTGTAGAGGAGCTCTTGGCCCTTCTTGCCGAACACCACGCAGAAGGCGGTGGGGATCGACTAGGCGAAATCGTTTCGGTTTCGAGCGGTGCGGGTGGGGCATTGTATGTGGAGTATTCAGTGAGTGAAGGGGGTTGGGTGCTACTCGATCCCAAAGATGAGGCAAGAAAGCGGGGGAAGGCCGCGCCTACCAGCAGAGGTGGTGGTGCTGACCTTCCTGATGGAAGCTAGTTTGCAAGCGCTGCTCCCGCCTCCTTTTTCCCCAGCCGATCCCCTTACCCAGCTCCACGGGTCTTTTTCGTTTCAGCCCACTCAAGAAGACTTTTCTTCTCTTCGATCCACCCTTCTAACTCACGAGTGGTGATTGGGCGCTCCGGTTGCGATGCAGGGGGCCATTCTTCTGGGAAATTGGTTCGTGCCCGTATTTCATGTGTATCCGTGGCACATTGATCGAGCAGTTCTTGGAGGGCCGTGAACGCGACTGCCGGGTGCGCGGAGTATACAGTGAGAGCCTCCCCTTCCGTGGGGCGTGGAATGTACCGATAGGCATGGGATGAATGAGCTTCATCCATCGCCATTATTGCATCAGCGACGTCGCGGGTCGTCCGCAGTCCTTGGTTCACCGCCAGAAGCAGTAGCGCGTTTAGAGAGTGCCGAATACTGGCTCTTTTCAACTCCTTTTCCGATACACCTTCGCGTTCGAGAAACGCCTTGAGTGTTAACTCCGCCGACATGGAAAAGAGATGATTTAGCGGCTCCCAGAAAGCGTTTGCGTCTGGTGAGTTTTTCCAAACGACCCTCGCAGCATCAAGGTAGCGGATTGCCATAGCCGTGGTGAGCTTGTGGACGTTTTTTGCCATCTAGTTGACCTGCCTTGGTAGTGGTCTCAAACGGAGAAGACCAAAGGGCGAGTATTGGGGTGGCGATAAACGTCACTCAATCCAAGCTGAATTGCCTATTAGCCGTAAGTATTAAAACAAGCAGTCGCTCGGAAATTTTCCAAGCAATAGTTGCTTGATGGCACGAAACACTAGTGTTGGCTGGAAAAAGGGGCGCAAACGGCGCGCCTATATCCTTGGCGGTTGAGTCGACAAGTCTATGAGGTTTTGGTGGGTTGCAGTACCCCGTAAGCTTCCTTCTCCCCAGTCGAACGCTTGATCCAGTTCCACGGGGCGCGGGGTTTGTGCATCTTTGCAAGCTCGGGGTGCTTCTTCGGGTCGTGGGCAGCAGAGCGCAGCGATTTCTTTTTCTTCCACAACGGCGTGACGGCGCTGTGCAACAAGATGAGCTTGGACGGCGACACGCTTTCCCTGTGGGGCCTTAGCATCGTCAATGGTTGCCAATCGCTGAACACGATCTTTTCGTGCAGCGAAACGGTCAAGAAGGTAGACGACGCATTCATCCTGTTCCGGTTTTACGAAATTCCCCAACGCGACCGGGCGGACAAGATTTCGATCTATACCAACTCGCAAAGTGCGGTTAAGGCACGCGACCTTCGCAGCAATGACAAGCGGGTGCTGTCCATCAAAACCGTAGCTATTTCGCTTTCGATGGTATCCTTCGGCTCGTTTTCCTTCATATCAACTGCCTCGTCTTCACCAACGCGGTCAAAGCGCTGATCGCGTAAGACGAACTACCCCAGCGTGCCTCAGCGAGTTTGGCGGCATTTCTTAGCGACAAGCGGATTGTTGCTTCAAAAGTTTGGGTCGCCATGGTTCAACCCCTTGATAATAAGGTTTCTTTTATGAGTGCAAATCAAGGCAATGTTCAATCTATAATTGATATCATCGAAAGGATTATCTGCAACAATTTATGGGCTTTGATAAGCCACGAACTAGATTGTCCTTCTCCTTCTCCTTCTCCCTTACCCTCATTCCCCCTTCCCCATTGCTGTTTCAAAAACCCTTCTGATTTAGCTTGTTAGGAACGGCTGTTTTCTGCGGTTTCGGGACTGCGGTTTTGAGTGTTCGAGAAACATCTGTTTTGTTGACAGTTTGGCGATCCGTGAGACGCTGTTTTTATGAGAGCAGCGATTTATGCAAGGGTGAGTACGGACAAGAGCCAGACGGTGGAGAATCAGATCCGTGAGCTGCGGCAAGTGGGTGAGCGGCTTGGCTGGGAGATTGTTACCGTCTTCAGCGATGAAGGCATTTCCGGTGCGAAGGGCCGCGATCAACGGCCGGGCTTCGATGCATTGATGCGCGCCGTTACCCGTCGAGAGATCGATTTGATTGGGGCATGGGCGGTCGATAGACTGGGGCGGTCATTGAGCGATCTCGTCGGATTTTTGAATGAGATCCAGAGCCGCGGTGTCGATCTCTATCTGCATCAGCAGGGACTCGACACGAGCACGCCATCGGGCCGCATGTTGTTCCAGATGCTGAGCGTCTTCAGCGAATTCGAGCGCGAGATGATCCGTTCACGGGTGGTTGCCGGTCTTCGCCGAACCGCGGAAAAGGGTACGCGACTTGGCCGCCCGCCGGTGCCGCCGCATAAGATGGATGCAATCCGCAAGGCTCTTGAAGAGGGGCGAGGTGTCCGCGCAACGGCAAGGCGGTTCGACGTGTCGCCGACGACGGTTAGCCGGGTCAAGGCCGAGCTGGACGCCGTGGCTTGAGAGAGGCTGACGCCGAGCCGTATTGGCAGTGGGAGCGAATGGCCGCGGCTGCTTGATATGCCATAACGAACCGGTCACAGGCAGACGTGACTGTGGCCGTTTTTTTGATCGACTTCTTTCCTCTCATATTGGAAACGGTTGGGAACGGGCAAAGGACCGTCTATGACCGTAATGACCGGCCTATATCGGGCAGAAGTAATTTCTCCATATCGCAACAAGCGATGCATATTCGACAGGCCATTGGCGTTATGGCATGCCATTGACAAATCCAAGCAATTTAAGAAGAGCGGCGAGTGTTCTGGCACAAAACCGGAGGTTTTTGGGTCAAGAACGCGAAGGCGTCGTTTGCAGCGGGACCGACGTGCGGTCAGCGCCAACAGCGCGACCCGCGCCAAAGGTCCTGATGCGAGCAGAATAACATTTTGACTCGATAGCTATACTGTTCATTGCCATCACCTTCGCTCTTCGCGTGCCGCGTATCGCATCGGCGACGACAATATTCATTCGAGCTGGAGATTATTGCCGACAACTCCGTTGCCCTCAATATATCTCCGTTCGAATGTTCATCCAATTAATTTAAATGGACAAAACCAGAGATATATTGGAATATTAATTATGTCACACAATAATACTTAATAGTAAATATGCGTGTGACGTGTTTTTTATTATCTAATTGAAGGAACTTCATGGACATAAAACTTATATCCGGCAATCCCGGTTCTTGCAAATCGACAACTGCACTGCATCAGATTGCCTCTAGCAAAAAACTATACGTCGTCGCTCTGCCCAGAATTGACCTGATCAAGGAGGTTAGTGAGCGACTCTGTCAGATGGCTGCATCGCACGGGACGTCGCCGCTCATCGTGTCGATCCACAGCCAGACGCAAAACCGGATGCGCCCAGTCACAGAGATCATGGACGCGCCTCAGACCTATGCCAACAAAGACCATGTGATCCTGTTGATCACCCATGAATCGATGATGCAGTGCGAGTTCGCTGCCTTCAGGGACTGGCATATCTATATCGATGAAGTGCCTTCGGCGGTTGCCTCAGGCTACCTCTCGATCCCGGCGAGCTGGCCTGCATTTGAGACTGCCTATGATCTCATGGAGGTAAAAGGCGTCGACTGTTGGCAAGTCACGTTGCGCGACGGCGCTCCCGGCCAGCGGCAGATACTGAACGACGACTTCTTGCGCGAGAACGCGGCTTTCCACCGGCGGGTGTCGAGCAGCCATGGCGTATTCGTCAATTTTGGCGACTGGTCCCTGCTCAAGGAGGCGGCGACCCGCCTAGAATGGTGGTCGGCTTGGACCCCTGCGGAACTCGAACCCTTCGCCTCTGTCACGTTCGTCGGGTCGAACTTTAAGGAGTCCCTGCTATTCAAGGCGTCCGAAAGCCTGTTTCCGGGCAGATTCTCCCTTCATGAGCAGACCATGCCGGTCACCCGCACCGCTTGGCCAAGCATTCGCATCCACTACTTCATCGAAAACCACATTGGCTCGACAGAATTTTGGCGGGGGGCTGGAAAACCGGCGTTGCATGCTGTTTGCCAATGTCTGGAGAGCCTTGTCGATCTCGGCTTTTGGTCCGGCAATCAGATGGTCATCGACCGCTGCGAAGGCCGTCTTCGCGGCATTCAGGCGAGCCCGAAGGTCGCGGGCTCGAACCGTTATCGTGACAAGACCTCCTGCGCCTTCCTTTACTCGTCAAAATCGCTTCCTGCCGACCAGCCTCTTCAAAAGGCGCTCGGTCTGTCACGAAACGATATTCAGCGCGCTCGAGAGACCGAAGACATCGCCCAGTTTGTCCTGCGCGGTGCAATCCGTGACCCGGCCTATCATGGCGATTACGACATCTACCTCTATGACCGAGGCCAAGCGGAAGACCTCAAGGCCTATCTGATCTCATCGGGGATCTCGCCCAACGTGTCGCTCGTGCACAATCCGGCTGCCAGTGGGCATGATATCGCGCGCAGCCAGCCGGGACGGCCGCCACGGGAAAAGCCCTTCACCTCACCGCAGGAGATCGAACGCAAGAAGCAGGAAAAGCGCTGGCGCAACGCTGAACGGCAACGAAAGAGCCGGATGCTGAAAAAGCGCAATTCCGACGAGCCGCGTCGACCACGCGGACGGCCGCGCAACGATGCGGCGTCGCCGACCCTCGGCCTGTGATCCCCAACCCGTCGCCGGACCTCCCCAAGCCCGCGGCGGGTACTCCCGTTCTAGCGACAGCATGCAGCCGCGCACATCATAGCGACGGGGTGTCCAGATCGGATAGTCTCGTGATCAGCGTCCAATGGAGGTCTCGGCATGGATGAGATGAAAGCCAAGCTGCTCAAAGAGCATCTGCCATATGAGCATGACATGCTCGATGCCGCCTATGCCTTCATTACGTCCGACAAGCGCAATGATGATGCAAAGGATCGAGAGCAGTGGTTCCTGCGCAACGCAGCAATCGTCGCATTCTGGACGCACGCAAGGAACCTGATCGAGTTCTATGAAAAGTCGCCGCACGCAAGCGCCAGCGCATCGGATTTTACCACCGAGCGCCTATGGCCGGAGTTCCGACTTAAGAAGGGCCAGCCCGCGGAGGAAAAGGCCGGGGAGGAGCTCCGCACGCTGATTAACGAGCAGATCAGCCATCTGAAATATGAGCGCGTTAAAGCGCCTCACGACAAGCTCGGCGAATATGATCCTTATAACGTGAAAACAGCTATAGACCGCGCCCGCAGAAAATTTGAATGCCTGCTCACTCCCGAAGCAAAAGCCATCTGGAAAAACCGGCAATCACCAGCAGCAGTGATCTATGGAGACGGAGCGGCCACAAACTGCATCGAAATAATCGAGACTCAGCCTCTGTCCCCAAGCCCGCACAAAGGCGATCAGGAGACGTAAGGAACCGTCGATCCAGCGCCCCAAGTCCCCTCGTCAAAGCAGCAAGCCAGCCCTCAAAACAGACAACCAACCGGTAGACCATCCAACCCGTTTGACACACAGAAAAAGCACGCTAACGTATTGGAATCGTTCAACTCACCAATGATCTAGAATCCTGTCGGGTGCGCCA
>NZ_JACFXV010000032.1 GCF_014050225.1 Stappia albiluteola | reverse complement strand
GAAGCCACGCAGAGCGTCGAAACCGTGGCCAGCGCCGCAGAAGAACTCTCCGCCTCCATTTCCGAAATCGCCCGCCAGATCGGCCAGACCATGAAGGTTGTCGATCAGGCCACCCGCGGTGCCCAGGCCACCAACGACAAGGTGGCGAGCCTGGCCGCAGCCGCAGGCAAGATCGGCGAGGTCGTCACCCTGATCCAGGCGATCGCCGAGCAGACCAACCTGCTGGCGCTGAACGCCACCATCGAGGCGGCCCGCGCCGGCGAAGCCGGCAAGGGCTTCGCGGTCGTGGCGGCCGAGGTGAAGGAACTCGCCAACCAGACCTCCAAGGCCACCGAGGAAATCGGCGCGCAGATCGCCGCCATCCAGGCCTCGACCCGCGACGCGGTGGAGGCGATCGCCGAGATCACCGAGACGATGGAGGAAGTCAACGGCTATACCTCCTCGATCGCCAGCGCGGTCGAGCAGCAGGGCGCGGCCACCAGCGACATCTCGCAAAGCGTGACGCAGGCTGCCCGCGGCACCGGTTCGGTCACCGCCAACATGACCGGCCTGTCCACCACGGTCGAGCAGACTTCGGCGGCCGCCGACGAGGTGCTGCGCGCCTCCGCCGACATGGCCACCAAGACCGGTGCCCTGCGCGAAAAGATCGACGGCTTCCTCAAGGACGTCGCAGCAGCCTGATCGCATAACTACAGTCGGCGTCACCAATCGGGCGTGGCAAAAGGGAAACCGGCCACGCCCCTTTTTATGTCGATACATTAAGCTCTTGGATACATCAGAATTCCTGAAATTGTCGCACGAGGTCTTACGGGTAAAACAACACCACCTTTGCATTCCCATATGCTTGAAAAAAATAATAAATTCGGCTCCCTTAAATATTCGGCCTCGGAAGGATTATGCGAATTTTTAAGACATTTCACCGAAGCTTCATCTTACCTGAAACGAACATTTCTCTCCCACGTCCAATGGAGGATTTCGGTAATGAAGCGCATCGTGTTCACCGGCGCCCTTGCTCTTGCCTTTCTCGGCGGCCCCGCCGCCGCAAACGAATTTGCCGATCAACTCACAGCGCTAGCCAGTACCGATATCTCCAAGATCGTGTCCGACCCGCAGGTCATCGCCGCCATCAAGGCACAGAACGCCGAGACGAGTGGCTACGATCAGGCGAATATCGATGCGCTCGACAAGCAGTGGCGAGCGGAAATCGACAAATCGAACAAGCCGCTAATCGACAAGACGCTCGGCAATGCCCTTTCCGGTCATCTTCATGAGATCAAGGAGAGAGGCGGAGGGCTCTATACGGAAATCTTCGTGATGGATGCCAAGGGGCTCAATGTCGGTCAGAGCGATATCACGTCCGACTACTGGCAGGGCGACGAAGCCAAATGGCAGGAAACCTTCCTCATCGGCAAAGGTGCCACGCATATCGGCGACGTCGAACTGGACGAGTCAACGCAATCCTATCAAAGCCAGTTGAGCGTCGCGATCACCGACCCTGACAGCGGCGAAGTGATTGGCGCGGCAACCTTCGGCGTCAATATCGAATTGCTGCCCTGACATTGCCTCCCGAACCGGAACGCCGCCAATCGCCCGCCGAGACAGCGCGTCAACTCGCGCATCCCGGCGGCCGAACCGAAGGCTGGCCGGATTTGTTGCATAGACCAGGGGCACTCGCGATGTTGAAATCAATTCTTAAAAGCAGCAACTCATCCGCAGAGGGAAAGCGCAGTTCAATAAGGACGCGCGTGAGCGGTGCCGCCTTTGCCGGTGTCCTGGCCGGTATCGTTGCCGTTTCCGCTTTCAGCTACTGGGATACCGCGAGGCAGGCGGAACGGGATTCTGCCAGGTTTGCCGAAAAGACCACGTCCCTTCTGGCGGCACAGGTTTCCGGCGCGGTCCGGTTCAAGAAGGCAGAGGCGATCGATCAGGCGATTGCAGCCATTCTCTCCGATGCGGACATGCATGCAGTTCACTTTATCGCCCGGCATGCAGAAGGCGACACACTCTCGGAAAAAGGGACAAGTCCGCTCACAGCTCTTGCCGCCGAGCTTGCGGAAACGGCGGGAAAAACCGGGCTGCCCGGCCTTGAAACATCGGGCTCCTATCACCTTTCCGCCGCTCCGGTTTACTTCGGCAATTCGAGCGAAAGCGTCGGCAGCATCGCGATAACCTGGGATGCAGCGCCTCAACTGGCAGAAATGCGGTCCAGCTTCCTCGTCAATCTCGGCATCGCTTCACTGATCGGGGTCGTCGTCGCGCTGCTCATAAATCTCGCAATGCGCCGCTGGATCACAACCCCTCTCGACAATGCGGTCGAAACGATGAACCGGCTCGCAAACGGCGAGACGGATATCGACCTGTCGAACATCCGGCGGAATGACGAAATCGGCGCCATTGCGAAGGCCGTCAAAGTCTTCCGCGACGATGCGATCGAGCGCCTGCGCCTGCAGGCCGATCAGGAAAAAGTCCAGCAGACCCGCAGCGCCCAGCAGAAGCGCGTTGACGACCTGATTTCCGGGTTCCGTTCGGAGGTGGTGTCACTGACTTCGTCGGTGGGCGAAACGGTGACAGGGCTGGAAGAGACCTCACGGACCCTGACCGGCCTGGCGCGCGAAAGCGCGGGCAAGGCGTCCGAAACCGTTTCCGCCAGCGACGAAGCCACGCAGAGCGTCGAAACCGTGGCCAGCGCCGCAGAAGAACTCTCCGCCTCCATTTCCGAAATCGCCCGCCAGATCGGCCAGACCATGAAGGTTGTCGATCAGGCCACCCGCGGTGCCCAGGCCACCAACGACAAGGTGGCGAGCCTGGCCGCAGCCGCAGGCAAGATCGGCGAGGTCGTCACCCTGATCCAGGCGATCGCCGAGCAGACCAACCTGCTGGCGCTGAACGCCACCATCGAGGCGGCCCGCGCCGGCGAAGCCGGCAAGGGCTTCGCGGTCGTGGCGGCCGAGGTGAAGGAACTCGCCAACCAGACCTCCAAGGCCACCGAGGAAATCGGCGCGCAGATCGCCGCCATCCAGGCCTCGACCCGCGACGCGGTGGAGGCGATCGCCGAGATCACCGAGACGATGGAGGAAGTCAACGGCTATACCTCCTCGATCGCCAGCGCGGTCGAGCAGCAGGGCGCGGCCACCAGCGACATCTCGCAAAGCGTGACGCAGGCTGCCCGCGGCACCGGTTCGGTCACCGCCAACATGACCGGCCTGTCCACCACGGT
>NZ_JACFXV010000031.1 GCF_014050225.1 Stappia albiluteola | reverse complement strand
TGGATGCCCGGTCGAGCCGGGCATGACAGAGATTGTGGGTGCTCTTCTGCCGCAACCTCTCGGCTCGTCATACGCGGGCTTGACCCGCGTATCCACGAAACGCCAGCACATTTCGCTGCCGCCCGTTGGATCGCCGGGTCATTTCCCGGTACTGGGCCCGGCGATGACGAGGGGAGAGGTAGTGGGTCCACTCGGCGGCAGAGTTAGATGCAGCCGCTCGCCGCACACTCCGGCGTCATCCCGGCCCGCGGGCGCGACAGCACATCGCTGGAGCCGGGATCCAGACATCGTCCGCGCGTGAGCGCGCCTTCGATCTTGTCCGGAAGCGGAGAAGCCAGATCCGAAGCGGTCGGAATGCCTGTGCGGGGCTGCGTTTAGTCCGAAATTTGAATCGTTATCTGACTTAGAGGAAAGTCAGGGCTTTTGCGTAGCAATGAAATCAAATTCCAGTCGATAATGTGTTGATTTTTAGGATTTTTTTGTGAACTTTGCCACAATCGGCGAAGTGTTTGAATAAAAAAAGAAAACACCGAATCAGGGGGTAGGTCTGGTACGCCAAGTGCCGTTCGATTGATTCAAGTTCAGAAAAATCTTTATCGAATTTGACTGATAAATGGAAAATTAACACTATCCTTGGGCGATCTCGGAACGCTGTCCGCTGCATCACCACTGCTGGTCGGCACCGGGTTCGTGAAGGGGGTAGGGGCACGATCGACGGGACTGCTTTCCCGAAGAAAGGCCCTCCTCCTCCAGGGTGGCAGTGAATCGAGTAACGCGACGCCAACCAGTATCCCGGCGTGGCAAGTATCACTGAAGGCCCTCTTGCCGGATGACTGAGTATCGCATCCGGACGAACCGGGGAGGTTTCAGGCTATTTGAACACTCAGCCGAATTCGTGATCGGTATCAGCTGATCGGTTCCCCGCGTATCCGGGTGCCGGCTCAAATATCCGATCTCCCTAACACTTGTAACGGCACACTATCTGTCAACGTCAGTTCCGCCACGCAGAAGATGAGCGGTTTGGCGATCGGGTAGGTGCATCCAAATTTTGGAGATGTACCATGGGTTGGTGGGACGATCAAAAGCAAGATCAGGACCAGGATCAGGATCAGGATCAGAAGCAGGATCAGCAGCAGGCTGAACTGCAGGCTCAGCTCCAGGCCCAGCTAGAGGCTCAGGCCCAGCTTCAGGACCAGAAGCAGGACCAGGATCAGGACCAGGATCAGAAGCAAGATCAGGACCAGGACCAGAAGCAGGACCAGGATCAGGATCAGAAGCAGGAACAGTATTCCGGCCAGTATGCCGTACAGGGCCTGCATTCCGAGAGCGAGAACCTGAACCTGAACGGTAACGCCAATGGCAACCTGAATGCCAATGGCAACCTGAACTACAACGAGAACGAGAACAAGGTCGACAACGAAGTCGATAACAAGCTCGATAACGACGTCGACAACAAGGTCGAGAACTCGGTCGAAAACAAGGTCGAGAACACGGTAGAGACCAAGGTCGACACCGACGTTGAAGTTGACGTCAAGATTGACCTCGATCTTTCGGCCCTGCCGACCGATGACGATGTCATCGACATCGAAGACATCAAGATCGACGACATCCATGAAGCCGTCGCGACTGTTGACAACGTCGTGCAGACCACGACGACTGGCGATAACTTCAATATCGACCAGATCAACAACATGACCGACAACGACTTCCAGGGCTATGCCTCTGTGAAGTTCGATGGCGGCAGCGCCGGCCATGGCCTCGTGGGCGACATCGGCCTCGGCAATGACGACTACGGCGGAGGCTTCACCATGTCGGCCAAGGCCGAGGGTGGCTTCGTCAAGATCGACGACTCCGGCGCAACAGCCGGTGACGGCGGCACGGCATACGGCGGCAACGGTTCGGCGGACGGCGTGGTCAACATGGAAGCCTTCACGCAGAACATCGTGATGGGCGCCAACCTCCAGTACAACAATATCGACCTGGTGGGCGGCAACCAGAACATCAGCGACGATGTTGATGCTGGTGGCGCAGGCTAACAGTTAATTCATCACCGGCCCGCGCGGGAAACCGCGCGGGCCTTTTTCCCTGTCCAGAACGAACAAGACCAAAGATCTCAGTTGAGCATATCGGCCGCTCCGCAGGGACCTTTCCTGATCTCACGAGCAGGAGGCTTCCATGGCCCAGGTTGGCGTTACGGAACTGATTTGGCACTTTGCCGGTTACATGCATCTTGCCGACGAACTGGCGCGCGCTCGCACACAATTTGAAGAAGGCGACTTCAAGGTATCGACCCAGGAATTCGAGGATCGGAACTACAGCGACAAATTCAAGCCCGAAGACCTCGACCAGTGGGATACCGGCCGCATCCTGCCTTATGTCGCGCCCGTCGAGGAGGCGATGCAGTTCGCGAAGGCTCTGCCAGACCACATTCGCCACGTTTCCGACGATTACCCCCAGCGTATCGAATTCGACCCGGACTTGGCCAAGATCAAGTTCAGCGGTGCCGTCTTCGGCGGTTCCGGCTCGGGCTCCAACGTCTACCGCTATGAAGGCGGCGACGAGAAATTCATCGATACCAATCAGCTGAACTGGATGAACGACAACGACATGGTCGGCGTCGATCCGGACAGCGGGGTGATGGGACTCAACAACTTCGACGTCAAGGCGACCCTTGGCTGGATGACCGATGCCGCCGGCGACGCGATCACCGACGGAGTGCTGCCCCAGGGCTCCTACGGGCTGGAAATGCAGCAGTCGATGGTCGAGCAGCAGATGGCGCGCGCGGAATCCGGCGAAGCGCCGTCGCATGTTGACTACGGCATCTACATCAACGGCGTGAAGCAGGAAGTCGGCGAGGAAGAAGTCGTCGAAGAGGAAGGCGACGGGGAAGAGGACGCGCTGCGCGAAGGCGCGCCCCCCGCCATGCCCGATCAGCCCGATGGCTGGCTGCCGGGCGACCCGACGCTGCAGGCCGCTGAAACCGGCGGCAACGAGGCCTATAACGGCGCGTCGATCATCGACGCCAACGAGGCCTGCGGCACATTGGTCGTGCTTGGCAACTACTACATGACCAACGCGATCTTCCAGACCAACGTCTACACCGACCAGGACTGCGTCACGATCGGCGGCAACGGTGCCGGCGCCGGCTACAACGCCCTTGTCGAAACCGGCGGCAACATTGCGGAGAATACCGCCCAGTTCGAGAAGACGGCGCTGCTTGAAGAGATCATGGATAACCGGGGCCTGACCGGCTTCAACTGGAACATCGAGATCTCGTACGGCGATCACTTCGACATCAAGACGCTGACGCAGACCAACTACATTTCGGGCAACGACATCGTCTGCCAGACCCAGAGCGGCGCCTTCTATCGCGTGTCGATGGATGCCAACGGCCAGGCGAACATCGTCACGGTCGAGGATTACGGCAAGAGCTACGACCTGATCGTCGTGCTCGGCAATTATCATGGCGGAAACTACATCTGCCAGAACAACTTCATCCTCGACAACGACAAGATCATGATGTCGGCGCCGGGTGAGGACGGCGTGGCCCAGTCGGTCTATGCCGGCCAGAACTACCTTTCCAATACTGCGGTCATTTCCTCCTACGGCCTCGAGGGCTTCATGGAGATTTCCGACGATTTCGAGGCCTTTATCCGGGACCTCGAAACGACGAACAACATTTCCCCGCAGGACTGGTGGGCGTTCTCCGGCTCGGGCTCTGCGACGATGAATGTGCTCTTCGTCACAGGCGATTACTACGACATGAACTATATTTGCCAGAACAACTACATCGTCGACTACGACACGGCGTTGCAGATGTTCGGCGAGTACGGTGCCGACGGTCAGCAATTCCTGTCGACCGGCGGCAATACAGCCGAGAACGCGGCGATCATCGTCGATGTCGGCGCCTACGGCGATCAGTATGTCGGCGGCGAGGTCTACGAGGAATCCTTCCTCGTGCAGACCGAAATCGCCGAGGGCAACAACGACACTATCGTCTACGGCAATGCCGATCAGCTCGCGAACGAAGTCGTTGCCTTCGCCTACACGCCTGAAGAGGTGGAGGAGCAGCAGGAGCTTGGCATCGCCAACACGCAGACGGGAGGAGACGAACTCGGGCACATCATGACCTAACGGCTCGGCCGGCTTTGACTCACAGCTTCAGATGTAACGCGTTGAAACGAATTGCGAGCCAGGTGCCCGGCCAGGGTGGGGAATACCCCGCCCCCATCGGTCCGGCGACGGCGAGCAGGAGGGTAAGACGGTGGAGCTAAGCGGTTCCAAGGGATTCAACAAAGACGATTTGCCGGAAACGGGCGATCTGGCCGAGGGAGAGGCCAGGTCTTTCCCGTCGGAAGGCCATGCAAAGGTCTATTCGCTCGCCAAGCGCCTGCGCGAGCGGGCGAAATCCATTTCTCATCCCAAGACGAGCCACCAAAGGCCGCTTCACGAGGAGCCGGCCCCGAAGACGGCCGCCGAAACGATAGCAACAAGAAAAGAACCGAGATTTGCCCCATCGACCGCGCCTTCCGCCTCGCCGGCGAAAGACGCCCCTCCGCCGCGGCCCGCACCTGCGGAAGCCGCCCCGACGCGGCCGGCAGTGGCTGCGTCCGCGACGTTCAGCCCTCGGCTCGACGCCCCCGCCGGTCCGGTCCCCGTATCCTCCTTCGCTCCGGAAGTCCCGGCCCCTCAGGCAAGGGCAGGCGAGACCGTGCAGGATGCGCGGCCGGAGCCGAAGCGTGAAGCCGCGCCCGAGGTGAAACCCCAGGTCAAGGCGGAGGCCAGTTCCGCCGAGACGGCCAGGCAGGCGCAGGCCGACGAGACGCCTGCCACGCCGCCGCAGGCCGAGCGTCCGGTTGCGTCCCCTGCCGCTGCCGAAGCGCCCCGGCAGGCAAGCCCATCCGGGGCGGAGCCGACACAGGCCAGTCCCTCGGTGCGGGCGGAAGCGGCGAAAGTCCTCTCCGACCCCGAGGACGAGGAAATTCCGTCGCCGCCGCAACGCGAAGAGGCGCGGATCGACCAGCGCCAGACCGGCGCCGAACGCGAGATCGAACTCAAGCCCAACAAGCCGGCCGAGACGGGCGAGAAATCCTCCCCCGTGCAGACCGCGACCGGCGGTGGCGGCGGCACCGGCAAGGGCGGTGGCGGCAACGGCGGCGGCGGCAATGGCGGCGGTCGGGGCGGCGGTGGTGGCACGTCGTCGTCCTCACCGCTCGAGCAGCGCTATTCCGACAAGAATTTCCGCGAAGTGCTCGGCAAGGGCCTGAACCGCTGCCGGCGCAATCTCATCACGGTCGGCATCTTCTCCTTCTTCGTGAATTCGCTGGTTCTGTGCATTCCGATCTATCTGTTCCAGATTTCCGACCGCGTGCTGACGAGCCGCAGCACCGATACCCTTCTCATGCTGACGGCGCTGGTGGTGGGCTTCATCCTCGTGCACGTGGTGCTCGACATGATCCGCCGCATCATCCTGATGCGGATTGCCGTCGACGCCGAAACCCAGCTTGGACCGTCGGTGCTGAGCGCCGCGGCCAAGGCATCGCAAAATGGCTCCAACCGCGAATATCAGGTGCTTGGCGACCTGCAGCAGCTGCGCAATTTCATTACAGGCCCCGTGCTGCTGACGATTTTCGACATTCCGGTGATCCCGGTCTACCTGCTGGCGGTCTTCCTCATCCACCCGCATCTGGGCTTCATCGTCTCGACGACGGGCTGCATCCTGCTGGTGATCGCGCTGATCAACCAGAAGCTGACGGCCGTACCCTTCGGCCGGGCCAGCGCCTTCGGCATGCGGGCCAATCTCCAGGCCGACGCCATGTCGCGCAACGCGCAGGTGATCAACGCCATGGGCATGATCCCGGAAGGCGTGCAGATCTGGGGCCGCGAGACTCTTGAATCCCTGAAGGCCCAGGTCGTCGCCCAGGACTACAACGTGATGATGTCGGGGATTTCGAAGTTCGTCCGCCTGTCCACGCAGATCACGCTGCTGGGATGGGGCGCGGCGCTTGCGCTGGAAGGACGGCTTACCGGCGGCATGCTGATCGCCGCGTCGATCGTCGGCAGCCGTGCGCTGGCTCCGATCGAGGGTGCGATCGAAGGTTGGCGCGGTTTCGTGCAGGCGCGCTCCGCCTATGCCCGCATCCGCTCGCTGCTCTTCAATTCGCCGCTGAACCTGGAAAGGCTGCGGTTGCCCCGGGCGCGCGGCAAGGTCACCGTCGAACGCGTTCTTTATGTGCCGCCTCCCACCAAGAAGGTGATTCTGAACGGCGTATCCTTCGAGCTGGAGCCGGGAGAATCCATGGCGATCGTCGGCGCCTCGGGTACGGGCAAATCGACGCTCGGGCGCATGCTGGTCGGTTCCATCGTGCCGACCGCCGGCAACGTGCGGCTCGACTCCATGGACCTTCGCAACTGGGATCCGCGACAGTTCGGCGAAAGCGTCGGCTACCTGCCGCAGGACGTGCAGCTGTTTCCGGCGACGATCAAGGCCAATATCGCGCGCATGCGCGAGGATGCGACGGACGATGCCATTTTCGACGCGGCCGAGACGGCGGATGTGCACGAGATGATCTCGCAATTCGCCGCCGGCTACGAGACGCAGATCGGCGTCGACGGTTCGCCGCTTTCGGGTGGCCAGAAACAGCGTATCGGCCTGGCGCGCGCCTTCTTCGGCGATCCGCGCATGGTGGTGCTCGACGAACCGAACTCCAATCTGGACGTTCCCGGCGAAAGGGCGTTGGCCCGCGCTCTTGTCCGGGCCAAGGCCAAGGAGATCACGGTCATCGCCATCACGCAGCGCCCATCGCTGTTGAAGAGCGTCGACAAGATCATGCTGCTGAAGGACGGCACGGTCCAGGCGCTCGGCAAACGGGACGACATGCTGCAGCTCCTGAAGCAGGGCAGCGGCGGCGGCGGAGCGCTGGAATCCGGAGCTGCGGCCGCGCCGAGGCCGGCACCGAACTGATGTTCGAATGAAAATCACGAGCACGAGCCGCGCCCCGCATGAGGGCGCGGCCCGGCCATCAGAAGCCCGGAAGGGCGCAAGAAAAATAAACACTGTGTTACGGGAGTGCTCCACGCCATGTCCTATCTGGCGGTGAACGACAGCTTCGATCAGCAGATCCACCGGGCGACCCGCAAGGCGACGATGGCGGGCTACGGGCTGCTGGCCGGTTGCGTGCTGGTTTTCGCATTCTGGGCAAACGCGGCGCCGATTTCCGGCGCGGTCATCTCCTCGGGCGTTTTCGTCGCGACCGGCGAAAACAAGATCGTCCAGCATTTCGAAGGCGGCGTGATCAAGGAGATCAAGGTCCGCGAAGGCGATCTGGTCGAGCCGGGCGAGTCACTGGTGGTCCTCGACGACACCACGCCCCGGGCGGAGCTCCGTCGTCTCGAATTGCGCCTTGCCCGGCTGATGGCCATGCAATCGCGCTTCGAGGCGGAGATGAACTGGGATACGGAAATCTCCTTCCCGGCGGTCATGACCATGCAGGAAGAAGCCGATCCGGACATCGCCGCGATCATTGACGCCCAGAAACTGACCTTCACCGCGCGGCGCAACACGCTGGAAAGCGAGATCGCGACGCTTGCCGACGGCATCAACGCGCTGCAGCAGCGTATCGGCGGAAGCAATACGCAGCTTGAAGCGGTCCGCTCGCAACTGGCGCTGATCGAGGAAGAGCTGCAGGGCAAGACCTCGCTTTTGAAGAGCGGTCTGATCCGCAAGCCGGAAATCCTGGCGCTGCAGCGCGCGCAGGCAAACCTTCAGGGTGAAATCGGGCGCCTGACCGGCGAAATCGGCGACGCCCGCGAGCGCATCGCCCGCATCAAGGAGCAGATCCAGGTCGCTCGCAACACGACGATCAAGACCGTGGTCGAGCAGCTCCATGACGTGAACGCGGAAATGGACGACGTCAAGGAGCGTATCCGGTCCGCGCGCGCCATACTCGACCGCATCAATATCACCGCGCCGGTGGAAGGCGTGGTCGTGAAGTTGCGCTATCACACGCCGGGCGGCGTGATCGAGGCCGGCAAGAACGTGCTGGAAATCGTTCCGGTGCAGGAAGAACTGATCATCGAGGTGCCGGTTCGTCCGCAGGACATCGACAATGTTCGTGAGGGGCAGGCCGCGGTGATCCGGCTGACGGCCCTCAACAAGCGCATCACGCCGATGATCGACGGCAAGGTGATCTACATTTCCGCTGACGCATTGCCGAACGACAAGAGGTCACAGCTGACCCCCACCACCTCCAGCGGTCCGGACGTTTATGTGGCGCGCGTGGCGCTCGACCCGTCCTGGGTACAGAAGGTGCCGGAGTTCAAGCCGACGCCGGGCATGCCGGCGGAGGTCTACATCAAGACCCATGAGCGGACCTTCTTCGAATACCTGATGCGCCCGATCCGCGATTCCATGCAGAGGGCTTTCAGGGAGTCGTGACATGCAGCCGGGGGGGATGCGACGGTCCGACCTGATCCTGGAGCGCTGGGGCTTTCTTACCGAGACCCCCGGCGTCCCTCTCCGGAAAGTGCAGGTCGGCAAGCGCCGGCTTCCGGGAATACTTGCCCTGCCGGACGATCCGCCCGGGCTCGTCGTCTTCGCGCTCGGAGCGGGCTCTTCCCGCCTCAGCCCGCATAACCGATGCCTGCAGCGCGCCCTGGCGGCCTACGGTTTTGCCGTATTGCTTTTCGACCTCCTTGAGGAGGAGGAGGCGAACGACCTCGCCGCGGTATTCGATGTCGCCAAACTCGCCGGCCGGATTGTCGAGGCGATCGAATGGATCGGCGGTCAGCGGGATCTCGAACGGCTGCCCCTGGGAGTGTTTTCGGCGAGAACCGGAACCGCGGCCGCGCTCCTCGTATCCGCCCTGCTGCCGGAGGCGATCGGTGCACATGTAGCCAGGCGCGGGAGACCGGATCTCGTTCGGGCGATCCTTCCGCAGGTGAAAGCGCCAACGCTTTTTCTTCTCGGCACGAAAGATTCTGTTACCAAAAGGCGATACGAAAAATCCGTAACAATTATGAATTGTGTAAATACCGTACGTGAAATCGATTACCTTAATTCTTTGTCTGAAGATGGAAAGTTTGTCTCTTGTTTGGTGGAGGTCGCAGATCGATGGTTCTCTCGCTATTTATGCGCGAAGTTATTAGGGTGAAATATTTACTTCTCTTGTAGATCGTACTAACATACCTAAGGTAATGATTTATCGTGGAAGTCGATGAAAGGAGAGGTGCGAGTTCGGTTGAATGCTTTGAGTATTCGCGGGGGAGTAGAGTATGTCTGTATTGAGTGAACGCTATTTCCGCAATGAACAGGCGGCATATGAATTCGTCGAAAAACAGGTCTGGCCCAAGGGGCCTGTTTGCCCTCACTGCCACGAAGCGGGAAATATTAGAAAGCTGAACGGGTCGAGCACCCGGATGGGCACCTACAAGTGCTACCACTGCCTCAAGCCTTTCACCGTCAAGATCGGCACAGTGTTCGAAGCCAGCCGGCTTCCCATGCATATCTGGCTGCAGTCGATCTATCTCGTGGCGCAATCCGACCGCATTATGCCTGCCAAGGAGCTCGAAGAGGCGCTGGGTGTCTCCGCGAAAACAGCAAAGGTTCTCGCCTATCGGCTGCACAAGGCGATGTACTCATCCATCGACAGGGTGGCGCCTGAAAGCGGGAAGGCGGCTGCGCCGAGGCGCAAGAAGAGCGACCTGGCTCATCCCGTCTATTCCGCCAAGGCAGGACGTCGCGCGACATCGATGCGCGATGTTTTCCTTGCCCTGCAACCTGCCTGAGGACATCCGCGATGAAACGGCCTGAGCAAGGGGACAGTCGAGGCAAGGCGGCCGCTGCGGGCGGCGACGGATCGTCCGGTGACATCGACGGGGACGCGCAATTCGAGGCCTTCCTTCACTTCGCAAGGACGTTCGACAGCGCCGATGCCGACACGGCCTTCGCGGACGCTTTTCGCCGTATTCTGCCGGTTCGTCTCGAACAGCGCCGGCGCAAGCCGAAAGCGAACGCCTACGCCCTTCGCATGAACAGGCCCGAGCGCTGAAGCGATGTCCTGAGCGTATTCTTGTCGGTCAGGCCGGCCCGGTGCGGAGGGAGCATGCGCCGGAAAAACAAGTGAACGTCAAACCGCGCGAAACCGGCACCGGCGAATTTCATTGCCGGTCGCGATCGGCGGCCTGGATCGGCGACAAGGTCATCGGGCCTTCGAAAAACTCCCGCCACATCGACTGCAGGTTCCGGTCGTGTTCGGTGTCTCCAAGTCCTGGGGGGAGAGCCGCCGAAGCGTCGTCGTCATAGATCGCGCCACCCAGGTTGCCGGATTCTTCGCTTGAGGGGTGTCGCTCGGCGCCCGAGATTATCGCATTCATGAGCTTGGAGGCATTCTCGCAGCCGCGCTCGAAATCGCGATGGCCGGTCGCGCTCAGCAGGCAAGCTTCCTCGCCGACGATATTTCCGGGCAGCCCGGTAATTTCCTGCCAGGCGTCGGCCTGCACGTTCCCCAGCGTATCGGATCCAAGGGAGTGCACCCGCCTTTGCGCGACGAGGGTGATAAGCATCACGAGAAAACCGACCATATAGGCGTCGAGCCAATGGCTGTCGGAGAACTGTCCGCTCCGGAAGCGCGACCGCTCGACAAGCGGCAGGATCGTTGCCACGGCGGCCTTGCGGGCCCTCCTGGCTTTCCACATCTCCAACATTGTCGATTCTCCGGCGCAACCTGCCGCAGGCTGCATGTCGGCGTGATGGCGCCCCTGCATTTCACGTCGAATGAAAAACGTTCAGATTACAATAGCATTTTCATCTATTATTCAAAAATTAAATGGGTTCCTCAACGGACGATTCGGGAGGGAAAAAATGGCGCACATTCCACCTCCGCCGGATTTCGCGAGCATTGAAGCGGCGGCGCCCAAGACCGCCGAGCAAAGATCGCGCGTCCTCGCGCTGATCGGCAATATAGTCTTCAGCTGGTCGAACAATGAGAGCCTGTTCATCTATGTATTGTCGATATTGCTTGCAACAGACGAAGTATCTGCGGCAATCGTCTTCACCACGCTAAACACGACGCGGGCGCGACTCGACCTGATCCAGCGCCTGGCCAAGGTGAAGATCCGCGATCCCGACGTTGCGGCCGAACTCGACAAGCTGATTGCGCGGTTCAACAAGGCCAGCCGCGTCCGCAACGAATTCAACCATTGCCTGTATACGGTCGGCGAGACCGGAGAGATCACCCACACGCAGACCATGAAGCTGCAGGAGGTGCGCGGTCACCTGCGCTGGGGCGAGATGAAGCCGATGGACGAAATGCGCCTGAAGCAGATCAGCAAGGCGATCGCGGACCTGACAAAGCTCAACCGCGATATCTGGTCGTTTCTTCCGCGGCTGCAGGCAGCTTGCGGCGCCAAGGCGCCGGCCAGGCGGAACGGGACCGCCGGGAAAACAGATGAGTGAAGCTTGCCGTTTTGGCGGAGCGGCGGAATTAATGCTTTCAGATCAGCAGCCTGCGCGCTTCCGGCCTTCGGCGCCGATGGGTTGGTGATCCAGGTAGCGCGGGTCATGACCGCATAGTGCAGCGGCGCGGACCGGATCCAGGATTTCCACCGTTCCATCCTTCACGTTCAATATCCCGTCTTCCCGCAGGTCCCTGATGACCCGATTCAGGTGCGCCGGGGTCAGCCCCAGTGCGTCGGCAATGTGCCCTTGGCTGAGCGGGCAGGCGTAGCTGTTGCCGTTGCATTTGCCGATCAGCTGCAGCCGGTGTTTCAACTCCAGGAAGAAATGCAGAACCCTCTCCGCGGCGGTCCTGCGGCCGATGCTGATGAAATGTTCGATCAGGATCGCGTCGTCGCGCGACAGCGACCACATCAGCGCGGCAGCGAGGCGGGGGGCGGAATCCAGCAGGTCGAAGATGGTGCGCGACGATAGCTCGTAAACGATCGACGGCGTCAGCAACTGCCCGCAGTAATTGACGTTTCTGAGCAGCATGCCGCGCGCGCCGATGATGTCGCCGGCAATCGCGATGTCGAGGATCTGGCGGCTGCCGTTGTTGAGCTGTTTGACCGTGCAGGCCCAGCCTTCGGCGACGAGATAGGAGCGGTGCGGCCAGCCATGCTCGAAGCGCAGTTCCTCGCGCGCTTCGAGAACCTTGGGCTTGCCGAGCTTGCGGACAAGCGTGTCGAATTCGCTTTGCGGGATCGGCGAAAAGGTTTCCAGCTTCTTTTTGAAAGTCGAAAGCGTGTGCATGCCAATCCCTGTCAAAGCAAGCCGCACTATTCATGACCTTGTGAGCCGGGGTCGTAATTTCAATATCAGTAGCGTTCCGTATTCCTCGGCGATGTGTCGTCGATCACAGTTTTCATAAAAATTACGGATATTTAGCGACATTGGATTTCTAGGATCAATTCACATGTCATTGCCGAGAAGGAGTTGAAGGCGCTCCACGCTTGCCTTCAGGAGATGCAGCGCTTCCGCGCGGCGCGTCTCGTCGAAGCGGTAGATCAGGCCGGAAACCGCAAGGGCGCCAATGAGTTCGCCGTTCCCTCCGAACAGCGGAACGGCGACTGCGGCGACATCCGGATCCCGCTCGCCGAGCGATATCGCATGGCCATTGGCGCGGATATTTTCGTCTCCCGCCGCATCCCCGCCGCCATGAGCGCGCAGCACCCGGCCGCTGGCACCACTGTTCAGGGGCAGGCGCTGCCCTTCCACCAGATGATGGCGGACGGCTTTCGGCGAGTTTTCACGGTAGAGGCAGACGCGGCTGTCGCCCTCGCGAATGTAGAGTGAGGCGGATTCTCCCGTTTTTTCAACGAGGTTCTTGAGTTCCGGGCGGATCAGTCCGTCGAGATCGAAGTGGCGGCGATAGGCCGAGCCGAGCCGCCACAGCGTCGGCCCGAGGCGGTAGAGCCCGTCTTCGCCGCGGATCAGATAGCCGAAACGCTCCAGCGAGGCAGCAAGGCGGAGAATGGTGCTCTTGTAGAAACCGGAGCGGCGGGCGAGTTCGGCAAGGCTTAGTCCCCGATCTTCCTCCCCGTAGCAGGCGAGCAGCGACAGCGCGCGGTCGACAGCGTCGACTCCGTTATTTTTCGTGTCCGATTCCGTCTCGTCCTGTCTCATCGCCCGCCTCTGGCCAAGTTCCGATCGTTCTGTTATGATAAACATCATTCTATCTGACAGAACGCACTTTGTGTAGGGGCGGCCGCTGCCGAAAGCCCGTCGGACGAAGCGCAGGGAGCCTTGCCGTGACGACACCGCTACGCGGGATCCGCGTCCTCGACCTGACCAATGTGCTGGCCGGTCCATTCTGCTGCCATCAGCTGGCGCATCTGGGAGCAGAGGTCGTGAAGGTCGAGGCGAAGGGACGGGGAGATCTCGCCCGCCAGCTCGGCGCCGACCCGGAGCTGAACGACAGGCTGATGGGCGTTTCCTTCCTCGCCCAGAATGCCGGCAAGAAATCCGTGACGGTGAACCTGAAGCACCCGAAGGGCGTCGAGCTTCTGAAGAGCCTCGTCAAAACCGCGGACGTGCTGGTGGAGAACTTCCGCCCCGGCGTGATGGACCGGCTCGGCGTTGGCTACGGATCGCTCGCCCAAGTCAACCCGAAGCTCGTCTATTGCGCCATTTCCGGTTTCGGCCAGGACGGACCCTGGACGCACCGGCCGGCCTATGACCAGATCATCCAGGGGGCGTCCGGCGTCATGTCGATCACCGGCGACGAGGCGAGCGCGCCGCTGCGGGTCGGCTATCCGATCGCCGACACGATCGGCGGACTGACGGCGGCCTTCGCGATCGCCGCCGCCCTCAACGATCGCACCAAGGGCGCTTTCATCGACGTCTCCATGCTGGAGGCGGTGATTGCCACCATGGGCTGGGCGGTCTCCAACTGGCTGATTGCCGGCGTGGAGCCGGCGGCAAACGGCAACGAGAACATGACATCCGCCCCGTCCGGCGCCTTCCGCGCTGCCGACGGGCTGATCAACATCGCCGCCAACAAGGAAGAGCAGTGGCAGGCGCTGGCGCGCCATATCGGTCGGGCGGACCTGCTGGAGCGGCCGGAATTCGCCACGCGGGAAGCGCGCAAAGAGCACCGCTTCGTGCTCAAGGGCGAGATCGAGCAGGCGCTGAGCGAAAGGCCGGCGCGCGACTGGGCGAAGGAGCTGAACGCCATCGGCGTGCCGGCGGGCGCGGTATTCAGCGTACCGGAAATCCTTGCCCACGAGGTGATCCAAAGCCGGGGCATGCTGGCGACCTTCGAGAATGCGCCGGGCGTGGAGCGCGACATCACGGTGCTCAGGACCGGGCTGAAGCTCGACGGCGAGGCGCCGAAAGTGGCGACGCCGCCGCCGCTGCTTGGCGAGCACAATGCGGAAATCTACGGCGAGCTGGGACTGTCGCCCGAAATGATCGACCGGCTCCGGCAGGAGGGCGCGCTATGAGCGAAGAAACGGCTGGGAAGCCGGGGCGAAACGACGTCTCGGACTGGTGGCGCACCTCGATCATCGACATGGCGCCAGGCATGATCCGCTTTCGTGGCCATCCGATCGAGGACCTGATCGGCACTGTCAGCTTTCCGCAGATGATCTGGCTCCTGACGCGCGGCGAATTGCCGGGCGAGGGACAGGCGAAGCTGCTGGAGGCGGCTCTCGTCGCCGCCGTTGACCACGGACCGCAGGCGCCTTCGATCGCCGCCGCCCGCATGGCGGTGACCTGCGGCCTGCCGCTCAACGGCGCGCTGGCCTCGGCCGTCAACATGCTGGACGACGTACATGGCGGGGCAGGCGAACAGGCGGTCGAGTTCTACCACATGATCGACGAGGCCGGCGGGCCAAGCCACGCGGGCGCGATGGTCGAGCGCTGGCAGGAAACGCGCAGCGCTTACGTGCCGGGCTTCGGCCACCGCTTCCACAAGCCGGTGGACCCGCGCGCGCCGCGCCTGCTTGAACTGGTGGACGAGGCGGCGGCGGAAGGCATCGTGTCGGGCTGCTACGCGGCAATCGGCCGGTCGATCCAGCAGGTCCTGAACGACAGGAAGGGCAAGCCCGTACCGATGAATATCGACGGGGCGACGGCGGTCATCTACGCGGAACTGGGTTTCGCTCCGCCGCTGGCGCGCGGGTTGTTCTGCCTGTCGCGCTCGGTCGGCATCCTGGCGCACGCCTGGGAGCAGAAGCAGCAGGGCGGCCGCAACAAGGGCCCCACCCCGCCGGCCTATCGCTGGACGTACGAGGGGGTGTGACGCGACATGAAGAAATTGGACGCCTAGAGCATATCCCGCCAAATCTGAATCGGATTTGGCGGGATATGCTCAAAGCATTGATCCTGGAGCGATTTCTTGATCCACGAAAGCGATCCCGCTTTCGTGGATCAAGAAATCGCTCCAGCCCCAGCGTGTGGCGTGGCAGCCGGTTTGACGCGGCTGATGTTTGAGATTCGCCATATTTGAGCATTCCCGGGTGCCGGCCGGGTGGCCTCCCGCACAATCATTCAACCATATGGTTGATTATCCTCCTGCTCCTCGCTATATTCAACCTCATGGTTGAATTGGAAACATCGCGGCTGGATGCCGTTTTTCATGCGCTGGGCGATGCGACGCGGCGGCGGATGCTGCTGGAGCTTTCCGGCGGCGAGCGGACGGTCGGGCAACTGGCCGAACCCTTCTCGATCTCGCTGGCGGCGGCCTCCAAGCACATCAAGGCGCTGGAGAATGCCGGGCTGATCGCCCGGGAGGTGCGCGGCCGCACGCATTATTGCCGGCTCGATGCCGGGCCGCTGGAAAGCGCGCATGACTGGCTGAGCTTCTACGAGCGCTTCTGGACCGACCGGCTGGCGGTGCTCGAACGGCTTCTTCGCAAGGAAGACGAAGGCAGGTCTGTTGACCCTGGAGCGCCTGCCAGACAAAAGGGAGACGGGAAATGACGGATCTCGCAGAACTCGACACCTATGGCAGGCTGACCGAGCCCACGACGCTGACGATCCAGCGCCGGCTGCCCGGCCCGATCGAGCGCGTATGGGCCTATCTGACGGAAAGCGACCTGCGCCGGCAGTGGCTGGCGGCGGGCGAGATGGAAATGAAGGCGGGCAGCGCCTTCGAATTCGTCTGGCGCAACGAGGAACTGAGCGATCCGCCGGGCAAGCGTCCGGACGGCTTTGCCGAGGAAAACCGGATGCAGAGCCGGATCCTTGAAATCGATCCGCCGCGCAAGCTGGTGTTCACCTGGGGCGCGGAGGGCGAGGTTTCCTTCGAGCTGGCGGAGCGGGCAGGCGGTGTGCTTTTGACCGTGATCCACCGCCGGCTGCCCGACCGGGCGACGATGCTGAACGTCTCCGCCGGCTGGCACATGCATCTCGACGTTCTTGCCGCCCGCCTCGACGGTGTGGCGCCCGAACCCTTCTGGCCGGGCTGGCTGAAGCTGAAAGAGGAGTACAGCCGCCGTCTGCCGGACTGAAGAATGAGGGAATGGCTCCGTTCGCATTCTGCGGACGGAGCTATTCAATCTCGTCTGCAATTTCACTCTGGTAAAATGCCACGAGTTTGAGGGCAGCAGGGCTCGTTGGTGATCTTTGCATTTCGGCGGTTGGAAGCTATGTTCTATGAGGTGCCTGTTGAATTTACTCGGCGAGTGTCGACGCTCTTATTCGGCTTTTGCTGTAAATAATCCTGATGTGTAGACCGTAATCGATACAGACTCGATACAATGCGACGGAGAAATACTCATAATGTCGAAAAAGGGCCAACATGTCGTACCGCATGCCGGGAGATGGAGCGTAAAAAAAGCGGGATCTTCCCGGGCTACGAGTATTCATCCTACTCAAGACGAAGCTATTAGGGCTGCCACAAAGATCGCACGAAATCAGAAGACCGGGGTTTATATTCATGGGACGGACGGTCGTATTCGTGAGCGAAATTCATTTGGAGACGATTCTCATCCATCAAAAGGGTAATAGTGCTTCCTGAATTTGATAAATCGATATTTATTAATTGCCCATTTGATGAAGAATATGCACCAATTCTTCAAGCAATTGCCTTTTGCGTGGTCTATCTTGGCTTTTTTCCAAGATTGGCTCCGGAAAACGCGGACAACGGAGCTGCGCGGCTAGATAGGATCATTGATCTGATAGAGAATTCTAGATACGGGATTCACGATTTGAGTCGGTGCAAATCAACAAACGCTAATCAATATTTTCGCATGAATATGCCCTTTGAACTCGGCATGGATCATGCGTGTAAACGATTTGGGGGAGAGCCTTTTTCGAGTAAAGCCATTTTAGTTCTGGAGCATACTAAATATGACTACCAGAAATCACTTTCGGACATTTCTGGTTGGGACATTGAATACCATGAAGGGGATTATGAAAAAGCTGTTAAACGTGTAAGAAATTGGCTTGTTGCACAAGCTGGCGCACAAAGGATTGGCGCATCCCTAATATTGGGAAAATATATTGCCTTTCAAGAATGGTATTGGGAGCGTGAGCGTGCCGCAGGAGCATCGGAGGACGATATTAGAGAATATCCTACTACCGAGTTGATTATCGCAATGCGCGATTGGATGGGCGAAGGGCAGCCATTAGGTTAGAATTTTGCTTCTTAGGCCGATGAGTCAGATAAAATAAGTTGGTTTCTGTGTAAATTTACGTATTAAATTATTTTAATTCTCATATTGTATTTCGTGACCTAAGATTTTTCGTTTTGTGTTACTTTGTAATATTACATTTTTGTCGCGCTCTCATGCGAAATCTAGTTGCGTCGCGAGCGGGAAGGGTGCGCTACGATCGCCGATCGCCGATCGCCGAAAGGGGCGCTCCACAAAGCATATCGATTGCATTTGGAGCGCGCCTTTGGATCGCTATGCGCTTAGGGGGGGGCGCGCGAGTGGTACCTAACAAGTGCAACTGAGCTTCAGCGCGTCAGCGTCTCGCGCACGTAGATGGCGACCGCGTGGGTGCGGTTCCGGGCGCTGAGGCGCTCGATTGCGAGCGACATATGCGCCTTGACCGTGGCGACCGTGATGCCGAGCTGCCAGGCGATTTGCTTGTTCAGCAGGCCTTCGGAGGCAAGGCGGACAATCTCGCGCTGGCGCGTCGACAGTACCTTGAGGCCGGGGGCGATGCCCTCAGTGCGGGTGGTGAAGCCATCCGCGTCATCGAGAAGTTTTTCGTCGAAGCTTTCGCGCTCGCAAAAATAGGCGCCGGCGATCCCGTCCATCGTCACGTCCTCCGCTATCTGCGACCAACCCTTTCCTGCCCTGGCGATCCCCTGGCCGAAGGTCGATCCTGCTCGCTTTCTCGCAAATCCCGCCCGCCTCCCGCCGCGGCAGTTATGTTGCGGTGCGATAAAGAAGAAATACCGTTAGGCGGCGCATTGTGCCAGATGTAAAAGTGATGCTAGAAATGTTGTGAAAAATTTGCAATTTGCGGAATGCGGCGCCATGTCCAAGAAGATCTTCGCCGGCCATGTCCTGCGCAAGGTGCGCGAGGGCGCCGGCCTGACCCAGGTCGAGTTCGCCAGGCGCCTCGGCCTGTCGGCATCCTACGTGAACCAGCTGGAGAGTAACCAGCGGCCGCTCTCGGCGGCAGTTCTCCTTTCGGTGGGGCGCGTCTTCAGCGTCGACATGGCAAGTTTCGAGGCCGACGACCTCGACCGCATCGTCGCCGATCTCGGCGAGGCGCTGGCCGACCCGATCTTCCGCGGCCAGAAGCCGGGCCTGCAGGAATTGAAGGCAGCCGCGACGCACGCGCCGGATTTTGCCCGCTCCTTCCTCGACCTGCACGGCGCGATGCGGCGGGTGCTGGAGCATCAGGCGTCGGTGGACGACGTGATCAGCGCGCATGGCACGAGCGCGCAGGACAAGGCCAAGGCAGCACTCCCCTACGAGGAAGTGCGCGACCACTTCCACTATATCGACAACTACGTGGATACGCTGGACCGGGCGGCGGAACGCGCGGCAAAGGAACTCGGCCTTGCCTGGCATCACGACAAGGCGCGGCTGATCGCCGGGCGGCTGGAGGCGCGGCACGCCGTCTCGGTCGACGTGGCGGATCGGCCGGACCCGGCCGCGCCCATCCTGCAGTTCGACGCCAAGCGGCGGATCGCTGTGCTGGCGCTGGCGCTGCCGCAGTCGACGCGCGATTTTCTCCTCGCCGGCCTGCTTGCCCGCTTCGAGGCTGGCGAGTTGATCGAGGAACACGTGGCATCCGCCGGCTTTCACAGCCACGGGGCGGACGATGTCTGCCGGCTGGCGCTGAAGAACCACTATGCGGGCGCGCTGCTTCTGCCCTATCAGGCCTTCCTCGACCTTGCGCGGGCAAGCCGCCACGACCTCGACCGGCTGCAGATCGTGACGGGAGCGAGCCTGGAGCAGGTCTGCCACCGGCTTTCCACCCTGCAGCGGCCCGGCAACAAGGGCATCCCCTTCTATTTCGTCAAGATCGACCGGGCGGGCAACGTGATCAAGCGGCACAGCGCCACGCGCTTCCAGTTCGCCCGCTATGGCGGCGCCTGCCCGATGTGGAACGTGCACGAGGCTTTCGAGCATCTCGGTTCGCGCACGCTGGTGCAGGTGGGCGAGATGCCCGACGGCGTGCGCTATCTCTGCCTTGCCCGCAGCGCCGTGAAGTCGTCCGTCAATCACCGGACGCGCGAGAGGCGCTATGCCTTCGGCCTTGGCTGCGAACTCGCCTACGCCAGCGACGTTGTCTATGCGGACGGGCTCGCGCTCGGCGAAAAGGGCGAGGTAACGAAAATCGGCATCAACTGCCGCATCTGCCCGCGTGACAATTGTCTTGAGCGGGCCTTCCCGGCCGTCGACAAGAAAATCGCCCTCGATCCGGACGTGCGCGGTATCGTGCCCTTCTCGCTGACTTGAGACCGCCGCTCAAGAGCAGCATGAGCTGCCACGCTGGATCGGCGGACAGGCGACCGTGCCGTAGGAACAATAGACGCAACAGTCGCCCGGCTTCGGCCGAAGGATCGCGCCGCAGCCCTTGCATTCGAAGAACCACTGGCAGGCATCCTGTGGCATTTCCAGGGTTTCGGAATGGCCGCATTCAGGGCAGGTCAGGGTGGATTGCAGCGTGATCGCGGTCATGCGCCTCTCCTCACATCCACTGGATCAGGTAGTCGTTCATCGCCTCTTCGTTGAGAAGCACGATCCAGGCAAGCGCGGTCAGCAGCGAGCCGCCGCCAAGCAGCGCGTAGGTGCGTCTTGGAGCCGATCCACGCAGCGACAGGAACCATGCGGTTGCGAGCACCACAGCGGAAATCGCAATCACATAGGGACTGAGGGCGGCCGCGGACGCCAGCACCGCGACCCAGGCGCCGCCGGCCCCCAGCAGCATGAAGGTGATGGGCAGCACGCAACATGCCGCCGTGGCAAGCGAAGCGATCCCGCCGAGAAATCCGAACCGAGCCATACCGTCGGCCATTGCAATCCTTCCTTTCGGGTTTGTGAATTCGCGTATGGCCGGCATTGATGCATCCTGTAGCGGCTACAGGATCAAGAGGAAAAACGTGAAGCATTCCATTGGCGAAGCGGCGCGTCTCAGCGGCGTCGGCATCGAGACGATCCGTTACTACGAACGCGAGGGCGTCGTGCCGCCGCCGCTCCGCACCGGCTCCGGGCGGCGTGTCTATGACGATGACGGCGTGTCGCAGCTCCGCTTTATCCGCCGGTGCCGCGACCTCGGCTTTCCGATCGGCGAAATCCGCATGCTGCTCAGCCTTGCGACCGAAAGGCAAAGGGCCTGCGCGGAGGTGCGGACGATCAGCGAAAGGCATCTTGAAAGCGTGCGCCGGAAGATCCGCGACCTTGTCGAACTGGAGACGGCGCTTGCCGACCTTCACGGGCAATGCGGGGACGGTCGCCGCGATTGTCCGATGCTGGGCCGACTGTTCGGCGAATGACATGTCATCGCCCTCGCACCGGGCCTGCACGAGCAGCGAGCGTCGAGGCGACGGACGCGGCAACTCCCGCATAAACTTTGTGCAATCCTGCCGTCGTCTTCCTGCGTGGCGGGCCGGGCCGGCAGCTTTCCGATTTGGCAAGACTTTTGCTGAGCCGTCATTGACGGGAAGCGTCGGCCGTACCGCTCCGGCCTTGCGGCGAATGGCTGAACAGGTCACGATGTCTTTGCCGGCAATGCGTAATTCGTCGCAATTGCAGATGCGCCCGTTGGCGGACTAGGCTTGAGTTGGGGTGGATGGCCTGCCTGCGCCATCTACGAACCTCACTCTAGGACAGGGCAGGGAAGGTGGATGGAGGAGCGGCAGATCTTCAATGAAATGCTGAACGAGCAGGGCGAGCCGCGCGAGCCCTACCGAGCCCTTCTCCAGTGGCTGGAGTCCCAGCCGCCGGGCATCCTGAAGAAGAAGACGCGCGAGGCGGAGACGATCTTTCGCCGGCTCGGCATCACCTTCGCCGTCTACGGCACCAACGAGGCGACCGAACGCCTGATCCCCTTCGACATCATCCCGCGCATCATCTCCGCATCCGAATGGCGTCGCCTGTCGGCCGGCATCGACCAGCGGGTGCGGGCGCTGAACGCCTTCCTGCATGACATCTATCACCGCCAGGAGATCATCCGGGCGGGCCGCATCCCCGCCGACCTCGTCATCCAGAACGAGGCCTTCCTGCCGGAGATGATCGGCTTCACCCCGGCCCGCAAGGTCTACGCCCATATCATCGGCACGGATATCGTGCGCGTCGGCGAGAACGAGTTCTACGTTTTGGAGGACAATACGCGCACGCCGTCCGGCGTCTCCTACATGCTGGAGAACCGCGAGACGATGATGCGCATGTTCCCGGAACTTTTCCGGCTGAACCGGGTGGCGCCGATCGACCAGTATCCCGACTGTTTGAAGGACACGCTGAAGAGCGTGGCGCCGGATGGCGTGGACGATCCGACGGTCTGCGTGCTGACGCCCGGCATCTTCAATTCCGCCTATTTCGAGCATGCCTTCCTCGCCGACACGATGGGCGCGCAACTGGTGGAGGGGCGCGACCTCTTCGTCGACAACGGCAAGGTGTGGATGCGCACCACGCGCAAGCCGGAGCAGGTGCACGTGATCTACCGGCGCATCGACGACGCCTTCCTCGATCCGCTGACCTTCCGTCCCGATTCCATGCTCGGCGTGCCCGGCCTTTTCGACGCCTACCGGGCGGGCAACGTGACGATCTGCAACGCGCCCGGCACGGGCATCGCCGACGACAAGGCCGTCTATGCCTATGTGCCGGATATCATCGAGTTCTACACGGGCCAGAAGCCGATCCTGAACAACGTGCCGACGTGGAACTGCGCCAAGCCGGACGACCTCGCCTATGTGCTCGACAATCTCGCCGAGCTGGTGGTCAAGGAAGTGCACGGTTCCGGCGGCTACGGCATGCTGATCGGGCCGACGGCGACAAAGCGCGAGCTGTCGGAATTCGCCAAGCGGCTGGCGGCCAATCCGAAGAATTACATTGCCCAGCCGACGCTGGCCCTTTCGGCCTGTCCCACCCATGTCGCCTCCGGCATCGCGCCGCGCCACGTGGACCTGCGGCCCTATGTGCTGATCGGCGACAAGGTGCGCATCACGCCCGGCGGCCTGACCCGGGTGGCGCTGAGGAAAGGCTCGCTCGTCGTCAATTCCAGCCAGGGCGGCGGAACCAAGGATACCTGGGTGCTCGAGGACTGATCATGCTGGGCAGAACTGCCGCATCCCTCTTCTGGACTTTGCGCTACAACGAGCGGGCGGAAAACATGGCGCGCCTGCTGGAGGTCGCCTATCGCATCGCGATGACGCCGCGCTTCGGCTCCGACGCCATGGACGACTGGCGCTCGACGCTGGTCAGCGCCGGCTGCCTCGACGCGTTCGAGGCGAAGGGAGGCGAGTTGTCACAGCGCGCGGCGATCAACTTCCTGCTGTTCGACCGCGACAACCCGTCCTCGGTGCGCACCTGCGTGGAGCTTGCGCGCAACAATGCCCGCTCGGTGCGCACGGCCATCACCTCGGAGATGTGGGAGAGCATCAACACCACCTATATCGAGATGATGGAAGTCAAGCCGCAGCACATGACGGACGACAAGCTGCCGGGCTTCCTGAGCTGGGTGAAGCAGCGGGCGATGCTGTTTCGCGGCGCGCTGCTCGGCACCTTGATGCGCAACGAAGGCTATTACTTCTCGCAGCTTGGCACCTTCGTGGAACGGGCCGACAACACCGCCCGCATCCTGGACGTGAAATACTGGATCCTGCTGCCGGACAACGAGGTGATCGGCGGCAGCCTCGACACCTATCAGTGGTCGACCATCCTGCGGTCGGTCTCCGCCAATCGCAGCTATCGCCATGCCTATCGCGACTCCAGCCTGAAAGCCTTCAACGTCGCCGAATTCCTGATCCTGAGGAAGGAGATGCCGCGCTCGCTCGCCTATTGCTACGACTGGATCGAGGAGAGCATGGAAGACCTGACCGACGTCTATCGCGAGCGCCTGCCGAGCTACGACATGGCTGTCGCCACGCACAAGCTGCTGACCGACCGCAAGATGAGCGAGGTGTTCCAGTACGGGCTGCACGAATTCCTGAGCGACTTCATCAGCCGCAACAACGGCCTCAGCCTGCAGCTTTCCGCCGACTACAATTTCGCCTGACCGGAAGACCCATGCTTCTCGCCGTCAATCACAAGACCCGCTACGTCTACGACCGGCCGCTGGCCCATACGATCCAGCAATTGCGGCTCACGCCCCGCGACGTGCCCGGCCAGACCGTGCTCGACTGGGAAATCGAGGTGCCGGGCATGGAAAGGGCGGCGAGCTATGCGGACGGCTTCGGCAACATCGTCCATGTGGTGAGCCATCAGGAAGCGCTGAGCGAGCTGGAAATCGTCGCGCGCGGGCTGGTGCAGACTGAAGACCGGGCCGGCGTCGTCGGCCAGCCGGCCTGTCCTGCAAGCGATATCGTCTTCCTGCGCTTCACCGGCCTGACCAGGGCGAATCCGGCGATCCGCAGGCTCGGCAGCCTCGCGGCGACCAGCGATCCGCTGGCCGGCTGCCACGAACTGATGGAGGCGATCCACGAGAAGGTCGTCTATCGCACCGGGGTGACGCAGGTGCATGCCTCGGCGATCGACGCCCTGAGCGCGGGCGAGGGCGTCTGCCAGGATCACGCCCATATCTTCATTGCCGCCGCGCGTTCGGTCGGAATGCCGGCGCGCTACGTTTCCGGCTATCTGCTGCTGGAGGACGGGCAGGACTCGGAGGCCCATCACGCCTGGGCGGAGGTGCATCTGCCGGGGCTCGGCTGGGTCGGTTTCGACGTTTCCAACAGGATTTGTCCAACAGACCGCTATATTCGCCTGTCGACAGGTCTCGATTCCCGTTCCGCCGCCCCGATTCGCGGCGTACAATTCGGCGGAAACGAAGAGAACCTGCAGGTCGAGGTCAGCGTCAGCCAGCAGGCTCAGCAGCAATAAGCACGCCTGCGCAAGCAGCCAATGTCAGGAAAGTACCGCTTATGACCTATTGCGTGGGTCTGAAGCTCGACCGGGGCCTCGTCTTCGCCGCCGATACCAGGACCAATGCCGGCCTGGACAATGTGGCGACCTTCAAGAAGCTGCATGTTTGGGAAAAGCGGGGCGAGCGGGTGCTGGTGCTGCTTTCGGCCGGCAACCTCGCCGTCACCCAGGCCGTCGTCAGCCTGCTGAGCGAGCAGCTGACATCCGAAACGACGCCCGGACCGACGCTCTTCTCCGCCGAGACGATGTTCCAGGCGGCGCGCGTGGTGGGAAGCGCGGTGCGCAGCGTCAAGGCAATCGATGGCGAGGCGCTTGCCACCTCGGCGGAAAACTTCATGGTGAGCTTCATCCTCGGCGGCCAGATCAAGGGTGAGGCGCCGCGCCTTTTCCAGGTCTACGCGGCGGGCAACTTCATCGAGGCGACCGCAGATACGCCCTACATGCAGATCGGCGAGCACAAATACGGCAAGCCGATCCTCGACCGGGTGACGCAGCACGACATGCGGCTCGGCCAGGCGGCGAAGCTGGTGCTGCTTTCCTTCGATTCCACCCTGCGCTCCAACCTGTCGGTCGGCATGCCGATCGACCTTCTGCTCTACAATACCGATACCTTTGCCGCCGACCGGCAGAAGCGCATCGAGCGCGACGATCCGTATTTCTCGATGCTGTCGGAAGAGTGGTCGGAGCGGCTGCGGATCGCGGTGTCGGAAATTCCCGACTTCGAGATCTGAGGGCCAGGGACGGCCGGGCGCGCGGGAGAGCTTGGCGTGAGTTTTGGCTCCACACTCCCGTCGTCCCGCATCGGCACTCGGCTCCGCATCGCTTGTCCGGTATAACGGCGGAGTGTGCGGTTACCTCTCTGCCGTGGCCCCTCGGCTCGTCATACGCGGGCCTGATCCGCGTATCCACGCGGTGCCCGAGTTCTTAGCCACCGACCATGGATCGCCGGGTCTGGGCCCGGCGAAGACGAGGGGAGAGGCTGTGCGTCCGTTGCGCGGCAGAATTAGATGCAGCCCCCGCCCCACACTCTGATGTCATCCCCGTGAAGACGGGGATCCAGTAAACGCATGGGTTGGTGGCTGAATCTCCGGCCACCGTGGTTACTGGATGCCCGGTCGGGCCGGGCATGACAGAGATTGTGGCAGACCGCTTGCCACGTACTCCCGTCATCCCGGGTCATCGCTCGGCTGCGCCTCACTCGCCCGGGATGACAACGGAGTGTGCGGTCGCCTCTCTGCCGTGGCCCCTCGGCTCGTCATACGCGGGCTCGACCCGCGTATCCATGAAGCGCCAACACGTGCGCCCGAGTGAATGTGACCATCAACCGGGAATTGCACTTTTCTCCGTATATTTCTCAGGATAGAATGCGCGCAGGGCCAGCGAAAAAGGCTGGCCTCGGGGTTTAGCAGCCTCTACAGCAACGGCTGGCATCAGCCGTATTGATGCCTCCTCGACCTAAGGGCTCACACCCTCATGGCCGGGGAGGCGATGGCGCATGTCCAAGGGCTTGCCCTAAAGGCCATCGCGGCCGCTTTGCTGTCGGTCTGCTAACTCCCCGGTCGCCAGAGGTGCTTCCTCTGGCGGTTCACCGGCTTAACGGGGAGGCATGGCGATGGCCGACGGCTATAATTTCGCTGCGGATTTACTCACCACCTGGCGCTCGACGGCGGACTGGGTGAAGGCCGTCGCGCTCGTCACCTTTGCCGCGACCGGCATCGCGGTCGTGACGCTGACGCTGAAATACCGCCTGGCGAAGGCACATCTCGCCCGCGAGAGCGAATTACTGAGCTTTCTTCCGCCCGCCGATTTTTCCGAACCGCGCATTCCGCATGCGCCGGGCATCCGCCTCGTCTCGCGCCCGGCCAGGGACGAGGCGTGATCCGGCTCCGCAATCGTCATGTCCGGGCCTTGCCGGACACCCGCTCGCACCTCGCGCCACCCGCACCTCAACCGGGCGCGGCGGGCGGGTCGCCGGTCAATGGTCCGGCGATGACGACCTTGTCTTTCGAGCGGGCCTTCGCCCGGGGATGATTTCTGGATACCGGATCAGCGGTCCGCTGCGCTTCCCTTGTCCGGCATGACGTCAGAGTGTGGGGCCGCTTCTCTGCCTTAGCCCCTCAGCTCGTCATACGCGGGCTCGACCCGCGTATCCACGCGGCATCACCGCTTGCCGCAGAGCTTCATGGATCGCCGGGTCTGGGCCCGGCGATGACGAGGGGAGAGGCTGTGCGTCCATTGCGCGGCAGAATTAGATGCAGCCTCCGCCCCACACTCTGATGTCATCCCCGTGAAGACGGGGATCCAGTAAACGCATGCGTTGGTGGCTGAATCTCCGGCCACCGTGGTTACTGGATGCCCGGTCGGGCCGGGCATGACAGAGATTGTGGCAAACCGCTTGCCACGTACTCCCGTCATCCCGGGTCATCGCTCGGCTGCGCCTCACTCGCCCGGGATGATGGAGTATGTGGCAGACACACCGCTTCAACCCCTCAGCTCGTCATACGCGGGCTTGACCCGCGTATCCATGCGGCGCCGGCATATTTCGCCGTCGTCCGATGGATCGCCGGGGCGTTTTCCAGTACCGGGCCCGGCGAAGACGAAGGGAGAGGCCGTGCACCTCCCTTGACGGGCACAGGACGATCCCTCAATCTCGTTTACCTGATAAACGAAAAGGGCGGCCGGACGGCTGCTGAAAGGGAGGAGCGAAATGAAAAGCCTAGCCAAGGCGCTAGCCGCGGGCCTCATCGCCCTGTCGGCGGCGAGCATCGCCCATGCGCAGGAAGTGACGCTGCGCGTTCACCATTTCCTTCCCGCTCCGGCACCCGTGCCCAAGAACTTCATCACCCCCTGGGCGGAGAAGGTGGAAAAGGACTCCGGCGGCCGCATCAAGGTCGAGGTCTATCCGGCCATGCAGCTCGGCGGCAAGCCGCCGGCGCTCTACGACCAGGCGAAGGACGGCGTGGTCGACATCGTCTGGACGCTGCCCGGTTACACGCCCGGCCGCTTCCCCGGCACGGAGGCCTTCGAGCTGCCCTTCATGCCGGCCAAGGCCGAAGCCACCAGCCAGGCGGCCTGGGACTTCTATGAGAAGTACCTGAAGGACGAGTTCAAGGACACGCATCCGATCGCCGTCCATGTGCACGGCCCCGGCCTGCTGCACGTCAAGGGCGACGGCGTGACCAAGCTTGAGGACATGAACGGCCTGAAGCTGCGCGGCCCGACGCGCCAGACGACTGCGCTGCTGGAAAAGCTCGGCGCCACCGCCATCGGCATGCCGGTGCCGGCCATGCCCGAGGCGCTTTCCAAGGGCGTCATCGACGGCACGGTGATCCCGTGGGAGGTGACGACGCCGCTGAAGGTGGCGGAACTGGTCGACACCCATACGGATTTCGACAGCGACCGGGGGCTCTATACCGCCTTCTTCGTCTTCACGATGAACAAGGCGAGCTACGAGAAGCTGCCGGACGACCTGAAGGCGGTGATCGACGCCAATAGCGGCCGCGAGGCCTCCAAGTGGGTCGGCCGGGTGATGGACGAGGGTGACGCTCCCGGCATCGCCGCCGCCGAGAAGGCCGGCAACAAGATCATCAAGCTGCCGCCGGAGGAAGTCGACCGCTGGAAGGCCGCCGCCGCTCCGCTGGTCGATGCCTGGATCGAGGAAGTCTCGGCCAAGGGCTATGACGGCAAGGCGATGGTGGAAGACGCCCGCGCGCTGATCTCGAACTACGCCGGCGAATAAACGACGACGCGGCGCGCGGAGCGGATCCGCGCGCCGCCTTTCTGTTTGGTTGAACGGAGACGGCGTTCCATGACAGTGCTGATAGCGGGGGCGGGGATCGCCGGGCTGACCATGGCGCTCAGCCTGCATCAGGCGGGCATTCCGGCGCGGGTCTTCGAGGCGGTCGGCGAGCTGAAGCCGCTTGGCGTCGGCATCAACCTGCAGCCGCATGCGGTGCGCGAACTCGATGAACTCGGCCTGCTTGCCGGGCTCGACGGCATCGGCCTGCGCACGCGGGAAGTCGCCTATTTCTCAAGCCATGGCAGCCCGATCTGGTCCGAGCCGCGCGGCATCGGTGCCGGCTACAACTGGCCGCAGTTTTCCATCCATCGCGGCAAGCTGCAGATGCTGCTCTTCGAGACGGTGCGCAAGCGCCTCGGTCCTGACGCCATCGTCACGGGAGCGGCGATCGAGGACTGGCGGCAGGAGGACGGCGGCATCGCCGTCGATCTGGTCGACCGTCATGCGGGAAAATCGCTCGGCACCGTGCGCGGCAAGGTGCTGATCGCCGCCGACGGCATTCATTCCGCCTGCCGGGCGAAGCTCTATCCCAAGGAAGGCATGCCGGCCTGGGGCGGCATCGTCATGTGGCGCGGCGTGACGCGGGGAGCGAGGTTTCTCACCGGCCGCAGCATGGCGATGGCCGGCTGCAAGGCACGCAAGTTTGTCTGCTATCCGATCGCCGACGATGGCGAGGACGGCTCGGTGATCAACTGGATCGCCGACCTGCGTTTTCCGGCCGACTATCTGTGGCGGCGCGAGGACTGGAACCGGCCGGGCCGGCTGGAGGATTTCCTGCCGCGCTTCGCCGACTGGCATTTCGACTGGCTCGACGTGCCGCGGATCATCCGCGATGCGGAGCATGTCTTCGAATATCCGATGGTCGACCGCGATCCGCTGCCGCGCTGGACCCACGGCGCGATGACGCTGATGGGGGACGCTGCCCATCCGATGTATCCGATCGGGTCGAACGGCGCTAGCCAGGCGATCCTGGACGCGCGGGTGCTGACGCGCGAATTCCAGCGCCACGGCGTGGGTGAGGCGGCCCTGCGCGCCTATGAGGCGGAGCGCCGTCCGGCGACGGGGAAGATTGTGCTCCTGAACCGGGCGGACGGGCCCGACAAGGTGCTCGATATCGTGGAGGCGCGCGCGCCGGACGGCTTCAACCGCGTCGAGGATGTGCTGAGCCGGACCGAACTGGAGGAAACCGCGCGGGCCTACAAGCAGGTGGCAGGCTTCGATGTCGAAACGCTCAATCGCCGCGAAAGCATCGTCCGCCTTGCCGGCTGAGGATGGGCTCGACTACGGCATCCTCAACGATCTCGTCGGCCATCTGCTGCGCCATGCCTTCCTGCGCGGCCAGCAGGTCTTCGCCGCCGTGTTCGACGGCGACGGAGTGACGCCGCTGCAGTTCATGGTCCTGGAGCTGGTTTCCCGAAATCCCGGCATCACCCACCGCGCGGCGGCAGGGGCCGTGGGCGCCGCACCGTCCGTGCTGACCACGGCGATGAAGCCGCTGATCGATGAGGAACTCGTCACGCGGGTTCTGGTTCCCGGCGACGGGCGCAAGGTCGGCTATGCGCTGAGCGAGAGCGGCATGGAGCGTTTCGCCGCGATCCGCGAAAAGATCCGCCTCGCCGAGGCCAGGCTGACCGCGCCGCTCGGACAGGGCGGACGGGCGGAGCTGCGTGCGATGCTGAAGAAGCTCACCGGCAGGGACGGCGCGTAAATCTCAGGCGCCGACATCCTTCAGGTCGATCTCGGCCATCAGGTCGCCGGCCAGTTCCTCCAGCGCGGCGCGAAGCTCGCCTTCGTCGATATCCGGCGGCAGGATGATCTCGGCCTCGGCGCCGAACATGCGCTCGCCGCTCATGGAGCCGGAAAACACCTCGGTGGCGAGTTCGTCGATGCTGACGTCGAACCGGGCCAGGGCGGCGGCCACAGCATGGACGATGCCCGGATGATCCTGGCAGACCAGCGACAGATGCGCGTGGCTGCCGGCGGGCTCGGGCTGCGCGGCGCCGCGACGGACCGTCACCGACAGGCCGTGCTGGCCGAGTTCGTCGAGCGCCAGTTCCAGCCGGTCCAGGCGTTCGTCGGCGATCTGGACGCGCACGATGCCGGCGAACTCGCCGGCAAGCCGGGCGAGCGAGCTCTCGACCCAGTTGCCGCCCTCGGCGGCGATGGCATCCGACAGGCGCTCGACAAGGCCCGGACGGTCATTGGCGATAACAGTCAACACCAGGTCGGTGGGCATGGTCGCGCGCTCCTGCCAAGAGGATTTCTTCCGGATCAGGAGTTGAAATTAACGCTTCGGAACCATGCTGAACAGGGTCACAGGCCCGATTGCGGTTCTTCCACCTCTGCGAAGAGCTTGCGCGCCAGATAACGCAGCTTGCGCAGCACCTTCATCTGGAAGCGGATGGCCGGTGGCGGAACGTCTCGACAGAAGGCGATCTTGCGGACATAGGTCGGCACGTGCCACTCGAACCATTGCCCGGCCGGGAACCAGGCGGTGTCGCCGGCCCTGAGCGTCCGGGTAACGCCATCCGGCGCGGTGACCGTCACCTCTCCTTCAAGAATGTACACGGCCTCGTCGCCGCCGTAATACCAGCGGAAGCGCCCCGCCGTGCAGTCCCAGGTGGCGAGGGTGGCGAGCCCGTCGGCGCCCCGTCCCAGCGACGCGACGCGAGCGACGGGCTCGCCCTCGATCAGCCAGGCGCGGCGGATCGGGGCGTCCCGCATGGTCGCAAGGTCGACGGTGGCGGTGGACCAGGCAGCAAGGGCGGCTCCGGCTGCATGGCCGAAGCCGGCGGCGGATGCCGCAGTCAATTCATCAGACATGGCGTCCCTCCCCGGAAACGTCAGATCGATCGCAAGACTTTTTCTTGCCACGGGATCCCTGAAAGGCGCGTTCCGGGGAAAGCTAAAATTTGAACGATCTTCCGGTCTTCCATGCGGGGTGGACGTTTGGCCGATGATCTGTGTCGGAGTTTGCGCTTGCGGCGCCAGCCTGCGTCCTCTAGCGTGCGGCGCACATGACGGCGTCCCTGAAGGGGCTGAAAACGAGTCCGGTGGCGGTCGACCCAAGCAGGGGATCCAGTCCGGAGCTGTCTGACGCGTCAGTTCGCCGCCCGGCCGACAGTTTCGGCGGGTGTCGGCGAACACGCGGTCACAATCGTTTTCTCCCCCGCATGGTGCCGAATTTCGCCAATCAGATGGGGGTATCCGCCATGATCCGCCTTTTCCCGGCCTCGCTTGCGCTCCTTGCCGCCGCGCCCGCCCAAGCCCATGTCGGCCATGTGGCGGAGGTCGCCGGCCACTCGCACTGGGCTGGTATCGCGGCCATCGCGGCCGCCGCCGCCATTGCCGGCATCGTCGCCTGGAAAAGCCGCAAGGCCGACAAGGACGGCGTCGAGGAAGAAGCCGCCGAGGGCGACGAAGCGGAGGCGGCCAAGTGAAATCCGGCAACAACGAACGTACGGGCCTGATGATCTGCGGCCACGGCAGCCGCAACCGCGCCGCCGTGCGCGAATTCGCAAGCCTCGCCGAAGGCTTGAAACCGCGGTTCCCGGACTGGCCGGTGGAGTACGGCTATCTGGAATTCGCCGAGCCCGTTATCCGCGACGGCCTCGACAGGCTTCGCGATCAGGGCTGCACGCGCATCCTTGCCGTGCCTGGCATGCTGTTTGCCGCCGGCCACGCCAAGAACGACATCCCCTCCGTCCTCAACACCTATCAGGCGGAAAATCCGGGCGTTCGCATCGACTACGGCCGGGAACTGGCCATCGACACCCGCATGGTGCGGGCGGCCGGCGAGCGGGTGCGCGAAGCGCTCGACAAGGCGGGCAACGACGTGCCGATGCACGAGACGCTGCTCGTCGTCGTCGGCCGCGGGTCCTCCGACCCGGACGCCAATTCCAACGTCTCCAAGGTCACCCGCCTCCTGTGGGAGGGCATGGGGTTCGGCTGGGCGGAAACGGCCTATTCGGGCGTCACCTTCCCGCTGGTGGAGCCGGCGCTGGAACATGCGGCGAAGCTCGGCTACCGGCGCATCGTGGTGTTCCCCTATTTCCTGTTCACCGGCGTGCTGGTGAGCCGCATCTACGCCTTCACCGATGAGGTGGCCGAGCGCCATCCGGAGATCGAGTTCGTGAAGGCCGGCTATCTCAACGACCATCCGCTGGTGCTCGACACCTTTGTGGAACGGGTGGAGGAGATCCTGGATGGCGCCAACCTGATGAACTGCCAGCTCTGCAAATATCGCGAGCAGGTGCTTGGCTTCGAGGCGGAAGTCGGTCTTCGGCAGGAAAGCCATCACCACCATGTGGAAGGGCTCGGCAAGTCGGCCGAATGCCATCTTTGCGACGATGTCTGCACCGGGGCCTGCGAAAGCCAGGTGCGGGAGGGCGGCCACCATCATCATGACCATGGTCACGGGCATGATCTGGGGCATGACCACGGCCATCATCACCATGGCCATGATCACGGCCACGATCATGCGCACGGCCACGACCATAGCCACGGGCATAGCCATGACCATGGCCACCACCATCATCCCTATCCGCATGCGGACCACCCTCTGGGTCCGAAATCGATGAGGCGGGGGTGAACGACGCTTTCGCCCGTCCGCCGGCCAGGCGCTACGACTACGAGCGCGATCCGGCGGCGATCTACCGGCAGTCCTTCGCCATCGTCAGGGCAGAGGCCGATCTCGACCGCCTGCCGGAATCCTTGCGCGACGTTGCCGTGCGGCTGATCCATGCCTGCGGCGAGCCGGACATCGTAGCCGATCTCGCCTGGAGCGACGGTGCGGCCGAGGCGGCGCGCGAGGCTCTCGGGCAAGGCGCTCCGATCCTGACCGACGTGAAGATGGTGGAATACGGCATCATCCGTTCGCGGCTTGCCGCGCGAAACGAGGTCGTGTGCACGCTGGACGATCCGCGCGTCGCCGATCATGCCGGCGACCTTGCGACCACGCGGTCGGCGGCGGCCGTCGATTTCTGGCAGGACCGTTTGGCGGGCGCGGTGGTCGCGATTGGCAATGCCCCGACCGCCCTGTTCCATCTGCTTGAGCGGATCGCGGAGGGCTTTCCAAGGCCTGCCGTCATTCTGGGCTTTCCGGTCGGCTTCGTCGGTGCGGCGGAATCGAAGCAGGCGCTCAGCGAAAACCCCTTCTCCATTCCCTACCTGACGCTGAAGGGTCGCCGCGGCGGCTCGGCAATCGCGGCCGCTGCCGTCAATGCGCTGGCCGCCGGCCTGCCGGAGGAGGGGCGATGAGCGCTCCCTGGCTCACCGTGATCGGCATCGGCGAAGACGGGCTCGACGGCCTCTCCGGTGTCGCGAAACGGGCGCTTGCCGAGGCGCAATTCGTGATCGGCGGTAAACGGCATCTGGAACTCGCCGGTTCGCTCTCCTGCGAAACCGTTTCCTGGCCGTCGCCCTTTGCCGAAGGGCTGAAGCTGATCGACGCGCGGCGCGGTGCGGCGACCGTGGTGCTCGCCACCGGCGATCCGATGTGCTTTGGCCTCGGCGCCACGCTGTCGCGCCGCTATCCAGCGGACGAAATGACCGTGTTGCCGGTGCCGTCGGCCTTTTCGCTGGCCGCCGCGCGGCTCGACTGGCCGCTGGAGGAGGTTGAAACGCTCTCCGTCCATGGCCGGCCGCTCGACCGGCTGCGGGCGCATCTTCATCCCGGCGCGCGGCTGTTGTGCCTGACCAGCAATGCCGAGGCACCGCGCCGTGCCGCCGACCTCCTGGCCGACGAGGGCTATGGCGCGAGCCGCATGACGGTGCTGGAGCATATGGGCGGGGCGCGCGAGCGGATCGTTTCGGGCACGGCCGAAAGCTGGCACGAAGAGGTGGCCGATTTCCATCTTCTTGCCATCGAGGCGATTGCGGTGCGCGATACGCCGGTGCGCTCGCGCCTGGCCGGACTGCCGGACGATGCCTTCCGCCACGACGGCAAGATCACCAAGCGGGAAATCCGCGCGGCAACGCTGGCGAAGCTCGCGCCGCACCCGGGCGCGCTCCTGTGGGATATCGGTGCGGGGTCGGGCTCCATCGCCATCGAATGGATGCGGGCCGCGCCGCGCGCCAAGGCGATCGCGCTGGAGCCGGATGCCGGGCGGCGCGCCTTCGCCATCGCCAATGCCGCGGCCCTCGGCGTGCCGGATCTCGACCTGCGGGACGCTGCCGCGCCGGAAGGTCTCGACGGACTGCCCGTGCCGGATGCGATCTTTCTCGGCGGCGGGCTGACGGCCGAGGGAATTGTCCCCGCCGCTATTGCCGCGCTGAAACCGGGCGGGCGGCTCGTCGCCAACGCGGTGACTCTGGAGAGCGAGGCAGTGCTGCTGAAGGCCTATGAGGCGCATGGCGGCGAGCTTTGCCGGCTCAGCATCGCGCGCGCCGGCAGGGTTGGCGGCTTCACCGGCTGGCGGCCCTTGATGCCCGTCACCCAGTGGAGCTTCGTCAAGCCATGAGCGCGCCAGGCACCCTTTTTGGCGTCGGGCTCGGGCCCGGCGACCCCGAACTCATGACGCTGAAGGCGCACCGGCTGATATCGGCGGCGAAGGTCGTCGCCTATCCCGCGCCCGACGACGGGCCGAGCTTCGCCCGCTCCATCGCCGCCTCGATCATCCCCCCGGACGCCCGGGAAATTCCGATCGTGGTGCCGATGCGACTGGACCGCTATCCGGCCAAAGCAGTCTATGACCGGGCGGCGGCGAAGATCGGCGAGGTGCTTTCGGCCGGCCAGGATGTGGTGACGCTTTGCGAGGGCGATCCGTTCTTCTACGGCTCCTTCATGTATCTCTTCGAGCGGCTTTCCGGTCAGTACCCTTGCGAGATCGTGCCGGGCGTCACCTCGCTGACTGCCTGCGCGGCACGGCTGCAGCGCCCGCTGACGGCGCGAAACGACGTGCTGACGGTCATTCCTGGTCCGCTTGCCGACGACGATATTCGCGCGCGGATCGACGCGGCCGGCGCGGTGGCCATCATGAAGGTCGGCCGCCATTTGAAACGATTGCAGGCGCTGCTGGCCGACATGGGGCTTCTTCAGCATGCGGGGCTGGTGGAGAGGGCGACGCTGCCGCAGGAGGTCGTGCTGCCGCTCGCGTCGGTGACCGCCGAAACCGCTCCTTATTTTTCGATGATCCTGATCTACAAGGGAGACGAAGCGTGGATGCTTCCCCCGCAATCCTCGTCCTGACGCCGGCGGCGCTCGCCACCGCAAGGACGATTGCAAACCACCTGCCGGGCGCGAAGCTGCACGGGCTCGCGCGCCGTGTGTCTGGCGTCGACGTCGCCTTCGCCGACACGCTCGACCATATCCGTGCGCTCTATCAGGCGGGGGCGCCGATCGTCGGCGTCTGCGCTAGCGGCATCCTCATTCGCGCTTTGGCGGCGGTGATCACCGACAAGCTCAGCGAACCGCCGGTGCTTGCGGTGTCCGAGGACGGCAACAGCGTGGTGCCGTTGCTCGGCGGCCATCGCGGCGCCAATGCGCTGGCGCGCGAGATCGCCGACTTTCTCGACGGCCATGCCGCGATCACCACGGCGGGAGACACCGCACTGGGCTTTGCGCTCGACACGCCGCCCAAGGGCTGGTGGCTTGCCAATCTCACCGATGCCAAGGGGGTGATGGCGCGGCTCCTGGCCGGCGAGCCGGTGGCGATCGAAGGGCATGCCGACTGGATCGCCACATCGCGGCTGCCTGTTTCGCCGGATGCCAGTCTCCGACTGGTGTTGAGCGAAAGGGCGGTTCAGGGCGACGCCGACACGCTGGTCTATCACCCCAGGCGCCTTGCCGTCGGCATCGGCTGCGCGCGAGGCTGCGAGCCGGCGGAGCTGCTTTCGCTGGTGCGCGAGACGCTCGCCGGGGCCGGATTGGCGGAAGGTGCCGTGGGCGTGGTCGCGACGCTCGACCTGAAGGCCGACGAGCCGGCGATGGCGGCGGTGGCCGAGGCGCTGAACGCGCCGCTGCGGATCTTTTCCGCAAGCGAGCTGGAGGCCGAAAGCGGGCGTCTGGCCAATCCTTCCGAGGTCGTCTTCGCCGAAGTCGGCTGCCACGGCGTTTCGGAAGGTGCGGCGCTCGCCGCGAGCGGCGAGGCGGGCAGGCTGATCGTGGAAAAGCGCAAGACCGCAAATGCCACCGTCGCGGTGGCGATCGCGCCTGCGCCGATCGAGGCGGAAACGGTCGGCCGTGCGCGCGGGCGTCTTGCGGTCATCGGCATCGGGCCGGGGCAGGACGGCTGGCGCACGCCGGAGGCAACGAGGCTTCTTTCGGAAGCCGACGAGGTGGTCGGCTATTCGCTCTATCTCGATCTTGTCGCGCCCCTTATCCAGGGCAAGCCGCGCCACGCCTTTCCGCTGGGCGCGGAAGAGGAGCGGGTTCGCTTCGCGCTGGAGCGGGCCGGCGAAGGCCGGTCGGTGGCGCTCGTCTCTTCGGGTGACGCCGGCATCTATGCGATGGGCGCGCTGGTCTACGAACTGCTCGACCGGGCGGAGGCCGATGGCGGCGTCTCCGCGCAGGCCAAGCGCGTGGCCGTCGTCAACGCGCCGGGGATCTCCGCCCTGCAGGCGGCATCGGCGCGGATCGGCGCGCCGCTCGGCCACGATTTCTGCGCCATCTCCCTCTCCGACCTGCTGACGCCGTGGGAGGCGATCGAAAAGCGGCTGAAGGCGGCTGCCGAAGGCGATTTCGTCATCGCCTTCTACAATCCGGTGTCGAAGCGCCGGCGCACCCAGCTGGCGGCGGCGCGCGAAATCCTGCTCCGGCATCGTCCGGCGGAAACGCCCGTGGTGCTCGGCGTCAATCTGGGGCGGGCCGATGAAAAGATCCGCGTGACGACGCTAGCCGACCTCAAGGTCGACGATGTCGACATGCTGACCACGGTGCTGGTCGGCTCGTCCAACAGCCGCGCGGTGAAGCGCGGTTCGGGCGAGGTCTTCGTCTATACGCCGCGCGGCTATGCCAAGCGCATCGAGGAAAAGCTATGATCGTTCATTTCATCGGCGCCGGGCCGGGCGATCCCGATCTCATTACCGTGCGCGGGTTGAAGCTGATCCAGAGCGCGCCGGTCTGCCTCTATGCCGGCTCGCTGGTGCCGGAGGCGATCGTCGCCGCCGCTCCCGAAGGCGCCAGGGTGATCGACACCGCTCCCCTGACGCTGGACGAGATCATGGCCGAGATCGTCGCAGCCCACGAGCGGGGCGAGGACGTGGCGCGGGTCCATTCCGGCGACCCTTCGCTCTACGGCGCGATCGCCGAGCAGATCCGCCGCTTGAAGGCGCTCGGCATTCCCTATGACGTGACGCCCGGCGTGCCGGCCTTCGCGGCGGCGGCCGCTGCCTTGGGGCAGGAACTGACGGTGCCGGAAATCGCCCAGACGGTGATCCTGACCCGCACGGCGATGAAATCCTCCGCCATGCCCGAGGGCGAGGATCTGGCGACGCTGGGGCGTTCCGGCGCGACGCTCGCCATCCACCTGTCGGTACGAAACCTGCGGGAAATCGAGCGCCAGCTCATTCCGCTCTACGGGGCGGATTGCCCGGCGGTGGTCGCCTACCGGGTCGGCTGGCCGGATCAGTCCTTCATCCGGGGCACGCTGTCGGATATCCGCGAGAAGGTGCGCGAGGCGAAGATCACCCGCACGGCGCTGATCTTCGTCGGCAAGGCGTTGCAGCCGGACGAGGATTTCCGCGATTCCGCGCTCTATGACGGCGCGCATGTCCACGTGCTCAGGCCGAAGCGGAAGACGGGGTAGGGCTTGTCCCTCACCCCGGCCCTCTCCCATCAGGGAGAGGGGGCGCAAGTAGCGTCATCAGCGTCTGGTTGGAACGTGTGGCGCTTGCCGGCGGCAGCCAGGATGCTCACCAGGAAGGACCGGAAGGTCGAATTGCGGAATTCGGTTGCCAAGACCTCCGTCACCTCTCCCTCAAGGGAGAGGTCGGCGCGTCAGCGCCGGGTGAGGGTTACGCCCCGTCGATTACATGGGCGAAGGAACCCATGACATTGGCGCGGCGCAGGCCGATCTCTCCCAGATCCTCGTCGAGCGCGTCGCGGGCGCGGAAAAGGCGCTCGGCTGCACCTTCCGAGACGATGCTGGCATAGTGGAACTCGTGCGCGGCGAGGTCGGTGCCGAAGGGCGTGCCTGCCACCGCTTCCAGGCGGCGGTAGCCGAGATGCAGGCGGCGCTTCTCGAAGCTCGTCTCAAGCGGCAGGAGACCGAGCATCGCGTGGCGATTGCCCGCCGCGTCGACCAGCCCGTCGCCAAGCACCATGTAGCCGCCGCATTCGCCATAGACCAGCGCGCCCCGCGCCTGTGCGGCCTGCATGCCTTCCTTGAACCGCGAGGCGGCGGCAAGCATGCCGCCATGCAGTTCCGGATAGCCGCCCGGCAGGAAAACGGCATCGGCGTCGGTCGCGGGCGCCTCATCGGCAAGCGGCGAGAAGAAGGAAAGTTCCGCGCCCTGCGCCCGCCAGCCGTCGAGCAGGTGCGGATAGGCAAAGGCGAAGGCGACGTCGCGGGCGATGGCCAGCCGCTGGCCGGGCGGCGGCAGACGCGGCGCTGCGACCGCCGGCTCGACGGGCATTGCCGTTCGGGCCAGCGCAGCAAGGTTGACATGGGCTGCCACATGGGCGGCCGCCTTTTCCAGGAAGGCGGCGAGGTCGGCATGCTCGCCCGCCTGCACGAGGCCGAGGTGGCGCTCGCCAAGCTGCAGGTCCTGCCAGCGCGGCACGGCGCCCAGCACCGGCATGCCGATGGCGGCAAGCGCTGTTTCCAGCAAGGCGCGGTGCCGCTCGCTGCCGACGCGGTTCAGGATGACGCCCGCGATTGTCACGTCGGCGCGGTGGTCGCGAAAGCCGCGCGCGAGGGCCGCGACCGATTGCGCCTGCTTTGCCGCATCGATGACGAGCACGACGGGCAGGCCGAGCAGGGTGGCAAGATCGGCGGTCGAGCCGGTGCCGTTCGCTGCGCCGTCGAACAGGCCCATCACGCCCTCGACGACCATGAGGTCGGCGCCTTTGGCCTGTGTCGAGGCGAGCTCGCGGATCAGCGGGGGCCGCATGGCGAAGGGGTCGAGATTGACGCAATCCCGCCCGCTGGCGGCAGCGTGGAAGGCGGGATCGATATAGTCCGGGCCGGTCTTGGCGGAGGAAACGGCGAACCCGCGATCCCGCAGCGCTCGGATCAGGGCGAGGGTGAGCACCGTCTTGCCCGAACCGGACGACGGGGCGGCGAGGATCAGGGCGCGCGCGCGCGTTCCGCTCATCCGGCCGCCGTTTCTCCGAGGCCCAGCGGGTCGGGATTGAGCACGCGCCCCGACAGCGCGCCGATCCAATCGAGGCCCTCGCGCAGGCGCACGACCGGGCCGACGCAGACGATGGCCGGCGGTTCGAGCGCCGCTGCCTCGGCTTCCTTGGCCGCGCGTTCGAGCGTGGTCACGAGCACCTGCTGGTTGGCCAGCGTCCCGTTGCACACGATACACACAGGCTCGTCCACAGGCCGTCCACCGCTTATCAACCTGGCCGCGATCGTCTCCAGATGCTTCATCGCCATATACATGACGATGACGGGCGAGCCCCTGGCGATGGCCTCCCAGTTTATCGCCGCCGGCGCTAGGCCGCTCTGGTCGTGGCCGGTGAGGAAGGTGACCGCCTGGTTGGTGTCGCGATGCGTGGCGGGAATGCCGGCATAGGCCAGCCCGCCGATGCCGGCGGTGATGCCGGGAATGATGCGGAAGGGAATATGCGCGCCGGCCAGCGCCAGGGCTTCCTCGCCGCCGCGCCCGAAGACGAAGGGGTCGCCGCCCTTGAGCCTGAGCACCCGGTGGCCCGCCCTGGCGTAGTCGATCAGCTTCAGCGAGATGTCGCGCTGCTTCGGGCTCGGCTTGCCGCCGCGCTTGCCGGCGAAATCGACGATTGCGCCCTCCCGCGCATAGGCCAGCACCGAGGAATCGACGAGGGCGTCATAGACAATGACATCGGCCTGCTTCAGGCCGTTTAAGGCATGCAGCGTCATCAGGCCCGGGTCGCCGGGGCCGGCGCCGGCCAGCCAGACGGTGCCGGGCTCGAAGACCGGCAGGCCAGGGAAATCGCTCGTCGGATCGTTGCGGTGCGTCATCGTCCTTTCCTTGTAGTCGCAGGCGGCCCAAAGGCCAAGCGGAAGGGCTGTTATCAAGGCATTTGCCTCTCCGCTCGTCTTCGCCGGGCTTGACCCGGCGATCCACAACCGGGGGGCCTTCGGCTGAGGGCCGCATGGATCAACGGGTCAAGCCAATTGCTGTCCGGTTTAGTTTTGATTGCGTGGCAGAAACCATTGGAAAGGTAGCTAATTTCCTTACTTCCCTCACGTGGGACACGGCTGCGCAATTTTCGGTGCGACCGCCAAGCGAGCTGTATCCGGGTTTCGGAGCGGGCCGGCCGGACGGCGCAATCCCCTCTCCCTATGGGAGAGGGTTAGGGTGAGGGTGTGTTTAAATGCCATTGAAATTCAGCAGCTTCGCTTTCCCTCACCCGCCGCTGACGCGCCGACCTCTCCCTCAAGGGAGAGGTGAGGCGCACGCGATATCCGCTCAACCCGCCATCAATCCCGATATAAACCGGACAGCAATGGGTCGAACCCGGCGATGACGCCTGAGTGCGTTGCAAGCCCGGCGTTTAATATCGCTCGCTCGCGAAAAGCCGGCGGCGTCTCTATAGTCGCGGGCAATGACGACCTTCGATCCCCAGAAACTGCGCCGGGGCTGGACCACGGGCGCCTGCGCGACGGCCGCCGCCAAGGCTGCCTATCAGGCGCTCCTGACCGGCGCCTTCCCCGATCCGGTGGAAATCACTCTGCCGAAGGGAGAGAGACCGGCCTTCGCGCTGGCGCTGGAGGAATTGGGCGAAGGGTTTGCGCGCGCGGGGATTATCAAGGATGCGGGCGACGATCCGGACGTTACCCACGGAGCAACGGTGATCGCCACCGTTCGGCCGCTCGCCGTCGGAGAGGGCGTTGCCTTTCGGGCGGGCGAGGGCGTGGGCACGGTGACGCGCGCCGGCCTGCCGGTGCCGGTGGGCGAGCCCGCGATCAACCCGGTGCCGCGGCGGATGATTATCGAGGCGGTCGCCGAAATCGCGGCGGCTTTCGGCGGCAGCGGCGCGGTGGAGGTGGAAATCTCCATTCCGGGCGGCGAGGTGCTGGCACAAAAGACCATGAACCCGCGTCTGGGCATCGTCGGCGGACTGTCGATCCTCGGCACGACGGGGATCGTGCGGCCGTTTTCCTGCGCCTCCTGGATTGCATCGATCCATCGTGGCATCGACGTGGCGCGGGCGGCGGGGCTGACCCATGTGGCGGCGGCGACCGGCTCGACCTCGGAAGACGCGATCCGCAGGCGCTACGACCTGCCGGATTTCGCCTATCTCGACATGGGCGACTTTGCCGGCGGCATGCTGAAATACCTGCGCGCGCACCCTGTCGACCGACTTACCCTGTGCGGCGGTTTCGCCAAGTTCGCGAAGCTGGCGCAAGGCGCGCTCGACCTGCATTCGGCGCGCAGCAAGGTCGATTTCGCTTCCCTTGCCGCGATCCTGCGCGGGGCGGGGCTGAGCGAGGCCCTGATCGCGCGCGCCGAGGACGCGAATACGGCGAAGGAAGTGCTGGACCTGGCGCAGGCCGAGGGCGTCGATCTGGGCGTGGTGATCGCGGGCGCGGCGAAGCGGGCGGCGAAGGCGGTGCTGCGCGATGCGCCGGTCGATTGCGAGGTGATAGTGATCGACCGCGACGGCAAGGTCATCGGCGAGGCGGGCTTCGACGGCGATGGCTGAAAGGCGGGTCCTCGTTCTCGCCGGCACGCTGGAGGCACGGCGGCTGATCGCGCGGCTGGCGCGGATGCAAAGCTTCGATGTTATTGCCTCTCTTGCCGGCGCCGTGGCCAATCCGGGCGCACTTGGCGTCGAAACGCGGATCGGCGGCTTTGGCGGCGCGGACGGGCTTGCGGATTATCTTGCCCGGCAAAGGATCGATGCGCTGGTCGATGCCACACATCCTTACGCTGCCACGATCAGCGCCAATGCGGTGCGGGCGGCGGAACTCGCCAAAGTGCCGCTGATCCGCCTGGAACGGCCGGAGTGGGTGAGGGAGCCGGGCGATAACTGGACCGTCGTGCGGGACCTCCGGGAGGCTGCGAACGGCCTGCCCGCCGGTGCGCATGCGTTTCTTTCGGTCGGCCGCAAGGAGATTTCCGCCTTTGCCGGCAGGCGGGATATCCGCTGCCTGATGCGGATGATCGATCCGCCGGAGGAGGGAACGCCCTTGCCACCGGGCGAGCTTTTGCTGGCCCGCCCCTCGCCGGACGAGGATGAGGAGCGCGACCTGATGATCGCCCATGGCATCACGCATCTGGTCGCCAAGAACAGCGGCGGCTCGGCGTCCTACGCCAAGGTCGCCGCGGCGCGCAGGCTCCGTCTTCCCGTGATCATGGTGGCGCGGCCGCCGCTGCCCGAGGCACGGCTTGCGGAGAGCGAAGACGCGGTCCTCGACTGGCTGGCGGACCGCTTCCGCAAGAATTGCCCTAACGATTCCAGATAATTTACCCCTCTCTGTCATAAAGGGCTCCGTAACGCCCCGCAGGACGCTGCGGGACCGGTTCGGGGAGTGGGGTCTTGCCGCTTGTTTCGGTTGTCATGTGCACGGTCGACCGCCTGCAGGGCGCGCGCGATTGCGTGGCCTCCGTGCTGGCGCAGGCCCTGCCCGACGACCTGGCGCTCGAAATGATCGTGGTCGACAACTCCCGACAGGGCCTTGCGCGGCCGCTTGCGGCGGAACTGGCCGGGGCTGGCAAGCCCGTGCGCTACGTGCATGAGGCGGAGCCCGGCATCTCGCAGGCCCGCAATGCCGGCGTGGCTGCGGCCGGCGGCGAATTTCTGGCCTTCATCGACGACGACGAGACGGCCGAGCCCGACTGGATCGCCAACCTTTACAAGGCATTGCTGGAGCACGAGGCGGATATCGCCACCGGTCCGGTCCTGCCGGTCTTCGAGGACAGGGCGGCACTCGGCTTCGACCCGACGCCGTTCTTTTTCGGCTCGCGCGAAAAGATGGCGACCGGCGGCAGGCTGCGCGCGGCGCGCACCGGCAACGTGATGTTCCGGATGGCGCGCTGCTTCTCCGGCGCCGAGCCTTTCGATCAGCGCCTTGGACGGTCCGGCGGCGAGGATACCGACCTGACCTATCGGCTGCACCGGCAGGGCCGCAAGATCATCTGGGTCGCCGATGCGGTGGTGCATGAATTCTGGCCGAACGACAAGGCAAGCCTTGCCGCCTTCCTCAAGCGCAAGCGCGTGACGGCGCAAAACACCACGTTGGCCCGCGTCCGCCATGCCGCGCATCCGCTGGCGACGGCGCTCGGCTTCGTGCCCAAGTCGCTGTTGCAGCTGGCGATTTTCGCGCCGCTTGCCGCCCTTGCCTATCCGTTCGACCGGCAACGCTTCGCCGCTCACGCGCTGCATGTGATGTCGGCGCTGGGCAAGCTTACCTTCTGGCAAAGGGCGAGCTACTACGGCGACAAGGGCGCGGCATGAGCGGCGGCAGGGGATACAGGATCGCCGTGCTGCATCAGGGCTGCGTCCCGGTCTATCGGCGCGCCTTCTTCGAAAGGCTGAGCGAGCGGTCGCAGAACACCTATGTGATCTTTCACGGCCGACCGCCCTCGAATACCGACCTGCAGGCGGCCGAACCGCCGTTTTCCTTTGAAAACCGCAAGGTGGACAACCGCGAATTCCGCCTGGGCAAGAGCATTCTCGTCTACCAGCCGGCGGTGAGGGCCGTCACGAATGGCGACTTTGACGCCGTTGTGCTCGGGCACGAGTTCAAGTTTCTGTCCGGGCTATTGATCCTCGTTCTGTTCAAGCTGCGCCGGCGGCCGGTCGTCTGGTGGGGCTTCGGCTATCGCAAGGCCTATGGCAGCTGGCAGAAGTCCGGCCTCGGCAGGCTGAAGGACCGGCTGGCCCGCTGGGGCTCGGACCGGCTGGCGCGGCTCGGCGACGGTTATCTCGCCTATACGGGCAAGGGCCGCGAGCATCTGCTTGCCATCGGCTTCCGCGACGAAGAGATCCAGGTGGTGCGCAACACCATCGACGTGGACGAGCAGATAAGGCTGGCGGATGCGGTCGCCGACCTGCCTGAAAGGGGGCTGCGCGCCGAATTCGGCCTGCAGCCGGAGAGCCACGTGCTGCTCTATGTCGGCCGCCTCGTGCCGAGAAAGCGGGTCGACTGGCTGATCCGTTTCGCGCGCGCGCATCCGCGGGCGGATGGCAAGCCGGTCGAGGTGCTGGTCATCGGCGACGGGCAGGAGCGGGCGGCGCTGGAAAGGCTGGCGGACGGGGCGCCGAACATCCATTTCCTCGGCGCCATCGATCCGGCGGATATCAGGATAGCCAAGGCGATGAAGCTTGCCGCCGCGGTGGTGGTGCCCGGCTATCTGGGCCTTGCCATCAACCATGCCTTCGCCCACGCCCGGCCGGTGATCACCGAGAAGCACGACTTCCACAGCCCCGAGATCGAGTTCATGACCGAAGGCCATGACGGGCTGATGTTCCCCGGCGGCGAGGAAGGCTTCCAGAAGGGCCTGCTGGAATTCCTCGCCGACGAAGAGGCGCAGGCGCGCCTTTGCGCCAATGCGGCGAGGACGCGCGAGACGTTGAAGGTCGACGCGATGGTCGAGGCCTATGACGGCTTCCTGACGCGGCTGCTGGACGGCCGGGAGGCGCGGCGATGACGGGATTTGCCGGACGTATCGTCGCCAGACTCAAGGCGGCAAGCCTCGGCGACGTGCTAATCCGCCGCTTTCCGCCGCTCTATCGCCGATACCGGCGCGAGCTTGCCGATTTCGAGGCGTCGGATATCGCGGCGCGGCGGGTGGCGCAGGAGCGATTGCTGGCAAGGGCGCTTCAGCGGGCGGGTGGGCTTGCGGCCTATTCGGCGTTTCAGGGCAGGCCGCTTTCGGCCTATCCCCTGCTTGCCAAGGAGCGGCTGCGCACCTCGCCGCAGGATTTTCTGGGGCCGTTACAGGTCCTGGCGGCGTCGGCGGCGACCAGCGGTTCTTCCGGCATGCCGCTTGCCGTCAAACGCAGCTTCGCCTCCCTCGTCTTCGAGCAAGCGGCGATCGATCATGTGGCGGCGCTTGCCGGCGCCGATTTCCGGCATGGGCGCGTGGCGATCCTGCGCGGCGAGGCGATCAAGGACGCAAGCGACATGACGCCGCCCTACTGGCGCATGCAGGGCGGCGGGCGGGTGATGAATTTTTCCGCCTCGCATCTGGGCGAGCAAAGCGCGCCGGCCTATTTCGAGGCCCTGCAACAGTTCCGCCCGGATGTGCTATGGGCCTATCCTTCGGCGCTGGAAACGCTTGCCGGCCATTTCCGGGCACTTTCGCTCCAGCTTTCCATTCCCGTGATCCTGACCTCGTCGGAGGTTCTGACGGATGATGTGCGTCAGCAGGCGGCAACGACCTTTGGCGCGCGCGTCGCCGACTATTACGGCCAGGCGGAGCGCGTGTCCTTCGCCTATTCGCTGGAGGCTGGCGCCTATCGTTTTCTTTCCCCTTACGGCCATGTAGAACTCCTGCCTCTCGAAGACGGCGGCGCGGGCTTCACCCGCTGTTCGATCGTCTCCACCAATCTGCGCAATTCGGCACAACCGCTCGTTCGCTACCGGACCGGCGACGTTGCGCTGATCGAAGGCGAGGCGAGCGACGGCAGGCTGGAGGCGATCTCACTCGGCGCCGAGCCCTTCCTGCGCATCGAGGGACGGGAGGCGGACTATCTGGTCGCGCCGGACGGCCGGCGCCTGATCGGCATGAACCATGTGCCGCGCGGCATCGAGGGCGTTGTGCAGATGCAGTTGCGCCAGGTCGCCCGCGACCGGGTGCTGGTGCTCGCCGTCGCGAACGGATCGGGCGGGCCGGAACTTGAGCGCGAAATCGCCGGTAAGCTTGCCGCGCGGTTGCCGGGCACGATGCGGATCGATGTCGAATTCCGCGACCGACTGGAGAGAAATGCGTCGGGAAAGCTGCCCCTGGTGGTGCGGGAAACCGATTAGGGATGCGGATTAACAGGACGGGAAGAAAATTCCTGCATAACGGGACGGAAGATTTTTCCGTAAGGGCGGGGATTTGGCCGCCGGATGCGGGATCGGGAGTGGGGTAAATGAGGATCTCCGTATTCGGCCTCGGCTATGTCGGTGTCGTCACCGCTGCCTGCCTGTCGCGCGACGGGCACAGCGTGATCGGCGTCGACAACCAGCAGGTCAAGGTCGATATCGTCAATGCGGGCAAGTCGCCGGTGGTCGAGGACCATGTCGGCGAACTGATCGAGCGCGGCGTCGCAAGCGGACATCTCAGGGCCACGATCGATGCCGCCGAGGCCATCCGCGCCAGCGATATGTCGCTGATCTGCGTCGGCACGCCGAGCCGCAGGAACGGCTCGCTCGATACCGACGCCGTGCTGCGCGTGTGCGAGGAGATCGGCAAGGCGATCGCGGCCAAGCGCGCGCCGCACACGGTGGTGGTGCGCTCGACGGTGCTGCCGGGCACCATGCGCGGCCTCGTCATCCCGACGCTGCGCGAGCATTCGGGCAATGCCCCGGGCCTGGCAATCGGCAACAATCCGGAATTCCTGCGCGAGGCGAGCGCCGTCCACGATTACGACAATCCGCCGAAGATCGTCGTCGGTGCGGAAACGCCCGAGGCGGGCGAGCGGATTTCCTCCATCTACCGTCACATCGAGGCGCCGTCCTTCGTCACCTCCGTCGAGGTGGCGGAACTGGTGAAATATGCCGACAACGCCTGGCATGCGGTCAAGGTCGCCTTCGGCAACGAGATCGGCAACATCGCCAAGGCGGTCGGCGTCGACAGCCATGAGGTGATGTCGATCTTCTGCAAGGACGAGAAGCTCAACATCTCGGCCCGCTACCTGATGCCGGGCTTCGCCTTCGGCGGGTCCTGCCTGCCCAAGGACGTGCGGGCGCTGTCCTACAAGGCGCGCGATCTCGACCTCGACCTGCCGTTGCTCAACAGCGTCATTCGCTCCAACGAGGAGCAGGTGGAGCGGGCCTTCGAGGACATCATGGCCTATGGGCGGCGGAAGATCTCCGTCTTCGGCATCAGCTTCAAGGCGGGAACCGACGACCTGCGCGAAAGCCCGCAGGTGGCGCTCGTGGAGCGGCTGCTGGGCAAGGGCATGGACATTCGCATCTACGACCGCTTCGTCAATTTCGCGCGGCTTTACGGTGCCAACCGCGATTACATCCTCAACAAGATCCCGCATATCTCGCAGATCCTGATCGACGATTTCGACGCGGTCGCGGACCATGGCGAAGTGCTGGTCATCGGCAATGCGGCACCGGAATTCGAGCGGCTGCCGGATCGGCTGAAGGAGGGGCAGCGCATCTACGACCTCGTTCGCCTGAAGAACGGCGCGGCCGCTGGAGAGCAGTATGAAGGCGTCAACTGGTAAGGCGATCGAGGAGGCGGCGGAGCGAAAGCTCGACCGCCGCGTCCTGATCATCGTCGAGAACCTGCCCGTACCCTTCGACCGCCGCGTGTGGTCGGAGGCGACGACGCTGCGCGCCGCCGGCTATACGGTCTCCGTCATCTGCCCGACGGGCAAGGGTTTCGAGGCTTCTTACGAGGAACTGGACGGCATTCACGTCTACCGCCACAAGCTGCCGCTCGACGCGCGCGGCGCCCTCGGCTACCTGAGCGAATATTCGGCCGCGCTTTTTCACGAGGCGCGCCTTGCCTGGAAGGTGAAGCGCCGGCACGGCTTCGACGTCATCCATGGCTGCAATCCGCCCGACCTGATCTTCCTGGTCGCCTGGCTCTTCAGGCCTTTCGGCGTTCGCTTCCTCTTCGACCATCACGACATCTGCCCGGAGCTGTTCGAGGCGAAGTTCGGCAAGCGCGGCGTGCTCTACGGCCTGACGCGCTTCTTCGAAAGGCTGACATTCCGTTCAGCGACGGTCTCCATCGCCACCAACGAATCCTACAAGGAAATCGCGGTACGGCGCGGCGGCATGGCGCCCGACGACGTCTTCGTGGTCCGCTCCGGTCCGAAGGTCGAGAAGCTGGAACTGCGCGCGCCGAAGCCTGAGCTGAAGAAGGGCTTTGCCCATCTTGTCGGCTATGTAGGCGTGATCGGTCAGCAGGAGGGCATGGACCTGCTGGTGGAGGCGGCGGACCATATCGTGCGCGACATGGGGCGCGAGGACATTCATTTCGGCGTCGTCGGCGGCGGGCCGGAACTGCCGCTTATCCAACAGGATGTCGAGGCGCGGGGGCTGTCTCGCTACTTCACCTTTACGGGCCGAGCGCCCGACGACCTGCTGCTCGACACGCTGAACACGGCGGATGTCTGCGTGAATCCGGATCGCGTCACGCCGATGAACGATCTTTCGACCATGAACAAGATCCTGGAATACATGACGCTGAAGAAGCCCGTCGTGCAGTTCGACATGCGCGAGGGGCGCGTCTCGGCGGGCGACGCGTCGCTCTATGCGAGAAGGAACGACCCGCGCGACATGGCGGAAAAGATCGTGGAACTGATCGACGACCCCGAACGGCGCCGGCAGATGGGCGAGATCGGCCGCAGGCGCATCCTCGACATGTTTTCCTGGGATCATTCGGTGCCGGTGCTGCTTGCCGCGTACGACCGGATTTTCGAGAAGATCGAAAAGAAGGTTTCCTGATGGCTAGGAGCATCGCGGGCCGGGTGGCCTGGTATGCGCGCCGCCTGTCGGCAATGAGCGGGGCGGAGATCGCCCATCGTTTCGCCGAAGTTTTCAAGAAGCGGGCAGCGCGGAACTGGCCGAGCGGGTGGCGCCATTTCGAGCAGCTGGAAGGTCCGCTTCCGCTCTTTCCGGCCGCCTTCGATCTCGATGCGGCAACCGACGCGGATATCGCGCGCTGGCGCGGGATCGCGGCGGCGGCGAGGGCGCGGCGCTTCTCGTTTCTTGGCGTCGAGTGGCCGGAGACGGGAAGGGCGTCGCTGTGGCATTTCGATCCGGTAAAACGCCGCGAATGGCCGAAAAAGCGCTATTGCTTCGCCATCAACTATCGCCATACCGGCCGCTACGGCGACGTCAAATACGTCTGGGAGGTGAACCGCCTCCAGTATCTCCAGCCGATCGCCGCACTGGCCGCCAGGACCGGCGACCGCGAGCTTGCCGGTTTCGTGGCAGGCGAGATCGAAAGCTGGATCGACGCCAATCCGCCTTTCCTCGGCATCAACTGGCCGTCGGGGATCGAGCTTGCGCTGCGCGCCATTTCGGTGCTCATCGCGGCGAGGCTTCTAGAGCGCTTTCCGGCCGGATGGGATCATCCGGTCGATAAGAAATCGCTCCAGGATCAATATCCTGAGCATATCCTTGCCGCCAAATCCGATTCGGATTTGGCGGGATATGCTCTGGGTGCGGAAGCCTTCACGCCGGCGCAGCAGGCCAAGGTCCGGGCCTTCCTGGTGGCGAGCGCGGCCTGGATCCACCGCTATCCGTCGCGGTTTTCCTCCGCCAACAACCATCTGATCGCCGAGGCCGTCGGTCTTTTCGTCGTTGGCACCGCCTATGCCGATCACGGCATGGCGGGCGAATGGCGCCGTATCGGACGCGACGTGCTGGAGCAGGAAGCCGGCCGCCAGTTCCATGACGACGGTATCGGCGCGGAACAGTCGCCGACCTACTCGGCCTTCACGCTCGAACTCTACCTGCTTGCCATGAAGACAGCCGAAGCGGCGGGCGAGCCGTTCTCGGAGGAAATGAAAGGGCGGGTCGCGCGGGCGGCCGAAGCGCTTTCCTGGTTCCTCGATGAGAAAGGCATGCCGCCGCGCATCGGCGACGATGACGAGGGGCGCGTCGTCTTCGACGGCGAGGCGGACGGGACGCACTATGTGGCAAGCGTCGTTGCCAGCGCCGCCAGTCTGCTCGGGCGGCCCGATATCGCGCCGCCGGTCGCGCCGTCGCATCTCAGGACGCTTCTCTTCGGTTCGCGCAGTGCCGCGACGCACGAGCGGCCACGGGGCGTGAAGGTCTTTCGCTCGGGCGGCTATACGGTGCTGCGCGAGCGCGACGAGGCCGGCGAATGGCTGATCGCCATGGATCACGGGCCGCTCGGCTATCTGTCGATCGCCGCGCACGGCCATGCGGATACGCTGGCGCTCTGGCTGCATCGCGGCGGGCACGCGGTCTTCGCCGATGCGGGCACCTATCTCTATCATTCGGGCGGTGCCTGGCGGGACGCGTTTCGCGGCACGCCCGTCCACAACACGCTGAGCGTTGCAGGCCGGGACTCAAGCCTCGTTGCCGGTGCCTTCAACTGGCGGGAAAAGGCCGAAGCGCGCCTGCTCTCGGTGGACGAAACGCCGGAAGGTTTTCGGGTGGAGGCGTCGCATGACGGCTATCTGCGCCGCTTCGGCGTGACGCATCGCCGCTCGCTTCGCCGCCTTGGGCCGCGAGAATTCGAGGTCGAGGACGCTCTGGACGGCACAGGCACCGAAGCGCTTGCCGTCACTATCGGCTTCCTGGCCGGCGAGGGCGTGGCAATCGTGCCTGCGGATGGCGGCTACGACTTCGTGGCCGATGGCCGAAGGCTCGCCTCGGTCATCCCGCCCGCGACGCTTTCGGCTCAGGTAATCCGGGGTCTTGAGCAGGAGAAGCGAGGCTGGATCTCTCCGCGCTTCGGCGTACGAGTGCCGGCCGATCAGCTCGTCCTTGCAGGAAAGGTGAAGCCCGGCGACAGTGTCGTGACGAGGGTTTCCCTGCCATGACCTACCGCCTCGCGATTGTCCGCGACCTTGCCGTCATCCTGTTCTGGCTCCTGGCGGCGCTGGGAGGACCATCCTTCGCCGGCGAGGTTCCGGATTTTCGCAAGGGCATCAACCTTGCCCGCCTGCACAGCCTGCCGGCGCGCGATCCGGGCAGGCCGGGCGAGTTCCTGTGGCCGCCGTTCCGTCCGCCGCTTGCAGCAATCGGCGACGGTGAGTTGCAGGACCTGCGTGCGATCGGCTTCGATTTCGTGCGCCTGCCCGTGGCGCCCGCACCTTTCCTTGCCGTTTCGGAAGGTGAAAGGCGCATCCTCCTCGACGGCCTGTTCGACACGGTGAAGCGGCTGCAGGCCTTCGGCTTCGGCGTGCTGGTCGATCCGCATCCGATCCAGAGCGGGCGCTGGTCGGCGCCGGGAATGCTCGCCGATATCGGCGGCGAGGAATTCCGCCAATATGGCGACTGGCTGAAGGTGCTGGCGCGCAACCTGAAGCGCCTGCCGGCCTCGAAAACAGCGCTCGGGCTGATGAACGAGCCGCAGCGCGACTGCCATCTCGTCTTCGGGCGGGACTGGACGGAGATCCAGCCGCTGCTTTACGACGAGGTGCGCAAGGTGGCGCCCGAACTGGCGCTTGTCCTGACCACCGGCTGCTATTCCTCCTTCGAGGGCCTGCCTCACCTGCGAATGGCCGGATATGACGACAACACGCTCGTCGATATTCACTATTACCGGCCCTATTACTTCACCCACCAGTCGCTGCCCTTCGCCTCGATCCCCACCCGCTACATGGCCGGGCTCTGGTATCCGGGGCAGGAAGGCAATCCGCGGAGGTCGCTGGCGCTTTCCGAGGACCTGATCGCACGGCTTCGCCGCGAAAAGGGCGAGGATGCGGTTCCGCGCGACGCGCTGGAGCAGGCGATGGGCGGCGTCCTGCATTACTATGAGGATCCGCCGGTCGACCGCGCCTATGTTCGCGCCCACTTCGAGGCGATGCGGCGCTGGGCGGATGAGGAAGGTGTGGCGCCGAACCGGCTGGTGATTGGCGAATTCGGCGCGGCGCGCCCGCCGGTGGGCATGCCGGAAAACGCCAGCCGTTACAGCTGGATCGCCGACGTGCGGGACGAAGCCGAGGCGTCGGGCTTCGCCTGGGCCTATTGGGACTACAATGCCGGCGACGGCTATCCCGGCTTCGGCTTGGTATTCGACAATGAATCACGCAAGATCGACCCGGATGCCGTGACGGCTCTCGGGCTCGATGCGAAAGCCCTGCAGGCCGGATCCCGATAGGGTCGTATCGCGGGCGCAACGGGCGGATTTCTTCTTGAGCGAGGCAACGACAGATCGGGAGTATCTGCGTGGGGCGGGCGTATCCGCGCGTGCCGGCGACGGCTATCTCGGTTTCGTTCCGGCGATCATCATCGCCTATGTGACCCTGCTTTCGCCGCTGTTCTTCGTGCGGGAGGTCGGCGATACGGCAAGCGCGGCGTCGAGTGGGGCGGGCGCCAATCTCGCCAACCAGCTCTTCTGGGTCATGTTGCTGTTTTCGGTGATCGTTGCCGGCTGGCGGCGGCTGCCGCGCGTCCTCGGCGTGCTGAGGCAGCCGGCCGTGCTGCTGTTCCTCGCCTTTCTCGCCCTGGCATTCGCCAGCATCGCCTGGTCGCCGGCGCCGTCGATCGCCTTCCGGCGGGTGATGCTGCAGGTGATCGTGCTGGCCGCCATCGTCGGTCCGATCTTCATGGCGCAGGACAGGGAGGCGCAGCTCTCGCGTATCGCGACGGTTTTCATCGTCGCGGTGATCGTCAACATGGTTGCCGTCGTGTTCCGGCCTGCCGGCCCGATCGGTCATGAAGGCATTTACGCACACAAGAACCAGTTCGGCCTGATCGTCGCCTACGCCTTCATTTTCTGTCTCTACGGCACGGTGCGCTTTTCCGGCATGATGCGCCTGCTGGCGATGGCCGCCGCGGCGATGGCCCTGCTGGAACTGGCGGCCAGCCAGTCGAAGACCTCGCTCGGCCTCGCCATGCTTCTTCCGTCCGCCGCGCTCGCGGTCGTCGGGCTCGGCCGCCTGATCGGCATTCGGCCGGTCTATGTGCTTGCCTTCGCGATGGTCTTCGCGCTCTGCGGCTACGCCTTCGCCAGCTTTCTTTTCGATTTCACCTTCGAGGACCTGTCGCTGCTGCTTTTCGACGACACCACCTTCACAGGGCGAACGGTGATCTGGGATTTCATCGGCGGCGTCATCGAACGGCGGCCGTTCCTCGGCCAGGGCTACGGCTCCTTCTGGGGCATCGGCGAGAATTCGATTGCCGCGCGCGAGGCGCCGGGCTTCGTCGCCGACCTTCTTCAGGCGCATAACGGCTATGTCGACGTGACGCTGGAGACCGGCTTCGTCGGCCTCGGCCTGCTTCTCGCCCTGATCGTTGCCGTGCTGTTTCGCATCGGACGGCAGCACGGCAACGGCTTCGCCGAGGACTGGCTGCTGTTCTGCGTGGTGCTGTTCGCGGTCTGCCACAATATGCTCGAAAGCAGCTGGTTTCGCGGCTACGTGCTTGCCTGGCTGCTGTTCGTGATGGCGGCGGGATTTTCCGCCTCGGGCAGGCTGACGAAGAGTGTTCCTCTGCGGAACGATTGATCGCAGCTTCCGGCTGCGTTTAGTCTTTACTAACCCTGTCTGATTACCTTTCGAAAAGCATATCAGGGCGGGCAAAAGGCTTTGGCAACAGCGGACGAGCAAGAGGCGAGGCTTGGCAGGGGCGGCTTTCCCGATCCCTTTGCGGTCCTGCGCGCGCTCAGCGCCGGGCGCTACGTCATCGTCATCGTGGCCGCGGTCATCGTCGGTTTGACGGCGCTCTACGCGCTTTCCGCGAAGTCCGTCTATACCGCCTCGACGAAGATCCTGATCGAGCCCTACAACCGCCAGCCCTTCGACAGTGCCTCCGCGCCGTCCCGCATTGGCGTCGATGCCTTCGCGGTGGACAGCCAGATAGCGGTGATCTCCTCGGCTTCCGTGCTGCGCCCGGTGGTGGAAGGACACAAGCTCGTCGACGATCCAGAATTCGGCACCGCCAAGGGGGCCGGCCTTCTGGGGCTGCTTTTCGGCGCCATCCTGCCGGAGGCGAAGGAAACGCCTGCGGACGAGGCGGCGCGTATCAACAAGACGATGATTGCGCTCGGCAAGGCCCTGTCGGTCGCGCGCCAGGGCTCGACCTATGTGGTCGACATCGCGGTCAGTTCCGAAAGCCCGTCCAAGGCCGCGACGCTTTCGCAGGCCATCGCCAACAGCTACCTCAACGAACAGCAGCGCTCTTTCCGGGAGCAGGCCGAACGGCTGGCGGAGCAGATCGACGACCGGCTGGTCGGCCTGCGCGAGCGAGTTCGCGAAGCCGAGGAAAAGGTTCAGGAATTCAGGGCGAAGAACCGCCTGCAGAGCAGCGCCGCCGACGGTACGCTGCTAATTGGCCAGGAACTGGAGGGTCTCAACGCTCAGCTCGTGGAGGCGCGCAGCGCGCTGGCGAGCGCGGATGCCGCCAATCAGGAGATCCAGCGTTACCTGAAACGTGAAGTCGACCCCACCGCCCTTGGCGATCTCGTCACCTCGCCGCGCATCACGCAATTGCTGCAGGAATATGCGGCGGCGGTCCGGTCCGAAGCCTCGCTCGCCGCCGAACTGCTGCCGTCCCACCCGACGATGATCCGCGCCCGCGCCCAGGTCGAGCGGGTCGGCGGTCTTATCCGCGAGGAAATCCGGGGGATCGGCGAGGCCAAGCGCATCGAGCGTGACGTGGCGCGTGAGCGTGTGGCCAATATCGAGCGCCAGATCGAGACGCTGCGGACCTCCGCCAACACGGACGAGGCGCAGCTCATCACCTTGCGCGAGCTGGAAACGGAAGCGCGCGCCACCCGCGCCGTCTACGAAAGCGTGCTGTCGCGGGCAAAGGAAGTCGCCAATCTTGAGCAGGTGACGGCTCCCGTCGCCCGCATCATCTCGCCGGCCGAGCCGCCGATCAATCCGTCCTGGCCGAAACGCAAGGTGCTGCTGGTCCTTGCGGGCATACTCGGTCTCATGCTTGGCACCGCGCTGGTCGTCGCGCGCGAACTCCTCCGCCAGATCCGCATGGCGGTCTTTTCCGGCAGGGCCGACAAGGCGCGCCCGGTCATCGCCGCGGACACGCACACGCGCAAGAAGTCCGCGCTGCCGCTGATCGGCGCGTTGCCGGCGCTGGACGGACTCGCCGGCGAAGACGGCGGATCGCGCGATTTCGCGTCCTCCGCCCGCCTCGTCTACCGCATGCTGGCAGGCGGTGACGCGTCCGGGCTGCCTGCTCCGGCGCCCGGCTACGAAAAGGCCGTTCAGGGTTTGCTTGCCGGTCTGCTTCGCGAACGCAGGGGCGGCGGGTCGCAGGTGGTTCTGATGGTGGCGGGAGAGCGCGGCGACGGCTTGAGCCTTGCCGCCTTCAGCGTCGGCGTCGCGGCTGCCGCGCGCGGGCTCAAGGTGCTGCTGGTCGATGCCAATGCGCGCGACAAGGACCTGACACGCCTGCTCGACAGCGAGGGCGGGCTCGGCCGCGTCGGCATCTCCGAGCGGATCGTCGAGAACCGGCATTTCGATCTGAGCTTCCTGTCGCTGGTGGCCGGCGCCCCGAAGCATCGGCCGCTGGCGCTGGAAGGCGACGAGCGTTCCGACCTTGAGGAAATCGCCGAGGGCTACGATCTCGTGCTGGTGGATGCGGGGCTGGTGGGCGATGCAGGCGGCGTGGAGGGGCTTGCGGGTCTCGGCAGCATGATCCTGCTGACCCTTCGTTCCGACGCCGATACGGACGAACGCACTGCGGAGGAAAGGCCCGCGCTGCAACGGATTGCGGGCGGCAGGCCCGTCTTCCTCGCCACCACTGATGCGTGATCCGTGGCGGCCTGAACCGCGCTCTAGGGTCTGTTGAGTATCAGGATTTGGCGACGAGGATATGCTCAAGGCATTGATCCTGGAGAGGTTTCTTGTCACGAAAGCGATCCCGCTTTCGTGGCAAGCGCTCTAGTCAGCGCTTGCCGATCGCGGCGAGAATGGCCGTCTTGTCCTTCGCGTAATGGTCGAGATAAGCCTCGCCCAGAGGCCTTGTCGCATAGCCGCCGTTCATTTCCTGCAGCACGTCGACGCCGTAGTCGTCGTTGGTTTCGATCACCACCGGCCCGCCCCGGGATATGGCCACGTCCCAGCCGAGCGCGCGGAAGGGCCGCATGGCGTCGGCCGCGTTTTTCGCCGTTTCGAGCAGGTGCGGCCAGTGGGGGAGGCGGAAGGTCTTCGGATCGATGCCGAAACGCTCCTGCAGGTCGTGGAACGTGCCGCCGAATTTCGCGTCGGTGCGGGCCTTGCCGGTCAGCTTGCCGGTCGCAAGGTCGATGCCGATCATGTATCCGCCGCGCGAGGCATTGTCGGTGATGCTGCCTGGTGCGCCGACCTTCAGCACGGCGGCATTGAGGCGCACCGCGCCCTTGTCGTCGATGAAGGTGTCGATGCGCACGCTGTTGACGGAACTCGCGTTGAAGCGGTCGAGTTCGGGATGCTGGACGATCGCCTCCTGAATCAGGAAATCGTTCCAGAAATGGCCGTTGTTGGTGTTGAAGACGAGATCGGCGAAAGCCTGCCCGTCGAGTGGCCGGCCATCGTGCAGCAAGGCGCGGTCCCGGATCTCCACCCGGAAGACCGCGCTGCCGGAGCCGCCATCCTTCGGTTTGACGATCAGCCCCTTGGGCAGGAAATGCGTGGCCGCCTGCCGGAGGAATGCCTCGAACGGCACGGCATTGCCCGAGCGGTCGACGATGCCGTCGCGGCCAAGGATGAAGAGCGTCCGGGCGGTGCGGATACCACGGGAGGCCATCCGCTCCTCGAAGGCGAGCTTGTCGCGCACGAGGCGCTGGTCGCCGGCGGCATTGGCGCGGTCGCGCGTTCTATGCAGCAGTTCCGGCGGAATGTAGCCGAATATCTCCCGCCCGAAGCCCTTTCGGTAAAGTCCGTGCTTCAGGTACTGGTAGGGCAGATAGCCGTAGAGCCGGTAGAGCGTATAGATTTCGGCCGCCTGGGCGGCGAAGCTCTTTTTATTCCGCGTCCGGATATAGATCGGGAAGTCTTCCGAAAGGATGCGCCAATAGCGCGCGAGCCGCTTGGCGAGGGATCGCCTGCGCATCGCGGACTGGACCGGATCGTTGCCCGGGGCCGGCGCACTTTGATGATGGTTCATCATTGCGCCGCCTCGATCGCGTCGGTTCGCTCGTCCAGATTGCCGGCGCTGCCGGCCAGTTGCCGGAGCAGGGCCGATGTCTCGCGCAGCAGCAGCTGCCTCGCCGCTTTCGGCGTCAGGTTGTGATCCGCGTCCGGCACGAAGACGAGGCGGGCATTGCGGTAAATCTCCATGCGGCGGTAATCGGCACCGAAATAGCTCGCCAGTTCCTCCAGGCCCGGGTCGTTCTCGCTATAGACGATCAGGGTCGGCACGTCGCGGCGCCGCAAGCTCGCCATGCGCCGCTGCACCTGCCGGTCGAGCCGGTTGTGCATCGAAAGCGGGCCCAGCAAGGGCGCCATGGCGCGAAAGAACGGGCGCGCCACGCCCTTGACCAGCTTGGCAAAACTTTCGCGGAACGCTTTCGGGCTGGATAACGCGCGCTTCAGGACGCGCGGGTCGCGCAGCTTGCGCTGATAGGATTTCAATGGCTGCACGGGCTTGCGGATCTCGATATCCACGTCCTGGCGGGGGTTCCAGGCAAAGCGGCGGGAATTGACCATCACCATGCCGTCGACGTCTTCCAATGCGACGGAGGAAATCAGGGCGAGATAGGCGCCGCTGCAGCGTCCGGAAACCACGACCTTGCCGATACCGTGCGCCTTCAGCAGGGCGACGGCTTCGCGAACGTCGGCTATCTGTGCGTCGGAATAGAGGATCTGCGCCCCCTGGCCGGGCATGAGCGGGCTTTCGCCGATGCCGGACGCGTCGATCCTGAGCGTCGCGAAGCCCTCCCCGGCGAGCTTGCGGGCCATCTCGACATGGGCTCCGGCCCAGCCGATGTGATGGTCATAGCCCGAATTGAGCAGAACGACCCCGGCCTTTGCGGGACCGGGCATGGGGCGCGTCAGGATCCCGAAAAGCCTGCCGTCTTCGCCAAAGCGACAGGCCTCCTCGACGCAACCTCCCAGGTCGAGCCTTGCCGGTGCGGGTTCGATCGCTGCGCTGGCTTTGCCCGGCTCGAACGTGTCGGATATCCAGTTGGCGAGCGTCGCGATGGCGTCCGACGGCACTTCGGAAAGCGTCGGGTCGCTGGTATAGGCGTCGTATCCGGCAAAGACCGCGGACCTGACGGCGGTGCCGCATTCCACGAGATGCTCCTCGACGGCATCGTCAGCCGGATGTTCGAAGCGTTTCACCAGCAGGACGGGCAGGTTCTCCGGCAAGGCGGCGCGCTTGATGTCGAGCGAGCGGATTTCGGAAATCGTTTCGGGCGAAAGCACGAAGCCGGCGGAGGTCAGGCTGCCGTCCCCCGCTTCGTCCGGCGCAACCTTGAAGGTCGGTTGGGTGAAGGCCGTCCAGGCTGCCAGCGCGCGCAGGTAGCCCTTTCCGGCGGAGACGGGAGCCAGCAGCGCAAGGCCCGCGATGTCCGGCTCCGATGCGGCGAGACGCGCGGCGACAAGCCCGCCGAGGCCCTGGCCGACCAGCACCACCCGGTCAAGGCCGCGGGTCTTCTTGAAGTGCGTGAGCATCTTGCGGGCGCCGCCGGTCCAGCCGCCGGTATCGTTCGGCAGGGGGGCGGAATCGCCCGTGCCCGGATAGTCGAAGCGAAGGGCTGGGTAGCCATTGCCGGCAATGCGCTCGGCCATCAGGCGATAGGCCTTGCGGGCGCACAGTTCCTCGAAGCCCCAGGGGCTGAGAAACAGGACGCCGGTCTTTCCGGTCGCGCCATGCAGCATGGCGGCCATGCCGTCGACATAGCATGGCGCACCCGCCGCGGCGCTGCCGCGCGCGGACGGGTTATCCAGCACTGCCAATTCGCAACCGTCGCCGGCCATGCCCTGTCTGCCGTTCTTGTCTTTGAACGCAAGGTAACCCGGAAGGGCTGAAGGAACCGTTATTCAGAACCGGTAGCGAAGCTTGCGAAGCGCGGCATAGGCGACGCCCTTGAGCCTCGCGCTGGCACCGGCAAGTGGCGCCAGGTCGCGGGCCGGGTCGAAATCTTGCGTCAGCGAGGTGCGCGGGCAGAACCAGCTTCCGCTCATCGCAAGGCCCTGCGAGCTGGTCAGCACGCGGGCAAAGCCCTCCTGTTTCAGATGAGCGAGAACGAAGCGGTCGAAACGGCCGAAGGGCACGGCCGCCGACGTCACCGCTCGTCCCGCGACATCCTCGATGCGCTTGCGGGCATCGGAGAATTCGCGGCGCCGGCCCGCCTCGTCGAGGCGGCGCCAGTCCACGTGGTCGTGGCCGTGGCTGCCGATTTCCATACCGGCGTCGGCCAGCTCGCGGATCCGGGCGGCGGAAAGATAGCCATGCCTGCCGATCCGCCCGGCCAGCACGAAGAAACTACCCTTGCGCCCATGTTCCTGAAGCGCGGGGAACCCGGTCTCGTAGTCGGAGAGGTTGCCGTCGTCGAAGGTGACATGCGCCTTCACCCCGGTCGCCCGCTCCAACACCGCAAGCTGCGCGATGACCTGCCGGTAGACGTCCTTGCCGACGAAATAGCGGCCTTCGCCCTCGGCCAGAGGCACGATAGGGTCGCCGATACCGTGAAATGTCAGGTAGAGATTGTTGGCGAGCATGGCGCGGCCCGATCCTGAATTGTCGCCGAATTCACGCTGCGTTTCCGGCCTGCTGTGCGATTTCCCCCAAGCTTCGACCGGAAATCTTAAGGAATTCATGCTTTGGTCGGCGGATATGGCCAGAACCGCGAAATGACGCGATATGGACTGACGATGGATCGCCTTACCACCCTTGCCCGCCGACTTCGCGCGTCGCCGCTTGCCCGCAATACGGTCACCTATACGTTCAATTTCGGCCTGCAGCTCGTCATCCAGTTCGGCTATTTCATGCTGGTCTCCCGCTATCTGGGGCCGGCGGGCTATGGCGTCTTCGTCACCCTTTCCAGCGTCGGCCTGATCGGCGTGCTGCTGATCGGGCTCGGCGCCGATCACCTGATGATCCAGCGCGTTGCCGTCCATCCCGAGCAGTTCCCGCGCTATTTCGGCCATGCGGTGACGATGATCCTGCTCACCCTGCCGGTGGTCGGCCTTGCGGCGATCGCCATCGGATACGGGCTCGCCGGCGATGCGCTGGCGATCGCGCCGATCGTGGCCATCGCCGTGTCGCACATGGTCTGCGGCCGCCTCGTCGGGCTCTCGGCCAATGCCTTCATGGCATTCGACCGGGCGCGCGAGCAGCTTTTCGTCAACGTGCTGATCGCCACCATGCGCCTGGCCTTTCTCGGGCTTGCGATCCTGGTCGAGCCGGAGCTGACGCTTGCCGTCTTCGCCTGGTGGTACCTGGCGGCATCGGCGCTGAGCGCGGCCGTCGCCGTCACGCTCGTGGTGATCCTTTGCGGCCGTCCGAAGCCGACCATCGTGCGCGAGGACCTGAAGCTCGGGCTGCAATTCTGCCTGGAATATGTGGCGATCGGCGGTGTCGGCGATCTCGACAAGCCGGTCGTCGCCGAAACGCTGGGCGATGCGGCAGCCGGCCAGTACGCGGCCGGCTTCAAGATCGTGGATGCGGCGTCCGCCCCGGTCCGGGCGCTGCTCTACGCCACCTATACGCGGCATTTCCGCAATGCCGCGCAAAGTCGCTCCGACAGCGTGCGTTTCGGCATCCGGCTGCTGCCCGTGTCGCTGGCAATGTCGGCCTGCGTGGCAGTTGCCCTTTTCGTCGGCGCGGATTATGTGCCGCTGCTGATCGGTTCGGGCTTCGACGGCACGTCCGACATCATCAAGCTGCTGGCGCTCTACCCCTTCCTGATGGGACTGTCCGGCATCGGCGCCGATATCCTGCGCGCGGTCGGGCGTCAGAAGACGCGCATCGCCCTGCTTGCCACCTCGGCGGCCTTGATGGTGCCGGCGGTCTGGGCGGGCGCGGTGCTCGGCGGGCTCGTCGGCGCGGCCGTGGCGCGCCTGCTCCTGCAACTCGCGCTGGTCGGGTCGACATGGGCATTCCTGGGCGAAGCCCGCCGCTCGCTTCAGCCGGCCGAGTAGGAAAAACGCTCTTTCGAGCCCAGATGGCCGATTTCCCCTGAAACCGCGTGATCGGTGCCCGGCAGGCGGCGCAGCGTGACGCGCCTCTCGCTGCCCGGCGCCAGATGGAACCAGTTGTCGTCGGGCAGGTAGCCATCGGCGCGAATATGCACCGACTGGGCGAGGCGGTCGGTGGCGAGCACCACCACGGCATTGCCACCGGCGCCGGTCTCGCAGCGGACATCCAGCCGCGCGGCATGCATGGCGGCCCCGCGCCCGCGCGGGAAGTGGAATGCTTCGGCAAGGACAATCCCGCTGGCAGCGTCGATGAGTCTGGCATGGGTCACGTCATGCGCCGGCGGGCCGAAGCGGAAGGCATAGGTCGCGTCGAAAAAGGCGCCCAGGACCTCGGTCACCGGGACGGCCCTCGAGCTTCGGCCCGCGATTTCCAGATCCAGCGCGCCGCTTGCGACCGGTACGGCTCCCCCGTTCAGGCAGGAGATTTCCAGCCTGAACGACAGCGTATCGGCGGTATCGTTGGCAAGCTGGGCGTAAAGCCCGTTGGTGCCCTCGTCGGTAAGGGCGAGCGCCACGGGACGGAAAGCGCGCTTCAGCGCGAACAAGGCCGATTTCGGAGCCCCCGTTGCGTCCACCACACCCCAGCCGGCGGACGGGAAGAGGTCGCGGAAATTCCAGATGAGGCCGCCGGCGGTGCGTGATCCCGCCCGCCGCCATTCGGCAAAGACCGCCTCCATCACCTCGGCAACAACCGCGCGGCCGAAATCGAGATAGCTCTCGGGATCGCCGTAGCGCAGATCGAGCGGCTTCACGCCGTAGAGTGCTTCGACATAGTGGTCGCGCACGTCCTCGAAATCCCAGCCTGTGTTGCGGTCGCGCGGGATCAGGGCCTTCCATTCCGGGCTGTGGCCGGGGCCGGGCGGAAAATGGCGCTCGACGGTCGCGGCTTCCGGCAGATTGGCGAAGGCCAGGCACTCCGCCGCGAATTTCACCTCGGCGCGCCGGGCATCCTCAAGCGGCATGCGATAGGCGCTGACGCCGAAATAATGGGTTACGCCTTCGTTCGGCGAGAAGGGCATCGCCCCGCCGGTCGGCGAGTTCGCCACATAGGCGATGTCGGGGCGCAGCCGCGCACAGGCCGCCGGCAGGATTTCCTGCGTCAGCGGCCCCTGCCATTTCTCGCGGGAGACGCCCATCATCGCAGCCTGCTGCTCGATCTCGCTGCCGCCGCAGGCGACGGCGAACGAAGGAGAGCCTTGCGTCACGTGCAGGAAGTCCTGCGCCTCCCGCTCGACGGTGGCGGCAAATTCCGGATCGCTAACCGGATAATCGAAATTGGCGAACTGGAAATCGTGCCAGACGAGGATGCCGAACTCGTCGCAGAGGCGGAAGAATTCGGCCGTTTCGTAGACCATGGTGCCGCCGACGCGCAGCATGTTCATGTTCGCGTCGCGGGCGAGCTCCAGCAGCGGGCGGTAGCTTGCCGCATCGCCCGGCAGCCGCAGCAGGTCGGCATTGGTCCAGACGGCGCCACGGCAAAAGATACGCGTGCCATTGACACGTAGCGCAAAGCCCTTGCCGTCCTCGCCCTTGTCAATTTCGATGCGGCGGAAGCCGGTACGTCCGAGCGACAGCCGTTCGTCGCCTGCCTCCAGGACGACCTCGTGGAGGTGAGGCGTGCCATGGGTGTGCGGCCACCAGGGCTTGACGTTTTCGAGCGTGAGCCTCGCCTCGTAGCGGCCGTCCGGCATTTCCCTCATTGCCGACGTTTCGCCGCCGCAGGAAATGGCGAGGTGGGGAACGATCCCGGCAAGCTTCAGCGAAACGGCGAGTTCGCCGTGTCCTTCTTCCGTCAGCCTCGCGTCGATCCGAAGATCCTCGGCAGCGAGCGAGCCGGGCCTGACGAGCAGGATCGGGCGGAAGGGACCGACGGCATGGATCGACGGGCACCAGCCCGGCATGTGGCCGAGCATCGTGGTGCGGGTGAGCCGCAGCCCCTGTTCCGGGGTGAGCTGCGTGCGCCATCTGGCGCGCGGCCCCCGTTTCGCGAGATGCGGCTGTAGCGCGCGCAAACAGATTGTCAGTTCCGCCTCGCCCGCAAGGTCGATATCCACCTCGCTCGCTTCGAACATCGAGGATGAGGCAAGGATCGGACTGCCGCCAAGCCAGGCTTCGGCGATCGTCGCCAGTCCCTCGAAGCGGAGGCGGTGCGGGCCGGGCCGCTGCGGGCGGATCGTTGTGCGGTACCAGATATCCTTGCCGTGCAGGGGCTCCGGCCTGGCGGGGTCGAAAAGCCCGGCATCCGCGAGTGCGTCCGCCGCCGTGCCCGGCACCTTCGCCTGATGCCAGACAAGACTGCCGTCAAGATCGGAAGGCCTGCCGAAGGCGCCCGCTTCGGCGACGGCCATGCGCCAGCCCGCGTCGAGTGCGGTGACGGTCGTGCCGGCAATGGGGAGAAGGGTGCTCATGGCTCACGCGGCGGGCGCGGCGGCCTTGCCGACCTTGGCGTCGAGGCCTGCCATGAGGGCGTCCCAGGCCTCGACCGCCGGCTGCAGGGCGGGGCCGAGCGTATCGAATTTCCGGCGCGCGACCGCACGGGCGAGCTGGAACTGCACCGCCTTGCAGCACTCCGAGATCGCCTTGGCCGCTCGCTGCTCAGCGGTGAAATCGCCGGCCCCCTCCGCCGACAGCCAGGCGAGATGACTGGAGAAAAGCTCGAAATTGGCGCCAAGCTGGCGAGCCGTATTGAAGGCGAACAGGTGGAAGAAGCCGAATTCGCGCTCGGCGACCGCCGCGACCTTGCCGGGCAGAACCTCGGCAAAGGCGCAGACCGGGTTCGCCGCCGGACGCCGTGCCAGATGGCGGGACAGCAAGGCAAGGGCCGTCTCGCCCAGCCCCGGCTGGTTGGCGTGCCTTTCCGGGAACTTGGCGAATTCGGTGTAGGGCAGGAAAGCGAAGTCCCGTTGATGCGCGGCCCGCTGGAAGATGCCGTCGAAGTCGTCGCCTTGCAGCCGGTGCAGGCCGAGGCCGTGGAAATAATCCATCGACCGGCCTTCGACATCGAGGCGATTGACGGCGATCGTCGTCTTGCCGTGATCCTCGCGATAGGACGTGCCCTGCGTATCCGGCAGGAAGAAGCTGTCGACCTCCACCAGCGTCGCCCGCCCGCGGCCAAGCTGTTCGGCAACGTGGTTTTCGACCCGGTCGTAGATCGCCAGTTCCGTGACGCGGATGCCGTAGAGCGTTTCCAGGTCTTCCAGCGGCACCTTGAAGAAGGTGAACTGGTCGCCTTCGAAGTCCTGCGTCACCGAATAGCCGAGGCAGGCTTCCGGCGGCAGGCCGGCGGCGTGCAGCAACTCGATCCAGACATCCAGATAGCAGTTGGTCTCCGGCCAGTCGCGCTCCGGCGCGTGTAGGCCGTGACGCGGATATGTCGCCGGGTCGAGGCCGGGAAAGAGCTTCGGCAGTTTGCTCGTCGCATCCATGTCGCCTGCGCTCAGCCCCAAAGCACCTTGCGCACGCCGTCAGGCCATTCGGCGGGCTCCAGGCCGTGATGGCGCAGCAGCGCCAGCGTGATGCGCTCCAGCCCGAAGCCGACGCAGGCGGTGTGCGCCGGCTCGCCGTTCCTCTGGCGGATGTTCCAGGCCTTGCCGAAATTGTCCTGATGATAGTTGAAGCTCATGCAGGCGGTCGGCTTGTCGGAAGAGGTGATCGGCACCAGCATCTCGAACTTCAGTTCCTGCTCGCGCTGGCTCGCGCCCATCATCTTGCCGGCACGCCCGAAGAACGGGTCGTTGGCGACATCGACGTGATGGGGAAGTTCGAGCGCGGTCATGATCTCGGAACCGCGCCGTTTCCAGGTCTCGCGGAAGGCAATCGCTTCGTCGGCGGAACCGACCCGCACATATTCGCGCTGGCGGAACATCTGCATGCGCGCGGGATCCTTGGACGGTTCATGGCGGAAGCAATAGGACTGCAGCGCCACCGTCAGGCCGCCCTCGGGAAGGGCGCCGCGGCGGGCGACGATCGGATAGAGCGGATAGCAGGCGGCCGGCGTCAGGGCGAGGCCCGTGCGCTTCTGGCCGTCCGTCCAGTCCTTGCCGGTGGCCAGGCATTCCAGCAGCGCCATGTGGTCGTGCGTGTCGCCGCAAAAGGCGTGCACCGTGCCGGCGAGCTGCGGAAAGTTCTTCATGTAGCCGCTGGTCTCGAAGTCGGCCATCGTCATGCCCGGCGGGAAGACCATGGCCTCGTCCGTCTCGTCCCTGCCGAGGCCGATGACATAGTCCTCGAACCGGCGGATCACGTCCTCGAAGAGGGCGCTGCGGGCATAGAGGCCATCGACACCGCTTTCATGCAGGATGCCGCGATCGAAAAGCGTGTCGAGAAAGCTCGTTTGCGCGTCCATGTCCTATCCGATCAGGCTGGTGTCCTGCTTGTGGACCAGAAGCATCGTCGAGGTATTGCCGAGGATGCGGTCGTTGGAAATCATCAGCTGCGCGGAATGGGCGTCGCGCAGGTGCCGGCCGAGGCTGAAGGGCGTGCCGTTCTTGTAGCCCATGATGCCGTTGATCAGCAGGCAGTGGTTGATGATGGTCAGGATCGTCTGCGAAACGCCGACCTTCACGTTGTTCATGGCCACCGCGAAGCTCATCGCCGACAGCCTGTCGGCATCGCCTTTCGCGGCCTCGAACTGGCGAAGGCCGGCCACGACGTTGCCCTTGACCTGCTGAAGCAGGCTGGAGGCTTCGGCGAGGCGCAGGGCGCCGGGCGGCGTCGTGCCGGGCGACCGCTTGGCGGCGGCGCGCACGAAGCCCTGCGCGCGGGCCACCGCATCGGCGGCGATCCCGTACCAGAGGGCGCCCCACAGGAGATGCGAGACGGCCAGCATGGATTCGGCGGCGATCTCCGCAAAGGGCGCGGGCAGGACCTGTTCCTTCGGCGCTTCGCCACGGAAGACATAGCCGTCGGAGCAGGTGCCGCGCATGCCGAGCGTATCCCAGTCGCGGGTGTGCTCCAGCGTGTACTGATCCTTCAGGAAAAGCGTGCTGACCTGATCGCTCGGCGCCGCGTCGGCATGAGCGCGCGACGTGACCAGGATGGCGTCGGCATTGGCGCCGTAGGAAATGACGGTGGCGTCCTTTTCCAGCCGCACCGTGTCGCCGATCGTTTCGATGGCGCAGACGGAGTTGCGCAGGTTGCCGCCGATGCCCGCTTCGCTGGTCGCCGACGCGATCAGGAGTTGCTCGTCGCAAAGCCGCTTCAGGAAGCCCGCATGCCAGGCGCTGCCGCCGGAAAAGCCGGCGATGCTCGCCACCTGGATCTGGTGCATGGCGTAGGTCATCGCCGTCGCCGCGCAGGCCTGGCCGAGGATGGCGCAGACTTCGGCGACCTCCGAGATTGTCGCGCCCTCGCCGCCATGGACCGCCGGAACCTGGATGCCCATCAGCCGCTCGGCCGCGACCGCCTCCATGCCTTCCCGGGGGAAGCGCCCCTCGCGGTCGACCGCATCGGCGAATTCGCCCGCCACCCTGGCGGCGCGGCGGGCGCGCTCGCCAAGACCGATCGCATCGGCTTTGCTGGCGATATTCATCACGCGGCCGCCTGGTCCCGGACGATCGAGTCCACCGCGTCGGCAATCGCGCGGATCGATGCGAAGGTCGCCCGCTTCAGCATGGTCTCGGGAAACTCGATGTCGAACTGCTCTTCCAGAGCCAGCATGAGCTGGACGGAGGCGAAGGAGGAGAGGCCGGCCGTGTAGAGGTCGCTGTCGTCGCCAAGCGTCGCGACGTCGACCGGCAGCTTGCCGTGCTTGCCCACGAGATCCCGGATGATTTCGGCAGTGGTCATACGCCCTTACTCTCCATTGTCGCCAGCAGCGCCATTGACCAGGCTCCATTGCATCGACGAAGCCTTCGAAACGGCAGCCGTTCCCCATCACTCTGTTGCGTAAGGTAAAGCCGGGCGAACTGCCAAAATCTTAAATCCCGTGAGAATGGGCGGGATATTTACCGTAGGGTTTATCAAGCGTTACCTGCGCCGCCTTCGCTGACCGGGCGCGCTCTCATGATCCGGCGACATTGGTCTTGTAACTTATATAAGACTTGCTAGTGTTCGGGGCGTAGCCAACCCTGTGTCCCCGCGGCCGGGCTCTCGAAGGAGATGAAATGACCGCCGTGCTGATTGCGGGCATCGCCGTGATCGATTTCGTGCTCACGCTCGATGAAATGCCGCGCCGCGCCGAGAAGTACCGGGCAAGGGAGGCGGCGATCGTCGGCGGGGGATGCGCGGCCAATGCGGCGGTCGCCGTGGCAAGGCTTGGCGGCCAGGCGTTGCTGGCTGCCCGCCTTGGCGACGACCCAATCGGCGATTTGATTCTGAAGGATATCGATGCCGAGGGCGTCGATTGCCGGCTTGTGCGCCGGGAAAAGGGGCGGCGCTCTTCGTTTTCCTCGATCCTGCTCGATAGGGATGGCGAGAGGCAGATCGTGAACTATCGCGATGAGACGATGGAAAAGGGCGCCGGCTGGCTCACAGGCAGCTCAGTGCCCGAATTCGATGCCGCACTGGCAGATACCCGATGGCCGGATGGCGCCGAAGCCGTCATGCGGCTGGCACGCGAGCGCGGCAAGCCGGGCGTGATGGATGTCGAGGCGCCGACCCGTATTGCCGGGGACGCCTTGCGGCTTGCCACGCATCTCGCCTTTTCGGAGCAGGGGCTTGCCGAGTTTTCCGGCGGCGCTGACCTTGCCGCCGGCCTGAAGCGCGCGCGGGCGGAGACCGGGGCTTTCGTTTGCGTGACGCGTGGCGGGGACGGGGTCTCATGGCTGGAAGGAGATATGGTGCGCACGATGCCGGCCTTCCGGATCCCGGTTGCCGATACGCTCGGCGCCGGCGATGTCTGGCATGGCGCCTTCGCGCTGGCGCTCGGCAACGGCGAGGACGAAGTTGCAGCGATGCGCTTTGCCAATGCGGCGGCTGCGATCAAGTGCAGCCGCTTTGGGGGACGCTCCGGCGCGCCCTCTCGGATTGAAGTCCAGGAATTCCTGAAGGAAAGAGCATGACGGATCTGACACCCGGCAAACTCTGGGGCATGCGGCGTATGGCGGATGACGCCGGCCGGTTCAAGATGACGGCGGTTGACCAGCGCCCGCCCATCAAGCGACCGATCGCGACGCACTACGGTACCACTGAGGCGCCGTATGACGATGTCGCCGGCTTCAAGGCGCTGCTGGTCGAGACGTTGCAGAGGGAAAGCTCTGCCCTACTGCTCGACCCGCATTTCGCGATCCCCCGGGGCATCGACCTGCTGTCGCCGGCCAGGGGACTGATCGTCACGCTGGAGGATTCGATCTTCCGGGAGACGCCGGAAGGCAGGTTTTCTTCCGAGATCGACGACTGGTCGGTGGAGAAGATCAAGCGCATGGGCGGCGACGCCGTGAAGGTGCTGGCCTGGTACCGGCCGGACGCGGGCGAGAACGTCAACCGCCACCAGCAGGATTTCGTCAAGCGCATCGGCGAAGCCTGCGCGCGCTACGACATTCCGTTCGTCTTCGAACTGCTTGTCTATCCGTTGCCGAAGGATGCGCATCAGACGCGCGATTACGTGGAAATGAAGGGCAAGAAGGCCGACGACGTGCTGAAATCGGTCGCGGAATTCGCCGGGGCGGATTACGGCGTCGACCTCTTCAAGCTGGAAAGCCCGGTCAACGCCGCCGACGTGCCGGGCGTCGGCAACGAGGGCGCGGACGAGGTGCAGGCCGTCTTCGATGAAATGGGCAGGCTGGCCGGACGGCCGTGGGTGATGCTGTCCGCCGGTGCCGGCAAGGCCGAGTTCCGCAATATCCTGACCCATGCCTACAAGGCCGGTGCGTCCGGATATCTGGCGGGCCGCGCCATCTGGCTCGAAGCTTTCAGCCATTTCCCCGACTGGGCGAAAATGCGCTCGGGGCTCGAGGGCGAGGCGACAGCCTATATGCGCGACCTCAATCTTCTTACCGATGCGGAGGCGGCGCCCTTCGCCGCGCATCCCTGCTACGGGCCGGAAGGCGCTTCCTTCCGACCGAAGGATGCGAGCTTCCGCCACACCTACAAGGGGTTCTGAGCCATGGCGCGCATCGGAATCCTGCCGCTCGGCCGCCCGACCTTCGACGTTCCCTTCGCGGAGGAAAATCTTCTCCGCATGCTCGCCGCCCTTGGGCGAACGGGCCACGAGATCGTCGGCTCGCGGTCGCTCCTGTTCGACGCCGCGCAGGCGCGCGAGGCGGTAACGGCGCTGAAGGCCGCAAAGCCGGAGCAGATCCTGATCCTGCAGGTCACCTTCACCGATGCCTCGATGGCGGTTGAGATCGCCAACGGCTTTGCCGTGCCGCTGTCGATCTGGGCGATCCCCGAACCGAGGCTCGGCGGCAGGCTGCGGCTCAACTCCTTCTGCGGCCTCAATCTCGCCGGCCATGCGCTGGGCCTCAACGGTCGGGACTTTTCGTATCTCTATGCCAGCCCGGACGCAGCCGGCATCGACGCGCGACTTGCCGAACTGCTTGCCGGCGATCGCCGGTCGAAGCCGGTGCCGCTGTCGCCGCCGCCGGAAGCGCGAGGGCCGGGAGCGGAGGCAGTGGCCGCGATCCGGGGCGCGCGCATAGGCCGGATCGGGCAGCCGCCCGAAGGTTTCGACACGTGCCACTACGACAAGGCCAAGCTCCTTGCGCTTGCCGGCATCTCGGTCGAGGAGATGGAGCTTGATACGCTGTTTGCCGGCGCGAAGTCGGTCTCCGCGGACGAAGCCGCCGCGATCCGGGGCGATGCCGCCGCGCTTGCCGGCAACCTCGATACCGTCGATCAGGATCAGCTCGACCGCTCGCTGAAGCTCAAGGCGGCGATGGAGGAAATCCGGCGGAAGGGGCAGTTCGACGCCTTCGCCATCCGCTGCTGGCCGGAGACTTTCACCGAATATGGCGGCGCGGTCTGCGGTCCGGTGGCGATGATGGGAGAGGCGCGCGTGCCCTGCGCCTGCGAGGCGGATGTCTACGGCGCGCTGACGACGTTGCTGTTGCAGAAGGTCGCCGATGCTCCGGTCTTCCTTGCCGATCTCGTCGATCTCGACGAGGCCGACGATACGGGCGTCGTCTGGCATTGCGGCCAGGCCCCGGTCTCGATGGCCGCCGACCGTGCGAAGGTCTCGGCCACGATCCACACCAATCGCAAGATGCCCCTTCTCTTCGAGTTCCCGCTGAAGACCGGCCGCGTCACCTTCTTTCGCCTGTCGCAGGCGAGGGGCGAAACCTTCGCGGTGATCGGTGGCGGCGAGATGCTGGACCGGCCGATGGCCTTCACCGGCACGTCCGGCGTCGTGCGCTTCGACAGCGGCGCGAAATCGGTCCTGGAAAGTGTCATGGGCGCGGCGCTCGAACATCACATGGCGCTGGCCTATGGCGACCACCGCGACAGCCTGCGGCAGGCCGCCGGCGCTCTCGGCGTCCCTGTACTGGAACTTTGACATGAACGAAAAACCGGTCCGCTACGCCATCATCGGCTCCGGCATGATGGGCCACGAGCATATCCGCAACATCAGGCTCCTGCCGGGAGCGTCCGTCTCAGCCGTCGCCGACCCGGACGAGGACATGCGGGCAACCGCGCAGCGCCTTGCGGGCGAGGGCTGCGCCGCCTTCGCCGATTATCGCGAAATGATGAGCGGGGCGGAGTTCGACGCGATCCTGATCGCCAGCCCGAACCACACCCACATCGACGTGCTGAAGGACGTCATGGGGCTCGACAAGCCGATCCTGGTCGAGAAGCCGCTTTGCACGACGCTCGACGACTGTCGGGCGGTGGCGAGCCTGCAGGAAAGGCGCCGCGCGCCGCTGTGGGTGGCGATGGAATACCGCTACATGCCGCCCGTCCAGCGCCTGCTGAAAGAGGTGCGGGAAGGAACCGCGGGCAGGCTGCGCATGATCTCGATCCGCGAGCATCGCTTCCCCTTCCTGAAGAAAGTGGGCGACTGGAACCGCTTTTCCGCGAAGACCGGCGGCACACTGGTCGAGAAATGCTGCCATTTCTTCGACCTGATGCGGCTGATCGCCGAAAGCGAGCCGGTGCGCGTCTATGCTTCCGGCGCGATGGACGTCAATTTTCTCGACGAGACCTATCCGGAAGGCCGGCCGGATATTCTGGACAATGCCTTCGTGGTGGTCGACTTCGCCAATGGCGTGCGCGCGATGCTCGACCTGTGCATGTTCGCCGAGGGCTCCTACTGGCAGGAGATCATTTCGGCGACGGGCGACGCGGCGCGCGTCGACGCCTTCATTCCCGGCCCGTCGCGCTTTTCGCCCGACGGGCGCGAGCGCGTCTCGGAAATCGCCGTCTCGCCACGCGCCACCAAGCGCGAAATCCGCGAGGCGGTGCATGTGGACGAGGCGATCCTCGCCGCCGGCGACCATCACGGCTCGACCTACTTCCAGCACCGGAAATTCATCGACCTGGTGCGCCGCGGCGGCACGCCGGAAGTGTCGCTGAACGACGGGCTGGTCTCGGTCATGGTCGGTGCGGCGGCGGAAGAAAGCGCCCGCACCGGCCAGGCGGTGGCCCTGTAGGAACTACACCGCCTCGATGGCGCAGGCGATGCCCTGGCCGACGCCGATGCACATGGCCGACAGCGCGCGTTTCGCCCCGCGATGCCGGAGCTCCAGCGCCGCCGTGCCGACGATGCGCGCGCCCGTCATGCCGAGCGGATGGCCGAGCGCGATTGCCCCGCCATTCGGGTTGACGTGCTGGGCGTCGTCGGCGATGCCGAGCTGACGCAGGGTGGCGAGCGCCTGCGAAGCGAAGGCCTCGTTGAGTTCCACCACGTCGATATCGCCGACCGATAGCCCGAGACGGGAAAGCAGCTTCTTCGACGCGGGCGCCGGGCCGATGCCCATGATGCGCGGCGGCACGCCGGCAGCGGCGCCGCCAAGAATACGGGCGATCGGCGTGAGGCCATAACGCTCCACGGCGCCTTTCGAGGCAATCAGCAGGGCGGCGGCACCGTCGTTGACGCCGGAGGCATTGCCCGCCGTCACGCTGCCGCCCGCCCGGAAGGGCGTCGGCAGCCTGGCGAGCGACTCCACGGTCGTTCCGGGGCGCGGATGCTCGTCCCTGTCGACCACCGTCACCTCGCCCTTGCGGCCCGGAATCTCGACGGCGACGATTTCCTGCGCCAGGCGGCCGTTCTCCTGCGCCGCCACCGCGCGGTTCTGGGAGCGCACGGCGAAGGCGTCCTGGTCCGCGCGGGACACGGCGAAATCCTCGGCGACATTCTCGCCGGTCTCCGGCATGGAATCGATGCCGTATTGCGCTTTCATCACCGGGTTGACGAAGCGCCAGCCGATCGTGGTGTCGTAGAGCTCCGCGTTACGGGAAAAGGCGGAGGTGGCCTTGGGCATGACGAAGGGCGCGCGGGACATGCTCTCGACGCCGCCGGCAATGATGAGATCGGCCTCGCCGCAGCGAATGGCGCGCGCGCCCATCAGCACCGCATCCATGCCCGAGCCGCACAGGCGGTTAATCGTCGTGCCCGGCACGTCGACCGGCAGGCCGGCGAGCAGGGCGGCCATGCGCGCGACGTTACGGTTGTCCTCGCCCGCCTGGTTGGCGCAGCCATAGAGCACGTCGTCGATCGCTGCCCAGTCGAGACCGGCATGACGCGCGATCAGCGCGCGGATGGGAGCCGCCGCCAGATCGTCGGCACGCACCGCGGAAAGCACCCCGCCGAAACGCCCGATCGGCGTGCGCACGTAATCGACGATGAAAGCCTCCTGCATGGCGTTTTCTCCCGCATTGCCGGTTCAGATTTATGAGTTCATGACCTAGCCTTCGCCATCCGGTTTGAACAGCGCGCATTTAATAATTAATCGACCGGTTGGTCAATTAATAATCGGCAATTCTCGGGGCCGGTGGCGGCCGGTTATCCCGTCATCCGGGCCAATACATTGTCCTTGAGGATCAGCCGGTGATGCAGGGCGGCGGCGATGTGGACCACCACGGCCAGGCTGAAGACGATGCCGATGACCTGGTGGATGTTGAACAGCAGCGTCGAAAGCGCCCGGTCCGGCGGAATGATCGGCGGCAGCGTGAAGAGGCCGTAGACGGGAATCGGCGCCGGATAAGCGGATGTCGCCACCCAGCCGAGCAGCGGCGAGAAAAGCAGCACCGCATAGAGCAACCAATGAGTCGCATGCGCCGCCTTGCGCTGCCAGGCCGGGATCGTGTCCTCCAGCGGCGCGGGCGGATGTTTCAGCCGCCACAGCAGCCGGGCAAAGGTGATCACGAAGAGCAGCACCCCGGTCGAGCGGTGGAAGTCGAACAGCGTATTCTGCAGCTTGCCTGGGCCGATATTGACCATGGTGATGCCGGCCGGAACCATCGCCAGCACCAGAACCGCGGTGACCCAGTGGAAGAGCCGCGCCACCGGCGTGTAGACGAACCCCTTTTCCCCCGTCATGCGTTCCCTCCCGGATCTCGCTCACTCGCGATCAGCTTACGACGATTGCCGGCCGCACGGACCACCCAGTTTGTGCGACGCGCGCCTGCATCGTTCAAGCCTGCGCGAGTTCGCTGCATATCAACGGCCTCGTCGGATCACGACAATGTGAGATCGCCTTCATTGGTGTTCCTGACAAGGCGTCGATTTATTGGCCGCAAACGATGTCCGCCTCGGGTGAGAGAGGCCGGCTTTTGGGGAGGTCTGGATGTCTCGGCGGGGTGGCGGAAGCGCCAGTGTGGTTGCGCTGCCGGATGGTCCGGATGAGGCCGAACGCTTCGACGATCCGGACTGGCTTGCCGTTCTCGAGGCTTTTCAGGGCGCGGGCAGCGTCCTGCCAGACGCCTATGCCCCGCTCTTCGGTCCGCTGCTCGAAACCCGCTCCGATCTGACGGTGGTCGGCCAACTCGGCCAGTCGCTCGACGGACGGATCGCCACCGTCACCGGCCACTCGAAATATATCAACGGCCCGGATTGTCTTGCCCATCTCCATCGCCTGCGCGCCGTCTGCGACGCGGTAGTGGTTGGCGTGGGCACAGCGATCTGCGACCGGCCGCGCCTGACCGTCCGCCTCGTCGCCGGGCGCAATCCCGCCCGGGTCGTCATCGATCCCCGTGGCCGGCTGGAGGATTGGGAAAGCCTGAATACCGAAGACGGTGCGCGCTGCCTGCTGCTGACCGGCGCCGATGCGCCGGGCGCGGCGCCGGATGGCGTCGAGGTGCACCGCCTCGGGATGAGCGGCGGCAATGTGGACCCGCATGCGATCCGCGCGTTCCTGAGCGCGCAGGGCTTTCGCAGGGTGCTGCTGGAAGGCGGAGCGCAGACGATTTCGCGCTTCATCGACGCGCGCGCGCTCGACCGGCTGCATCTGTTGATCTCGCCGGTCCTGCTTGGCTCGGGGCCGGCCGGCCTGCAATTGCCGGCGATCGCAACCGTCGACGAGGCGATCCGCCCTCCCACCGTCACCCATTGCCTGGGGTCGGAGCTGCTGGTCGACTGCGATCTGTCGGGAATTTAGATCGCGGGCAGCGCGGCGAAGTCCAGATGGCCGACCAGCGTGGTCAGGCCTTGCGCGTTGATGCGCGACAGCCGGTCCTCCTGCCAGGCGGCGATTGAAGCTTCGTCCTCGCCGATCTCGCGGGCGGCCTGCGCCCAACCTTCCACCAGCATCGTCTGGAAGGCGGTCTCGGCGGCCAGCGCCCGCCAGTCGGAGGCGCCGGCAATGACCAGAAATCCGGCTTCGGCGAAGGCGCTCACGGCGCGCGCCGCGGCATCCGGTCCAAGCGCCGGACCGAAGCCCTTGTCGGTCTTCTGGTGCCGGTTCATGGCTTGCCGCACGGTTTCGTCGAAGGGATGCGCGGGGGCCGCGCCCGCTCGTCCGTCATAAGTCAGCATGGCGAGAAAGGGCAGGCGACGCTTGGCGAGCACCGCGATCAAGTCGCCAAGCCAGCGCTCGGATACGAGGTCGAGAAAGGCGGAGGTCGTCACCGCATCGGCGTCGTCCGGCAGTGCGGCCGCAAGATCGGCGGCAAGGTCGGCCTGCCGCACCTCCGCCCGGCAATCGGCGAAGGGTTCGGCGGCGCTCTTGGCGAGCGCCAGCAGGGCGGGATCGTGATCGGTCAGCGTCCAGTGCTGCGGCCCGCCGATCGCGGGCGCCAGCGCGCGCAGCGACGATCCCGTCCCGGAGCCGAGGTCGACGAGATGCGGCACGCGCCCCTTTGTCGAAGCCCTGAGGTGATCGAGAAAGCCGTCGCGCACGCGGACATTCCGCGCCCGCTGGTCCACGGGTTCGCGGGAGGCGAGCCATTCGCTCGAAAAGCCGCTCATTCAAGGGTCTCCAGCAGGTCGGTCAGGGTTCTGGCTGCGTCCGCCCAGCCCGGCAGGCCGGACGCATGGCGGAAGGCGGCTTCGCCCATCCGGTGTCGCAGCTCCGCTTCGGCGATCAGCCGGCGAAGGGCTTCGCGCACCGCGTCGACATCACCCGCCTTCAGCACGAAACCTGCCTCGGCGGGTACGGTCCGGCCGACGGCGCCCTCGCCGGTGGCGACCACCGGCAGGCCCCGCGCCATGGCTTCGGCGAAGGCCATGCCGTAGCCCTCATAGGCGGTCGTCAGCGCGAAAATATCGGCCCTCCGATAGTGGGCGTCGAGAGCCTCGGGAGTGAGGGCGCCATGCAGCGTCACCCGGTCCGACAGTCCGAACCGCTCGATCTGTTGCCGCAAGAGCCTCCGGCAATCGGTATGGCGCGTGCCGTCGCCGACGATGTCGAGATGCCAGGCTTCCTCGCGCAGGCCGGCAAGCGCGGAAATCAGCGTCGCGTGGTCCTTGCGCGGAATGATCGAGCCGACCGAGAGGATGCCGGCCCCTTCGCCGGCGGGGCGGCCCGATGCCCGCTCGGCCCGGTCCAGTCCGGGCTCGATCACCGTGATCTTTTCCCGCGCGACCTCGTAATCCGCCGCCAGCGTATCCGCCGTCGCATGGCTCGTCGTCAGGATGGCCGCCGCCTGTTTCAGGGCTTCGCGCTCGGCGTCGCGCAATGCCCGTGCCCGCTCCGCCGGAACGCCTGTTTCAAGCGCCAGCGGATGATGCACCAGGGCGACGAGCTTCAGCCGGCGGCATTCGGCGCGGGCGACATCATCCAGCACGCCATAGGCGAGGCCGTCGATGATAACGGCGGCACCATCGGGCAGCCCGGCGAAAGCGGCCCTTGCGGCCGCCACCTGCGATGCGGTGGGATCGGGATATCCGTCTCCAAGCGACATAGCCTCGACGGCGACGCCCGCCTCGCGAAGCGCGCCGATCAACCGCCGGTCATAGGCATAGCCGCCGGTTGGTGTCGCGAGATCGCCGGGATAGAGGAAATGGACGTCCGCCGCCATCGGACCGCCGCTCAGCCGATCGGAGCTTCGTACCAGGCGCGCGCGGCGTGGGATTCGTGCAGGGTAACGCGGATCGTCGAGAGTTCGCCGCCCTTGCGGCCGAGCCCGCCGGCGCGCGCCACTTCCGCCAGCCTGTCGAAGATGTGCCGGCTCAGGAATTCCGTCGTGGTGTTCCTGCCGGCGAATTCCGGCACGTCGTCGAGGTTGCGGTAGTTCAGCGGCGCGAGGATTTCCTTCAGCGCCTCGTGCGCCCGGCCGATATCGATCACGACTCCGTTCTCGTCCAGGTCCCTGGCGAAGAAGGCGGCATCGACCACGAAGGTCGCGCCGTGCAGCGCCTGGGCCGGACCGAAGAGCTCGCCCTTGAAGGAATGGGCAATCATGATGTGGTCGCGGACTTCGACGGCATGCATGGCACTACGGCTCCTCAAGGACGGCCAGGAAAGGCAGCGTGCGGCTGCCGGGTTGCCGCACGGCTTAAGGATAAACCACGACCTGGGCAAGCACGTCGCGTTTGCCGGAAAGGATGTCGGGAAGCTCTCCCGGCAGATCCGCGAAGGAAATCGGCGGTGCAAGCAGGGCGTCGAGAGCATCATCACGCAGAAGTGACAGCGCGGTTTCAAGCCGCCGGCGGTACGTCCAGCGCGGCCGGCGATGGGCGGCGATGCCGCCGACCTGGCTCGATTTCAGCGTCAGCCGCCGGCTGTGAAAGGCCTGTCCGAGGGACGCGGTGACCGGCGTGTCGCCATACCAGCTCATCTCCAGGACGGTGGCTTCCTGACCCGCGAGCGCAAGGGCGGTGTCGAGCCCGGCCGGTTGGCCGCTGGCGTGGATGACGAGGTCCTGATCCGTCGTTGCCGTGGCGGGCGTCGCGAAGGCGAGCCCGAGTGCCGCCGCAACCTTCGCCCGCGCTTCGTTGATATCCACGAGCGTTACGGACGTCGCGGGAATCTTCGATGCGAGCCATGCGGTCAGCAGGCCGACGACGCCGCCCCCGACCACAGTAATGTGATCCCCGGGTGAAGGCATTCCGTCCCATAACCCATTGAGCGCCGTTTCCATATTGGCCGCCAGGGTTGCCCGCTCGACGGGTATTCCGGCCGGGATGGGAACGACGGCATCGACGGGAACGTTGAAGCGATCCTGATGCGGATGCAGGACGAAGACGGGGCATTTTCCACCCGGCTCGCCCGCAGCGGCAGTCAGACCTTCGGCATACCCGACACAGGCGTAACCGTATTTGACCGGAAAGGGAAAATCGCCCGCCTGAAAGGGCGCACGCATCCGCTCCCACTCGTTTTGCGGCACCGCGCCGCGAAAGACGAGGCTTTCGGTACCGCGGCTGATTCCGCTGGCGATGGCGGCCACGCGGATCTCGCCTTCGGCTGGAGCGGGCAGGTCCTCGGTCCGGATTTCGGTCCGGCCGGGTGCCACGTACCAGAGGGCTCTGGCGGAAATCGTCATCTTCTGGGACATGGTGCGCTGTCTGGAAATCTCTTCTCGGGGTTAGCGACGTATACCCCATAGGTTCGGCCCTGAAACAGCCACAGTGTCGATTTGAGTGTCGTTGTGCAGTGACAAAAGGTGTGATCCATGGCGCGTAACGTGCTGGAGATGGAAGGTTCAGTTTCGGCCCCGATGGACGGGCCCGTGCGGTTCGGTGCCGCGCCCGGCATGGTCGCGCCGTCGGTCAGGCCGCGCCGCATCGTGTTCGCCACGCTGGTCGGCTCGTCGATCCTGGCGCTGACCGCGCTTCTGGCTGTCACCCTCTCGTCGAACGGCATAAGCCTTGGCGAAGGGGCGATGATCCTCTGTTTCGTGGCGACCTTGCCCTGGACCGTGATCGGCTTCTGGAACGCGGTGATCGGCCTGTGCCTGATGCGCCTCGCGCGCGACCCGATCGCGGCCGTTTGCCCGATCGCCGGTCCCGACGCGCGCGCGCCGCTGATTTCCTCCACCGCCATTCTCTCCTGCATCCGCAACGAGGATGTCGATCAGGTCCTGACCAATCTGGAGGCGATGATCGCCGACCTGATGCGCTCGGGCGAAGGCAGGGCCTTCCACCTCTATATCCTGAGCGACACCAACGACGACGCCATCGCCGCCCGCGAGGAAGCCGCATTCGCCGACCTCGCCGCGCGCTGGCAGGCTGAATTCCCGGTGACCTATCGCCGCCGCGAGGACAATTTCGCCTTCAAGTCCGGCAATATCCGCGATTTCTGCGATCGCTGGGGCCACCTGCATACCTATGCGCTGGTGCTGGATGCCGACAGCTTCATGGCGGCTTCCACCGTGCTCGACCTGGTGCGCCGGATGGAGGCCAATCCCCGCCTCGGCATCCTGCAGAGCCTCGTGGTCGGCCTGCCGACCGCGAGCGCCTTCGCCCGTGTCTTCCAGTACGGCATGCGGCTCGGCATGCGTTCCTACACGCTCGGCAGCGCCTGGTGGCAGGGCGATTGCGGCCCTTACTGGGGGCATAATGCCGTCATCCGCCTGCAGCCGTTCATCGATGCCTGCCACCTGCCGGTGCTTCCCGGCAAGGGGCCGCTTTCCGGGCCGATCCTCAGCCACGATCAGGTCGAGGCCGTGCTGATGCGCCGCGCGGGCTACGACGTGCGCGTGCTGCCGGTGGAGACGGAAAGCTTCGAGGAGAACCCGCCGCATCTGCTGGAGTTCATCCGCCGCGACCTGCGCTGGTGCCAGGGCAACCTGCAATATCTGAAGCTCCTGAACCTGAAAAACCTGAAGCTGACGAGCCGCATCCAGCTGATCCTGGCAATCCTGATGTTCGTCAGTTCGCCCGCCTGGCTTGTCTTCATGGTGCTGGCGGCGACGCTTGCGGTGATGGGCGGCGACGAGGTGCTGCAATTCCACCGCACCACCGGCTTCGCGCTTTTCGTCACCATCATGGTGATGGTCTTCGCGCCGAAGATCGCCACGGTGATCGACATTCTGGCCGACCGGAAGCTGCGCACCCGCTTCGGTGGTGCGCTGCGGGTGGTGACCAGCACGCTCGGAGAGATGATCTATTCCGCCCTGCTTGCGCCGATCATGGCGGTGGCCGAGTCGATCTTCATCGCCGGCCTGCCCTTCGGCCGCGCCGTCGGCTGGGGCGCGCAGTCCCGCCAGCCGCACGGCCTTCCGTTTCGCCTGACGGCCTCCAAGCTGTGGCCGCAGACCCTGTTCGGGCTGACCGGCATCGTCTGGACCGCCAGCCAGTCCTGGTCGCTTGTCTGGCCGCTGCTGCCGATCGTTGCCGGCCCGCTGCTGGCTATCCCCTTCGCGCTCATCACGTCGCGCCGCGATGTCGGCGCGGCGGCCCTCGCCTCGTCGCTCTGGCGGGTCCCGGAGGAGGTCTCGGTACCGGCAAGCCTGATGCCCCTGCGGCTGGAAGCGCTGAAGGACGCCGAAGGCGCCTACAAGCCGGAGCTTGCCCGCGCCGACGCCTGACGACGGCGGATAAACGGTGCGATACGAAAAGGGCCGGTCATGCGCCGGCCCTTTTGTCGTTCGACTGCGTATTGCGTCAGACCTTGTAGACGTAGCTCCTGCCCGCCTCGCGCTCGATATCCGGCGGATAGTTGCGGTGCTTGTCGGCGTGATACCGGTCGAAGTGATCGCCTTCGGACGCCTTGTTGTAGGTCGCGAAATACATGCGCCGCGTGTTGGCCGTCGGGTTCGGCGCGGAACGGTGCGGGCAATAGGCGTCGAAAAGCACCAGGTCGCCGGGGCGGGTCGGGCAATGCACGAACTCCATGCCGACCATGTCCTCCTCGCGCAGCGGCTCCATGCCGCGCAGCAGCCCGCGGCGGTGATGGCCGGCGGTCACCTCCAGGCAGCCGTTCTCGACCGTCGCCTCGTCGATACACAGCATCACGTTGACGAAGTTGCTCGCATAGACGTTCCAGCCGGCCTGGGCGTCCTGATGCGGTTCGAAGCCGCCGCCGCCCGGCATCTTGAAATTGATCTTTTCCTTGAAGAGCACAGCCTCCTCGCCGAAGGCCTGGCCGGCCACCTTGCCGAGCGCCGTGGCGATCGCGCGAAAGCCGTCATGGAAGGGCGCGATCTTCTCGATCCGGTTGATGAGGTCCGCGCCGTCGATGCGGCTTTTCTCGTGATAGACCCACTGCCGGCCGGGCACTTCCGGCGCCGAGGTCACCTCCTTCGCCCAGGCTTCGATCGTGGCCATTTCCTCGGGCGAAAAGGCGCCCGGCACATGGACGAAACCGTCGCGGTCGAAATCGGCAATCTGCTGGTCGGTCAGTGTCGGCGTGCGGATCATGGAGCGTCCCCGGAGCGGTTCCTGGCGGCATGTGGTTTGCCGGCGAATTCGGCGAGCCAGATTTAGAGCATCGGCCGGACGAAAAAAAGGCCCGGCGGAGGCCGGGCCTTCTGCATTCGATCGTGATACCGCCTACTCAGCCGGCTGGCGGCTCAGCGCGGCATCACGGGGCATCGAGGTCTTCTGCTCCCCGCTCCCCGCGACCGGCTTTTTTTTCCAGGGTTGTCCCTTGAACCAGCTCACTGCATAGGCAACCGCGATCAGCGCCAGGAATCCACCCACATTGGCGAAGAATTCGGCAACCGGATTGCCGCGTCCCCAAGCCATGTCTCGCAGGATGCCGACGGTCTGGGCGATCACCAGGCTTGCCAGGAAGACCGCCAGAGACTGCTGGCCGACCTTCTGCACGACGCCGACGAACTTGCCCCAGAGATTGTCCGTCACCAGGTAGCGCCCCCTGGCGCCGACAGCGATCCAGGCGAGATAGGCCAGCGCCAGGAAATGGGCGTAGCGCAGGAAGCCGAATTCGGTCTTCACCCAGAGCGGCTTGATTGCCGCGCGGATCTCCATCACCCAGGCGGTTTCGCGGTGGATCTGGTACCAGGCAAAGGGAACGCTGGCGAGCAGGAACAGTGCTGCCGCGATCATGAGCAGCCGATTGACCGGCGGAGCGGGGATCCAGCCGCTCATGAAGGCGAAGCCGGTGAAGAAGACAAGCTGCCAGGCGAAGGGATTGAAGAACCAGGAGCGATCCGACCACGGTTCCGCCGGCAGGTCGACCATGCCCAGCGTCGCCATCACCCAGAACAGGATCATCAGCGCGAAGACGGCCCCGCGTCCGGCGATCCGGTAGGCGCCCATCATCACCGGGATCAGGGCCAGGATGACGATATACATCGGCAGGATGTCGAAATAGTTCGGCACGTAGGTCAGCGTCAGCAGGCCGGGCAGGGCCTGCGCCGTCTTGTTGAAGAAGTGCCAGAGATTGAGCGATGTGACGTAGTTCTGCGTCAGTCCGCAGCAGGCCTCCAGATAGCCGCTCGACTGGATGGCGACCAGGCCCGTGGCGATCACCAGGAACTGCAGGATATGCGCCCAGTAGACCTGCCACATGCGGTAGACGATACGGGCGGAGCCGATGCCCCAGCCGCGCGTCTCGAAAATCTTGCCGAAGGCGATCGCCGAAGCCATACCCGAGCAGAAGACGAAGATCTCGGTCGCGTCAGAAAAGCCGAAACGGGCCGGAATCCAGAGCGTCCATGTATTGGCAGGCAAGTGCGCAATATAGATGATGAACATGCCGATGCCGCGGAAGAAGTCGAGCCGCGGATCCCGTTGACGTACCTGCTGGACTGCACTCACCTTGACCTGAACCCCAATTTTTCAGCGTTGTCAGTTTGCGCGGCTGCCGCGCAGCGCGGCCTCCCGTCAGCGTTCTGTTGTATCCGGCGCTTATGCGGGAAAGGCATTGCCGGAATAGAAAAAGGCACCCGGCCTGTAAAGAGCCGGATGCCGCTTCATTCAGGCATGGACGGCGCGCAGGCGTTCGTCCTGCATGATCCTGGCCGCCCGATGCATCCGTTCGATCACCTTGAGGCGGTCTTCGGCGAAACGGTCCATCGCGCTCCGCAGCGCCAGCCGTTCCTTCAGCAGCAGCTCTGCTTCGTCGGCGAGGCCGGCGCGCAGGGCGGCGTCGATCGTCAGCCGCTCGAAAACGTCGCGCTGGGCGTGGCTGCCGCCGATCTGGCGCAGGTTCGGCCGGGCGCGGTTGAGATTGTGGAAGGCCGAGAAGTAGTTGCCGCGCCTGTAGGCATCGAGACCGAAGGCGATCGGGGTGCCGGCCACTTTCGCGACCTTCTCCATGTCCGACGTGCCTTCGCCCATCATTTCGATATTCTCGACGAGCTTCTCAGCCGCAAGCCTGCGATTGCCGCCATTGAGCGACATCAGATAATGCAGGTCGGCAAAGACATTGCAGCTGTCGTCGACGCGCTTTTCGGAAATCCGCGCCAGTTCCTCCCAGCGGCCGCCGACATTGACGCCCTCGATTTCCAGGCGCACCAGCAGCGATGCGCCGTTGGAGATGTCGCGGTAGTCGTCGGTCTGGTCGCGGCGGATCTCCTGGTCGTACAGCGCCAGCACCTTGTCGAAGTCGCGGCGGTCCAGATACATCAGCGCCAGGTGCCACCAGCAGTGATAGCGGAAATTGTTGCAATGGGCCCAGTTGTCGGTGCGTGCCTCCAGCCACTTGCGCCCGTCGTCGAACCGGCCGGTCATGTCAAGCACATGGGCAACGGCGTGCAGGCCCCAGGCGTCGTCGCCGGCGGTATCGACCGCGCGTCTGCCGGTCGTCTCGGCCCGGGCGTATTCGCCGGTCTCCTCCAGCGCGAAGGCATGGCAGCCAAGCACATAGCCGAACGCGGGATGGTCGTCGCCATAGGCATGCAGCACGGCCTCGACGGAGGAGCGCATTCCGCCCGCATCGCCCAGCACGAAGCGGATAGCGTGCACCAGCTTCAGCAGCAGCGCGTCGCCCGGATGGGCTTCCAGAGCCGCATGCAGGCGGCTGGCGGCATGGGAGGGGAAACCGTCCAGCCAGTCCCTGAGAGCGTCGACCACCGCATTTTCGCGCGCCGTCACCGGGGTCCCGCGGCGGGCGCGGTCGGCAAGCCGCCAGTCTTCCTCCGAAGAGCTTACGAGCTCGCGCCGGCCAAGCAGCAGGCAGAAGAGACCATGCGCGCCGTGCGCCATCGCAAAATCGGGCGCCACCTCAAGCGTCCTGGCCATGTGCTGCGCCGTCGTCGCGCCATGGGCCAGGAACGCGCGCACCGTGTCGTGCCAGGGCGCAAGCGCGGACGCATCGGACAGCGTCAGTTCGTACCCATATTGATCGGTAACGGTCATTAGGCCTCTCGGGTCGGAATCACATTGGCTCTTGGTGCCACGTGACAAGTACAATCCTATGGCGAACTTGTGGCAAAATTCGCGAGTTAAAGCATGCCTCTACCGCCAGGAGACCCGGTAGAAAGAAGCATGCCGGCGCAGTCATGGGTTGGAGGACCTGCCGCGGGGTGGAGGACCTGCTTGTTGCGCCAGCATTTTGACGCAGCGTCATCAATCTCCTTGTGCCGTAGTGTCCCGACCGCGCCGATGACGTGCAACACACAAAAACTTGTGCGTTGTGTGTTGGGTCCCACTGCTGCCGCAACGTGTTGTTTCATGCATTATGAAATAACGACGGCAGCATTTGTCGGGGGATATTCTCTTGCCCGACATGGCCTGCCGGCGAAACGGGCCGATATGCGCAGCACGGAGTGCCGGAAAACATGAGCGTGGCAGTGGATCGTGCAACGGGTGGCAACCGGCTGTCGCTTCTTCTGGCACTTGCGGGCCTGACCGCCGTCGCCGCTCTTGCCGCCAATGCCGCAGGCGCCCGCCTGGGCCTTGCGGCTCTTATCGGCGGTCTCGGCGGCTTCGCCCTCTATCACGCGAGCTTCGGGTTCACCGCCGCATGGCGGCGAATTGTCACAGAGCGGCGCGGCCAGGGTCTGCGGGCGCAGTTTCTCCTGATCCTTCTGACGGCGGCGGTTTCCTTCCCGCTGATCGCCTGGGGGCGCGATGTCGGCCTGCCGACCGGCGGCTTCGTCTTTCCCTTCGGGCTGGCAGCCGCACTTGGCGCCTTTCTCTTCGGCCTCGGCATGCAGCTCGGGGGCGGCTGCGGTTCCGGCACGCTGTTCACGGTCGGCGGCGGCTCCACGCGCATGGCGATCACCCTTGCCGCCTTTGTCGCCGGCTCGCTTGCCGCCACCGCGCATCTTCATCTGTGGGGCCGGCTGCCATCCTTGCCGGCCGTCTCCATCGTGCGGGAATTCGGGCCGGTCGGCGCCTATGCCCTCACGGCGGTGCTTCTCGGTCTCCTCGCGCTCTGGACCATCCGCATCGAGAAGCGGGCGCACGGGTCGCTTGCCGAGCCGCGCCAGACGGCCTCGCTGCTGCGCGGGCCGTGGTCGCCGCTTCTCGGCGCGCTCGCCATTGCCCTGGTTGGCATCGCCACCTTCCTGGTGCTTGGCCGGCCATGGGGCATCACCTCCGCCTTCGCGCTCTGGGGCGCCAAGATCGCCCATGGGCTCGGCGTGCCGGTGGCCGAATGGCCCTATTGGCGCGGACAGGTGTCGGCGATCGAGGCGACGGTGTTTCGCGATGCCACCTCCGTCATGAATTTCGGCATCATCGCCGGCGCCATGCTGGCGGCCTCCGCCGCCGGAAAATTCGCACCGGTCCTTTCGTTGTCGCGGCGCGACGTCGCGACGGCCATCGCCGGCGGCCTGCTGATGGGTTACGGCGCCCGGCTTTCCTACGGCTGCAATATCGGCGCCTATCTCGGCGGCATCGTTTCCGGCTCGCTGCACGGCTGGCTGTGGCTTGTGTTCGGTTTCGCCGGCAGCCTAGTCGGCACCCGGTTGCGGCTGCGCCTCGGCATGGGCTGAACTCCGTGCCTCAACCGCCTCTTTCCGATACCGACAAGGAGAACAGGATGCTCAGAACCGCCGTCGCCACCGCCATGGCGATCGCCCTCTCGTCGCCCCTCGCAGCCAGCGAAATCGCTCCGCGCGAGGGCTGGTCGGTGATCGCGACGAAGGACTCCTTCAGCGATCTGGTGGAGAAGGTGCGCCAGGCCGTGACGTCCGAGAAGATGGGCCTCGTCACCCAGGCCAGCGCTTCCGACGGCGCGCGGGCGCAGGGCCTCACCATCCCCGGCAACCGGGTGATCGGCGTCTATCGCAACGACTATGCGCGCCGCATGCTGCAGGCGAGCGTCGCCGCCGGCATCGAAGCGCCGATCCGCTTCTACGTGACGGAGGAGGCCGACGGCACCGCCACCTTGTCCTACAAACATCCGAGTTTCGTCTTCGCTCCCTATTTCGACGAGGGCGGCGAGGACTTGAAGCAGCTTGCCGCCGAACTCGACGGAGTTTTTGCGACGATTGCCGCGAAAGCCACCCGATAAAGAGAATGCCCGGGCCGGATTTCCCCAAATCCGGCCCGGGCACGGACGGGCGAGAGGAACGCCCGCAAACAGCCTTCTTTAGTGGCGAATGCTGATGGAACCGGCGAGCGACGTTTCCTCGAAATCGCTCACCAGAATGTTCAGGTTGACGCTCCAGTCTCCCGCCAGCGTCAGCGGCACGGGATCGCTTACCCAGGCGCCCTTGCCGTCCGCCGTTGCCTTCACCTTGATCGGCTCCAGTCCGAGATCGCCGCGCGACAGGGCGAGGCTGACTTCCTTCGCCGCCAGCGGCGCGCCGTCGGCGCCGAAAATGTCGAGCGTCAGCCGGTTCTCGCCGCGCCGGCCCGGACGGGCGACCACGTTCGCGGCGGCACGTTCCTGATGAAGATGCGCGCTGGCGCCCGCCCTGTCGGCCGCGGCGATCGCCCGGGGCGGCGGAGTGAGGCGGAAGGAGCTGGCGGCGACGAGCACGACCGCTGCCAGCACGATCTCGAGCTTGACCGAGCCGGCAAGGCGCCGCGCCGCGCTTCCCTCGCCCTTTCCGATGTCGGGCGACAGGATCAGCCGGTTGAGGCCGGCAAGGCCGAGCAGCAGGGCGAAAAGGCCGATCTTGCCGCCAAGTATCAGGCCGTAATCCGTCGACAGCAGATAGCCGGGCGCCTCGACCTGGATGAAGGCGATGGCGATGCCGGTTGCCGTCAGCAGGCCGACCAGCGGCACCGCCCAGCTGGAGAAGTTTTTCAGCAGCCGCGCCAGGTCCGGCAGGCGGCGGCCAGCGGCATAAAGGAGCGGCGGCAGGGAGCCGAGCCAGAACAGGAAGGCGGCCGCATGCAGCGTCACGGCCGGGCGCATCAACGCCTGCGGGCTTGCGCTCGCCGCGTGTCCGAACATGGCGAAGGAGAGCGCGGCGAATATCCAGGCGCCGAAACCGGCAAGCCTTGCCGAACGCCTGCAAAGGGCCTCGATTGCCAGCAGGCAGGCGGTGAAGGAGAAACTTGCCGTCCAGAAGAAGGGGCCTGCGGATGCCGCCTGATAGGGCGCTGCGGTGAGCAGGCCGCCGGGCGGCAGGCCGAGCAGGTCGAGCCCCTGCACGCCGAGCGCAAGCGGCGCGGCAAAGAGACCGAAAAAGGCAAAGACGCGGGCGAAGCGGCGCGGCGCGTCGAGGCCGTCGATGTTCCTTGCGGGAAAAGCGAAGAATGCCGCGCCGCCGGCGGCGATCGTCAGCGTCAAGGTCAGCAGGAAGCGTGCGGCGGCGGCCAGCCGCGCGGCGGACGCGCCGGCATCGGCCGGATCGCCGGCAACCGGCGCGGCCGAGGCCTTGCCGATGGAGAAGGCGAGCGTGCCGCCGATCACATGCCCGTCGAGGGAGGTTACCCGGTAGCTGACGAGATGCGTTCCTTCACCCGCGTTCTCGGGCACCGGCAGGATCAGGCTTTCGGCATCGAAGCCCGGTTCGCCGACTGCCTCTTCCCGCCCGTTCGGCGCGAACCATTTCAGGCCGAGCAGGGAAACCGGCTCATTGAAGGTCAGGCGCAGGGTCTCGGGCGCAGCTTTCACCACCGCGCCGCTCGCCGGCTGGGAGGCGATCAGCTGGGCATGCGCCAGTGCCTTGCCGGCGAAACCGGCAGCAAGCAACAGGCACAGAAGGGCCGGCAACAGAAATCGCAATGACCTGACCGAATTCATGAGCGGAGTTCCTAAGTGGAGCCTTCTATCATTTCAAGTATTTGCAGGCCCCTTCCGGACGCCATGGTCCGGAAGGGGCGCCTTTTCAGGATCGCGGCAGGGCTATCCTTCGGAGGGCTCAGTGACCGCCCTTCTTTTCGAGCAGCTTGACGCCGGGCGCCGGGTATTCCAGGTCGTCCGGATCCTGGCCTTCGGCCGGAATCTGGATCCAGCGCTCGGCCTTGGTGGCGCATTCCTGCACGACCGGGATGTAGAAGGTCTTGCCCGGCTCCAGATCGGCGGCGAGCGAGCCGCGCACCACGAACTCGTCGTAGTGCTCGTCAAGCAGCGAGCCGGTCCACACCACTTCCTTCACGCCTTCGCTGACCTCATGGCCGTAGAGCGTGTAGGCCTTGGCGTATTTGCCTTTCACGGTCTCGAGCTCCCAGCCGGCCTTGGGCTGCGGCTTCACGCTGATGAAACCTTCCGGCACCTGGACGCGCACCTTCAGCGTCGCCTCGCCGTCGCAGCCGTGGCCGATGCGGAAGACCGCCTTGTAGGTCGAGCCGACCGGTGCCTCCTTCAATTCCAGCGTTGCGTGGGAGAAGGCCGCCGTGGGCGCGGCAAGGAAGGAAAATCCGAGAAGAGCGGCGAGTGTCCGGTTCATTCTGGTCATTGTCTTGTCTCTTGCTGGCTGCGTCGCCGCAGCATGGGTTGAGCGTAATCGGCCGCCGGGCGCCCGGATTGACCGCGCGTCCATGAGGTCCGGCTGGCGGGCGACCGTCGCCAGCTCTTCCCCGGTCTGGTTGCCGCATCGGTGCGAAATCCGGCGCCTTGCGCTCAAGGCCGAAGGCGAGCGCCGCCGCTTTCGCGAAATGCGGTGAAATTTTCAGGAATTCAGGGAGTTACGCCTGAGGACACCCGTCTGGACGACGAGCCGCGCGCTGGCCGGCAGGGTGCCGGCGTATGCGGACTTTCAGGCGCTGACGCGAGCGGCAGGCGGCGCGCGCGGGTTGCCGGAGCCGGCAAAATGATCGCGGACAACGGTATCCGAGGCGACGGCGAAGCTTTCGCCGCCGTCGTTGAAGACGGGATCGAGCGAGGGCGGCGCGGAGAGCGGCGCATGGCCGGCATTGACCATGCAGGCGTCGCAGATCCGCATCTTGTGGCCCTGATGCGGATTGTCCGCATCGGGGTCGCCGTGATGGGAAGCGTGGATCGGCGGCGCATCGGCGCCGCCCGAATGATGATGCGCGTGCCCAGCATGGGCCGCGTCGCCGGCGGCGACGGCCGCCTGGTCCACGCGTGCGGCATCGCTGACGCCAGCCACCGGCTGGTGCAGGAAGCCCATCACCATCATCATGAACGCATAGGATGCGATCACGGCGATGCGGAGCCTGAGGCCACGCAAGGAATTCATGCTTCAGAGCTGCATCAATTCCCTGTCGCATTCAACGCAATTCTTTGTCGCTGCGGGTTACCGCGAAGAAACTGACGCTGAAGTGATGACGCGTGAGTTTTCCGGCCGGCTGCGAGATCTGTCGTTCACCGAGGCGTGATCGATTTGGGCTTGCCGACGAGACATACGGACGCATTCTTGGACCGCAACGGCAACCAGTTCGCGGATGGTCCATGTCCTTTCTCAAGTATCTTTTCCAAAAATTTCTTTCACCCGCCGCCATGGCCGCGCTTCTTGCCGCCTCGCCGATGGCGGCCGCGCCGGCATCGGCCTGCGGCCCGGATACGCCCTGCCAGATCGAGGGCGGCGACTATCGCATCCGCTTTCCCTCTGCCTGGGACGGCAAGACGCCGATCGGCGCCATCGTCTTCGTGCATGGCTGGCGCGGTTCCGCGGCGGGGGAAATGCGCAACAGGGGCTGGGCGAAGCTTGCCGACGAACTGAACGTCGCCTTCATCGCCGCCAATGGCGAGGGCGGCGGCTGGTCCTATCCGGGTTCGCCGCGCCGGAACCGGGACGAATTCGCCTATTTCGAGGCCCTGATAAAGGACGCGACGACGCGTTTTCCCATCCGCCGAGACCGGATGATGGCGTCCGGCTTCTCCATCGGCGGCTCGATGGTCTGGAATATCGCCTGTTACCGTAGCGAACTCTTCGCCGGCTATGCGCCGATCGCCGGCGCCTTCTGGGATCCGATCCCCGATACCTGCCCGTCGCCGACGCCGATCCTGTTCCACGTGCACGGCACGAGCGACCGGACGGTGCCGCTGGCCGGACGGCCGATCGGCGCGCTCTGGCATCAGGGCGACGTCGCCCAGGGACTGGCCGTCTGGCAGAAGACGGAAGGCCTGCCCGTCGTGTTCCCCAAGCTCGACCACGACAACAATTTCTCCTGCCAACGCCAGCGCACGGGCGACGGTCTGCTGGAGGTCTGCCTGCATCCCGGCGGCCATAGCGTGCGGGCGGAATGGGTCAAGCGCGCCTGGCGGGAACTGGGCAAGCAGAAGGGCTGGTAGCGCGGCCTGCGATCACTTTCTCGCTATCCGTTGGCCAATTGCCCGTGGAACGGGCTTTGCCGACGGCGACGGGAGGTCTATTGGAGAGCCCTGACCGACAGGCTTTCGCAATGCCGGCGTGACAGGGAAATTCGATGGCCGATAACAATGCGCGGAATGCAGGTGTGACCGGCGGGCAGAAGAAGGGGCCGCTTGACGGGCTGCTGGTGCTCGATCTGTCCCGTATTCTCGCCGGACCAACGGCAACCCAGCTTCTGGGCGATCTCGGCGCCACCGTGCTCAAGGTCGAGCGCCCGGGCAAGGGCGACGACACGCGCGGCTGGGGTCCGCCCTTCCTCAAGGACGAGGATGGCAACGAGACCCGCGAAAGCGCCTATTACCTCGCCGCCAACCGCAACAAGCAGTCGATCGCCGTCGATATCGCGGCGCAGGAAGGCCAGTCGCTCCTGCGCCGGCTTGCCGAAAAGGCAGACATCCTGATCGAGAACTACAAGGTCGGCGACCTGAAGCGGCGCGGCCTCGACTACGAGAGCCTGAAGACGGCCAACCCCGGCCTGATCTATTGCTCGATTTCCGGTTTCGGCCAGACTGGCCCCTATGCGGCGCGCGCCGGCTACGACTTCCTGATCCAGGGCATGGGCGGCATCATGTCGCTGACCGGCAGGCCGGACGAGGAAGGCGGCGAGCCGATGAAGGCCGGTGTGGGGATCGCCGACGTCATGTGCGGCATGTACGCCTCCAACGCGATCCTCGCCGCGCTGCATCACCGCAGCCTGACCGGCGCGGGCCAGTATATCGACATCGCCCTGCTCGACACCCAGGTCGCCTGGCTCATCAATCAGGGCCTTGCCTACCTGACCGACGGCAATGTGCCGCCCCGGCGCGGCAACGCCCATCCCACCATCGTGCCCTACAACGCCTATCGGGCGTCGGATCGCGCCTTCATCCTGGCGGTCGGCAACGATGCGCAATTCGCCCGTTTCTGCGAGGTGGCCGGCGCGCCGGAGCTTGCCGGCGATCCGCGCTTTGCCAGGAATGCCGATCGGGTCCGCAATCGCCTCGAACTCGAACCGCTCGTCGAGGAACTTGCCGCCCGCCATCCCGCCGACTGGTGGATTTCCGCGCTGGAAGCAGCCGGCGTGCCCTGCGGGCCGATCAACGATCTTGCCCAGGTCTTTTCCGATCCCCAGGTTATTCATAGGGGAATGAGGGTGAGAATGGCACACGAGACGAGCGGCAGCGTCGACCTGATCGGCAATCCGATCAAGATGAGCGCGACGCCGGTTACCTATCGCAAGGCGCCGCCGCGGCGCGGCCAGGACACTGCTGCCGTGCTTACCTCGCATCTTGGCCTGAGCGACGCGGAAATTGCCGCATTGGCGGCGGACAATATCATCGACCTTGGAGACGACGCATGACGACCGGTGCCGACATTATCGCGGCGAAGCTTCACTCGGCGGGCTGCCGACATGCATTCGGCATTCCGGGGGGCGAAGTGCTGGCGCTGATGGAAGCGCTCGACCGGGCGGGCCTCGCCTTCCATCTGGTCAAGCATGAAAATGCAGGCGGCTTCATGGCCGAGGGCGTCTGGCATGCCGAGGCACGAGCCGGCCGCTCCGCGCCCGGCGTGCTGCTGGCCACGCTCGGCCCCGGCGTCACGAATGCCATCAACGTGGTCGCCAATGCCTGGCAGGACCGGGTGCCGTTGATCTTCCTCACCGGATGCGTCGATGCGGCGGAGGCGGAGACCTATACCCATCAGGTCTTCGACCACCAGCAACTCCTGCGGCCGATCGTCAAGGCAAGCTTCCGCGCCAGCTTCGGCGCGCTGGACCGGATGATGGACAAGGCCATCGCCATCGCCCTCGACGGCCAGCCGGGCCCCGTCCATATCGACGTGCCGATCGGCGTCGCCGAAGGCGAGACAGTGGAAGCCTTCCGCGCCTATGCCGCGCTCGCCACGGCCGGCGCCAGCCGACCGGCCAGCGGCGGGATCGAGGCCGCCCGCCAGCTTCTGGCCGGCGCCGAGCGGCCGATCGCCATTGCCGGCGTCGATGCGGTGAACGAGGGCGCGGGCGATGCCATCGCCGCCTTCTGCCGGCGTTTCAACGTGCCGCTGATCACTTCCTACAAGGCGAAGGGCCTGCTGGACGAAGCCGATGCGCTCTCGCTTGGCGGCGCGGGCCTGAGCCCCAGGGCCGACCGCCATCTGCTGCCGCTCCTGAAGCAGAGCGACTGCATCCTGCTGCTCGGCTACGACCCGATCGAAATGCGCATCAACTGGCGCGATCCCTGGCCCGTGGATGCGCCGGTCATCGAGCTGACGCCGGTTTCGCGCACCCATGGCATGCACCAGGTCCGTCATTGCCTGATCGGCGGCGTCGAGCCGACCCTGCAGGCGCTGACCGACGGCCTGCCGCATCGCGCCACCTGGCCGGGTGCCGAGCCTGCCGATGCGCGGCGGAAACTGCGCGCCGATTTCGCGCCGGAGGCCGATGGGTGGGGGCCGGCGACCGTGTTCCACGCGCTCCGAACCGTGTTGCCGAAGAACACGGTTGCGACGGCCGACAGCGGCGCCCATCGCATTCTCGCTTCGCAGATCTGGGAGACCGGGCTTGAGCGCGGAATGCTGCAATCTTCCGCGCTCTGCACCATGGCCTGCGCCCTGCCGCTCGGCATCGGCCACCGCCTTGCCGATCCGAGCCGTCCGGTGGTCGTTTTCGTCGGCGATGCGGGGCTCGAGATGGGCCTTGGCGAACTGGCGAGCCTGCGCGATCTCAAGGTGCCGGTGATCGTCTGCGTGCTGGTCGACGAGAGCCTGTCGCTGATCGAGCTGAAGCAGCGCAACACGCAGCGCGCCAATCTCGGCGTCGATTTCGCCGGCACGGACTTCCCGGCGCTTGCCGCGATCTTCGGCGGCCATGGCGTGTGGGTGGAGGACCGGGAGACGCTGGAGCGCGAGGCGCTGGCGGCCCTGTCCCGCGACACCTTCACGCTGCTTGCCTGCCGCATCGGCCGGCGTGCCTATGACGGCAAGATCTGAGCTAGCGCATGTCCCCCAAAAGTGGGAACCGGTTTGGGATAAGGACATGCGAACTATCAAATAGATAGAGCGCGCCAAGTGAGTCCGGTTAGACGGGACGCGCTCTTAAAAACGAAGAGGGCCGCTTCAAGCGGCCCTCCCGTGGTTCAGGATCGGGCTTCGCAGCCCGGATCGGCTCCTCAAGCGACCGGAGGCCGCTCGGAGCCGGGTATCCTCAGGCATCCGCCTTGCGCGTCGAAGGCTGCTCCAACGTCATGGCCGGATGCCCGGGCCGAAACCCGAAACCTGTGTTCCCACTCGACATCGGATCACCTCCTTTCAGTTGTTGAACATGGTTGAAGCGTAACCCGCCTTCGCGGTTTTGCAAAGCGACGCCGCGGTTGCCGCTTTTGCGTCAAAGCGAGGCGAGGAAATCGGCAAGCCGGCGGCCGATCGTTTCCCAGCTACGGGCGGAAAGGTCGGGCGGTGCGCCGGGGCGCCGTGCCGTCAGCCAATTGGCGAAATCCTCCAGGATTTCGGACGTCAGCGGCCCGTCATAGAGGCGCAGCCAGTCCGCGCCGACCTCCGCCAGCAGTTCCGGCAGTGCGCCGAGCCTCGGCGCCAGGACGGGACGGTGGCGCGACAGGGCGAAGATCGCGGCGCCGCTGTTGTTGATTGCGGCGTAAGGCAGGACGACGGCGTGGCTTTCGTCCACTCCCGCTTCCAGCTCTTCCTGGGGCAGGGCAAGCGGACGCAGATCGAGGACGATGGACGGATCGCCCGAAGCGAGTGCCTCAAGCCCCGCGCTCACGGCCTCGTCCATGCGCCGCCCGCTGATCGTCAGCCTGAGATCTTGCGAGCGGACGGCCCTTGCGCAGGAAATCAGGCTCTCGAGGTTCTTGTAGCGTCGGATCTGTCCGAAACTGAACAGCCGCAGGAGCTCGAAGTCCCGGCTTTCCGCCGCAACCGGCAGGCGCATGCTCGGGGCGTAGTTGCCGTGCGGCACCACGATTTCGCGGCGCGGGGCGATGCCGAAGGCTTCCCGCAGCAGGTCCGGCGAGTGGGCGCTCAGGTGAACGATCCCGTCGACAGCACGAAGGAAGCGGCGCGCCATCTCCCGGCTTTCCGTCGCATTGTCATGCGGGGAGATGTTGTGGGCCACCCATACGATCTTTGCGCCATGGATCGCTCGGGCGATTTTCAGCGCTTGCAACCTCAGCAGGGTATCGGCGCTGGCTTCTTGAAAGAAATAGTCCGGCCAATGCAGGATCACATGCGACTGCCGCGGCAGCAGCAGGCCGCTCCAGGAGAACTCGCGGGTGGCGAAACCGTTTTCCTCCAGGCTGCGGCTGAACAGCTCCGCAAAGGCGTTGCCGGCGGAAACCCTTGGCCGGATGGCCGCGATCTTCATGCTCGAACTGGCCTTTGTCAGAGGAAGAGGCGCAGGATATATGCGACCGTGGCGAGCGTGGCAACGCCCGCCGCCCACAGGCCGGCGAACCAGAGCCAGCGCTGCCAGGCTTTGGCCGCCCCGCCATGCTCCGCGTTGCCGTCGGTCATCAATGACAGCCTTCTTCTAGTGATATCCCTCTCCGGGGCGGATCTTGCCGCGGAACACCCAATAGGCATAGGCGGTATAGCCGAGGATGAGCGGCAGGAGTATGACCGCGCCGACCAGCAGGAAGGCGAGGCTCGATTGCGGCGCCGCCGCCTGCCAGATCGTGATCGAACGCGGCACGATAAAGGGATAGAGGCTGATCGCGAGGCCCACATAGGACAGGAGGAACAGGCCGAGCGCGGCGAGGAACGGCACGCTGTCGCGCGTTCCCTTCAGCCCGGCAAACAGCAGTCCCGCGCAGGCGGCGACCAGCACCGGCACCGGCAGCGTGACGAAGGAAGCGGGATAGGCGAACCAGCGGGCGAAGATCTCGGGCTCGCTGAGCGGCATCCACAGGCTGACAACGCCGATGAAGCCGAGCACGGCGATGGCGAGCCGCCCGCTCAGCGAGCGGAAGCGCTGCTGCACGGGACCTTCCGTTTTCCATACCAGCCACGTCGCGCCCAGGAGACCGTAGCCGGCGACCAGCGCGGCGCCCGTCATCAGCGTGAAGGGAGACAGCCAGTCGTACCAGCCGCCGGCATAGGCGCGCCCTTCCACCGCGACGCCCTGCACCACCGTGCCCAGTGCCACGCCCTGCGCGAAGGTTGCGACCAGCGAGCCGAGGAAGAAGGCGAGATCCCAGTTCGGGCGGCTCCTGGCGCTCGACTTGAAGCGGAACTCGAACACGACGCCGCGAAAGACGAGGCCGATCAGCATGGCGATGATCGGCGCATAAAGGGCCGGCATCAGCACCGAATAGGCCAGCGGAAACACCGCGAAGAGTCCGCCGCCGCCCAGGATCAGCCAGGTTTCGTTGCCGTCCCAGACCGGAGCGACGGCATTGATCATGATGGAGCGCTCGTCCTCGCTCGCCGAGAAGGGAAACAGGATCCCCACCCCGAGATCGAAGCCGTCGAGCACGACATAGGCGAAGATGGAGACCGCGATCAGCAGGGCCCAGATGAAGGGGAGATCGAATGGCATGACGCTACTCCGCTGTGCTGGACGAGGCCTTTTTGGACGATGGCCTGGCGACGCCTCCGGCAAGGGCCGCCACGGGGGCGGTTCCCGCGGTGCGGATCGGTTGGCCGGGCTCGGGGCCGATATCGGGCATGCCGGTATCGTCGGGCGAGACCGCCATGGATCTCATCAGGTAGCGGATGCCGATGCCGAAGATGATCACATAGACCACCACGAAGACGGCGAGCGACGTCGCCACTGCCGGAGCGGCGATCGGCGAGACGCTGTCCTCGGTTCGCAGCAGCCCGTAGACCGTAAAGGGCTGGCGGCCGACTTCCGTCGTGATCCACCCCGCCAGCACCGCAATGAAGCCGGACGGACCCATTATGAGGGTGAAGCGGTGGAGCAGCGCGCTTTCCGACAAGACGCCCCGCCAGCGCGCGACAAGGCTCGCAAGCCCGAGTGCCGCCATCAGGAAGCCCAGGCCCACCATGACGCGGAAGGAGTAGAAGACGATCGTCGCGTTCGGCCAGTCCTCGCGGGGAAAGTCCTTCAGCCCCGGAACCGTCCCGTCGAGCGAATGGGTGAGGATCAGGCTGCCGAGCGCGGGAACCTCCACCTTGTAGAGGGTCTCCGCCTTTTCCATGTCGGGATAGCCGAAAAGGATCAGCGGCGCGCGGGCCTGCGCTTCGAAATGGCCTTCGAGCGCGGCGATCTTGGCGGGCTGGTGCGCCAGCGTGTTCAACCCGTGCATGTCGCCGGCAAGGATCTGGATGGGAGCGACGATCGCAGCCATCCACATCGCCATGGAAATCATCACGCGCGCGCCCTCGCCGCGTTCGCCGCGCAGCAGATGCCAGGCTGCGGCCGCGCCCACCACGAAGGCCGTCGTCAGGTAGGCGGCCAGCATCATGTGCACGAAGCGATAGGGGAAGGAGGGATTGAAGATGATCTCGAACCAGTTTTCCGGCACGAACTGGCCGGCGGCGTTGATCGAGTGGCCGGCCGGGGTCTGCATCCAGCTGTTGGCGGACAGGATCCAGAAACCCGACAGTGCCGTGCCGAAGGCGACGAGGCAGGTTGCCAGGAAGTGCAGCCTCGCGCCGACCCGCTTCAGCCCGAACAGCATGATGCCGAGGAAGCCCGCCTCCAGGAAGAAGGCCGTCAGCACTTCATAGCCCAGCAGCGGCCCGAGCACCGGCCCCGTCCTGTCGGAAAACACCGACCAGTTGGTGCCGAACTGATAGGTCATGACGATGCCGGAGACGACGCCCATGCCGAAGGCCACGGCGAAGATCTTCAGCCAGTACTGGAACAGCCGCAGGTAGACGGCGCGCGACGTCCACAGCCACAGGCCTTCGAGCACCGCCAGATAGCTCGCAAGCCCGATGGTGAAGGACGGGAAGATGATGTGGAAGGAAACGGTGAAGGCGAATTGTAGCCTCGCCAGGTCCTGGGCCAGTTCCTCGGTCCATAGCTCCATAGGGTACCTCCATACCGCAGCGGCATCCCAGTCTGGACCGAGAATTGCCTTTCGTCCAACTATGTTACCTCAGGCCGAGCCTATGAAGACGCCCGCCGCCAGCACCAGCAATCCCCCCAGCACCACCTGCACGATGGCCGAGTGGAACGGGGTTTCCATGTATTTCCAGCGGATCCAGGCGATCGCCAGCAGCTCGACGGCGACGACGGCGCCGGCAACGCCCGTCGCGGTCCAGAAATCGGCAATGAGGTAGGGCAGCGTATGGCCGAGCCCGCCAAGCGCCGTCATGACGCCGCAGACGACGCCGCGCAGCCATGGCGAGCCGCGGCCGGTGATTTCGCCATCGTCCGAAAGGGCCTCCGTCAGCCCCATCGAGATCCCCGCGCCGATGGAAGCGGCAAGGCCGACGACGAACGCATCCCACGAGCGCCCGGTGGCAAAGGCGGCGGCGAAGATCGGCGCGAGCGTCGAGACGGAGCCGTCGATCAGTCCGGCAAGTCCCGGCTGCACGACCTGGAGGACGAAGATCCTGTGCGCCGTCTCCCTTTCCTCGTCATAGGCGCCGGTTTCGGCGGCCGCCTTGCCCAGTTCGCCTGCCTTCGCCTCGTGCCCCCGCTCGATTTCGGCAAGGTCGCCAAGCAGCTTGCGCACATCGACGTCGCGGGCGCGCGCCGCCGCCTTGGCATAGAACTGCGCAGCCTCGAATTCCATGATCTCCGCCTGGCGCCGGACCGCGTCGATGCGCAGGTTCTCCATCAGCCAGATCGGCCTGCGCTTCAGAAAGCCCCTCACGTCCTGGCGGGTGATGTAGGGCAGCGTATCGCCGAATTTGCGCTGATAGAGCTCAAGCAGCAGATGGCGGTGCTGGCGTTCTTCCTCCGCCATCGCGCCGAACAGCGCGGCGGATGCCGGGTAATCCGCCTGCAGCCGGCCGGCAAAGGCCTGGTAGATGCGGGAATCCTCTTCTTCGCTGGAAATGGCTAGCGCGAGGATTTCCGCTTCGCTCAAATCGTCAAAACGCTTCATGTGCCCCCGGATGCCTGAATTCTGTCGCCCGCAGGTTCGGGTCGGGCCAAGGTAGCGTAAATTTACTCAACGTTTGCAACGGATTTGCCGCGTGCGACACGGTACCGCGCCGCCGGTTCGTATCCTACAGCCACTCGCCTTCCGTACGGATGTGGATCGTGCGGCCGCAATGTTTGCAGTGCACCGCATCCGGATCGTGGCGCGTCAGCCCGCAATCGGGGCAGGTATAGGAAACCTTCTGCGGCCGGAAGATCGTCTGGACGAGACGCAGGAACAGCGCGACGCCGAAGACCATGATGACCACCGCAAGCAGCCGGCCGAAGCTGTCGGTCAGCGTGATGTCGCCGAAGCCCGTCGTCGTCAGGGTTGCCACGGTGAAATAGAGCGCGTCGAGATAGGTATTGATCGACGGATTCTGGTGACCCTCGGTGACATAGACGATGGCTGTGACGACGAAGATGAAGACCAGCAGGTTGACGCTCGACTGGATGATCTCCTCGTTGCGCCGGAAATAGGGTGAAATCGAGCGCAGTTCCTTCACCACATGGTAGGAGCGCAGCAGCCGCAGCATGCGCGCAACCCTCAGGAAGCCGAGGTTTTCCACGAAGGCCGAAGCGACCAGCGACAATATGACGACAAGGTCTGTGATCGCGGTAAATTCAATCGCCGCCCTCCAGGGGCGATTGGCTATGGCGAGCCGTGCAGTATAGTCGAGCGCCAGAACAGACGCGATCAGATAGTCGATGGTGTGATCGGTAGTATTCGGGTCTAGCATCGAGGAAATGATGAAATAGCCGATCGTCAGCAGATCGAAAGCGAGCAATACGACGCGAAATCTTTTCGATCGCCGCTCGTCGCCGTAATACAGCTCCCGCAGACCTTCCCGGAACGATCCTGCGCCAGTCTTTTCGATCCCTTTCATTGCGGCTTCCGAATTATCCTCTCAAGCTGTCGCGAGAATTTCTCGCCTCGTTTTTTTCGTCCATGCAAGCCGGCAGAAGATCGGGCGCATATTCCATCACGGATTGCTGATAAGTCGAAAGTTTAACTTCTCGTTAATGTTTTTTGGATTCTCCGGCGAATCGGCTCACAGTTCAATCCGGTTCGAAGGATTGGCCCTGGAGCGCTTCCCATTCAGGCGAACTCACCTGAAGGACGCAAAATCGCTCCGGGATAAATGCTTTGAGTATTTTCTTGTCGTTCAGATCGGTTCGATTTGAACGGGATATGCACTGGCAAAGCCATATCCCGACCGAATGATGAGCAGAAGAATGCCGGCACCGCGCGCTACGACACCGACGCTAGACGATTCCCTTCGCTTTGCGGAGCAGCATGTGGGCGAGATCCTGCATACGCCCATGGCGGCGGATGGCGGATTGTACCGGTTCATCGTGCGCACGGCCGGCCGCTTCGGCAATGGCGCGCTCAGCAGCAATGTCCGCGAGATCGTCGCCGGCTCGCGCCGGGAGGCGGAGCTGAAGCGCCTGCACGCGGTCGCCCTCAATATCGCGGCGTTCCTGGAGGAGCGCATCGACGCGGAAGCGGATGCGACCCGTTGTTCGGCGGCGGAGTAGTCCGCGCTCCATTCCCCTCTTCCGGCTGCCGCGGCACGTTGCAGCCTCTTGCCGCCGTCTGCTAGAGCGCTTTCCACGAAAGCGGGATCGCTTTCGTGGATCAAGAAATCGCTCCAGGATCAATGCTTTGAGCATATCCTTATCGCCAAATCCGATTCAGATTTGGCGGGATATGCTCTAGATGCCGGCGCGTTCCAGTACGGAAAGCCAGTTCTTCCAGCAGATCTTTTCGATCAGTTCCCTGCCGTAGCCGGCGGCCTCCATGGCCGCCGTCAACTTCGGCAGGCCGGCGGCGTCCCTGATTTCCTTCGGCACCAGGCAGCCGTCGAAGTCCGAGCCGATCGCCACGCCGTCTTCTCCCAGGATCGACAGCATATGGTCGAGATGGCGCACCATCAGCTCGACCGGCGTGTCCGAGGTCGCCCGGCCGTCCGGCCGCAGGAAGCCGGTATGGAAATTGAGGCCGACGAGGCCGCGGCTTTCGGCGATGGCTGCAAGCTGGTTGTCGGTCAGGTTCCGCGCCGACGGCGAGATGGCATGTGCATTGGAGTGGGAGGCGACCAGCGGCGCGTCGCTCAGCTTCGCCACGTCCCAGAAGCCCTTTTCGGTGATGTGCGACAGGTCGATCTGGATCTTCAGCTCGTTGCAGGCGGTAACGAGCGCCTTGCCGGCATCCGTCAGTCCCGGCCCGGTATCGGGCGACGAGGGGCAGGCCATCGGGGTTCCGTGGCCGAAGGCGTTGCTGCGGCTCCAGACCGGGCCGAGCGAACGCAGGCCTGCTGCGCGAAGCACCTCGAGCGCGACGAAATCCGTGTCGATCGCCTCCGCGCCCTCGATATGCAGCATCACCGCGAGACGGCCGGCATCGATTGCCGCGCGGGTCTCGGCGGTGGATCGCACGATTGAAATCCCGCCCTTGCTGGCGCGCGCCAGGCGTTCGGCGCGGGCGACAAGGCGTAGCGTGAGACCGAGGGCGGTCTGCTGGTCGATCTCCGCGAAATTCGCCGGATCGGCCGGATTGAAGGACAACTCGCCGTTCCGGGCGACCACCGAAGGCACGAACATGGCGAAGAGGCCGCCGGCGAACCCACCTTCGCGCGCCCGCGGCAGGTCGATATGGGTGAATGGATTGCCGTCGATGAAGGAGCCGTCCTTCGGCGTCCCGGCCTGAAGCTCAAGCTTCAGCAGGGTGTCGTTGTGCCCGTCGAACACGGGGTAGGGGCGGCTGGCCTGCATCAGGAAAATCCCGTCGAATCGTTTACTGAAAATGATTGCGGGCATCCTGCGTTTTTCTGGCCGCGTCGCGCAAGGCGCATTGCAGATACTGTTCCCTGAGCCGGGGGCGTTCAGCCGATCAGGCTTTTGACCCTGTCTTGAAGGACGGGAAGGATGTCGGTTTCGAAGAAGGGATTTTGTTTGAACCAGCGCAGGTTGCGCGGGCTTGGATGGGGAAGCGGCAGCAGTTGCGGCCAGAACGAGCGCCAGTCCTGCACCGTTTTGGTCAGATTGTCGGACTGGCGGGCGCCCAGGTGCCAGGCCTGTGCGTACTGGCCGATCACCAGCGTCAGTTCGACGTTTTCAAGGGCGTCGAGCAGTGTCCGGCGCCACTGCGGCGCGCATTCGGGTCTTGGCGGCAGGTCGCCGCTTTTCCCGGTGCCGGGGAAGCAGAAACCCATCGGCAGGATGGCGATCTTCGAGGCGTCGTAGAACGTGTCGCGGTCGACGCCGAGCCAGGCGCGCAGCCGGTCGCCGGAAGCATCGTCGAAGGGGAGGCCGCGCTCGTGCGCCTTGCGGCCCGGCGCCTGGCCGGCGATCAGGATCCTGGCGCCCTCGGCCGCCTGAAGGATCGGACGCGGTCCGAGCGGCAGTCCGGCGCAAAGCGTGCAGGCCCGCACGTCCCGCAACAGGCCTTCGATGCCGCTCATGCGCTGCTCTCCGTCTTTGGCTCGCGCCGGATCCGATGTTTGCAGCCTCGCAAATGGCATGAGGCCGGTTCGTATTGCAAGACGAACGGGATGCGGAAAAGGCCTGCCATGCCGGCCGGGGAAGAGAGAGACCCGGGCATGACAGGCCCTTTCGCAGGTGCCTGCTGAAACTGTGTGAGCGATCAGCCGGCGAAGCCGTTGTGGATCACTTCCAGCTTGTTGCCGAAGGGATCGCGCACATAGCCGGTATAGACGTTGGGGATCGGGTAGCCTTCACGCGGTCCCGGGGCGCCTTCGTCGGTGCCGCCATTGGCAAGCGCCGCCCGATAGGCCGCATCGACGGCGGCCGGCGCAGCGGCGACGAGCGCGATATGGGTGCCGTTGCCGCCGGTCGGCGCGTTGCCGTCGAAGGGCAGGATGATGATGAATTCGACGCGGTCCTTGCCGTAGGCGGCGAAGCCGTCGCTGGCCGCCAGGCAATTGGCGCCGACGGTCTCCATGACCGGGTCGTAGAACTTGCGGGCTTCCGCGATATTGGGAACGCCTACGCTGAGATGATCGACGATGGGCATCTGGGTCTCCTGTTGTGACGCCTTGGTAAGTTTGGATGAGTCACTGCGGGGTGACGATCACCTTCCCCTTCATGTGCGGGTGGAAGGCGCAGAAATAGTCCGACGTACCGGCCGCCGCGAATTCGAGCCGCGACGCCTGTCCCTTGGCTAGTTCGGTCGTATCCCACTCTCCCTCGACCTCGGTCGCGGTATGCGGCGCGATATCCCGGTTGACGAATTCGATCGCGTCGCCCGCGCGGATCGTGATCGTGGCGGGCACGAATTCGAACCGCTCGATGACCACCTGGTGCGTCTCGCCGGCGAAGGCGCCGTTTCCGCATGCCGCGGTCAGCAGGATGATGGCGCCCAGAAGGGCGCCACCGATTTTGCGGATGCGGAGCATATCAGGCGCCGCAGTTCAGGCCCTTGACCATGTTCTCGGCGTGCTTTTCATGCGCCTTGAAGGTCACGAGCGCGCTCTTCAGCAGGTCCTTCAGCGGAGCGACGGTCGCTTCCGGGATGAACTTGCCTTCGACGGTCTGGTTGACGATCTGGTGGTAGCCGAGCTCGTTCTTGGCATAGGCGCAGTCGAAGGCCTTGCCGGAGAGCTTGACGAACTCGGCGCGCTTCTCCGCCGCACCCTTGACCAGGGCCTGGCTGAGGCCGTTGTCCTGCGGCGTCACCTTCAGCTTGGTGATAAGGGCGACGGCCTCGTCGTTCACCGCACTGTGGTCGCGGATCATGGTCGAGGCGAATTCGCGCACCGAGGCGTCCTCGCTGAGGGCCAGCGCAAGGTGGGCGTAGCGAATGTCGAGGTTGCCGGCGGTGTAGGCGGTATGCGCGATCTCCAGGTCGTTCATCTTGTCTTCGGCGACGGCCGGAGCGATGAAGGAACCGGCGACGACGGCCGCGGCGGCAGCGATTTTCAGCGTGTTGAACATCGGGAATTCCTCTCTGTGTCCAGTTTCTATGTCATGCAGCCATTGAGCCGGCGGTGGGGAACCGAATGCCGGCTTTCGCTTTGGGCGACTGGCCGATGGGGCGGGTGACGATCGATCCGTCGGCACAAGGGGCTTGATACCGGCCGGTTCCATCGGCACCCGAACTCTGGTCGCGGGTCTTGCGAAACCGCGCTGCGCTCCCGCCCGTTGGGCCCGAAAACAGGCCGCCCGGGTTCTTCTTCAGCTTTCGTACGGCGCGGTCGATCGCCGCTTGCGCAACCGTCCAGGGAGCGACAAGGCGGCTGTTCATGCCGCTCGAAAGCCTTCCGCCGGCGAGAGCTCCGGCGAAACCGAGAAATCGAAACAGGGGGGAGGACAGGCGGTGCGGCTTGCCGACGACATGCGGCGCGCCGTAGCGAGGCTGACGCGTGGCGGTGAGCGGCCTCGGCATTGCTGCCGCAAGCCTGGCTTTCCCGATTTGCGTTGCCTCTTGCATCCTGCCTCCCTCGTCATCCGGGGCGTTTCAGCCGCCGGCATTTGACGAGGGAGACGATGCGCAAGATCGGACGCTGGATCAATCAGGCCCGATCAGTATGGGATAGGTCGCAAAGCGTTTGGGACGCCCTGCAACGGATCGTGAAAGTTAAGCGGCATTCCTGCGATATTCGGTCGGCGCCAGGCCGAATTTTCCCGAGAAGGCGCGGCTGAAAGCGGCCGGCGACTGGTAGCCGGTCTGGATCGCCACCTGCTGCACGCTGCAGTGCTGGTCGTCGAGCAGGGACAGTGCCTTCTGCAGCCGCCAGTCGGCGAGATAGGCCATCGGTCCGGTGCCCATCATCTCGCTGAAGCGCTCGGCGAAGCGGCTGCGCGACATGCCGACTTCGCTCGCAAGGCTTTCCACCGTCCAGGGATCGGCGGGGCGGGCATGGATGAGTTGCAGGGCGCGGCCGATCTGCTTGTCGCGGAAGGCCGACAGGATCGCCTGCAACTCCTGGCTCTGGCCGATGCCGACGCGCAGCAGCTCGATGAAGACGATCTCTGACAGGCGGGTGACCGCTGCCGTCGAACCCATCTCGTCGGAAAAGACCCGGCGCACGACCAGCCGCAGCATCTCGTCGAGCCACGGTTCGCGTGCCCGCACGGATGCCGAGGTCACCAGATGGTCGGGCAGCGCCCGCAGGATCGGGTGATCGGCGCCGTTTCGGAACGTGTAGTGGCCGCAGACCATCTGGGTGGTGGCATTGGGATCGCCTTCGCCGACGACAAGCACGCCGTCGCCCTTGTAGCCGACGGCCTTCAAAACGGTCTCAAGCTCGGGTGCGGCGGCACAGGCGGCGTCGGCCAGCACGTGGCTGCGCCCGCGCGGGATCAGCACCAGGTCGCCGGGCCCGAGATCGACCGCCTCGCCGTCGGGGAATTGCACGTGGCAATGGCCCTGCACGACCAGATGGAAGCGCGCCGCCTGGCTGAGGTCGGGCACCGTCACCGACCAGGGCGACGAAAAATCGGTGCGGAAATACAGGACACCCCGGAGGTTCAGGGTATCGAGGATATCGTTGAGCACGTCCATATGGCGATCCTGCCTCCGTTATATTTGCGTTTCGTCCGGCCTGTTGGGACGGAATGCAAATGATTAGGTGCGAACGGCAGGGTTGGCCAGTGGCCTTGCGGCGGATTGCGATCACACTTCGGATAGCGGCGGGTATCCCGCGCGCAGACCTGTCCGGCCTCATTCCCGCTAACCGCACGAAGTGGGCTGTGATAAAATAATATTTCTGATCTGAATGCTGCGGTTCTGTTTCGCCCTGCCGGCCACGGTGGGGTTTGCGACGGCCGCAGGCATGGTGATCGCATGAAGCTGCAGGACACCAGCGGTGCCGCCAGCCCCGGCGAGGCGGCCGGACAGCCGGCGGGGCCGGCAGGGGAGCTTGCGGCCTGCCGCGCGGCCCTGTCGGAGGCGCTGGAGCAGAAGGCGGCGATGGGGGAAATCCTCCACGTCCTGTCGCGGTCGCCGGCGGATGCGCAGACCGTCTTCGACATGATCGCAACGAGCGCGGCGCGCCTTTGCGCCGCCGAGTTCTGCCATCTCTTCCGCCTGGAGCGGGGGAGGCTGCGTTTCGTCGCCCATTACGGACTGACGGAGGAGGCGCTGGAGGCGCTGCGCCGCGAATGGTCCACCGAGCCCGACCGGGGAACGGCGGCCGGCCGCGCCATCCTGAGCGGCGAGGTGGAGCGCATCGCGGATATCGAGCTCGACGGAGAATATACATTCGAGCGGGTGGCGAAGGTCATAACCTTTCGCAGCATTGCCGCCGTGCCGATCAAGAGCGAGGGCAGGCCGATCGGGGCTATCGCCGTGATGCGAAAGGTGGCGGAGGCGTTTCCAGACCGGCAGATCGACCTGCTGAAGGCCTTCGCCGATCAGGCCGGCATCGCGATGGAAAATGCCCGCCTCTTTGCGGAAATCGGCGCCCGCAACAGCGAACTGACGGAATCGCTGGAGCGGGAGACGGCGACCAGCGACATCCTGCGCGTGATCTCCAGTTCGCCGACGGATGCCCAACCCGTTTTCGACATGATCGCCCACAGCGCGGCGCGCCTGTGCGGCGCGATGCTTTGCCATGTCTACCGCTTCGACGGCGAGCGGATGCATTTCAGCGCCCATCACTATGACGACCTGCCGGTGGACGGCGTGAAGGCGATGCAGCGCGCCTTCCCCATGCCGCCGAACCGCGGCACGGCGGCGGGGCGGGCAATCTTGAGCGGCCGGGTGGAACATATCCCGGATATCGACGCGGACGCGGAATATGTGCTCGGCGCGGTCGCGAAACAGCTCGGCCATCGCAACGCGCTCGCCGTGCCGATGATGCGCGACGGCGTGCCGATCGGCGCCATTGCGCTTGCGCGCGAGGCGCCCGGCTATTTCCCCGACCGCCAGGTGGAGCTATTGCAAACCTTCGCCGATCAGGCGGTTATCGCCGTCGAGAACGTTCGTCTTTTCCGCGAACTGGAATCGCGCAACAGGGATCTGAGCGAGGCGCTGGAGCGGCAGACGGCGACCAGCGAGGTGCTGGGTGTCATCAGCCGCTCGGCCAACCAGCTGAACCCGGTGCTCGATGCCATCGTGTCGACGGCGTCCCGGCTCTGCCGCGCGGAATGGGCCATTATCTTTCGCCTTGGCGATGACGGTCTTTTTCACGTCGCAACGGCCAGCCGGGGCAAGGAAGATCTCGTGAAATTCATGATAAACCGGCCTTTTGCACCCGGGCGCGGCAAGGTCAGCGGCCGCGCTGCGCTGGAGCGCAGGACCGTGCATGTCATCGATGTGCTGGACGAGCCGGACTACGATTGGCGCGACGCGCAGGCCATCGGTCAGTACCGCACCGCGCTGGGCGTTCCCCTGCTGCGGGACGGCGAGGTGATCGGCGTCATCGCTCTTGCGCGCAACGTCGTCCGGCCCTTCTCCGACAAGGAGATCGAGCTCGTGACGACCTTTGCCGACCAGGCGGTGATCGCCATCGAGAACGTCCGGCTTTTCGACGAGGTGCAGGCCCGCACGCGGGCGCTCGCCCGCTCCGTCGACGAACTTCGCGCGCTCGACGAGGTGAGCCAGGCGATCGGCTCCACGCTCGATCTGGAGGTCGTGCTGGCGACGATCGTCAGCCGGGCGGTGGAACTGTCGGGAAGCTATGGCGGCATCGTCTACGAATTCGACGAAGCCGAGCAGATCTTCCGCGCAAGGGCGGCGCACAATATCTCGCAGGACCACTTGGAGATCCTCGGCGCCACTCCGGTGCGCATGGGCGAGGGAGCGGTGGGGCGGGCCGGTATCACGCAGCGCCCGGTCGAGGTGAGCGACGTCGGCGAACAGAGCCATCTGGTCGCATCGCAGGTTCGCGCGGTCCTGGCGCGCGAGGGCATGCGCTCGCTCGTTGCCATTCCGCTGGTGCGCGACGGGCGGGTGCTCGGCGGTCTCGTCATCCTGCGCCGGGAAGCGGGCTCCTTTGCCTCCGACGTGGTGGCGCTCTTGCGCACTTTCGCCGCCCATTCCGTGCTGGCCATCCACAATGCCCGCCTCTTCAGCGAGATCGAGGAGAAGGGGCGGGAGCTTGAGCTTGCCAGCCGGCACAAGTCGCAGTTCCTCGCCAATATGAGCCATGAGCTGCGCACGCCGCTCAACGCGATCCTCGGCTATACGGAACTGGTGCTCGACGGCATCTACGGCGAGGCGCCGCAGGCCATGCAAAGCGTGCTCGAGCGCGTCCAGTCGAACGGCCGTCATCTGCTCGGCCTGATCAACGACGTGCTCGATCTTTCCAGGATCGAGGCCGGCCAGCTCACTCTGTCGCTCGGCGATTATGCGATGGGCGATGTGATCGCCGGCGTCGTCAGCGCGATCGAGCCGCTTGCGGGCGAAAAGAACCTCGGCTTTAGCGCCGAGGTTGGGCCGGACCTGCCGGCCGGCCGGGGCGACGAGCGGCGGATCGCCCAGGTGCTGCTCAATCTCGTCGGCAATGCGATCAAGTTCACCGACGAAGGCGAGGTCGCGATCCTTGCCGAAGCCCGCGACGGTACCTTCCATATCGCCGTTCGCGATACCGGGCCGGGCATTGCCGCCGGGGACCAGGTGCGCATTTTCGGCGAGTTCCAGCAGGCGGACAGTTCCTCGACGCGCAGGAAGGGCGGTTCGGGGCTGGGGCTTGCGATATCGCGGCGCATCGTGGAGATGCATGGCGGCGCGATCCGGGTGGAGTCGGAGCCGGGACAAGGCTCGACCTTCATCGTCACGCTGCCCGTCATCGTCGAACAGCAGGCGGGGCAGTCATGACGCGGCGCATCCTTGTGGTGGAGGACCACGAAGACAACCGGCGCATCCTGCGCGACCTGCTGGGCAGCGCCGGCTACGAAACGACGGAGGCGGAAAACGGCCGCGATGGCGTGGCGGCCGCGCTTGCCGACCCGCCCGACCTCATCCTCATGGACATCCAGCTGCCGCTGATGGACGGCTACGAGGCGACGCGGCGGATCAAGGCCGAAGCGGCACTTGCCGCCATACCCGTCATCGTCATCACGTCCTATGCGCTGAGCGGCGACGAGGCCAAGGCGCGCGCCGCCGGCTGCGACGCCTACGTCACCAAGCCCTACAGTCCGCGCGCCCTGCTGGCGAAGATCCGCGAATACCTGCCATGAAGGCCGTGATACAGGGGAGACGGCGATGCACAGCCCCGCCCGCATCCTGATCGTCGACGACAATGAGGCCAACCGGGACATCATCCGCGCACGGCTGTCGGCTCACGGCTACGACCTGATGCAGGCCGCCGACGGCGAGGAGGCGCTGGCCCAGGCGCGCGGGCATCTGCCGGACCTGATCCTGCTCGACGTGATGATGCCGAAGATCGACGGCATCGAGGTCTGCAGGAGGCTCAAGGCGGACCCGGACCTTCCCTTCATGCCGATCATCCTGGTGACGGCGAAGGCCGATACGCGCGATGTGGTGGCGGGTCTCGAGGCCGGCGCGGACGAATATCTCACCAAGCCGATCGATCACACCGCGCTCGTTGCCCGCGTGAAATCGGTGCTTCGCTTGAAGGCCCTGCACGATCAGGTCGCCGAGCAGGCGGCCGAGCTCGCCGCCTGGAACCGGACGCTCAAGGAGCGCGTCGACCGTCAGGTGGCCGAAATCGAGCGCATGGGGCGGCTGAAGCGCTTCCTATCGCCGCAGATCGCCGGGCTTGTGCTGGCAGACGGGCAGGAAAGGCTCCTTGAGAGCCATCGCCGCGACGTCACGGTCGTCTTCTGCGACCTGCGCGGCTTTACCGGCTTTGCCGAGGTCGCCGAACCGGAGGAAGTGATGGCGGTGCTCGGCGCCTATCACGAGAGCCTTGGTGCCTTCATCCATAAATACGAGGGAACGCTTGCCCATTTCGCCGGCGACGGCGCGATGGTGCTGTTCAACGATCCCGTGCCCTGCGCGGATCCGTGCGAGCGTGCCGCGCGCATGGCCGTCGACGTGCGCCGGGAAGTCTCCTCCTTGGTCGGCGAATGGCGCCAGTTCGGCCACGATCTCGGCTTCGGTGTCGGCATTGCGCACGGCTACGCCACGCTTGGCTGCATCGGTTTCGAGGGCAGGCAGGACTATTCGGCGGTCGGCACGGTCGTCAATCTCGCCGCGAGGCTGTGCAGCGCGGCCGAGAGCGGTCAGATCCTCGTCGACAGTCGCGTCCGGGTGGCGATCGATTCCCTCGCCGATACGGATCCGGCGGGCGACATCGCGCTGAAGGGCATGCGCCGCCGGGTTTCGGCTTTCCTGCTGCAGGGCCTGCGGAATTGATCGTCCGCCATTTCACCTTAGAATCATTTCACTTTAGAATTCTTATAAGGTATTGATTTATCGGGATTTTAAACTTGACTGTTTGCCTCAAGTATATTTTCTTGCCGACACCCTTTGATGACCGGATCTTGACCCCGGCCGATTGGAGGATGCCTTGTCATCTATGAACGCTTCCCGGTCCGGCGGGGGCGGGCGCGGCGATTTCGCCGACAGCCCCGTTACCGAGGACCTTGTGGTCGACGGCCTGCGCCATTGGCTGTCCGGCTATGCCACCGGCAGTATCGAATGCTGGGAACTGGCCTGGAACCTCTTCGCGACGAAGCTGGGGCCGGCGCGGGCGCGTCCCGCAGTTGCGGCGCTTTCCTGCTATGCGCGGGCGATCAACGGCCATTTCCGGGGCAACTTCTGTCTCTTCCCGCATGGCTGTCCGCGCCGCTGCGCCGACGAATGCCTGGCGCTGGAACTTCTCGCCGCCGTCCAGTCCGGCGACCGGCCGCGCGCAGCCGCACTTGCCGACCGGCTCGTGCGGGCTGACGGCCTCACCCTGACGCTCGATGCGGCGGCGGCGCTCGGCGCCGCCCTCAGCGCGCTGGGCCTCACCCTGTCTTCCCGTTCGTCCGACGATGCGCTGCAAGGCGCCGCGGATGTCGATGCTGCCAATTCCACCCGGCACTGAGCCGGACAATCTCGTTTCGAACTTGAAAGGACCCGGGATGAACCTGAAGAGAATGCTTGCGGCGGGTACCGCGATCCTGCTGACGACGGCGGCTTTCGCCCACGATGGCAATGTGCATGACGAAGACGTGCTGAAGACCTATGGCGACATCGCCGCCGCCGCCTATGGCGAGGCGCTGACGACCGCCAAAGACCTGGAAGCCGCCGCCGACAGGCTGATCGCCGAGCCGACCGAGGAAAACCTCGCCGCCGCCCGCGCCGCCTGGAAGGTTGCCCGCCGTCCGTACCAGCAGACGGAAGTCTATCGCTTCGGCAATGCCATCGTCGACGACTGGGAAGGCAAGGTGAACGCCTGGCCGCTCGACGAGGGCCTGATCGACTATGTCGATGCTTCCTATGGCTCGGAGTCGCCGGAAAACCCGTTCTACACGGCCAATATCATTGCTCATCCCAGCCTGACGCTCGGCGGCGAGACCATTGACGCGAGCGTTATCACGCCGGAGCTTCTGTCCTCCAAATTGCAGGAGGCCGGCGAGATCGAGGCCAATGTCGCCACCGGCTATCATGCCATCGAATTCCTGCTTTGGGGCCAGGATCTCAACTTCACCGACGCGGGCGCAGGCGCGCGTCCGGCCACGGACTTCGATCCGAAGGCCTGCACCGGCGGCAACTGCGAACGCCGCGCGGCTTATCTGAAGGCTGCGACCGGACTGCTCGTCGCCGATCTTGAAGAGATGGCCGCGGCCTGGAAGGCGGACGGCGCTGCCCGCAAGGAGCTCGACGAGTTGGGCGAGGATGCCGGTCTTGCCGCAATTCTCACAGGCATGGGGTCGCTTTCCTATGGCGAGCTCGCCGGCGAGCGCATGAAGCTCGGCCTGCTGCTGCACGATCCGGAAGAGGAGCATGACTGCTTCTCCGACAATACGCATATGTCCCATCTCGACGACGTTCTCGGTATTCGCAATGTCTGGCTCGGCCGTTACGAGGGCTTCGGCGGCGCCAAGGTCGAAGGCGTTTCGCTGAAGGATCTCGTCGCCGAGCATGATCAGGCCGTCGCCGATGAGGTGAGCGCGAAGATCGAGGCGACGGTCGAGAAGGCGCTCGCGATGAAGGCGCGCGCGGAGACCGTCGAGGCCTATGACCAGATGATCGGCGAGGGCAACGCGGAAGGAAACGCCACCGTCCAGGCGGTGATCGACGCGCTGGTCGAACAGACCCGGGCGATCGAGCGCGCGGTCGCGGTCTTGAAGCTCGACGGCATCGCCTTCGAAGGGTCCGACAGCCTCGACAATCCGGGGTCGGTTTTTCAATGAGCTGCAATCGTCATCCCGGACCAGCTTCGCTTCTCTGGTCCGGGATGGCGCCTGCGCGGCACAAAAGATACCGGAATGGCGGGGAATCCGAATTGATGGGCGAATGATGCACAAGACTTGTCCAATCCTGCTGTCCGGTTTTTTCGTGCTCGGGCTTTTTGTCGTTCAGGCCCATGCAGGCGAAGGCGCGCCGCTTTCCTGGCGCGACGACCTGAGCCCGAAAGACCGCGCGCGTGTCGCGGCTGTACTGAAACCCTCGTCCGACAGGGCCGCGGCCGAAGCCTTCGAGCGCATGAGCGCGGGTGCCGCGACCTCGCAGAAATACGTCAACGCCAACGCCTTTTCGCAGCCCTCGGCCAATCTCTCCTTCGAGGAGCAGCAGAAATTCGCGGTCGGCAACGGCCTGTTCCGCAAGCTCTGGGTCTCGGCTCCGTCTTCCACGCAGGCGTCCGACGGTCTCGGGCCGCTGTTCAACGCACGCTCCTGCCAGGGCTGCCACCTGAAGGATGGCCGCGGCCACCCGCCCCGCGAGGGCGAGGAGGCAGTCGCCCTGTTCCTGCGCCTTTCCGTGCCGCCAAGGACGGAAGAGGAGCGCAAGGCGCTGGCCGACGGGCAAATCCTGTCGCTGCCCGAGCCGACCTATGGCGGCCAGTTCCAGACCTTCGCCGTGCCCGGCCTGAAGGCGGAAGGACGCCTTGCGGTCGACTACGAGGAGATCGAAACCGCCTTTGCCGACGGCACCACGGTCAGCCTGCGCAAGCCGGCCTACCGGATGACCGACCTGGCCTACGGGCCGATGGCCGCGGATGTGCTGACCTCGCCGCGCGTCGCGCCGCAGATGATCGGTCTCGGCCTCATTCAGGCGATCCATCCGGGCGATATCCTGGCGCAGGCCGACCCGGAGGACGCCGATGGCGACGGCATTTCCGGCCGCGTCAGCTGGGTGTCGGACCCTGCGACGGGCGAGAAGGCCATTGGCCGCTACGGCTGGAAGGCCTCCACGCCTTCGGTGCGCGCGCAATCGGCCGGTGCCTTCGCCGGTGATATCGGCCTGTCGACGCCCGACGTGCCCCATAATTACGGCGACTGCACGAAGGCGCAGTCGGCCTGCTTCGCCATGGCCAATGGCGAGCAGGAGCATCTCGGTGTTTCCGAGGCGCCGGACCCGGTTATGGACCTGGTCGACTTCTATTCCCGCAACCTCGCGGTGCCGGCGCGCCGCGACTTCGATGATCCGCAGGTGCTGGCGGGCAAGGCGGTGTTCAACGATCTCGGCTGCGCTTCCTGTCACCGGCCGAAATATGTCACGTCCCGCAAGGCCGATATCGCCGCCCACCGCTTCCAGCTGATCTGGCCCTATACCGACCTTTTGCTGCATGACATGGGCGAGGGGCTGTCGGACCACCGTCCGGTGGGGTCGGCCTCCGGCGCGGAATGGCGCACCCCGCCGCTCTGGGGCATCGGCTTGACGGAAATCGTCAGCGGGCAGGAAAGCTACCTGCATGACGGGCGGGCGCGTACGCTGGAAGAGGCGATCCTGTGGCATGGCGGCGAGGCGGAAGGCGCGCGCGCCGGCTATGCCGCCCTTGCCGAAGAAGACAGGAAGTCGCTGATCCGCTTTTTGAGATCGCTGTGAGGCTGCAATGATGTTCCGGAAGTTCCGGCAAGCCGCGCTGCTCGCGGCTGCCGTCATTCTGCCGCTGGTCGGCGGAGCCATGGCGGAGCCCACCGCGGACTTTGCCCCGTTGGTGCGCAATGTCGTCGACGGCTATGCGGTGCCGAAGTCGCAGGCCCTTGCCGAAAGCTTCGCCGCCCTTCAGGCATCGATCACCGGGCTGTGCAGTGAGCGCCCGTCTATAGCGCAAAAGGAAGCATTCGACGCGCGTTTTAGTGCCAGTGTTGAAGCATATGCGCAACTGGCGATCCTGCGTTTCGGCGCGCTTGCCGACGAGCATCGGCTGGAGCGGCTGGCCTTCGTGCCGGATGCGCGCGGTGTCGTTCGCCGCCAGGTGGACCGCCTGCTGGCCCGGCCCGATGCGTCGGCAACCGACCCGGACCGCCTGCGCGACAAGAGCGTCGCGCTGCAGGGACTTTCGGCGCTGGAATGGATCGCCTTTTCGCCGGACGGTGCAGTAATACTTGCGCCTGAAGGCAAGAAGGGAGCCTTCACCTGCGCCTATGCCGAAGCGATCGCCGCGCGGCTGACGGCGACGGCGCGGGAACTGGCCGAGGCCTATCGGACCGGCAACGGACAGACGGGCCTGTTGCTTGCGCCTTCGCCGGAAAATGCGCTTGTCCACACGCCGCAGGAGGCAGTGGAAAGCGTCTTCAATGCCCTTTTCACCGGCCTTGCCGTGCTGCGCGACCAGGTGCTGGAACGCGTGCTGGAGCCGGGCGATCCGGCATTGCGGGCCGAGCGGGCACCGTTTGCCCGCAGCGGCAATGAGTTCACTTACCTTGCCGCGGGTCTGACCGGTCTCAACGAGGCGGTGACGGCGGGCGGATTCGTTGCAGCCGCCCCGCAGGAAGGGCAATGGCTCGCCAATTCGTTGGCCTTCGAGACGAAGCTCGCCACCAGTGCGCTCCATGGGTTCGACATGCCGTTGGCGCAGGTCCTTGCCGACGAGGAAAGCCGCAGGCGCCTGGAGGTGGTGGAGATCAACACTTCCAGCATCCGCGATCTGCTCGGACGCGAGCTGGCCGGTTATCTGGAACTGAAGGGAGGCTTCAATGCTCTCGACGGAGATTGACCGCCGCCACTTCCTCACCATGCTGGCGGCCGGTTCCGCCGGGCTTGTCCTTTCCGGTCGACAGGCAGCAGCGCTCGGCGTCTTCGACGCGGCGGCGGGCGAGCCACTCTTTGCCGGCGCAAGGCGCGAGGCGGATGGTTCGCATTCCATCGCCGTCGTCACGCCGGAAGGGCTGGAGGCACTGAAGATCCCGCTCCCCGGTCGTGGCCACGATATCGCCTTTTCTCCGGATGGCCGGCAGGCGATCGCGTTCGCGCGGCGGCCCGGCACCTTCGCGGTCGCCTTCGATGTCGAGGGGCGGCGCGAACCGGTGGTCGTCAGTGCTCCCACGGGGCGGCACTTCTACGGGCACGGCGTCTATTCGCCTGATGGCCGGCTGGTCTATGCGACGGAGAACGATTTCGCCTCGGCGCGCGGGTTGCTCGGCGTTTACGACGTCAGCGGCGAGACGCCACGCCGCATCGGCGAGATCGCGACCGGCGGCGTCGGCCCGCACGATGTGTTGCTGAGCGCCGACGGACGCACGCTGGTCGTCGCCAATGGCGGTATCGAGACCCGGCCGGAGACCGGTCGCGAGAAGCTGAACCTCGCCACGATGGAGCCGAACGTCACCTTCATCGACCGCGAGAACGGGGCAATTCTTGCGTCCCACAAGCTGGACAAGGCCCTGCATCAGCTGTCGCTGCGCCATATGGCGCTCGACCCCTCGGGCACAGTCTGGATCGGCGGCCAGTACGAAGGACCTGAAGGCGACCGTCCGCCGCTCCTGGTGCGTCTTTCCCGGGATGTAGGGCCGGCGTTGTTCTCCGCCCCGGATCCGGTTCAGGCATTGCTTGCCAACTACGTCGGCTCGGTTGCCGTCAATGCCAGCGGCGACGTGGTGGCGACCTCTCATCCGCGCGGCAACCGCATCCTCTACTGGTCGACCGCCGACGGCAGTTTCCTCGGCGCGCAGATCATGGTGGATGCCTGCGGCCTCGCGCCGATCGAGGAGACCGGTTTCCTGATTTCCGACGGCAACGGCCAGCTCAGCTACAGCGATGATCCCGCCTCGTCGCCCGACGCCCTGTCGGTTGCAGCCGGCATCTCCTGGGACAATCACCTGGTGCCGCTGAAGCGGGCGTGACTTAGATAAAGGCTTGCGTGAGGTCCGGCAGCGGCAGGTTGTGCAGTTCCGTCGACCATGTCTCGCCGGTTGAGACTGGCAGCGCGCGCGTGAGTGTGCCAGTGGAAATGATTTCGCCCGGCCGCAAGCCGGGTGAGCCGGGGCGGTCGGCGAGCACTTTCGCCAGATGGGCGAGCGCGGCAAGCGGCCCGCCGCCGAGCACGTTTTCCGCCCTGCCCTTGTCCATCGCCATGCCGTCCCGCTTCAGGGTGATGGTGAAGCTTGCCAATCTCGCCATCCAGTCGCCGCGCGCTTCCGACGCGATTTCCACGAAGGGCCCATGGGTCAGTGCGCCATGCAGGGCGAAGGCGGCGATCGTATCGGCGGCGCGGAATTTCCAGCCGGCAAACAGCGACTGCACGATCTCGAAGCCATGCGCCACATGGGAAATGCAGTCAAACAGCGCTTCGTCGTCCATTCCGGCTTCGGGCGTCGCGGATAGGCGGAGGACGATTTCCGGCTCGATGCGCGGCTCAAGCAGGTGGCCGAGCGGTTGAGGCTTGCCGGCCTCGGCTACGGTCGTGTCGTAGACCGGTCCCCAGATCGGCGCGTAGACCTTGTATTCCTCCCAGATGGTCCGGTTGGTGAAGCCGATCTTGCGTCCGACCGGCTTTTCGCCGCGTGCCACCCGCAGCCGCGTCACCTCGTGGGAGACCGCATAGGCGGCATCCTGGTCGAAGCCTACCAATTCGTCCGAAATGCAGGGGATCTGGCGACCCGTGTCGAGGGCCTCGAGGATCCTTCGGGCCAGCTGCTCGGTTTCGGTCATTGATTGTTTTCCGGTTATCGCTGGCCGCAGGCTGCCACGGATTTCCCGTTCGTCACAATCCCGCTCTCGTGGAGTCTGGCAAAATCAAACAGATTCGAAGATATTAATTTATAAGATCTTGTGTGAGTTGGCTCACAGCCTTGGTGGAAGCTCGCCCGCTAAAACGCCTATGTAGCATTACGTAAGTTTGCTAGTCTGCCGTCATCAATGAAGAGGTCTGTTATGCGATGCGGCCTGATATGCGGTGGCTTTCTGGCGATGGCTGTCCTTTTTGCCCCCGTGGATGTGGCGGTGGCGGACGATGACGACGTGGTCACCGGCGAGCGCCTTGCCGCCGTGCTGCGCGCCGGGCGCAGCGTCATTTCCAGCCACCAGGACCTGATCAACGACGAGACGATCGGCGAGAAGAACCTGACCGGCGACAGCGTCGTTGCCGAGGCGCTAGCCCTCTACACCGAGCGGGAAGGCAATCCGCCCGAAGGCGACGGCCTGACGGAGCGCGACAAGCTCCTCTTCGACGCCCAAATCGCCGCCATGCGCGAGATCGTGTCGGAGTACGAAGAGCTGATCGACACCGAAGGGGTCGGCTTCAAGGGCTTCATCCCCGCCATATTCGCCCGTCTCGTCAACGAACGCTTTTCCGAAAAGGTGGGCGATCTCGCGAAGACCAAGGTCACCGCCCCTGACGAGCTGGTGCGCAACCGCAAGGCGCGGCCGGACGAGTGGGAGCGGCAGGTGATCGAGGAGAAGTTCCTCACCAAGGACTGGCCGAAAGGTGAGGCCTATGTCGAGGAGATTGACAGGGATGGGCGCAAGGAATTCCGCATGCTGATTCCGGAATATTACTCGGCCTCCTGCCTGACCTGCCACGGTGGTCCCAAGGGAGAGGTCGATGTCACCGGCTATCCCAAGGAAGGGGGAGCTGAGGGCGATCTGGCTGGCGCCATCAGCATAACCCTCTACAAGTAGATGGCGGGGAAGGGAGGCATCGGGGCGTGGGTCGCCCGGCTTTCGGATCGCAAGATACCGCTTCGCCTGGTGTCGCTGACCTCGGCGCTGTTGTGCGCGCTGCTCGTCAGCATTGCCGTGATGACGCATAACCTGCGTGAAAACCAGCGGAGTATCGAGCAGGCCAATCTCCGCTTCCACCATCTGGACGTGGCCGCTCGCGCTCATCTTCATTTCGGCGACATGCGCTACTGGCTGACGGACTTGTCCGTCAGCCTGCTGACGCTTTCCGAGCGCAGGGCCCAGACCGCGCGCGCCGCGCTGATGGAGGATCTCGTCCTCATCCGCGACTATGCGCCGGACGCGGCCGGCCGCATCGAGGAAGGCGCGAACGGCTATTACGACAGGGCGATGCAGGCCGTCGACGCCTATACGGACGGTAACCGCGTCATCGGTAACACGATGCTTGCTGCCGCGCGGACTTTCAGCGACGAGGTCGATGGCGCGCTGCAGGATCTGCGCGGGCGGCTTGAAGATCAGGCTGACCGGGCGCGTGTTGCGGCGGAAGAAGCCGCGCGAAAGAACTATAATCGCGCGCTTATCGCCAGCGGCGTGATCACCGTGCTCGGCATTATCGCCACATGGCTCGTGCTGCGGTCGATCCTGCTGCCGCTCGCGCGGGTAGATCGCGCCATGGCGGGGCTCACGGAAGGCCGGGGGGATGTGGAGTTGCCGCCGGAGGGGCGGGACGAGTTCGGCCGGCTGGCCAGGACGCTGCGCCTTCTTCGCGATTCCCAGGCGGAGCGCCGGCGCCTGGAGGCGGCGGCCGAACGCCAGCGCGATACGGTGGTCACCGCCATCGAGACGATTCCCGACGGTTTCGCCCTCTACGATGCCGACGACCGGCTGGTGATGGTCAATCGCCGCTACCTGGAGATATTCCCCGAGCTTGCCGACCTGATGACGCCGGGCCGCGCCTTCGCGGAAATCGTGCGCGCCCAGGCGGAGCGCGGCACCAGCCAGACGGACGGAATGTCGGTCGACGACTGGGTGGCGGATGTCGTGTCCCGCCATCGCGAGCCGCAGGGCATGGTGGAGCGGTCTTTCACCAACGGGCTGTGGCTCAGGATCGCAAAGCGCAAGACCGCCGAGGGCGGCACGGTTGCCGTCTACACCGACATCACCGACCTGAAGAAGCGTCAGGCGGAACTGGAGGAGGCGCGCCGGGGTGCTGAGGCGGCGAACGAGGAAAAGAGCCGCTTCCTTGCCTCCATGAGCCACGAGTTGCGCACGCCGCTCAATGCCATCATCGGCTATAGCGAGATGTTGACCGAAGACGCACGCGATCTCGGCGAGCCGGGCTTCGTCGCCGACCTGGAAAAGATCATGGGCTCGGGGCGCCACCTTCTGTCGCTCATCAACGACATTCTCGATCTATCCAAGATCGAGGCCGGCAAAATGGAGCTCTATGTCGAGCGTTTCGACCTGATGGAGCTTATTGCCGACGTGGAAAGCACCATCGTGCCGCTGATCGCCAAGCGCGGAAACCGGCTGACCGTAAAGACGTCGGTCGATCCCGTCGAGGTGGAAACCGACAAGACGAAGCTGCGGCAGAACCTCTTCAACCTGCTCTCCAACGCGGCGAAGTTCACCGAGAACGGCGACATCGTCCTGAATGTGGAACGCCAGCGCAAGAAGCGCGGCGACATGCTGGAATTCTCCGTCACCGACAGCGGCATCGGCATGTCCAAGGCGCAGCAGGCCAAGCTCTTCCAGGCTTTCTCCCAGGTCGACGCCTCCACCACGCGCAATTATGGCGGCACTGGACTGGGGCTCGCGATCACCAAGCATTTCACCCGCATGATGGGCGGCACCATCGACGTCAGGAGTGCCACCGGCAAGGGATCGACCTTCCGCTTCTGCATTCCCGCCATCTGCAAGGGCAATGCGCTGGTCGAGCAAGAGACCGAGCAGGCTGCTGTGGCGGCTTCGGCCGTGAAGGCGGGCGGCACCGTGCTGGTGATCGACGACGAGGCGCGGGCGCGCAAGGCGATTTCGGACGCTGTCCGGACGGCCGGCTTCAAGGCGCTTGAAGCCGAGGGCGGGGCGGAGGGCATTGCCCTCATGCGTAAGTCGCGGCCCGATGCGGTGATCCTCGACGTCATCATGCCCGGGCAGGACGGTTGGTCGGTGCTGCGCGAGATCAAGTCCGATGCCGCGCTCTGCGACATTCCCGTGATCCTGGCGACCGTGGTCGCCGACCGGGAGATGGGCCTTGCCTTCGGCGCGGCGGATCATCTGATCAAGCCGATCGAGCCGCGCCTTCTCATCGAGACGCTGAACGCCGTTGCCGGCGAGGATCGCCACGATGTGCTCGTGGTCGATGACGACGCAGCGACGCGCGAGCTGTTCCGCCGGGTGCTGGTGCGAGAGGGCTGGCGGGTGCGCGAGGCGGCCAATGGCCGGCGCGGGCTGGAGCAACTTGAGGCCGGACGACCCTCCATCATGGTGCTCGACCTGATGATGCCCGAGATGGACGGTTTCGCGCTCCTGCAGGCGATCCATGAGCGCAAGGACCTTGCCGACCTTCCCGTGGTCGTCGTCACGTCAAAAGATTTGAGCCGCGAAGAGCGCGAGTGGCTCGGCAGCCACGCGGCGGATGTGGTGAAGAAGGGCGCGAAGGGGCGCACCGAGCTGATCGCGGCGCTGAAGCGCCACATGAACGTGCCGGAAAATGCTTAAGGGGAACGGAGACGATGGTTAGGATCCTCCTCGTCGAAGACAATGAGATGAACCGGGACATGCTGTCCCGCCGTCTGGAACGGCGTGGCTACGAGGTCGTCATCGCCGTCGATGGCAAGGCCGGCGTGGAGGCAGCCACCTCCGTCGATCCGGATCTGGTGCTGATGGACATGAGCCTGCCTGTCATCGACGGCTGGGAGGCGACCCGGCAGATCAAGGCGAACCCGGCGACCTCCGCCATTCCCGTCATTGCGCTTACAGCGCATGCCATGGCCGGCGACAGGGAAAAGGCGATCGATGCCGGCTGCGACGACTACGACACCAAGCCCATCGAACTGGCGGGGCTTCTCGACAAGATCGCCCGCCTGACCGCGAAATGAGGTGCAATGGCTGAAAGCCGGGACATCGGGAACCGCGCCTATGCCGCCATCATGGCGCAGAAGCTCGCCGACCCGGCGCGCGCCGTCCTCGGCTATCAGGAACTCGTGCTGGACGAAGTGCGCGAGCAGGGGCCGCATGAGGCGTTGGGCGACCTGGAAAAGGTGCTTGCGGCAGCGCGCCAGCTCAACGCCCTGATCGAGCGCCTGGCGGAAGGCGGCGCGCCGGTGGTCGACGCGCGGCTGAGGCACGATCTGCGCACGCCGATGAACGCCATTCTGGGCTATTCCGAGATGGTGGTGGAGGATTTCGCGGATGAGCTTTCGCCGCGCCTTCTGGCCGATATCTCGCGTATCATAGACGAAAGCCGGACCCTGCTCGAGCAGATCGACGAGCCGGTCGGGACGGCCGAGACCGACAAGGGCGGGCGACCGGACAACGACATCGACGTGACCATCGCCGCCGATCTCGCCCGTACCATGACGGCCCGGCCGAAGGCGCAGGCGCATGAAGCCGGTCGTATTCTCGTTGTCGACGATACGGCCTCGAACCGCGATCTCCTGTCCCGCAGGCTGACCCGTGACGGCCATGCGGTCACCGCCGCCTCGTCGGGTAACGAGGCGCTTGCCATCCTGCGCGAGCACAGCTTCGATCTCGTCCTTGCCGATATCCTGATGCCGGACATGAACGGCATCGAACTGCTCGGCCGGCTGAAAGCGGACGAGAACTGGCGCGACATGCCGGTGGTCATGATTTCCGGCCTCAAGGACGAGGACGCCGTCGTCCGCTGCATCGAGGCCGGTGCCGAGGATTACCTGCGAAAGCCCATCGACCCGGTTCTCCTGAAGGCCCGTATCACCGCCTGTCTCGAACGCAGCCGCTGGCGGGAGCGCGAGAGGCGCTATCTCGCCGAGATCGAATTCGAGAAGGAGCGGGCGGATGCGCTGCTGCATGCCATCCTGCCGGGCCAGGTGGTGCGCAGGCTCGCCAATGGCGAGGAGGTCATCGCCGACCGTATCGATATGGCGTCGATCCTGTTCGCCGATATCGTCAACTTCACCGAACTGGCGGCGCGCACGCCCGCTTCGGATCTGGTGAAGCGGCTGGGGGCGCTGTTCTCGCGTTTCGACGAGCTTGCCGACGAGCATGGCGTGGAGAAGATCAAGACGATCGGCGATGCCTACATGGCCGCGTCGGGCCTGCCCGAACCACGTTCCGACCATGCGACCGCGATCGTCGATTTCGCCAGGGCGCTGCTGGCGGAAACCGAAAACCCCGATGACGCCGGCGCGTCGCTGAAACTGCGGATCGGCATTCACAGCGGGCCGCTGATTGCCGGCCTCATCGGCCGCAAGCGCTTCGTCTATGACGTGTGGGGCCACACGGTCAATCTGGCGAGCCGGATGGAGTCCTACGGTTCGTCCGGCAAGATCCAGATCTCACAGGGCACCTATGAGGCGCTGGGCAACCGCTGTCCTGTCGACCGGCCGCGGGTTCTGGAAATCCGTGGCATCGGCAAATACACGGCCTATTTTCTCCTGTAGGAAGCGAATCACCGGAAAGATTTCAGGACCAGCGGAGAGGCCTCGCGCATGACAGACACTTCCCTATTCGCGCTGACAGGCAGGATCGCGCTCGTCACCGGCTCCACGCAGGGCATAGGCCTGGCGCTGGCGCGGGGCCTTGCCAAGGCGGGCGCTTCGGTGATCCTCAACGGCCGCGACAAGGGCCGGCTCGCCAAGGCCGCCGCCGATCTTCAGGCCGATGGCGCGACCGTCTTCCAGCTTGCCTTCGACGCGACGGATCACGCGGCGGTGAAGGACGCCGTCGACGGTTTCGAGGCGGAAACCGGCCCCATCGAGATCTGCATCAACAATGCCGGCATGCAGCACCGCGCGCCGCTGGAGGATTTCGAACCGGAGGCGTTCGAGCGCCTGCTGCGCACCAATATCTCGACCGTCTTCAATGTCGGACAGGCGGTGGCCCGACACATGATCTCCCGCGGCCGCGGCAAGATCGTCAATATCGCCTCGGTGCAGAGCGCGCTCGCCCGACCCTCCATCGCCCCCTACACGGCGACCAAGGGCGCGGTCGCCAATCTCACCAAGGGCATGGCGACGGACTGGGCGAAATACGGCCTGCAATGCAACGCGATCGCGCCGGGCTATTTCGACACGCCGCTCAACGCGGCCCTCGTCGCCAATCCGGAATTCAGCGCCTGGCTCGAAAAGCGCACCCCGGCCGGGCGCTGGGGCAAGGTGGAGGAACTGGTCGGCGCCGCCGTCTTCCTCTCGAGTGACGCCTCCAGCTTCGTCAACGGTCACACGCTCTATGTCGACGGCGGGATCACGGCCTCGCTTTGAGGTTTGGCAGGCTACTCGGACGGAGATCTCCTGATATTTGCTAGGTAAAAATGACAATATATCTGTGTTTTTCAGTCTTCGGACGGGTTATTCGAGTGTAGATTTTTGATTGTTGTTGTCGACAGGGTTTTATTGTGGCGCTACTCTGGTTTTGGGGTGGTGTGTCATGTTGAGTAGAGTATGCGTTAAATGCTTGTTGTTGCTGCTGTCATGCGGATTGCTGATAGCATCTACCCCAAGAATTGCTCATGCAGATCTTTCATTTAATCTCCAGCAAACCGGCAAGGGCTGGTCATTTATTGAAGTTTCTGGACAATTCGAAACGTCGGATGACATTTCTCAGCTCCGCTATCTGGCCATTTCCAGCGCGGCAAGGGTTGTCGTCTTCGACTCGCCAGGCGGGAATGTGCTCAAGGCCATGGAGCTTGGGCGGTTAGTTCGAAGCCTTGGCTTGGTAACCGTACAGATTCGCAATTTTGATTGTGCATCCGCCTGCGCCCTTGCCTTTATGGGTGGAGTGCAGCGCGTTGCCGAGCCGGGCTCGATTGGAATGCACAAGGCGTCATTTTCTGGCGAACTATCTTTTACTGCGCATGAAGCCGTGGCGGCAGTTCAGCAAATGACCGCCTTGATTATTGCTTACATGATCGAGATGGGTGTCGATCCTGGCCTATTGCAGGTAGCCCTCCAGTACGAAAGCAGCGACATGCGCTATCTGTCGGCGAGCGAGATGGAGCAATTCCGTCTGACGACTGATGCCGACAATGTGGCATCTGCGCCGGCTACAATCGCGCCAACTCCCTATGCCCCCGACCGAAGTTCGCAAAAAACAGCTGCATTACCGTCCTACAACCCGGCACTACGCCCTTCTCCCTCCACAGGACCCTATGGGCTTGCAAGAGCCGAAAGCGGACGCGTCAGACACAAGGACGGATACGCTCCGATGAAGTTGAGGCCGGAAGCCAAATCCACCGACATGACGAGCCTGCGCAATGGCCAGCCTGTGCAGATTCTCGGAAGCATCGAACGCTGGTATCAAGTCCGCTCAGGCACCATGACTGGCTATATGCATCATACTTGGATCTTCGTGGACCAATATGTCACCGGTCCTTTCGAGGCTCGCTATATCCAGATTAAGAGCTTCGACAACTTGGCCGATCTCGAAGCCTTTGTGAGGTCCTTCCCGATCAAGCTTTCGGCCTATCGGGCGAGCAACGGCTGGTACGCGGTGACGCTTGCTGGAACCTATGACAGGAATTCGGCAATTGAGATCACGCGACGTCTCAAGGCGGAGCGCTCGATTCCGCAGGATTCCTACGTCACCTATGGCAATACCTACATGCAACGGGTGTGTTGCAACTAGCTCCTGACCTTTTCCTTGAATTCACCCCTTCCGCGTATTCCACTTCCCGGCCTGGGCCAGCGCGCCGCGTCCAAGGATCGCCGCGTCGACATCGACGGCGGTGAACACGCTGCCGCCCTCGATCACATCTTCCAGGAAAAGCTGGTCGAGCGTCAGGATGCCGGCGGGCAGGCCAGCGGCGCGCACCCGCTTGATCGCGTCGAGCACGGCGGTCTTCACCGCCGGATGGCTGGGCTCACCCGGATAGCCCATGCTGGCGGCGAGATCGGCCGGGCCGATGAAGATCGCGTCGATGCCCGGCACGGCGGCGATTTCCTCGAGTTTGCCGAGCGCGTCGAGCGTCTCGATCTGCACGATGAGGCAGATCTCCTCGCGGGCATGCCGGTGATAGTCGGGGATCGCGCCAAAGCGGCTTGCCCGGGTGATGCCGGCGACGCCCCGGATGCCGGCCGGAGGATAGGCGACGGCGGCCGCCGCAAGATACGCTTCCTCCGCGTTCTGGACGTAGGGGATGAGCAGCGTCTGGATGCCGCAATCCAGCAGGCGTTTGATTTCCGGCGGGTTGAGCGAGCTTGGTCGCACGATCGGCGTTACCGGATAGGGCGCGACCGCCTGCAACAGCGCCAGCACGTCGCCGGTCGACATGGCCGTGTGCTCGGTATCGATCATCAGCCAGTCGAAGCCGCAGCCGGCCAGCATCTCGATGGTTGTCGGGTCGGGGATCGAGCACCAAAGGCCGATCTGCTGGCGGCCTTCCGTGATGGCGGCCTTGAAGGCGTTCTTCGGCAGATCCATGTCGCGTGCGCTCCCCTGCTCGTTCATCCGCTTGCCGGCGCAGCGTAATCCAAGCGGGCGGACATGGGCACCGTTAATCTGGGTTCGTTCGCTTTCCGGCGTGCTACCTGAAGCAACTGGCGCAGCATTCGGTTTTGACAGGCGCCCCTTCTCCCTGTGTAAATAGTGACGTAACGGTATTTTTGATTGCGGGCCGCGATACCGGTGCAAGAAGGCCCAGGGAGGAACGCCATGACAATCTCGATGACACGCCGTGGCCTGATGACGGCCGCAGCGGCCACCACCCTCGCGCTGTCGCTGGGGTCTGCCGCCTTTGCCCAGGACAAGATCAAGCTTCGGTTGTCGTCGCCCGCTTCGGAGACGGATCAGCGCGCCGTCGCGCTCATCGAGAAATTCGGCCCGGCCGTTGCCGAATTCGCGGAATTCGAGCCGCATTGGAACGGTACGCTGTTCAAGCAGGGCACGGAGCTCGAAGCGATCGCGCGCGGCAATCTCGAAATGTCGATTGCCTCCGCCCAGGAACTGGCGGTTTTCTTCCCCGAATTCTCGATCTTCACCGCCGGCTACGTGCATCGCGATGCGGCGCATCAGGTCGCCGTATTCAACGATCCGCTGATGGATCCCTTCAAGCAGAAGGCGGAAGACGAACTGGGCGTGAAGCTGCTGACCGTAATGTATCTCGGCCGCCGCCAGGTGAACCTGAAGGGCGACCGCGAGGTCAAGACGCCGGCCGATCTTGCCGGCGTGAAGCTGCGCATGCCGGGCACCGACGCCTGGCAGTTCCTCGGCAAGGCGCTAGGCGCCAGCCCGGTGCCGATGGCCTTCACCGAGGTCTATACCGCGCTGCAGACCGGCGCCATCGACGGTCAGGACAACCCGCTGCCGACGGTCGTGGATGCCAAGTTCTACGAAGTGACCAACCAGATCGTACTGACCAGCCATCTGGTAGACCTCAATTACCTCGCCATCTCCAAATCGTTATGGGACGGGCTGACGCCCGAACAGCAGGCGGCGCTGCAAAAGGCAGCCGACGATGCCGCCGATTATGGCCGGGCCAACCAGCTCAAGAAGGAGGAGGAACTTGGCTCCTTCCTGGTGGAGCAAGGGCTGAAGGTTTACGAGCCGGATGTGCAGGCTTTCCGCGAGCACGTACAGAAGGCCTATCTGGAATCCGACTTTGCGAAGAGCTGGCCGGAGGGCCTGCTCGACAAGATCAACGCGCTTTGATCCGCGGCTGGGGAGGCGCGAGGCGATGCCCGCCGCTCTCAGGGCGCTGAGGACAGGGGCAGAAGGCGTGGCGGCAGCGATGCTCGCCGCCATGTTCTTCACCTTCGTCCTGCAGATCGTGTCGCGTTATGTCTTCGCCGAGTCCTTCGGCTGGACGCTGGAACTCTGCCTGACGCTGTGGATCTGGATCGTCTTCTGGGGCAATGCGTTCATCCTGCGCGACAGGGATCACGTCACGTTCGACATTCTCTATCTCTCGGTGCCGCCCGGGGCGCGCCGGGTGCTGGCGCTGGTCTCTGCTGCGACCATCGTCGTCGGCTTCGCCGTGTCGCTATGGCCAACCTGGGACTATATCGACTTCCTGAAGATCAAGAAGAGCGCGACGCTGAAGATCCCGCTGCGCACCGTCTTTTCAATCTACGCCGTCTTCATCATTGCGGTTGCCATTCGCTATGCCTGGCGCTTCGTCTTGGTCGCCCGAAAGGGAGTGGCGGGCGAGGGGCACCATCACCTCACGGTGACCGACGAATGAGCGTCCAGCTCTTCTTCTGTCTCACGACGCTGTTCCTGCTCGCCGGTATCGGCACGCCGATCGCCTATTCGATCATTCTGTCGGCCATCGTCTATCTCGCCATTGCCGGGCAGGATATCGCGCTGGCCGGCGAACAGATCCTGCAGGGGCTCTACGAGAGCTTCATCCTGCTTGCCGTACCGCTCTTCATCGCCGCCGCCAACATCATGAATGCGGGCACGATCTCCGAGCGTCTGCTTGCCTTCTGCGTTGCCGCCGTTGGCCGCTTTCGCGGTGGCCTCGGCCATGTGAACGTCGTCTCGTCGCTGATCTTTTCCGGCATGTCCGGCTCGGCGGTGGCGGATGCCGCCGGCATTGGCAAGATCGTCATCGACATGATGACGAAGAGCCGCCATTACACGCCGGGCTATGCGGCGGCGATCACGGCGGCATCCGCCACCATCGGGCCGATCATCCCGCCCTCGATCCCCATGGTCCTCTACGCGCTCGTCTCCAATTCCTCGATCGGCTACCTGTTCCTGGGCGGCATCCTGCCCGGCCTCGTGATGGGCGTGGTGCTGATGGGCATGAATACCTGGCTTTCGGCGCGACGAGGCTTCGCGCTGGAGGAGCCCGTGCCATTGCGCGAGCTGCCCGGCCACGCGGTCAACGCTTTTCCCGCGCTGCTGATGCCGGCAATCCTGCTCTACGGCATCTATGGCGGCGTCACGACGCCGACGGAGGCCGCCGCGGTCGCCGCCGCCTATGCGCTGCTGCTTGCCGGTCTCTTCTACCGGGCACTCAGTTTTCGCGCGCTCTACCGGATCTTCGTGGAAAGCGCCCGCTCCTCGGCGGCCGTCGGCCTCGTCATCGGCGGTGCCTTGATCCTCAACTATATCGTGGCGTCGGAAAACATCCCGAACATGCTGGCCGGAGCGCTGGTCGGGCTCGACGTCTCGCCGCTCGCCTTTCTGCTGTCGGTCAACGTGCTGCTCCTGCTGCTCGGCTGCGTGCTGGATGCCACCACCATCATCCTGGTCATCATCCCGCTGTTCCTGCCGACCTGCCGGGAGCTTGGCATCGACCTCGTGCATTTCGGCGTCGTCGCCGTCGTCAATTGCATGATCGGCCTGATCACTCCGCCCTACGGCATCCTGCTTTTCGTCATCAACGCGGTCACCGGCATCTCGCTGCGCGAGATCATCGGCGAGATCTGGGCCTTCCTCGCCGTATTGATCTTCGCCCTGCTGCTGCTGATCCTGGTGCCGGAGATCGTGCTCTTCCTGCCCCGACTGCTGGGGTATGACGGGTAGGCCGACAAACCCTCGGCGTCCAGACATGCGACCGCGCCGTCTCTCCTTTTGCGCTTCAATGCGGGATCAGGGAGAAACCGCAGGAACCCCCGCGAAGACTTCCGCGAAATACTCAAAAGGCCGTAGCTTGAATTCTTCGCTCAGGATGTCTCCGTTATGCATGCGATCAAGGCGGAAGCTGCGTACTGCCTTGCGCTCATGGTCCCAGGCGACGAGATACCAGACGGGATAGCTCAGCAGCAGGTAGTGCGGCTCGACCTGCCGCCGGCTCCGGCTGCCTTCGCCGTCGGTATAACTGAAACGCAGCAGGCGCAGCTCGAGGAAGGCGCGGCAGAGCGCTTCGCCGGTCTTGCTGTCCGGCTGGACGAAACCTTGCAGCACGGCCGGCGATGCCGAAGGGCCGATCTTGATCCGTCTCGTCAGGCTGTCGACGCGTTCGCGCAATGTCTGGGAGAACGAGGCCGCAAGCTTCCGCCGAATGGGGGCGAGATTGGCAATGATCCAGGGCGCTTCCATTTGCTCGGCAATGGCAAGACTGATCAGTAGCTCCACAGCTTCGCGGTATGACAGTTTCAGCCGGCCGATTCCCCAGTTGCGCTCCAGCCGGATGCCACCGCCACGGCCACGGTCGGCCTCGATCGGCAATCCCCTTTCCCGAAGGAGCGCGATATCGCGAAAGAGAGTCCGGCGGCTGACCCCGAATTCCTCCGCCAGGCCGGCAACGGACATCGGTTCCTCCGCCTTCAGCCGGCTTGCGAGGAGGTCAAGCCGTGCGAGGCGGCTTGCTGTGTCTCTGCGGTCCATGGAAGAAATATGTCATTAAATGACACCAATTCCCATAGCACCGGAGGTAAGACACAAACCGACAAGGAGCTGCCTGTGTCCTCAACAATCGTTGAAACTGCCGTCATTGCCCTCCGGTCCGAAGTGAGCGAAGCCGACCTCGTTGCCGCATCCGACAGGTTCCAACGCGAGTTCCTGGATGGCCGCAGGGGATTCCTGCGACGCGAATTGCTCAAGGTCGCAGAGGGTGGCGGCTACATGGACCTGATCCACTGGGCGGACGAGGAAGCCGCCGAGGCTGTGATGGTCGAGGCCGCCACGTCGCCGGCGTGCCAGGCATATTTTTCCATTATGGAGATGGACCCGGCCAATCCGAACGAAGGTGTTCGTCACTATCGGTCACTCGCGGCCTACGAAGCCTGACCCGATGGAACCCTTCAAGGCCGTTTTCTCATCCGCGCTTGTCGATCTGATCGCCGGACATCTGGGCCGCCACTGTCCCGGTTTCGACCGGGCAGGTTTCGTCCATTCGATCGTATCCCGTCTCGACGGGATGGAGTTGATGGAACGGGCACGGTTGATCGCGGACGCACTCCATGCGGTTCTTCCTCGCGATCCGGCGATCCGGGCGGATGTGCTTCTGGCACTCCTTCACCCGGATCCGCTGCCGGACCTGGTCGCGCCCCCGACTGTCGACGGACTTCGTGGATGGGCGATATTGCCGCTGACCCTTTTGGTGGGGCGGCACGGGATCGGCGATTTCGACCGGTCCCTGATGCTGCTGAGGGAAATGACGAAACGGTTCTCGTCCGAGTTTGCAATCAGATATTTTCTGATAGCCGATCAGAACCGGACACTCGCAACGCTGGCGGCATGGGTTCACGACCCCGATCGGCATGTTCGCCGCCTGGTGTCCGAAGGCACCCGCTCACGGCTTCCCTGGGCGATGCGTCTGCCGGCATTCATGAAGTATCCGGGCCCCGTTCTGCCGCTGCTGACGGCGCTCCGCGACGATCCGGAGGACTATGTCCGGCGCTCGGTCGCCAACAACCTCAACGACATTTCGAAAGATCATCCGCACCGCATAGCGTCTCTGCTTGGCGACTGGATGGTGGATGCGGACCGGAGCCGCAAGGCCCTTCTCCGCCACGCGGCCCGCAGCCTTATCAAGGCCGGAAACGCGGAGGCGCTCGCCGCCTTCGGTCATGCCTCCCCGCAGCTGGCGCCTGCCAGGCCACAACTTTCCTCCCCGGCGCTTCGCATGGGCGAGGTGCAGACCTTTTCTCTGGCCCTCAAGTCTTTGGCGAGCAAGCCGCAGTCGCTCGTCATCGACTACGTGGTGCATTTCCGGAAGGCGAACGGGAAGCTTTCGCCTAAGGTCTTCAAGGGCGGAAAGGTGATCCTGAACCCGGGCGAAGCCCAATTGTTTCAGAGGAAGCACCATTTCCGCAACGTGACGACCCGCCGCCATTACCCGGGACCGCACGCTCTGTCATTCAGGATAAACGGACAGGATACCGAAGCTGTTGGCTTCGAGCTTCTGGCTTGATACTCGATCCCAGCGAACGGGTGGAGAATGGTCGACTGACTTCAATCGTTCCAGCGAAGTATCGTGGCGGCATATCGAACGCGCGAGATTGTAGTCAGGACCGTGCGCCAGCCAGTCAGCGCGTGCCTGCGAGGGCTATCAGCGAGCTGGTTTTCCGGGGAACGAAATAATGGCGGTTCATGGACTCAAAAATCACTGAAGAGTCTCTGTACCTATTTTGGCTAAGTGGTTGCCGTGACTGAAGAATGATTTATGCTGATGGCGTTCGCGTTTCCAATGGTGGGGATAGAAATAGATTATTGGATTTCCTGGCATTCTCCATCAAAAAAGCCATTATATAATTTCAAAGCAATTACCTTGCTAAGCATTGAAAAATTTCCAGCTATGGCTTTCTCTTTTTTACCTTGGGAATATTTAACATCGTATATCTGCAACTGGTCGCCTACTACTTCTATATGCTCATGATATTCTAAATTGCTATTTGGGACTTCAACCCATAAGCTTCCTGCGCTATCGCTCCACAACCCAACCCAAGGACGGTATTTATGTAATTTTACATAAATAGTTAGGTCCTCGTTTTGTTCAGCCATTTTAATGCTTCCCACACAAGAGAAACGAGTTTCTTTAGCAGAGAAGTTTACAACAATAACAAACCCAACTACTAAAATTGCAATAAATATCAGAGCTATCTTTATATATTTCATGGTTACTTACACCTGATTATTAGCGTACCATACAATCAAAAGTACGGGAAGCAAACACTATATTTTCCTGTACTTTAGAGGATTTTAGCAAAGCAGATTTTATAGGAGAATCTGTCTATAGAGAGGAAAAGACACGGAAAATCGAACCTTTTTCAAAATCTATAGTACGGGTTTATCCGCTCTAAACCGCTTGTAAATCAACGTTATTTTTGTTGCAACGCCATCCATAGATGGAGTTTTTTGTTGTAAATGGCGGAGAGAGAGGGATTCGAACCCTCGATACGGTTTCCCGTATACACGCGTTCCAGGCGTGCGCCTTCAACCACTCGGCCACCTCTCCACGCGCGCCGAAGGAAGCCCTCCAGCAGCAAGACGCGCAATATACTCATGCAAGGGCGGACTGCAAGCCATTGCGCGAGGATTTCCGCTTGTTTTCAACATTGCGGCCTGCAGCCCAAGGGGCGCGGAGTTTGCGGACTGGATTATGCCTGAACAAACAGACGGCTAGGGAACGGTGGCCGGGCGCCTTCAATGCAATCGGCGGCGGAGGCGCGCGTTGCAAGGGCGGCTGCGGGCGGCTATTGAGAGGAGGGTGGCAGCCTGGCGGACACGGTCCGTCGCGCGGCGCGAGAACGGAGTGGATAGCGGTCCAGATGGTGCGTTTCCTGTCGAAGATCCTCGGCCTCTGGCTGATCGCGATCGCGCTTGTGGCCGCGGTGCTCGACGGCACGCGCTCGATCGCCGCCGCCGCATGGACCACCAAGGCTCTCGGCCAGTACTGGTTCGACCTGGCACCAGCCTCGCTTAACACGGCGCAGGCAGCGATCCAGCGCCACGTGAATCCCTATCTCTGGGACCCGGTGATCTTCTGGTTTCTGGAGCAACCGGTCTGGCTGGTGGCCGGCCCGCTCGGCTTCCTGCTTCTGTGGCTCGGCGAACGCCGTCGCCGCCGGATCCGCTTTCCCGGTTAGGCCGAGGTTCTCCGATGCCAGCTGCAAGGAAGGGATGCCGGCGACGATAGGCACCGCAATGCCGTGATATTGATTGAGCAGCCGGTTGGCGTACCCTTGCTCTTTGAGCTGCCTTGACTATTTCATCTCCATTACGCCAGAGCGCTTTCCCTTCAGATGCGGCCATCTGAAGGGAAAGCGCTCCGGGAGAAATGCTTTGAGCACATTCTGGTCGTTCTGATCGGGTCGATTCGAGCGATAGAATTAGGCGCTGGCCGTGCGGACAGTCCACGTGGCGGAGGAACGTTTCATGTCATTCATGTCCATGCTTACCAAGAAGGTGTCGATGCCGGGTCGCGAGGAATCGCTGCCGGGTCGCGATACACCGATCATGCGTCCGGGCCTGCACACGGTGAACCGCCGGCCGATCGACGCCGCTGTTCCGGAAGGTCACGAGGAAGTGCTGCTCGGCCTTGGCTGCTTCTGGGGCGCGGAGCGCCTGTTCTGGCAGACGCCGGGCGTTTACGTCACCGCGGTCGGCTACGCGGGCGGCTACACGAAGAATGCAACCTATGGCGAGGTCTGCAGCGGCCGCACCGGTCATACGGAAGTGGTGCGCGTCGTCTTCGATCCAAAAGCGATCTCGCACGAGGAACTCCTGCGACGCTTCTGGGAAGGCCATGACCCTACACAGGGTATGCGCCAGGGCAACGATATCGGCACGCAGTACCGTTCGGCGATCTACTACGCTAGCGAGGAAATGCGCGAGGCGGCGGAGAAGACCCGCGCGGCCTATCGCGATGCGCTAAAGAAAGCGGGCCACGGCCGCGATATCACCACCGAGATCCAGCCGATGCCGCCCTTCTACTACGCCGAGGACGACCATCAGCAATATCTCGACAAGAACCCGCGCGGCTATTGCGGCCTCGGCGGCACCGGCGTCTCCTGCCCGGTGGGCCTAGGCGTCGACGCGAAGTAGGACGCGGGCAGGATCGATCGAGATGAAGGGCTGGCAGCCGCCGGCCCTTTTTCTTGCGCGGCGGCCTTTAATGTTCCGACCCCGCTGCTTTCAATGCCTGCCTGAACGCCTATATTCCCTGTATGGACAGTCTCACGCGCATCAATCCGGATGTTCAGGCCGAATACCGGCTGCGCAACCTGCTGCATACGCTGCTTCTTGCCGGCGGCAGCCTGTTTCTGCTCGGCCTTTGCGCCTATGTGCTGGCGGGGCCTCCGGGCGTGTTGTGGGCGGCGATCGGCGGCGGCGCCTCGCTCTACGCCGCCACGCATATGTCGCCGAAAATGGTGCTCGGCCTCTACCGCGCCCGGCAGTTGCCGGAGGACGTCATGCCGGATGCCCACCGCATCCTGCGGCTTTTGAGCGAGCGCGCCGGCCTGCCGCGCGCGCCGGATCTCTATCTCATCCGCTCCAGCATGATGAACGCCTTTTCCATCGGAAGGCGTGACGATGCCGCGATATGCGTCACCGACGGGCTGGTGCGCGGGCTGTCCGGCCGCGAGTTCATCGGCGTCATGGCGCATGAGATCGCCCATATCCTGCGTGAGGATATCCGGGTGATGGCGCTGAGCGATGTCGTCAGCCGGATGACGAGCGTCATGTCGTTCCTTGGCTTGATGCTCGCGCTGTTCCACGCGCCGAAACTGATGGCCGACGGCGGTCAGGCGCCGTGGCTGGTGATCCTGATCCTCATCACCGCGCCCACTGTCGGCACGCTGTTGCAGCTTGCCCTGTCGCGCACCCGCGAGTTCGAGGCCGATCTTACGGCGGTGGAAGTGACCGGCGATCCGGAAGGGCTGGCGGCTGCGCTCATGAAGCTGGAAAAAGCGCATGGGCGAATGTGGGAAGCGATGATGCTGCCTGGCGCGCGCATCCCGGACCCGTCGATCCTGCGTTCTCATCCCAAGACCGAGGAGCGGGTCAGACGAATCCTGTCCCTGCGCAAGCGTCCCGCGCCGCTGGTAGATGTGGAAGGCTGGCCTCATATTACCGCAAAGTCGATGCTGCCGGTCACCGGAAAGCCGCGCCGGCGCATGGGCGGTCTCGGCGTTTGGTATTAAGGACGGACCCGGGCACGTCGCAGCGCGTGCCTTGCCATGTCGCTCCTTAGGCGATAGCTCAACGCGATGACGGTTCATCCTGAAAGACGGCGATGACGGGGCCGAAGAAGCAGCCGGGCGGGCGCGTCCTCCTGCTGGACGCAAAGGAAAACGACGGGGCGCTGCTATTCGAGCGCCCGCGCACAGTCCTGTCCTGCGCGCGGCTTGAGGATGTCCGCTCCACGCTTGGCGAAGTGGAGGCGCAGAGCCGCGACGGTGCACATCTGGCCGGTTTCCTCGCCTATGAGGCGGGTTACGCTTTCGAGCAAAAGCTTCTAAAGGCTCCGCTCCCACCGCTTTCCGTGCCGCTGGTATGGTTCGGCGTTTTCGACGCGCCCCGCCGGCTGACGAAGGGGGAGGCCCTGGATTGGCTGCATACGGAAACGGCGGAAGCGGGTCCGCCCCGCATTGGCGACATGCGCTTCGACACCTCGCGCGAAGAATATGAAGCGGCCTTCGCCGCCGTTCGCGTGCATCTTGCCAGGGGCGATATCTATCAGGCCAACCTGACGATCCGCGCCCGCTTCATGGTCGAGGGCGATCCGTTGCGCCTGTTCCGCGATCTCGTATTGCGCCAGCCCGTCGGTCACGCGGCCTTCGTCGATACGGGCGACGTCCGCGTTTTGTCATTGTCGCCGGAGCTGTTCCTGGAGCGACAGGGCAGCCTCATCCGTACCCGTCCGATGAAGGGCACGGCCGCACGCGGACGGACGTTGCGGGAGGACCGGCGCATTGCCCGCTCCCTTGCCGCCGATCCCAAGTCGCAGGCCGAGAATGTGATGATCGTCGACCTGATGCGCAACGATCTTTCTCGGGTGACGGAAGCCGGCAGCGTCACCGTGCCATCGCTCTTTTCGGTGGAGACCTACCGCACGCTTTTCCAGATGACCTCAACCGTCGAAGGGCGTCTAAGGCAAGGCGCGGGCTTTGCGGAAATCGCGGAAAACCTCTTTCCTTGCGGCTCGATCACCGGTGCGCCGAAGCTCAGCGCCATGACCATACTGCGCGACCTGGAGCAAAGCGCCAGGGGCATCTATACCGGCTCGATCGGTCATGTTGCTCCCGGCGGCGACTTCCGTTTCAACGTGGCGATCCGCACTCTGGTTATCGACAGGGAAGGCCGGGGAGAGGCGGGGACGGGTTCCGGCGTGGTCTTCGATTCCGGGGCTGCGCCCGAATATGACGAGTGCCTGCTGAAGCTTCGCTTCATGACCGGGAGTTTCGAGCGCTTCGGCCTCATTGAGACCCTGCTGTGGACGCCCGAGGAAGGTTACTTCCTGCTGCAGCGGCATCTCGACCGGCTTGCGGAGAGTGCGGCCTATTTCGGCTACCCCTGCGATCCTGGTGCCGTCGAGGCTGCGCTCGAGGAGCACGCGGAAATATTGTCAGGCAGGCGGCGAGTGCGGCTGCAACTGGAGGCCGACGGCAGTTTCGAAATCTCGGATGCGCCCCTGGCTGGCGCGACTGGCAAACCCTGGCATGTCGCCATCTGCGAGACGCCGGTCTCCGCCGATGACGTGTTTCTCTATCACAAGACCACGCGGCGGACGTTCTTTGATCAAACCCGCAGGCAATTGGCCGGGAGCCATGACGTGGACGAAGTCATTTTCGTCAACACGGAAGGCTATCTCACCGAGGGCAGCTACACATCGCTCTTCGTCGAGCGGGACGGGCGGCTTCTGACGCCTGCGCTGCGACATGGGCTGCTAGCCGGCACTTTCCGTGCGGCACTGCTCGAAACGGGACGGGCAGTGGAAGCAGATCTCAAAGCGGTCGATCTTGAAGGGGCGACGATCTATCTCGGCAACTCGGTCAGGGGGCTCATCCGCGCGGAGGTTTCGCGTCGGACATTGAACGCGGAGGCAGCGGAGTGATTGTCGTGCTTAAATGCCAGCCACCTCCAGTTCCGGCCAATTTTCCTTGGCGGACATGGCTTTCCGACGATACGAGACGGGGTTTGAAAAGATTGGGTTTGGTACGATGCGCATTGCAAAGGCATTGGCCAATCCGAAAGGGGCGACGATATCGAGGTTGTCATCGTCTTCGAGCCTGACCGCGATCGCCTGCGTTGGCGACAGATAGCGGGTCAGCGACTCGTCCGAACAGGTCAGGGCCTTGTATTCGATGCCGAATTTTTGCGGATACCAGAGATGAACGCGGGCCTGATTGCGGATCTCGACGGGCTTGTCGGTAAACGAAAAATACTTCGCGGCTTTTGCAATAAGCCGGTCTTCAGCCTCGAAGCTTAGATCGCTGCCGTCGAAATAGATCAGATCGTAATCCTTGATGCCGTGACCTTGAGGGCGGCCGGTCAACACATTCCAGAGCGTCTGGTAAATCGCACCCGAAGCGACGCGCCAATCGGGCAGGCGAATGTCGCGAGCAGCCCGCAATACTGCCATCAATGCATGATCGGAGCGGATGACGGCACCAAGCACGGTTCGGCGCTCGTGTTCGCAAGTCCGCGCAGGGTCGCCGAGCAGATGACGATCAAGCGGAGAATTTGGTGTCGTTCCAATCGCTTGTGCTCTCTTTGACGACATCGCCCCTCTCATCGATCAAAGACGAATCCGATACGGAATCGCCTTTGACCAAGGTGGGCGACCACAATCAGCCACGCAAGGTGCCGCCGGTCGCCTTCTCGACGGCCGCGACGATCCGCGCGGAAACCGCGTCGATCTCCTCGTCGGTCAGCGTCTTCTGCCGTGGCTGCAGCGTTACGTCGATCGCCAGCGACTTCTTGCCGTCCGGCACGCCCTTGCCCGCATAGACGTCGAAAAGCGAGACGTCGGCAATCAGCTGCTTTTCGGCGCCACGGGCGGCCTTCAGCAGCTTTTCGGCACTCAAGCCGGCGTCGACGATGAAGGCGAAGTCGCGCCGCACCGGCATCAGTTCGGATATCTGCAGAGCGCCCTTGGAGCGGCTTGCCTTGGCCTTGGCTTCCGGCACCGCGTCGACGAACACTTCGAAGGCTGCGACCGGGCCGTCGATGTCGAGCTTCTCCAGCAGGCCGGGGTGCAATTCGCCGAAGCGGGCCAGCACGGTCTTGGGGCCAAGCCGCAACTCGCCGGACCGGCCCGGATGATACCAGGACGGCGCCTCGGCGAAGACCATCAGCTTGTCGACCGGCGCGCCGATTGCCGCGAGCACGGCCTCTGCATCCGCGCGGGCATCGAAGACGGTGACTTCGGGCGCATTGCCGGACCAGTGACGGCCGGCGCCGCTCATGATAGCCGTGCCCTTGCGGATGCCAGCGGCCACCATCGCCTGGCCTTCGGGCGTGTCGTCGGCAAAGACCTGGCCGATTTCAAACAGCGCCACATCCGCATAGCCCCGGTCGGCGTTGCGCTGGGCGGCGGCGGCCAGTCCCGGAATGAGGCTCGGACGCATGTCCGACATGTCCGAGGAAATCGGATTGGCAAGCTTCAGGACCGAAGCGCCGCCGTCGAAGGCCTCGGCCTGTTCGCGGGAAATGAAGGACCAGGTCACGGCTTCCTTCAGGCCGCGAACGGCGAGCGCGCGGCGGGCATGGTTGCGGCGAATCTGGCCCGTGGTCAGCACTTTCTGGCCCACATGGGTGCCACGCGACAGCGGCGTGGAGGGAATAAGATCGACGCCGGCGATCCGCATTACCTCCTCGACTAGATCGGCCTTGCCCTCGATATCCGGCCGCCAGGACGGCGGGGCGACCTTCACCGTGTCGCCGCTGCCGGCCACCCAGAAGCCCAGGCGGGTGAGGATGCCCTTGATTTCGGGAGGCGTCAGCGACAGGCCGGAAAGCCGCTTCACTTCCGAATAGGGGAAGTCGATGGTGAATTCGCTGTCGGGGATGGCGCCGGCCAGCACGTGCTCCGTCGGCGTGCCGCCGCACAAATCCAGGATCATGCGGGTGCCCTGCTCCAGGCCGGGCAGGCAGTAATTGGGATCGACGCCGCGCTCGAACCGATAGCGGGCGTCGGAATTGATGCCGAGCTTGCGGCCGGTCTGGGCAATGTTGAAGGCATCCCAGAGCGCGGATTCTAGCAGCACGTCCGTGGTGTTCTCGTCGCAGCCGGTATGCTCGCCGCCCATGATGCCGGCGATCGATTCAAGGCCGTTTTCGTCGGCGATGACACAGACGCTATCGTCGACCGTGTAGGTCTTTTCGTTCAGCGCCAGCACTTCCTCGCCATCGCGGCCGCGGCGCACGACGAGATCGCCCTTGACCTTGGCGGCGTCGAAGACATGCAGCGGGCGGCCCCGGTCGAAGGTGACGTAATTGGTAATGTCGACCAGCGCGTTGATCGGGCGAAGGCCGATGGCGGTGAGCCGCTTCTGCAGCCATTTCGGCGACGGGCCATTCTTCACGCCGCGCACGAGACGCAGTGCGAAGGCCGGGCAGAGCGACGGCGTATCGCCGAAGTCGAGACGCACATCGACCGGGCAGGCGCCCGACGTTTCGATCGGCGCGACGCGACCTTCCTTCAACTTGCCGAGGCCGGCGGCGGCGAGGTCGCGGGCAATACCGTGCACGCCGGTGCAGTCCGGCCGGTTCGGCGTCAGGCCGATCTCGATCACAGGATCGTCGAGGCCGGCATATGCGGCGAAGGACTGGCCGACGGGTGCATCCGAAGGCAGGTCAATGATGCCGGTATGCTCGTCGGAAAGCTCAAGCTCGCGCTCGGAGCACATCATGCCGAAGCTTTCGACGTCGCGGATCTTGCCGATCGACAGCGTCAGGTCGATGCCGGGCACATAGGCACCGGGCCGAGCCAGCACGCCGACGAGCCCCTCGCGCGCATTCGGCGCGCCGCAGACGATCTGCAGAGGTTCGCCACTGCCGCTGTCGACGGTCAGCACCTTCAGGCGGTCGGCATTGGGATGCGGCCGCGCGGCGACAACCCGGGCGATGGTAAAGGGCTTCAGCGCCTCCGCCGGGTTGTGGACCCCTTCGACCTCGAGGCCGATCAGGGTGAGCTTCTCGACGATCTCGTCGAGGCTGGCGTCGGTATCAAGGTGGTCCTTGAGCCAGGAGAGCGTGAATTTCATCGTCGCGGTCTCTTCGTCATTCGTCTCGTTCAGCACCTCTCCACCGCATCAGGTCGTGGGCGGGAGAGGGCCGTTGATCAGTTGTCCTGCTCGAAGCGGTCGAAATCCGGCGTTGCCGATCCCTCGCTGAAATGACCGGCGAAACGCCGCCCGATCTCGTGCATGCGGGCGGTCCATTTGCGCACGTCGTCGGTGGTCACCTGCTCGCCGCGTGCGATCCGCTGTGCCGCTTCCACCTCGATCTCGTCGCGAAGGAGGCCAAACTCGACCTGCGCGGAATGTTCCGCCCGGTATTTCCCGAGCCAGTCCACCGCGACGGCCGCGATCAGCACGAGCAGCGCAGCCGACACGGTAACGGTCGACCAGCGGGCGAGACCGGGGATACGGCGGTCGGCGGCAACCAGCACCATGGTGGCGATCGCCAGAAAGGCGGTGAGGTAGATTGCCGTCAGGAAGCTTTCGTATTTGGCTTCCGCCGCCGCCTCGTGCTGCGAACGCAATACCGTGATGCGGTCGCGCAGGTAGAGCACCGGATCGGCCCCCGCGCCCAGGCCCTGCACGAAATATTCGTCGCAAAACCGCAGGCGGCCGCGCTCCTTCGACTTGTCCGCGCAGACATCGACGAAGGACGCAGGCGATGACACTTCTCCGGCCGTCTGGGCATGGCCCGCAGGCGCGGCGATCGCCGCCATCAGAAAGAGCAGCGGTGCAAGCATTGTCATCAGCAAACGTGAAATCGCCATGCCCTGCCTCGTGAAATGTCTTGTCGTTCCTTATCGGCTCAGGCCGCCGAACAGCGTCGGCATGTCGAGCGGTCGGAACCCGTAATGGTCAAGCCAGCGCACATCGGCGTCGAAGAAGGCGCGCAGGTCAGGCATGCCGTATTTCAGCATGGCGATGCGGTCGATCCCCATACCCCAGGCGAACCCCTGATACTCGTCCGGATCGAGGCCGCAATTGCGGATGACGTTCGGATGCACCATGCCGCAGCCGAGGATTTCCAGCCAGTCGTTGCCTTCGCCGATCCGGATCTCGTCTCCGGAGCGATCGCAACCGACATCGACTTCCATCGACGGCTCCGTGAAGGGAAAGAAGGATGGGCGGAAGCGCATCTTCACATTGTCGACCTCAAAGAATGCCTTGCAGAACTCTTCGAGGATCCATTTCAGGTGACCGATATGGCTTTCCTTATCGATGACGAGGCCTTCCACCTGGTGGAACATAGGCGTGTGCGTCTGATCGCTGTCACAACGGTAAGTGCGGCCGGGAATGATCACGCGGATCGGCGGCTGCTGGCTCGTCATGGTGCGGATCTGCACTGGCGAGGTGTGCGTGCGAAGCAGCATGCGCTCGCCGTTCTCCTTGGGATCGAAGAAGAACGTGTCGTGCATTTCCCGAGCCGGATGGCCCACGGGGAAGTTCAGCGCAGTGAAGTTGAAATGATCGGTCTCGATATCCGGGCCTTCGGCAATGGCGAAGCCCATGTCGGCGAAGATCGCCGTCAGTTCGTCGATCACCTGGCTGACCGGATGGATGCGGCCTTCCTCGGCCGGCGGACGCCGCAGGGGCATCGTCACGTCGACGCGGTCGGCTTCGAGGCGGGCTGAAAGGGCGGCATCCTTCAGCACGTCCTTGCGGGTACCGAGTGCATCGGTGATGCGCGCCTTGAGGCCGTTGATCGCCGGACCCATCACCTGGCGCTCTTCGGGGCTCATACGGCCAAGCGTCTTCAGCTTTTCCGAAACGCTGCCTTTCTTGCCGAGGGCCGCGACGCGCACTTCCTCAAGCTGGGCCTCGGTGTCGGCAGCGGAGATGGCCGCCAGGATGTCGGATTCGAGGGTTTCGAGTTCGGACATGATTGCTCGTTGGTTGCCGGCGCCGCACGCAAGCCTGTCCATGCGGTCGCACCGAAAAGTCGAGGGGGTCTTTTAGCAGAATTGGCCGCGCATTCCAGTGGCGGCGAAGGGAAGCTTTTCAGCCCCTAAATCGGCCGCAGGCCGGGCCCCAGTAGACGATATCGCGCTCGCGCAGGCCGACGGCCAAGGCGGCCATCTGCAGCGGCATACCGACGATGTCTCCCGTTTCCGTGCGGCTCATGGTGCCTGTACCAGTTCTTTGTCAAGCCGCGCGGACGGTGCCAGATCGCATCCGGCTTGGCAAGTGGCGGTCTGCGCTCAACTCATCCAGCGCAGGGTGCGTTCCCTGACCGGGTTCTGAAAGTCCCTTCCTTCCGAGCCGGAGCGCGTCCACTCGTCCTTCAACTGCATCCACCAGCGGCCTTGCGTGTCGGCATCGTTGATGAGCATCAGCTTCGGATTGTATTCGAGGCCTTCGCGCTGCTGGATCACGACCCGGCGGTCCTGGTCCAGGAAGGTTGTCATCAGCCGCCGCAGCAGCGGCTTGAACGGGCTCACCCAGCCCATCGTTGCCCAGAACATCTGCCTGACTTCCGTCTTGTCTTCATCGACCGGCGTGATGGTGGTGAGGCCGACGACCGAATGCCTGTCGCCCTTGATGTGCTCGATCCGCAGGCCCGGCAGGCTGTAGCGGATCTCGGTCGTCACGTCGTTGCCGAGGAGTTTGTAGGCGATGTTCTGCGGCGGCAGCTTGTGGCGCACCATGGCCCAGCCGAGTTCGCTCGGCGCGAAATGCTTTTCCTTCGGGCGAAGCTTCGTCGCGTTCTTCTTGAACCACCAGGACGTGTGCACGAAGGCGGCGTGAGTCGGGTCCATCAGGCCCAGGGCCGCATGGTCGACCGAGCAGACGAAGGGCAGCATGATGGCGAGACGCGGGCCCTGGTCCAGCCCGAAATCGGGCAGCAATGGGGGCTCCGGCTGACGGCCGTCTTCCGGACGCTCGGTGCCATCGGCGAAATAGACCCAGACCAGCCCCTGCTGCTCCTTCACGGGAAAGGCGCCGCAGGAGATCTTCGAATAGTCGATCGTCTGGTATTCGTGGGTGGAGGGAATGTCGACGCAAGTGCCGGACGTATCGAATTTCCAGCCGTGATAGCAGCATTGCACCGTCTCGCCGTCGAAGCGGCCGTAGCGCAGCGGAATGCCGCGATGCGGGCAGATGTCGCGGATGGCGAAGGCTTTGCCATGCCGGTCGCGGCCGAACAGGACCGGTTCGCCCATCAGCTTCTTCGCCATGGTCTTGCCGGCTTTCAGCTCCTCCGACGTGCAGGCGACATACCACAGGCCGCGCAGGAGTTCGGCTTTCAGGTTGTTCATCGGGCGACTGTCTCCGGGAGAGCGAGAGAGGTAAGGTCCGGCAGAAGGGGTTTAGCGACTCCGCGCTCAGGGCTCAAGACGGGCGGAAGGAAGAGGTGCCCGAAACAAAAAAGGCGCGCCGATGACAGCGCGCCTTTTGCAATCACTCAGTTTGCCAAAGCTCAGGCAGCGAGAGCACCCTGAGCCTTTTCGACCAGCACCTTGAACGCGTCCGGCTGACGGATGGCGAGGTCGGAGAGAACCTTACGGTCGACCTCGACGCCGGCCTTGTTCAGGCCGTCGATGAAGCGGCTGTAGGTGAGGCCGAATTCGCGCACGGCGGCATTGATGCGCTGGATCCAGAGACCGCGGAAGTCACGCTTGCGGACCTTGCGGTCGCGATAGGCGTACTGTCCGGCCTTCTCGACTGCCTGCTTGGCGATGCGAATGGTGTTCTTGCGGCGGCCGTAGTAACCCTTGGCGGCCTTGAGAACTTTCTTGTGACGGGCGTGAGCGGTTACGCCCCTCTTGACACGCGACATATCGGAAACTCCTTGAGGTCTTTAAAGACGCTGCGTCTTCAGGCGTAGGGCAGGAACTGCTTGACGATACGTGCATCCTGCTCGCTGAGCACCGTGGTGCCGCGTGCCTTGCGGATGAACTTCGCCGTGCGCTTGATCATGCCGTGGCGCTTGCCGGCCTGGGCGGTCTTGACCTTTCCGGTCGCAGTCAGTTTGAAGCGCTTCTTGGCGCCGGATTTCGTCTTCAGCTTGGGCATTTCGGATCCTTTCTTGTCCGGCGCACCTTCGGTACGACCAGTGGGTTTTTGGAGCCTTCGTGAGCCGCCGCGGCATGCCCGTTGAATGCAGGCGTTCCGGCACAGGCCAGAGATCCCGCAAAGCCGGGCGGCTCGGGACGCGGCGTTATAGCGGCGGGCAATCTCAAATGCAAGCGGCGCTAATGAAAAGGCCCGGCGTGTGTGCCGGGCCTTGAACGGTTCGCCAACCTGATGAAGCGGCGTATCAGCGCGCGATCGGCGCGAGCACCATCACCATCTGCCGACCTTCGAGCTTGGGGTGGGATTCCACCTTGGCGATGTCCTGCGTCTCGTCGCGAACCTTGTTAAGGAGCGCCATGCCGAGATCCTGGTGTGCCATTTCGCGGCCGCGGAAGCGAAGCGTGACCTTCACCTTGTCGCCTTCGTCGAAGAAACGCTTCATGCTCCGCATCTTCACCTCATAATCATGGGTGTCGATGTTCGGACGCATCTTGATTTCCTTGATCTCGACGGTCTTCTGCTTCTTGCGGGCTTCCGCCGCCTTCTTCTGCGACTGGTACTTGAACCGGCCGTAATCGAGGATCTTGCAGACAGGCGGTACCGAGTTCGGAGCGATCTCGACAAGATCGAGACCTGCTTCCACTGCAATCGCCATGGCCTCTTCCGTAGGCACGGTGCCGCGGTTCTGGCCTTCGTGATCGATCAGCTGAACTTCGCGAACGCGGATCTCTTCGTTGGTGCGGGGGCCTTCCTTGGTCGGAGGCGGGGCACGAAATGGACGGCGAATGGTCGCTATCTCCTCTATGGTTTCCGATAAATTCAATCTGCCGGCATCCGGAGCACCAGGCACACCGACATCAATAGTCCGCCGGAGCGTGCTGGGCCCTTTCTCTCATGATCCGACCCCGCCAGGGCCATCCATAAGAGAAAGCCCCCGTACGCGAAGCGCCGAGGAAGCCAAGTCTCAAGCGGAACTGTGTCATGAAAATCAAGCGAAACCGCCGCAAAGTCAACCGTCAACCTGCATCGTACGCTTGAACGAGCCGCTTCGGCCGGGCAACCGGTCGTAGACGTTCAATGTGGCCGTGCACATGGCCTCGACCGAGAAATGAGCATGGACGTGGCTGCGGGCGGATTCCGCGAGCAGTTGCCGGCCGGTTCCGCCAAGGCCCAATACGAAACCGAGCGTGCGCGCGAGCGCCGCCGCATCGCCCGGTGGTACGCGCCAGCCGGTGCGTTGATCCTCGGGAACGTCGGGCGGGCAAAGGACCGTTTCAGGGGCCGCACCGAGGTCGGTGACGATGACCGGAACGCCCGCCGCCTGCGCTTCGACCGCGGCGCGTCCGAAGGCCTCCGGTTCTATTGATGCAACGACAGCGACGCTTGCAAGCGCAAGTGCTGCGGCGACATCGTCGCAATGACCGACGAGGCGCACCTTGCCGAACAACCCGCTCGTGCGGATGCGTTCCTCCAAATCGGCGCGGTAATCCTCCCGGCCCTGATGACTGCCCGCCAGGACCGCGGTCCATTGATCATTGCCAGCCGATTTCAGCTGGACAAGGGCGTCGATGAGGATGCGCTGGCCCTTCCAGGGCGTCAGGCGGGCGACGTTGAGGATGACCGGAGTGTCCGATGCCAGCCCCCACGCCTTCCTGAGGCAATCGGCTCGTTCTTCGTTGATGGAGCCCTTGTCGTAGGCTGCCAGGTCCGAGCCGCGATGGATGACGTTGATACGGTCCGCGACGAAAGGATGGCGTTCGCGGATGAGCCGCGCCGTATAGTGCGAGTTGGCGATCACCCTGTCTCCGCGCGCCATGACGGAATTATAGAGCGCCTTGAGCCGGGATTTCTGATTGTAGATGCCGTGATAGGTGGTGACGAAGGGGATTCTGGTCAGGCGAGCTGCAATCAGCGCCGACCAGGCCGGCGCGCGCGACCGTGCGTGAATGATGTCGACGCCTTCGCGGCGGATCAGCCTGGCGATCCGCCAGGCGTTGGCGAGGATCGTCCAGGGGGCCTTGGCCGCAGCCGGAAAGACGATGTGATCGGCGCCGACCTCCTTGAGTTCGCCAACCAGCCGGCCGCCCTCGGACAATACGATCGCCCGGTCGCCGCGCTGGACGAGCGCGCGGGCGATATCGACCGTGGTGCGTTCCGCGCCGCCCGTTTCCAATTCCGGAATGATCTGCAGGATGGTGCGTCTGGCCAAGGGCGGCTTTCCTCGCGGCGTCGGCTGTGCCAAATCGGAAGTCTGAGATTGTGGAGGCATAGTATGAGCGCGCAGGAACCGCAATTCATCACCGTCGGCGAAGACAGCGAAAGGCGCGAGATCGCCGTCCTGCGCCGGGACGGTCGAGGCAAGGCTCCCGGTATATTCTGGCTCTCCGGGTTCAAGTCCGACATGGCGGGAACCAAGGCGGAAGCGGTCGCCGAATGGGCGGTCGCGCAGGGGCGTCCTGCAACCCGCTTCGACTATTCAGGGCACGGCGTTTCCGGCGGCGATTTCGAGGACGGCACCATCTCGCGCTGGGCGGAGGAGGCGCTTGCCGTCTTCAACCGCTTTTGCAAGGAACCGACCATAGTCATCGGCTCGTCCATGGGCGGCTGGATCGCGCTGCTGCTCGCCCGCGCCCACCTGAAGGCTGGCGGCCGCGATGCAAGTCGGATTGCGGGCATGGTGCTGATCGCGCCGGCGCCCGATTTCACCGAGGAACTGATGTGGAAGCATGAGTTCACCGACGAAATCCGCCGCACGATCATGGAGACCGGGCGTTACGAGCGGCCGTCGGACTACTCCGAAGATCCCTATGTGATCACGCGCAAGCTCATCGAGGACGGGCGTGGCAACCTGCTTCTCGACAAGCCGGTCGAAACGGGTTGCCCGGTAACCATCCTGCAGGGGCAGCAGGACGATTCCGTACCGTGGCGCTATGCAGTCCGTCTTGCAGAGGCGCTGGCCAGCGACGACGTGGTTCTGACCCTGATCAAGGACGGCGATCACCGCCTGTCGCGCGAGGAGGATATTGCCCGCCTGATCCGGGCGGTATCCGATCTTGCCGAAAGGGAAGCCTGATAGCGGCTATCGCAAATAAACCTTTTCGGTCATCGCTTTGTCGCAATTTGCTTGAACGCTTGGCACCAATTGCAGGACACGAATTTTAAGGAGGGGGCGGCATGGATGCGCGCAAGCATTTCATACTGGCGATCGACGGGGGCGGCGTGCGCGGGCTCATTCCGCTGCGCATCCTCGAAACGATCGAAAGCCGCCTCAAGGCGCGCGGCAAGACCGAGCCGCTTCATCGTTATTTCGACCTGATCACGGCGACGTCGAGCGGCGGCATCATCGCCGCGGGGCTTGCCGCGCCGAAGCCGGACGACATGTCCGGAATGCCGGCCGCCACGATCGACGAATTGCGGAAGTTTTTCGAGGTCGACGCCCGCGAGGTTTTTGCCCGTCGGGGCTTTCTCGCAAAGCTTTTCAGCAGCCCTCTCAGCCTCTTTGACGAGCGCTACGACGAAAGGCCGCTCGAGCGTATCCTCAAGGAGCGACTCGGCTGGACTTCGCTTGCCTCGGCGCTCACCGGCATCGTCCTTACCGCCTATGACATCGGGGCGCGCAAGGCGACTTTCATGACCAATGGCCGCAATCGCGATGGCGATGCGGAGGACGACTATTATTTCTGGCAAGCCGTACGCGCTACGACCGCGGCGCCGACCTATTTCGAGCCGGCGCGCGTGGAGAACCTCACGACCGGCAAGGAGGAGGTTCTGGTCGATGGTGGCGTCTTCATGAGCAATCCGGTGATTTCCGCCTATATCGAAGCCCGCAAGCTGGGCTGGGAGGCGAAGGACATCGTCATCCTGTCGCTTGGCGCCGGCCAGCGCATGGAGCGGGGCTACAGCTTCCACGAGGCCGCGAACTGGGGCTCGCTCGGCTGGCTTTCGCCGAAGAACGATCACCCCCTGATCTCGATCCTGATGCACGGACAGGCCACGACCGCCGCCTATCAGGCGGAATGGCTGTTCTCGGAATTCGGCGAGGTGGATTACATCCGCCTCGACGGCGTGATCCCGAAATCCGCCGCCGCTCTCGATAACACCCGCCCGGGCAACATCATCGAGCTCAATGGCGTTGCGGACCGGATCATCCGCGACAATACGCTGCTGCTCGATTCGCTTGCCGAAAGGCTCGAGGCGCGCCCCCTGTAATCGGGCCTTCTGACCGGGCCTTGTAATCGGGCCTTGTGATTGGGCGCCCGACTGCCGTCACGTTTCTTGGTTAACCCACCATTGACGGGAGGCGGCATAGGCTCGTCCGGCAAGTCGGGAATTGGAGGCGGTATGTTGCGGCGCATGATGGTCCTGACCGGACTGGCCTGCCTGATGGTTTCGGTGCAGGGAGCTATTGCCGCTCCGCTGCCGGAAGCCAAGCCGGGATCGACGGCCGCTGCCGTCCCGCTGAAGACCGCGCCAATTCCGCCCGCCAGTGCCGGCGCTCCAAAGAAGATCGCCGCGAGGCCGAACGCAGTCGCCAAGGACCTTTTCGGCGCCATGCGTGAGCCGGCGCCGCTTGCCGCCCGTTCGATCGGCTCCTATGCGCGCGGTTGTCTTGCAGGCGGGCAAGCGCTTCCGGTGAACGGTCCGACCTGGCAGGTCATGCGCCTCTCCCGCAACCGCAACTGGGGGCATCCCGAACTCATCGATTTCATGGAAGATCTCGCAAATGACGCGCCGGCGCTTGGCTGGAACGGTTTGCTGGTCGGCGACCTGGCGCAGCCGCGCGGCGGGCCGATGACTTCCGGCCATTCAAGCCATCAGGTAGGGCTCGACGCGGATATCTGGCTTACGCCGATGCCAAACCGCGAGCTGACCTACCAGGAGCGCGAGACAATCGAGGCCGTCTCGATGCTGAAGGGAAATTCGGAAAAGAAGGGTGCAGATCGCGGCGTCGACCCGAAGAAATGGACTGACAGTCGCGCACGGCTAATCCGCCGTGCCGCGCAAGACAAGCGCGTTGCCCGGATCTTCGTGCATCCCGGCATCAAGCAGGCGCTGTGCCGCTTCGAGAGAGCCGACCGCTCCTGGCTGAGGAAGGTCCGACCCTGGTGGGGGCACCATTACCATTTCCATGTCCGCATGGAATGTCCGCCCGGCAGCGCCGGCTGCAAGGATCAAAATGCGCCGCCGGCGGGTGACGGTTGCGGCTCCGAGCTGACCTGGTGGCTGTCCGACGAGCCGTGGGTGCCCAAGAAGAACGCCAAACCCACGAAGCCGAAACCGCCGCTGCAACTCGCCGCGCTGCCGAAGGAGTGCACGCAGGTGCTTGTGGCGGAGTGAGAGGTTCCGGAACTCCTGCTTCGTTCCCGATCTTGCGACCGGGACATCTGTCCCGACGCAGTCATCGCCAAATGCAGCCAATTTTCGTAAATCCCGAGCGTTATTCCCTTTGCGCGCGTGAGGGCCAATGCTAAACGGGCGCGCATGACGACCGAACCGATTTCCAACATCCGCAACTTCTCCATCGTGGCGCATATCGACCACGGCAAGTCGACGCTTGCCGATCGTCTGATCCAGATGACGGGCACGCTGACGGAGCGCGAAATGAAGGAGCAGGTGCTCGACTCGATGGATATCGAGCGTGAGCGCGGCATCACCATCAAGGCGCAGACCGTACGCCTGATCTACAACGCCAAGGACGGCAAGCAGTACAAGCTGAACCTCATCGACACGCCGGGCCATGTCGACTTCGCCTATGAGGTGTCGCGTTCGCTGGCCGCCTGCGAGGGCTCGCTCCTGGTCGTCGACGCGTCGCAGGGCGTCGAGGCGCAGACACTTGCCAACGTTTACCAGGCGATCGACAACAATCACGAGATCGTTTCGGTCCTGAACAAGGTCGACCTGCCCGCGGCCGAGCCGGACCGCATCAAGGAGCAGATTGAGGACGTGATTGGCCTCGATGCGTCGGACGCGGTGCTTATCTCGGCCAAGACCGGCCTTGGCGTCGACCAAGTGCTGGAGGCGATCGTCACCCGCCTGCCGGCGCCCAAGGGCGATTTGAACGCGCCGCTGAAAGCGCTGCTGGTGGACAGCTGGTACGATGCCTATCTCGGCGTCATGGTGCTGGTGCGCATCATCGACGGGCGGCTGAAAAAGGGCCAGAAGGTCAAGATGATGGGCACCGGTGCGGTCTACGAGATCGACCGCGTCGGCGTCATGACCCCCAAGTTCCTCGCTGTCGACGAACTCGGCCCGGGCGAGATCGGCGTGCTGACGGCTTCCATCAAGGAAGTGGCCGATACGCGCGTCGGCGACACGATCACCGACGACCGCAAGTCCTGCGCCGAAGCGCTACCGGGCTTCAAGCCGGCCCAACCGGTGGTGTTCTGCGGACTCTTCCCGGTCGATGCGGCGGATTTCGAAGACCTGCGCGCCGCCATGGGTAAGCTCCGGCTCAACGATGCCTCCTTCTCCTTCGAGATGGAGACGTCGGCGGCGCTCGGCTTCGGCTTTCGCTGCGGCTTCCTCGGACTTCTTCACCTGGAGATCATTCAGGAGCGGCTGGAGCGCGAATTCGATCTCGATCTGATCGCCACCGCGCCGTCGGTGGTCTATCGGATGAACATGACGGACGGCTCCGTCAAGGAACTGCACAACCCGGCCGACATGCCGGACGTGGTCAAGATCGCCTCCATCGAGGAGCCGTGGATTCGGGCGACGATCCTGACGCCAGACGACTATCTCGGCTCGATCCTCACCCTCTGCCAGGAGCGGCGCGGCATTCAGGTCGATCTCAACTATGTCGGCTCGCGCGCCATGGTCACCTATGACCTGCCGCTCAACGAGGTGGTGTTCGACTTCTATGACCGGCTCAAGTCGATCTCGAAGGGCTATGCCTCCTTCGACTATCACCTGTCGGATTACCGGGAGGGCGACCTCGTCAAGATGTCGATCCTCGTCAATGCCGAACCGGTCGATGCGCTCTCGGTCCTCGTTCACCGGTCCCAGGCGGAACGTCGCGGCCGCGCCATGTGCGAGAAGCTCAAGGACCTGATTCCCCGGCACATGTTCAAGATCCCGATCCAGGCGGCGATCGGAGCCCGGGTGATCGCGCGCGAGACGATCGCGGCGCTGCGCAAGGACGTGACGGCCAAATGCTACGGCGGCGACGCCACCCGCAAGCGCAAGCTTCTGGAAAAGCAGAAGGAAGGCAAGAAGCGCATGCGGCAGTTCGGCAAGGTCGAGATTCCCCAGGAGGCCTTCATCAAGGCGCTCAAGATGGATGAGTGAGCTTCCCTTCTTGCCCTAATAATCCTGGTTGCGCCCGGACCACACCCGGGCACCCATAAGGCGCCCGGGCTTGCCGTCATCGCCCGGCAAGTAGCCGAAGCCCGCTCACCTCAGCATCGCTCACTTCGGCTGCGGCACGATCCTCAGATAGGGTTTCGGCGCCTTCCAGCCACCCGGAAACAGCGTTTTCGCTTCGTCGTCCGATACCGAACCGGCGATAATCACGTCGCCGCCCGGCCGCCAGTTGGCAGGCGTCGCCACCTTGTGCTTCGAGGTGAGTTGCATGGCGTCGATGACGCGCAGCACCTCGTCGAAATTACGGCCCGTGGTCATTGGATAGATCAGCATCAACTTGATGGTCTTGTCGGGACCGATGACGAAGACCGTGCGCACGGTCTGGTTGTCGGCCGGCGTGCGGCCGGCGGACGTCGAGCCTGCCTCTTCCGGCAGCATGCCGTAGAGCTTGGCAACCTTCAGTTCCGGGTCGCCGATCATCGGATAGTTTGGGGCGGTGCCCTGCGTCTCTTCGATGTCTTTCGCCCAGCCCGCATGATTGTCGACCGGGTCGACGGAAAGGCCGATGATCTTGACGTTGCGCTTCTCGAATTCAGGCTTGATGCGGGCCATGTAGCCCAGTTCGGTGGTACAGACCGGCGTGTAGTCTTTGGGATGGGAGAAAAGTATGCCCCAGGAATCGCCGAGCCATTCGTGAAAGCGGATGCGGCCCTGCGTCGTCTCCGCCTCGAAATCGGGCGCGATGCTGCCGATACGTAACATGGTCATGACAATACTGGCTCCCTCATATCATGCAGTCTTCCGGAGAAGCCGGAGCACATCCGGAAAACCCACGGGCAGATGGTTTTCCCTGCCGAGGGACAGACTAACAGGGCCAAGATGCCGTTACGACATCAAATCTGGGGCGTGTTGTCACGCTGCGGATTTCGTGCGGCGTACGGCTTCCCTCCAGCCTTCGACAAGCTGTGCGCGTGTCGAAGCCGCCATTTGCGGTTCGAAGCGGCGGTCGAGCCGCCATCTGGAAGCGAATTCGGCCATGTCCGGCCACACACCCGCCTTACGCGCAGCAAGCCAGGCGGCGCCGAGAGCGGTCGTCTCCAGCACCTGAGGCCGGTCGACGGGGGCACCCAGGATGTCGGCCAGAAACTGCATCGTCCAGTCGGAAGCCGTCATGCCGCCGTCGACGCGCAGGATCGTGGCTGTCCTAGCGTCACCACTCCAATCCGCATGCATCGCATCGATAAGATCGAGCGTCTGATAGCCGACGCTTTCAAGGGCGGCGCGGGCGAAGTCTGCCGGACCGCTCGCCCTCGTCAGGCCGAAGATCGCGCCGCGCGCATCCGGGTCCCAATGGGGCGCGCCAAGGCCGACGAAGGCCGGCACGAGGTAAAGTCGGTTCTCCTCGGCTGCCGATGCAGCAAGCGCCTGCGTCTCGGCGGCGTTAGAGATGATCTTCAGCCCGTCGCGCAGCCACTGCACCGCGCTGCCGGCGACGAAGATCGAGCCTTCCAGTGCGTATGTCGTCTGGCCGTCGAGACGATAGGCGATAGTCGAGAGCAGCCGGTTCTGCGAAGCGACCGGCGTCTTGCCGGTGTTGATCAGCGCGAAGCAGCCGGTGCCATAGGTCGACTTCACCATGCCGGGCTCGAAACAGGCCTGGCCCACCGTGGCGGCCTGCTGGTCGCCCGCCACGCCAAGGATGGGCAATGGCGTGCCAAAGACCTCGACTTCCGTCATACCGAAATCGGCAGAGGAATCCCTGACGTCCGGCAGCATTGACATCGGTATGCCCAGGAGACGGCACAGGTCGTCGTCCCAGCGGTTTTCGATGATGTTGTAGAGGAGGGTCCGCGCGGCATTGGTGGCGTCGGTGGCGTGCACCCGGCCGCCCGTCAGCCGCCAGATCAGCCATGTGTCCACCGTTCCGAACAGGAGGTCGCCGGCATCGGCGCTCGCCCTTGCGCCTTCCACATTGTCGAGGATCCAGGCGAGCTTGGTGCCGGAGAAATAGGGATCGAGCAGCAGACCGGTTCTGGCGGTAACCATCGCCTCATGGCCTTCGGCCCTGAGCCTTGCGCAGAGGTCGGCGGTGCGCCGGTCCTGCCAGACAATGGCGCGATGGACCGCCTTGCCCGTATGCCGGTTCCAGACGACCGTGGTTTCGCGTTGGTTGGTGATGCCGACGGCAGCGATGTTCGAGAGCGGTTGTCCCGACTTTTCAATCGCTTCCCGGCATACCGCAACCGTCGAGGTCCAAAGGTCCTCGGCCTCATGCTCCACCCATCCGGAGCGGGGGAAATGCTGGGTAAATTCCTGCTGGGCGACTGCTGTCGGGCGGAAGCTTTCGTCAAAGAGGATGGCCCGGCTCGACGTGGTGCCCTGATCGATTGCAAGTATGGTTCCGCTCATGATCCCCATGGGGCGAGTGACTTACAAGGACGGCGGTAAATCCGCCGGACTGGCAAGCGCACGCCTCTCCTCCCGGCTTTCGCTTTCTTTTGTTTCGGTCGCGACTGAATTTCATACGAAGGTATTTCGTCGTCAATCGAAAATCAGGCGGGCGTGCTGAACCTAACCGGCTTTGCCCGTCTCTATCAAATGCACGTCGTTTTCCGTTGCAATCTGCCTGATCCTGTCGCTGTCGCAGCGATCGGTGACGAAGGTGTCGATCTGCGCAAGATGGGCCATGCGGACCGGTGCGGCGCGATCGAATTTTGAAGAGTCGGCGACAAGGATCGAACTGCGGGCGTTCTCGATGATCGCCTGCGCCACCTTGACCTCGCGAAAGTCAAAATCGAGCAGCGCGCCGTCCTCGTCGATGGCCGAGGTGCCGATGATGGCGAAGTCCACGCGGAACTGGCGGATGAAGTCAACCGCCGCCTCGCCCACGATGCCGCCATCGGCGGGGCGAACGAGGCCGCCGGCGATCACCACTTCGATCGACTGGCACGGACGCAGGATATTGGCGACGTTGATGTTGTTGGTGACGACCATCAGGTTGGCGTGATGAACGAGCGCGCGGGCGACCGCCTCCGTCGTCGTGCCGATATTTATGAAGAGCGAGGCCGAATTGGGAATGAGCGCCGCCGCCGCCCGGCCTATCTCTGCCTTCTCGGCTTCAGCCAGCGTGCGGCGAGCCTCGTAACCGACATTGTGAATGGCGGTAGAAAGGACTGCGCCGCCGTGCACGCGCGCAAGCAGATTCCGGTCGCACAGGTCGTTCAGGTCCTTGCGAATCGTCTGTGGCGTAACTTCGAAACGCGCGGCAAGCTCCTCCACGGTGACGCGACCGAACTGTCGGGCAATGTCGAGGATGATGCCGTGGCGGGCCGATATCATTGAGGTGTCTAATTATCTCTCGAAAGGACGGGAGACAGAATAGCCACGGAAATTTCTGATTGGCAGCCGCAAAATGCTGTTTCGCCGCCAGAAATGCAAAAGGGCGGTCAAACCGCCCTTTCCATCTCAAGCCATCGGATGGCTTTTTTAGAGTACACGCAGATCCGCCGCGACCTGTCGGCCGTTGGTATAGGCGAGATCATAGGCCACAAGCTGGCCCTCCCGAAGCGTGCGACGTCCGGCCTTGCGGACGACATCCATGGCGACGAGGACATCCTCGCCCTGATCCGGTTCGATCATGCCGATCCCCTGGACGGCGTCGAACCATTTTACGTTTCCATGCTGCATTGTTTTTCCTTGTTTTTGTCAAATGCGTATCAAACACGGATTCCGAGTCGGTTTGATGACGTCCGCTTCCGGTCCGCCTCGCCGATTGTTCGGAAAACGTGAACCAGTCCGGTCGACCCGCACAAAAAACCCGGAATGAAAAAGCATTCCGGCGGGTCGTCGCACATCGGACTTTGCGTTTACTATATGGGGTGTAGATTCAACTATTCAAGGGGAGGCGGGATTCTGCAACCCTTGATCGATTGATCTGGCGAAAATCAGCGCCAGCCATCGCGATGGAGGGCGTCAAGCGCCTCGCGATAGGTTGGAAATCGGAAAGTGTATCCGAGGTCCGACTTGAGCCGGCAGTTCGAGACGCGCTTGTTCTCGCCGTAAAAGGAGCGGGCCATTGGGGAAAGGTCGGCATCCTCGAACGCCACTTCCGGTGGCGGCTCGATTCCGAGGAGCCCTGCCGCATAGGCGACGACATCCTGAGGAGGCGAAGGCTCGTCGTCGCAGACATTGTAAATGCGCCTTGATGGATCGCGAAGTGAGGCGGCAAGAGCGCCGGCAATGTCGGCAACGTGGATGCGGTTGAAGACCTGTCCCGGCTTGACGAGGCGGCGCGCCGTCCCGGCTTCCAGATTGACGAGAGCGTTGCGCCCGGGGCCGTAGATGCCGGCAAGGCGGAAGATCATCAGATCGAGCAACCGGGCGCCGGCGAAATCGAGCCAGGACTGCTCGGCGGCGGCGCGCAGGACCGAGCGCCGCGAAACTGGCTTGAGGACCGTTTCCTCATCGACCCAGCCGCCATCATGATCGCCATAGACGCCGACTGTCGACAGATATCCGATCCATCGGGGGCGGGAGGCTGCAATTGCATCGGAATAGAGACGCAAGACCGGGTCGCCACGCTCATCCGGGGCGATCGACAGGAGGATGTGGGTTGCCGAGGCGAGGGCCTCCGCGATTGCCGGATCCGGACTTTCGGTCGTAGCGCCGTCGAAGATGAAAGGTTCGATGCCGCGCGGCCTGAGTGCGGCCGCCTTGTCGGCCGAACGTGTCGTGCCGCCGATCCAGTCGAAGCGATCCTTCACCTCTTCGACGAAAGCGCGCGAGGAATAGCCGAGACCGAAGATGAAGAGGCGGGAGCTGGACATGGCCGTGGTCAGAGTTTCAGGTTCGGGCGCTGGATCTCGAAGAGCATGACGGCGGTCGCGACGGCAAGGTTCAGGCTGTCGGCCTGGCCGGCCTGCGGAATACGCACAAGCTCGGTGCAGGTATCCGCCATGTCATCCGGCAGGCCGGCCTGTTCATTGCCCATGAGAAGGAGTGTCGGGGCCTTGTAGGCAACTTCGCGGTAGTCCCGGCTGCCCTTCAAGTGAGTGCCGACGACGGTGCCCGGCCAGTTTCGCGCGAATGCCTTAAAGGCATCACGGCTCATTTTCACAAGCGGTACGTGGAAGAGCGAACCCATCGTCGCGCGCACCGTTTCGACGGCAAAGGGATCGGTTGTCTCGCCGACCAGCATCACGCCGCTGGCGCCGACGGCGTCGGCGGTGCGGATGATGGTGCCGAGATTTCCGGGATCGCGGACGTGATCGAGAGCGATCCAGACCTGCGCGTCGGCCGGGCGGATCGCCGCCGGCTCAAGCAGCTTCTGCTCGAAGACGCCGACCACCATCTGCGGGTTGTCGCGCCGGGTGATGTTGGCAAGCACCGCGGTGGAGATTTCGAGGATCATCGCCCCGCGCGCCTTGGCGCGTGCGGCGGCCTGCTGGGCGTGCGGGTTTTCCCGCGCCTCGGGCCCGATCGCGAGATAGCGCACGCCCCAGCCCGCATCGAGGGCATCGGTTGCAAGTTTCAGTCCCTCGCCGACGAAAAGGCCGGACTGGGCGCGATGCTTGCGCTGGCCCACCAGCCCCTTGATCTCCTTGACGATCGGGTTGGAATGCGAGGTGATCTGCTTGACCGTGCCGACGCGCGGTCGGTCGGAGCCATGCGCGCTCATGCGGCACTCCAGCGGCTGAAAAGGGAAGTTGAAAGGGCTCGCGACCTGGCCGCACCCTGCCTCTGCTCGCGGATGACGAGTTCGCCGGATTCCAGCAATCCGCCACGCTTGCCAAGCGCCTCGGCCATCAGCTCATGCGTGGCGATGAAGCTGGAGCGGATCGCATAGGCGGTGAGGATCATGAAACGCGCGTCGGGCGCCAGGAGCTTTTCGAGGTCGGCGAGCATGCCCGGCAGGCTGGTGTAGAGATCCCAGACTTCGCCCTTCGGGCCGCGCCCGTATTTCGGGGGGTCGAGAATGATGCCGTCATAGGTGCTGCCGCGGCGCACTTCCCGCTGGACGAATTTGGTCGCGTCCTCGCAGATCCAGCGGATCGGCAGATGGTCGAGGCCGGAGAGCGACTGGTTCTCGCGGGCCCAGCCGATCGCCTTCTTCGAGGCGTCGATGTGGGTGACTTCGGCACCGGCAAGAGCCGGCAGCAGGGAGGCAAGGCCCGTGTAACCGAAGAGGTTCAGCACCTTGAGCGGGCGTTTTTCGCGGCGGATCACGCCCGTGATCCAGTCCCAATGGGCGACCTGTTCGGGAAAGACGCCGACATGGCGGAAGGACATGAAGCGGCCGAGATATTTCACGCCGTCGTAGCTCATCGGCCATGTCTCGGGCAGGTCACGCGAGAAGCGCCAGCGTCCGGGGCCTTCCTCTTCCACGTCGCCGGTGAAGACGGCGTCGGCGGCCTCCCAGCGAGCTTCGGAGAGGCGGGGGGCGCCCATCGCCTGCGGCTCGGGACGTACCAGCGTAATCTTGCCGTAGCGCTCCAGTTTGCGGCCGTGCCCCATGTCGAGCAGCGCATAGTCCTGCCAACCGGAAGTCTCCAGAATGACCGGCCAGCGCTCCGCCGGAGGCTTGCCGCGAGGGGCGGATGCTGGGATATCCGGGGCGAGGGCGTCCTGGGCCTTTGCGGCGTCCGTCACGGGAATGCTCGTTTCTTGCGGGTCGATCGATCGCAATGCCATTAGGCCCGCTTGAGCCAATGGTCAATGAATGCGCCCGTGAAGCGGGCAATTCTTTTGAAGGGCGTCATCCGAATTGCGCAGGGGCGCCGCGTGCGAAATCTTTTGACTTCGAGGGGAAGGTCTGGTCGGCTTCGGGAAAAGACGCAGCTATGGCGCTCATGTATTGGGAGGAATAGATGGTGCTGCCGGCTCATATGGGCGTTCGCCGTCATGCGGATCTGGTCGAGACCATGGTACGCGAGAGCGCCAGTGCGACCCGCTCGATCGTCGCGGCTTCCTGGCGCAGGTCGATGATCTATCACGGGCTCAACCCCGCGTCGCCGCGCCGGACGGCGCGCGTGGAGGCGCGGGAACTGGGGAGGGCGCGGGCACGCAACGGCGAGCTTCTCGAAGTCGCCGCGCCAACGCTGCGGCGGTTGTTTGCGACGGCCGGAGATGGCGGCTGCTGTGTCGTGCTTACGGATGCCGACGGGCTTATTCTGCAAACGAACGCCAATGCCGGAGACGAGCGCACGTTCAGCGAATGGGGGCTGAGTGCGGGTGCGGTATGGAGCGAGGCGACCGAAGGGACTAACGGCATCGGCACCTGCGTAGCCGAAAAGCGCCCGGTGGTGATCTACCAGAACCAGCATTTCAGCGAGCAGAACATCGCCATGAGCTGCATGGGCGCGCCAATTTTCGACCACAAGGGCGAGATGGCCGCCGTTCTCGACGTTTCGAGTTGCCGGCGCGATCTTTCCCGATCCTTCGCCCAGGTACTCGGAGCGCTGGTGACCGAAAGTGCGCGGGCGGTTGAAAGCGATCTTTTCCGCGCCGCCTATCGCAATGAGCGGATCATCGTCGCAGACGGACACGGGATGGCGGGCGCTTCGCTTCTTGCGGTCGATGACGACGATCTCGTGGTCGGCGCGACCCGGCAAGCGAGACGGGCACTCGATATCAGCGAGGAGAAGTTGCGGCAAACGCCGCCCCTTCGCGATTATCTGAGGGGCGCTGAATCCAGTAGCGGGAAGACGCGCGCCGAGAGATCGGAGATCGTTCGGGCGCTGAGGCACAGCCGCGGCAATGTTGCGGCCGCGGCGCGCGACCTGGGGATCAGTCGCGCGACCATGTATCGCCGTATCCAAAGACACGGGATCGAGGTGTGAGGCGACGCAGAGATTTGTGGGGCGCAGGCCGCCGGCTCCCGCGAAGGATCGTCTGAAGATGCGTGCCGTTCATCAACTGTCTCAGCCTTGAGACACTTGACGGGCGCAAAATCGGAGCGCCTCTTTTCATCCCGGCTCCGGCTTGGCACTCTTCGGAATGAGGGGAAGGGTCTTGCCCGCCGTTGCTGCAATACCGCATTGCAGGCCTTGGGCTTTTTCTTTTCCCATGCGCTTGTCATGCGCCCTGCGCTTCGACAATGTATTGGAAAGCAATGGGAGAATTGCGAAAGCCGCATTCCGTATCCGGCGCAACGCGCCGCTTTGGGAGTCGGCACAAAAGAACGAGAGGTCGATAGCTCCATGGATATGACGGGCGAGTATCGGATCGCCGCGCCGCGCCAGCGCGTATGGGAGGCGCTGAACGACCCGCAGGTGCTGAAGGCTTGCATTCCGGGCTGCGAGACGCTGGAAAAGACGTCCGATACCGAAATGAATGCGGAGGTGACCGCCAAGATCGGACCGGTCAAGGCCAAGTTCAAGGGCGAGGTCACGCTGCAGGATATCGTGCCGCCGCAGAGCTATCGTATTGTCGGGGAAGGCAAGGGCGGCGTCGCCGGTTTCGCGAAAGGCTCGGCCGATGTTCATCTTGCCGAAGATGGCGCGGAAACCATCCTGCGCTACGACGTGAAGGCGCAGGTCGGCGGCAAGCTCGCTCAGCTCGGTTCGCGGCTGATCGATTCCACCGCGCGCAAGATGGCCGATGAGTTCTTCGGGAATTTCCGCGATATAGTCGGCAGCGAGGCGGCGGCCGAAACGGCTGAGCCAGACCCCGGCGTCATCGAGGAAGCGCAGTCGATCGCCAACGAGCATCTGGCCGAGGATGTCGGCACCTTTGCCGAGAAGGTGGAACACACGGTCGGCGATGCCGTGCACAAGGCAGAGGAACGTGTGGAGGAAGCCGCCGCCAAGGGGGCGTTCGGCGGACCGCTCGTCTGGGGCATGATCGCGCTGGCTGCGATCATCGTCGTGCTTGCACTCGCCAGCTAGGGAGAAAATGCGGCGCTCCGGCATTGGCGCGCCATGGATGTTTCATCGGATTCATCTATTACTATCAGGGATTTGCAATCAAACGCCGGGACCTCTCGGTACCCGGCCTGTGATGAGGGAGGTAGGAATGGCGACTGTCACCATCACGGTGAACGGAAAGAAACGCTCGGCCGCAATCGAGGACCGGACGCTGCTCGTGCAGTTCCTGCGCGAAACTGCAGGGCTGACAGGCACGCATGTGGGTTGCGACACCTCGCAGTGCGGCGCCTGTGTCGTGCACGTGGACGGCAAGGCCGTAAAGTCCTGCACCATGCTCGCCGCCCAGGCGGACGGCGCGCAGGTGACGACCATCGAAGGGCTTGCTCAGGATGGCGCGCTTCATCCGGTTCAGGCGGCTTTTCGTGAGCACCACGGCCTGCAATGCGGGTTCTGCACGCCGGGCATGATCATGGCGGCTGTCGACATGATCAACCGCTATCCGGCTGGTCTCGACGAGGAGACGATCCGCAAGGAACTGGACGGCAATATCTGCCGCTGCACCGGCTACCACAACATCGTCAAGGCGATCAAAGCCGCCTCCGACACGATGCGCGGCATGGCACAGGCAGCCGAATAAGCCTCCCCCTGAAAGGCCCGGCAACAAGAAGAGCAACAGCCGGGATGGTTCAGGAAGAGGAATGGTTTCGTTTGATCTGACATTTTCTATGGGGACCGGCCGTTAGACCATGCCCGCTGAGGCACTGGTCCGGTTGGTCAGGGAGAGAGACCTATGGGAGCTGAGGGTATCGGTGCGCGGGTTCTGCGCAAGGAAGACCGCCGTTTCATCACCGGAAAGGGCAGGTATACGGACGACATGACGGCGCCGGGCATGGGCTTTGCCGCCTTCGTGCGCTCGCCGCATGCCCATGCGGCGATCAAGTCGATCGACACGTCGGCGGCAGCCGACATGCCGGGTGTCACCGCCGTCTTGACTGGCGACCAGCTTGTCGGCGACGGCGTTGGCAACCTCATCTGCGGCTGGATGATCCATTCCAAGGACGGCACGCCGATGAAGATGGGCGCCTGGCGCGCCCTGGAGGCGGAGCGGGTACGCCATGTCGGCCAGGCGGTTGCCGTGGTGGTGGCCGATACGGCCGCCCAGGCCCGCGATGCGGCAGAAGCGGTGATGGTGGACTACGAGGAACTGCCGGCCGTCGTCGACGCGATCGACGCGATGAAGGAAGGCGCGCCGCAGCTTCATCCGGAAGCCGAGGGTAATCTCATCTACGACTGGGAGATCGGCGACGAGACGGCCACGAACGAGGCTTTCGCCCGCGCGAAACACGTCACGCGAATGGAGATCTTCAACAACCGCCTGGTCCCGAACGCGATGGAGCCGCGCGCGGCCCTTGCGGCCTATGACGAGGCGGAGGAGCACTACACGCTCTGGACGACCTCCCAGAACCCGCATGTCGCCCGTCTCGTATTGTCGGCCTTCTACAATATCGCGCCGGAGCACAAGCTTCGCGTGATTGCGCCGGATGTCGGCGGCGGCTTCGGCTCGAAGATCTACATTTATCCGGAAGAAATGGTCTGCCTGTGGGCGTCCAAGCGAACCGGCCGGCCGGTCAAGTGGGTGGCCGACCGCACCGAGGCCTTTCTCACCGACGCCCATGGCCGCGACCACCACACCGAAGCGGAAATGGCGCTCGACGAGCACAACAAGATCATCGGCCTGCGCGTCAAGACGGTCGCCAATCTCGGCGCCTACATGTCGCTGTTCTCCTCCTCGGTGCCGACGTATCTCTATGCCACGCTGCTGTCGGGCCAGTACGACATCCCGGCGATCCACTGCAACGTGAAGACGGTCTACACCAACACCACGCCGGTTGATGCCTATCGCGGCGCGGGGCGTCCGGAAGCCACCTATGTGGTGGAGCGCATGATGGAGACGGCGGCGCGCGAGGTCGGCATGGATCCGGCCGAATTCCGCCGTAAAAATTTCATTCGCTCCTTCCCGCACCAGACGCCGGTGATCATGTGCTACGACGCCGGCGACTACGAAGCCTCGCTCGATGCGGCGATGAAGGCTGCCGACTATGCAGGCTTTGGGACGCGCAAGGCGGAGGCGGCCAAGCGCGGCAAGCTGCGCGGAATCGGCTTCTCCTCCTATATCGAGGCTTGCGGCATCGCGCCTTCGCAGGCTGTTGGCTCACTGGGGGCCGGTGTGGGCCTGTGGGAGTCGGCGGAAGTGCGCGTCAATCCGGTCGGCACGATCGAAGTGCTGACGGGCTCGCACAGCCACGGCCAAGGCCATGAGACGACCTTTGCCCAGCTTATCGCCGACCGCTTCGGTGTGCCGACCGACAGCGTGTCGATTGTGCATGGCGATACGGACAAGGTGCAGTTCGGCATGGGCACATACGGTTCGCGCTCGGGTGCGGTTGGCATGTCGGCGGTGGTCAAGGCGCTGGACAAGGTCGAGGCAAAGGCCAAGAAAATCGCCGCCCACTTGATGGAGGCTGCCGAGGGCGACATCGTCATCGAGGGCGGCGAACTCAAGGTCGCCGGCACTGACAAGTCGCTGCCTTTCTTCCAGGTGGCGCTTGCCGCCTATACGGCCCACAACCTGCCGGCAGGCATGGAGCCGGGCCTGAAGGAGGGGGCCTTCTACGACCCGACCAACTTCACCTTCCCGGCTGGTACCTATGTCTGCGAGGTGGAGATTGACCCGGACACGGGCCGGACGGAGATCGTCAACTTCGTAGCCGCGGACGACTTCGGCAAGATCATCAATCCGATGATCGTCGAGGGGCAGGTCCATGGCGGCCTGACGCAAGGCATCGGCCAGGCGCTGCTGGAAAACGCCTCCTACGATGAAAGCGGCCAGCTGCTCACGGCGTCCTACATGGATTACTGCATGCCGCGCGCCGACGATGTGCCCTCATACAAGTTGACGACGACGGAAACGTTGTGCCCCGGCAACCCGCTCGGCATGAAGGGTTGCGGCGAGGCAGGCGCCATCGGTTCGCCACCGGCGGTCATCAACGCGATCACCAACGCGATCGGCACCAACGAGATCGACATGCCTGCGACGCCGGAGAAAGTCTGGCGTGCGATCCAGGCTGCGAAGATGCCCGCGGCCGCCGAATGACGAGACAACGGGCGCCGGAGAGATATCCGGCGCCGCCAGGTTCAGCCGAGATAAACGGGAACTCTTTCCATGTACGAGACCACCTATCATCGACCGAAGACGCTGGCCGAAGCCGGCTCGCTTCTGGCCAAGTCCGATGAGGCCAAGCTTCTTGCCGGAGGCCAGACCCTGATTCCGACGATGAAGCAGCGGCTTGCCGCTCCCTCCGACGTCATCGACCTGCGCCATATCGAGGATTTGAAGGGCATCACCGAAACGCCGTCGGGCGGCGTGCGCATTGGCGCCGCTGTTACCCATGCCGAGGTTGCGTCGTCAGACATCGTGAAGCGTCAGCTGCCGGGCGTGGCGACCCTCGCCGGCGGAATCGGCGATCCTCATGTGCGGCATATGGGAACGCTTGGCGGGTCGATCGCCAACAATGATCCGGCGGCAGACTATCCTGCAGCTTTGCTGGCGTTGGGGGCGACCGTCGTCACCAACAAGCGTGAGATCGCTGCGGACGACTTCTTCACTGCTCTGTTCGAGACGGCACTCGGGGAGGATGAAATCGTCACTGCCGTTGTCTTCCCGAAGGCGGAGAAGTCGGCTTACGCCAAGTATCCGAACCCCGCTTCGCGCTATGCCATGGCGGGCGTCTTCGTGGCCAAGCTGGGAGACGGTTCGGTTCGTGTTGCGGCGACAGGAGCGGGCCAGGGCGGCGTCTTCCGCATCGGCGCGATGGAACAGGCTCTCGGCTCCAACTGGTCAGCCGACGCGGTTGCCGGTGTCAAGGTTTCGGACGGAGACCTGCTTGCCGATATCCATGGCTCGGCCGCCTATCGTGCCAATCTGCTGACCGTCATGGCCAAACGCGCGGTTGCCGCCGCCGGTTGAACGACGGCAGGCAATCTACTCCGGTAAATCGGTGGAGCGGCGGGAGAAAGTCTCCCGCCGCTCTTTCTTATTTTCATTCTGTCTCCGGCAGATGCGACGCGCGTCAGGAAGTCGTCGACGGCAGAACGCAGACTTTGGATCGTGTGCGAAACGTCTTGGTCCAATGCTCCGCCTCTTCCGTGCGCTGGGCCGTGTCGTTCGTGCGTGTGGGGGGGCGGTTGCGAGGATGAAACGACGGCGCCCAAGCGGGCGCACTGTGGCGCTTATGCAGCGCAACTTTCGGCGAAGGGCGGAGTTGTTCCTGCAGTTACCTGCTGATTTCTAATCGTAAAAGACAATCTGCCGAATTCCGCTTGCAAGGCCGCATGCATTAGGCGCAGGCCGACTTTCTTTTTGGCTTCTGTGATCCTGAGAGGCGGCCGAAGGTTCCTGCTATCCGCTCCGGGCGGAGCTTTAAAAAAAAGCCTGCGCGGGGGATGCCCGCGCAGGCCTCGTTCCGGTTCGCGATCCTTGTCCGATCAGGCGGCAGCGACCTGTTGCAGGAAGCGATCGATTTCTCGGGCAAGCTGCTGCGTCTTTTCGCCAACCGCGCCGGAGGCTGCGAGCACCTGGTCGGCGGACTCGTTGGTATGCGCCACCGCCCGGGACAGATCGGCCATGTTGGAACTGACCGAGGTGGTGCCTTGCGCCGCGCGCTGGACGTTGCCTGAGATCTCGTTCGTCGCCGCACCCTGCTGCTCGACCGCGCTGGCTATGGCCGAGGTATAGGTGTCGACTTCCGACATCGTGGACGTGATGGCCGAGATCGCTTCGACGGCTTCGCGCGTGGAAGCCTGGATGGCTGTGATCTGCGCGCCAATCTCCTCCGTGGCCTTGGAGGTCTGGTTGGCGAGTTCCTTGACTTCGGCTGCCACGACCGCGAAGCCCTTGCCCGCTTCACCTGCGCGGGCCGCCTCGATGGTGGCGTTCAGCGCCAGCAGGTTGGTCTGTTCGGCAATCGCCTGGATCAGGGTAACGACCTCGCCGATCTTGCCGGCGGCGGAAGCAAGGCTTCCCACCTTTTCGTTGGTGGCGCGGGTGCCTTCGGAGGCTCGTGCCACGACTTCCGTGGTCTGCCCTACCTGGCGGGCGATCTCGGAGATGGAGGCGGAGAGTTCTTCTGCGGCGCTGGCAACGCTTTCCACATTGCCGGTCGCCTCGTCGCTCGCCATGGCCGTTTCGGAGGCGCGGTCGGCGCTTTCGCTGGCAATCGACGTGAGCGCACGGGCGGTGGCTTCGAGCCCGCCGGCGGTTTCTCCGACCGACGTGGTCAGGCTTTGCACGGTCGCCCGGAATTCGGCGATCAGTTTTTCGATATGAACCTGCCGGCTGTCGCGGGCTTCCTGTTCGCGGGCCTGTTCAGACTGCAGTCGCTCGCGTTCAATGGCGTTGTCGCGGAAGACCTGGACCGTGCGGCTCATGTCGCCGATTTCGTCCTTGCGTTCGATGCCGGCGATCTCGACGTCCGTGTCGCCTTGCGCCAGTCTGCGCATTACCTCGGTGAGCTTGCGGGTCGGCCGGGTGATGGCAAGGGAAAGGATCACGGCAAGCGCGATGCCGGCCGCCATCGCAACCAATACAGTGACGCCGATCGTCCACAGCGAGGCTTGGCCCTGGGCGTTCGCTTCCCGCGCCTGGGTCGCTGCGAGATCGACGATCTTGCCACCTACCTCGCCCGAGAGAGAGGAGAGCAGAGCCTGCTTTTCCTTCAGCGCCTCTCCGCTATCGATCATGGCATTGAAGGCTTCTTCATAGGCAAGAACCTCGGCGATGATCACATCGCCGGATTCCGACAGTTCCTTGAAATTGGCAGCATCTTCCTTCATGCGATGCGCGATCTGCTCAAGTTCGGTCAGCCGGCTGTAAACCGTCGTCGAGCTGGCGTTGCTCGTGCGGCCGATGATCTCAAGCGTTGCCGCCTTCACTTCCAGTGCCTTGCGCGTCAGGTTATCCGTATTGACGGACATGGCCGCCGCCGACGCAAGTTCGGCCCGCGCCTCGGCTTCCTGCGTCTGCGCCTTCTGGATTGCCTGATAGGCGGCCTGACGCACGAGGTTCGTGTACTGGCTGACATCGGCAAGCGCCGTCTTCACCTGCTCTCGCAGGCTGTAAACCTTGGTGAAGTCCTTTGTGGCCAGCAGCTCCGCCAGCAGCGATTCCAGGTTGGCGGCCTGTTCGGCAAGAAGTTCGACGGCGTCGTGGTTGATGCCCTCGACATGGCTTCCCGTAAGCTTCGCGGTGATCTTGTTCAGATCCTTGGCCTTTGCGAGGGCCTCGCCCATGGCGCTACCTGCGGTCGTCGCCGTGGCCTGGATGAAAAGGTATTGCACTGTCAGGGCATGTTCGTTGGCGTCTGCGATGGTGCGGCCGATCTCGCTTGCCGCGCGCTGTGTGTCTGCCGCCTGGCGCGCGCGCCGCTCCGCCGTATCGCGGATGCTTTGGGCGTGCTCGTCGAGTTTGACCGCAATACCCTCAAGCTTCGCCACCGACTGCGAAAGGTTTTCGACGAGCTTCTGCTGTTGTGAAATGACCGTCGTGACGTCGGTAAAGTTGCTCTGAAGGCGGTTGACCGCATCCAGTGTATCGCTGACGGCCGCGGCTTTGACGGCGTCCGAGCCGACGATCGACTTCAGGCTTTCGAGCTCCGAAAGCAACGTATTGGCCGCTTCCGCATGCTGCTCGGCGGTCTGTAGGTCGGGGCTTCCGAGGTAGGCTTCGCGTTTTGCCGAAACCGCCTGCAGATCCGCCATGACGGTGGTCGCCTTGCCGGAGGCGTCCATTTGCGTGGTCAGGCTGCGGATGGCTAATGTTCCTGCACCGCCAACGGCCGCTGTAAGCAGGAGGACAGCAGCAAAGCCGCCGCCAACCTTGGCAGAGAACCGAAGGTTATTGATTGAATTTACGACCCGGAACATCCTTCCTCCCCCAGGCAAACTGGCACTTCCGAGGTTCACCTTAAGGCTGTGAAGTGAAGGACTGGTAAATGGCAGAGGGATGATTTCCAGTATTCTTTGTGCCGGGAGCGATCTTTGGATTTCTTCTCGTCACCAAAAATATAAATTTACGTAAGGTAAGTTTAATTTGGAAGTCGATCGTAATTGAATTGAGCGCCGATCGTTGTATTGAGGGTTGAGAGTATCGAACAATTCCTTCCCCGATCAAGGGGATGAACGTTAGAGGACAATGACGCGCCCGGGCTGTTTCACAGCCCGGGCGCGTCCGTCTGATCAGGCTGCTGCGACGTCCTTGAGGAAGCCGTCGATCTTCTCGCGCAGGGCACCGGTCTTGGAGGCCATGTCGGCGGAGGCGCGCAGCACCTCGTCGGCGGCCGCCGAAGTCTGCTCCACCGTGGTGGACAGGCCGGTCATGTTGGCGGTGACCGAACCGGTGCCGCGGGCAGCCTGCGTCACGCTTTGCGAGATGTCGCTGGTGGCCGCGCCCTGCTGCTCGACCGCGCTGGCGATCGAGGAGGTATAGCCGTTGACTTCCTCCATCGTCTCGGTGATCTCGGCGATCGCCTCCACCGCGTCGCGGGTCGAGGCCTGGATGGCGGCGATCTGCGCGCCGATTTCCTCGGTGGCCTTGGAGGTCTGGTTGGCGAGTTCCTTCACCTCGGCCGCCACGACCGCGAAGCCCTTGCCGGCTTCGCCGGCGCGGGCCGCCTCGATGGTGGCGTTCAGCGCCAGCAGGTTGGTCTGCTCGGCGATCGCCTGGATCAGGGTGACGACCTCGCCGATCTTGCCTGCGGCTGCGGCCAGGCTCGCCACCTTGTCGTTGGTGGCCTGGGCACCGCGGGTGGCCTGATCGACAACCTTCATGGTCTGGCCGATCTGGCGGGCGATTTCGGAAATGGAGGCGGAGAGTTCTTCTGCGGCGCTGGCCACGGTTTCGACGCTCTGCGTGGCTTC
>NZ_JACFXV010000030.1 GCF_014050225.1 Stappia albiluteola | reverse complement strand
GAGCCGGGGATGACATCGGTGTGCCGGGCAGACGCCTGCCTGACTCGCGACCTTCGACTTGACGCACGGCCTCTCCCCTCGTCTTCGCCGGGCCCAGTAATAGGAAATGATCCGGCGATCCATGGGCGGTGGCGGCAAGATCAGGCGCTGCCTGGATACGCGGGTCAGGCCCGCGCATGACGAATCGAGGGGGTGGCAGAGAAGCGGCCACTCACTCTGTCATGCCCACGCAGGTGGGCATCCAGTAACCGCCGGGGTTTGAGATTCAGCTACTGAGTCCGGCGGCTACTGGATCCCCGGTCGAGCCGGGGATGACATCCGAGTGCTGGGCAACGCCCGCACCGCCCCTCCGGAAGCGGGAAACAGGCTGAATCGGCTACTTCGGGTCGCAGCGATTCTCCTGTGTGATTCCCTTTGAAGACGCTGCGGAATGCCGATCTGTGACACTCTTTCAACAGCCCGGTTCAGTCGAAAAAGTGCCCGTTTCTGAACGATATCTTAAATTCCGCCCCCCGTTTCGTGGCTTTCGTGCAACACGCAGATTTGAAACGGCCGCCATAAGGCCGAAGCGGGCTATTCGCGGTTGAACCGCAAGTCCGGTTGCGTATGGTCAGTCTTGCGAGCGGCGGAAACGTCGCACCTGAATTGCCCGCCACGGACATCCAACCTCCGAACGGTGGCAATCAGACTTCATTCGCGGGGAAACGGAGACTGGCACTTCAAGGTGCCCCTGCACTGGCCAGGCTCCTCGATTGACTGATTTGGAGGTCAGGAAATGAACATCAAGAGCATTCTGCTCGGCGCTGCGGCTGCTGCCGCTGCTGCTACCGGCGCCCAGGCGGCCGATCTCCCGGTTGCTCCGGAGCCGGTAGACTACGTCCGTATCTGCGACGCTTTCGGTACGGGCTTCTTCTACATTCCGGGCACCGAGACCTGCCTGCGCGTTGGCGGCCGTATCCGTACGGAATTCCGTTTCAACGACTTCGGTGATTCCGACAACTCCTGGGACGAAGACAGCGACATCTCCACGGCCTTCCGTGCTCGTGGCTATATCCGTCTCGACTCCCGCACCAACACCGAGTTCGGCCTGCTGCGCACCTACCTGGACCTGTTCGTGACCAACACGACCGGCTCCTCGTCGAATGACAGCGTCAACCTCGACAAGGCCTTCATCCAGTTCGGCGGCCTGACCGCCGGCCGTACGACGTCGTTCTACGACTTCTACACCGGCAACAACTGGGGTGCGGTGTTCAACCAGGGCTTCTCCGATAACGGCGACCAGAACCTGTTCGGTTACACCTACGCCTTCGGCAACGGTTTCTCGGTTTCGGTCTCGGCCGAAGACGGCACCGACCGTCGTCGTTCGATCCTCGGTGTTGCTGCGATTACTGGGACGACGACGATCGTCACCGGTACTGCTCCGACCGCGCTCCTCACGACCGGTTCTGGATTTGGCACTGCTGCTGCAGCCGATCTCTATGGCGGCCACAAGATCCCCGACTTCGTCGCGAATCTTCGCGTCGACCAGGGCTGGGGTTCGGCCCAGATCATGGGCGCCCTGCACCATGTCTACTATGACAAGACCACCTACGGCCCGCTCGCTACCGCTGCTGGTGGCCTCGGCTACGCTCCGGACTCCGAGCTCGGCTGGGCGATCGGCGCCGGCGTGACCTTCAACGTACCGATGCTTGCTCCGGGCGACTATGTCGGCCTGCAGGCTTCGTACTCGCAGGGTGCCGTCAACTATGCTGGCAACGTCAACGGCTCGGCTGCGGACGGTGTTGTCGACTTCTCGAACGGCGACCTCGACCTGACCGACGCATGGCAGATCGGCGCGGGCTTCACCCACTTCTGGACCCCGACCCTGAACTCGTCCATCACGGCGAGCTACATCAGCATCGACCATCCGAATGGCGTGCAGGACCTCGACGAGTGGAACGTCCAGGGCAACATCGTGTGGAACCCGGTTTCCGGCCTCGATATCGGTGCTGAAGTCGAGTACTACAACGACGACTACAGCTCGGGCATCGGCGGTCTGTCCGACAAGGACGCTGTCAACGTCGTGCTGCGCGTCCAGCGCACCTTCTAATCCAGTCCTCCCGGACTGCGATAGCTGGCCCGGCGGGAAACCGCCGGGCTTTGCTTTTTTGATTTTCGTTTGATTATTCGTGTCGCAAACCGTCGTTTCAGGTCGCGATCTTCCTGTTCAGGAAGGAGGCGACTGCATCCTGCTCCGTCGCGGTCCACAGCAACGGCGCATGGCCTTGCCCCTCGACGGTCAGTACCTCCAGCTCCGGCTTCAGGCTCCGCGCCTGTTCCAGCGTTGCATTGCTCAGGATGTCGGAGTTCTCGGCCCTGATCAGCATCTGAGGAATGTTCTTCAAGCTACTGAAAAGAGGCCATAAATCCGGAACGCTATCCGGTGCGAGATCCGCCAGCCCGTTGCCGAGCGCCGGGTCATAGTCCAGCACGACGCCTTGGTCCGTCTCTACATAGAGCTGGCGGGCGAAGCGGTGCCAGTCGCCCTCCGAAAGCCCGGTGAAGCTATCCGCGTAAAGCGAGCGCAGCCTTGCCGCCGCCGCCTCCCAGGACGGGGCGGTCATTTCCCTGCCGATGATTTCCGATAGCCGTTTCAGGCCCTCGAACTCGATCTTGGGGCCGATATCGTTCAGCACGATCGCCCTGACCAGATCCGGTTTCTGCGCGGCCAGCGCCATGGCGTGAATGCCGCCGCGCGATGTGCCGACGACCGCGCAGGCGGCGATGCCGAAAGCTTCCAGGCCGAGCTGGATATCGTCGCCTTCCGTCGGGATCGAATAGTTCTGCCAGTCCGGATCGCGGTCGGAGGCGCCCCGGCCGCGATAGTCCATGGCGATCACCCGGTATCCTTCTCCTGCCAGCCTGGCGGCGAGGGGGGCGAAGTCGCGGGCGTTCCTGGAGAGCCCGGCGAGACAGAGCACGGGCACCGGTTTCGCTGACGCGCCCTGTGCCGGGAACCACTCGCGAGCGCTCAATCGTAAACCGTTTCGCGACCGCCATTGGCGCGCTGTCCAGGCCGGCTCCTCGCCCTCGCATGCAGTGTCGGTCAAGGTCATCGGGTGTTCCTCTTGTTCCCAATCCGCAAATGCAGGGGCCTCACTGTACTGTCATTCCCGCGCAGGCGGGTACCACGCATTCTGTCATCTCCGCGCAGGCGGAGATCCAGTACACGGCTGATTCAGTGATAAAATCGCGGATATCGGCGGCTACTGGATGCCCACCTGCGTGGGCATGACAGAGCTTGTAGCGGCCTCTTTGCCCAAACCTCTCGGGTCGTCCTTGCCGGGCTTGACCCGCGTATCCAAATGACACCCGCAGCCTTCGCCGCCGCTTCATGGATCGCCGGGTCAGGCCCGGCGAAGACGCGGGGAGAGGCAGAGCCCCATCCGACGGCAGAGTTGGCATGACGGCCGAGGAAGGGCTGCGGTTGCCCTGCAATAGCACCCGAAAAACTCCCGTTCCTTGTTGCCCGGCACTTGTTCGCCGACTATTGTGCCGGTCCCGGTAATATCGGGCCAGTTTAACCACCAAATGCCAAAAGGAATGTCCCAATGTTCAAGGGATCGATGCCCGCTCTCGTCACTCCTTTCAGGAACGGCGCGGTCGACGAGAAAGCTTTCCAGGACCTGGTGGACTGGCAGATAAAAGAGGGCTCGCACGGGCTGGTGCCGGTGGGAACGACCGGCGAAAGCCCGACGTTGACCCATGATGAGCACAAGCGTGTCATCGAGCTCTGCATCGAGGCGGCGGGCGGCCGCGTGCCGGTGATGGCGGGCGCCGGCTCCAACAACACGCTCGAAGCGATCGATTTCGCCCGCCACGCGGAAAAGGCCGGCGCCAACGGGTTGCTGGTCGTAACACCCTATTACAACAAGCCGAACCAGGCGGGCCTTATCGCCCACTACAAGGCGATCGACGCCGAGGTCGGCATTCCGATCTACATCTACAACATTCCCGGCCGCTCGGTGATCGACATGACCCCGGCGACCATGGCGGAACTGTTCCGGACCTGCCGCAACATCAAGGGCGTCAAGGACGCGACCGCCAATATGGCCCGCGTCAGCCTGCAGCGGGAGGCCTGCGGGCCGGACTTCGTCCAGCTTTCGGGCGAGGACATCACCGCGCTCGGCTTCAACGCCCATGGCGGCAAGGGCTGCATCTCGGTGACGGCGAATATCGCACCGAGGCTGTGCGCGCAGTTCCAGACTGCCTGCCTCGCCGGCGACTATGCCACCGCGCTGGAGATCCAGGACCGGCTGGCGCCGCTGCACGAGGCGCTGTTCATCGAGCCGAACCCGACGGGTGCGAAATATGCCCTGTCGCTGCTTGGCAAGATGGAGAACGAACTGCGCCTGCCGCTGGTGCCGGTTTCCGCGCCGACGCAGGAGCGCATCAAGGCGGCCATGACCCATGCCGGCCTGCTGAACTGAGCGGTCCGGAGATACGCATGAAGGCAGCCAGCCGATGAGCGCCAAAAAGGGAGGCGACGACCGCAAGGTCGTCGCCGACAATCGCAAGGCCCGGTTCAACTATGAAATCGAGCAGGTGTTCGAGGCGGGGATCGAACTCAAGGGCACCGAGGTGAAGTCGCTGCGCGAAGGGCGCTCGAACATCGCCGAATCCTATGCCGCCGAAAGGGGCGGCCAGCTCTGGCTCTACAACGCCTATATCCCGGAATACCTGCAGGCCAACCGCTTCAATCACGAGACGCGCCGCCCGCGCCGCCTGCTGATGCACCGCCGCGAGATCGGCAAGCTTGCCAGCGCCGTGCAGAAGGATGGCAAGACGCTCATTCCGCTGCGCCTTTATTTCAACGAGCAGGGGCGGGCGAAGCTGGAACTGGCGCTGGCGCGCGGCAAGAAGCTGCACGACAAGCGCGAGACGGAAAAGAAGCGCGACTGGGACCGCGAGAAGGGCCGGCTGTTGAAAACGGCCGGATAAACCGGTTCAAAACCTGTTTCCAACCTGTGGATAACCTTGGGGAAGGTGGTGGGCTCTTGTCGCCCCAACCTCTGTCATGCCCACGCAGGTGGGCATCCAGTAACCACAGGCACCCGAGATTTGATCACTGGTTCAGTCGGTTACTGGATCCCCGGTCGAGCCGGGGATGACACCGCGGTGCGAGGCGGGTGCTTGCGCTACTCCCGGCCACCGGATGGGCGCACTGCCTCTCCCCGCGTCTTCGCCGGGCTCGACCCGGCGATCCATGGTAAAGCAGCGGCGGGCGGCAATGCGGCATAGATGCCCGGGTCGAGCCCGGGCATGACGCAGGAGAAGCTGCGGCAAGGGGCGCCCGCCTCACGCCGTGACCAGAATGCTCTCCAGCAGCGTCCGCCTTGCGCCTTCGATCGCGGCGGGGCGGCGGCTGTCGCGCTCCACCAGCACATGCACGAAGCGGCCCTGGGCGGCGGCCTGCGGATCGTCATTACGAAACAGAGCTATATCATAGGTGACCGACGAACGGCCGAGCCGCGCCACCCGTACGCCGGCGTGGATCAGGTCGGGAAACGTCACCTCGCTGAAATAGCTGCAGGTGGTTTCCACCACCAGGAAGACCTCTTCGGAGGCGGTCAGCGACAGCACGCCGTTCTCGATCAGCCAGCCGTTCACCGCCGTGTCGAAATAGCTGAGATAGGTGACGTTGTTGACGTGGCCGTAGGTGTCGTTGTCCATCCAGCGCGTCGGGATCGGCCGGAACAGACGAAAGGCGTCCCGGCTGAACGGCTCGGCTCGTTCGCTCATGACCGACCGTCCCGTCAATAGGCCGCGCGGTAGATGGCGAAGGCGTCTTCCTCGCTCACCTCGCGCGGGTTATTGACGAGAAGGCGCGTCTGCTTCATCGCATCATGCGCCATCATGGCAAGGTCGTTCTCGCTGATGCCGACCTGGCGCAAGCGCGTCTCAAGCCCGAGCCTAGCGGTGAGGGCGGCAAGTTCCTCGATGAATCGCGCCGCGACGTCCTGCGTGCCGCCGCCCGTGCCAAGCGCCGGGAAGGCATGCGGGGCAAGCTCCGCATAGGCGGAAGCAGCCTCCGGCGCGTTGAAGCGCAGCACATGCGGCAGCACCAGCGCGTTCGAAAGCCCGTGCGGCACGTGGAAGCGGCCGCCGATCGGATAGGCAAGCGCGTGAACGGCCGCGACCGGAGAATTGGCGAAAGCCTGTCCGGCAAGCATCGAACCGAGCAGCATGGCCGAGCGGGCTTCCATGTCGCCGCCATCCGAAACGGCGCGCTCGATATGGCCGCCCAGCAGCCGCAGCGCTTCCGTCGCGAGGTTGCGCGACAGCGGATTGTTGTTGGCCGATTTCGACGTATAGGCCTCGATGGCGTGCACCATGGCGTCGACGCCGGTCGCCGCCGTCACATGCGCGGGCAGGCCGACCGTCAGGCGCGGGTCGAGCACGGCGAGATCGGGCAGGATGACGGGCGAGACGACGCCGCGCTTTTCGTCGTCCTCCACGGTGACGATGGAGATGGGCGTTACTTCCGAGCCTGTGCCGGCGGTGGTCGGCACCAGGGCGAGCGGCAGGCGCGGGCCTTTCGCATTTCCGACACCGAAGGCGGCGTCGAGGCTCTCGGTGCCGGGAGCGAGCAGGGCGGCGAGCTTGGCAACGTCGAGCGACGAGCCGCCGCCAAGACCGAGCACGCCGGTTGCATCCATGTGGCGGGCCTGGGCCGCCGCCGCCATGACGATCGCCCGTGGCGGGTCGGCCAGCACGTCGTCGAAGATCTCGACCGTCCGGCCGGCCTTGCGCAGCGCGTCGGCTATAGGTGCGACGAGTCCGGTGCCGATCATGCCCTTGTCGGTGACCAGCAGCACGCGGTTGCCGAGAAATGCGGCGTGTTCGTCAAGCTTCTCGGCCGCGCCCTCGGCAAAGACGATCCGCGCCGTGGTGTTGAACGTGAAGGGCATGATCATCGCCCGGACCTCCCGATCTCGAACCCGTCATTGCGGGACCATGTTCTCTGTTGCGGGAAGACTTGCATGATCGAAAGCGGCAAGTCGAGGCCGGTCTTGCCGGGAAAGCGGCGGCGCCGGCCAGGGGTCAGCGTTGCGGCGGGAATTCCGCCTCGCAGAAGGCGACGGCGCGTGCGCGGAACGTGTCGTATTGCGCCGGCGTGACGATGCCTTCCTCGCGCATCTTGTCGACCGCGCCGACGCGTTCCGACAGGCAGGCGTCAAGCCGGGGATTGGCAGGCGCGCTGTCGACCGCGGAACCGGCAACGGGCGTTCCTCCGCCGCTGAAGGCGAGTGTGCCGCGACTCAACTCGTCGCGCCCGAGCCAGCCCATCAGCGCAAGGCCCGCAACCGCGATCAGAACGGCTGCGATCCTTGCCGGCCAGCGATCGAGCGGCGAGGCGGGCGCCATGGTTCAGCCGCCCGTAACGCTCATATGGCGGGAAACGGCCGGCCGCTTGGTGCGCCGGTCGATGATGAAATCGTGCCCCTTCGGCTTGCGGCCGATCGCCTCGTCGATGGCGGCAAACAGCAGCTCGTCGCCTTCGGAAGCGCGCAGCGGCGCGCGCAGGTCGGCGCTGTCGTCCTGGCCGAGGCACATGTAGAGCATGCCGGTGCAGGTGATGCGCACGCGGTTACAGCTCTCGCAGAAATTATGGGTCATCGGCGTGATGAAGCCGAGCCGCCCGCCGGTTTCCTCAACCTCGACATAGCGCGCCGGGCCGCCGGTCTTGTAGGGGATGTCGGTAAGCGTAAATTCCTCCGCGATGCGGGCGCGCACCAGCGACAGCGGCAGATACTGGTCGGTGCGGTCGCCGTCGATCTCGCCGAGCGGCATCGTCTCGATCAGCGTCAGGTCGTAGCCGTGCTCGTGGCACCAGCGGGTCATCGGCAGGATTTCATGCTCGTTGACGCCCTTCAGCGCCACCATGTTGATCTTCACCTTGAGGCCGGCGTCGGTGGCCGCGCGGATGCCGTCCATCACCTTGCCGAGGTCGCCCCAGCGGGTAATGGCGCGGAAACGATCCTTTTCCAGCGTGTCCAGCGACACGTTGATCCGGCGCACGCCGCAGTCGTAGAGCTCGCCCGAGAAGCGATGCAGCTGTGAGCCGTTGGTGGTCAGCGTCAGTTCTTCCAGCGCGCCGCTTTCAAGATGGCGCGACAGGCCGCGGATCATGCTCATGATGTTCCGCCGCACCAGCGGCTCGCCGCCGGTCAGCCGAAGCTTGCGCACGCCCTTGGCGATGAAGGCGGAGCAGAGCCGGTCAAGTTCCTCAAGCGTCAGCACCTCGCGCTTCGGCAGGAAGGTCATGTCCTCGGCCATGCAATAGACGCAGCGAAAGTCGCAGCGGTCCGTGACCGACACCCGTAAATAGGTGACGGCGCGGCCGAACGTGTCGATCATCGGCTGACCCGTTACGGGAGAAGTTGCCGCCGAACCGGCCCGAACGCTACCGTTTTCCGTATCCGCTACCAAAACCCGCTCCCCGGCCCGGCGCCTCGCGCGCAACGGCAAGATACCTTACCGTCCCGTCGCGCCTGCCTTTTCAATCGCTTCAGGTCTTCGAAGGTAGCGTTTTGCACCGGCGCGTCAATTGATCTTCGGCAAAAGCGTGACACTCCGGCTCAGGATTTCGGAGGATTTATCGGATGTCTGCACGGCGCGGGCTTGCCAGATCGCCGCGAAGGACTATCGTCTCGGCCAATCAGGAAAGGACACCCGCTCGTGAGCGAAGAGAAGAAAGCCTGGCCGACCGAGATCCGCCTGAGCAAGGATCGCCGCATCCTCACCGTCAGCTTTGACAATGGCGAGGCGCATGAGCTTTCCGCCGAATACCTGCGCGTCTGTTCGCCCTCGGCCGAGGTGCAGGGCCATTCGCCCTCCCAGCGCAAGACGGTGACCGGCAAGCGCGGCGTGACGATCATCGAGATTGAGCCGGTCGGCAACTACGCGGTGAAGCTCCATTTCGACGACCTGCACAATTCCGGCATCTACTCCTGGGACTATTTCCTGAAGCTCGGCCACGAGCGCGAGGTGCTGTGGGGTGGCTATCTCAAGGAGCTTGAGGAAAAGGGATTGAGCCGGGATCGCTGATCCGGCCAGCAGGGTCCGCCTAGTGGCCGTCCTCGGCTGCCAGCTTCTCCGCATAGGCGACGATCGCGTCGATGTCCTCGACCTTGAGAATGACTTCTTTCGTGGTCGCGGGGAGATCCTCGGGACGCGGGGCATCGTCCTCGAAGCGCACATGCGCGGGATGAGGCAGGCGAGCGTAAAAGCTCGCGAAACGCTCGTGCCAGTCGGGCAGGGCTGAAATCAGGATCATGAAGGAGGGGGTCGAGGAAATGCCCGTCATGCGGTTTTCAGGGCTGACCACATGGCAGCGCGAGCAATGCAACTCGGCGATCTCTTCGCCGCGCGCCGCTAGATCGTCCGCCGCCAGGACGGGATGGGCCGAAAGCGCCGCCAGCATCGCCAGCAAGCTCCTTCTCCTTTCCGCCGGATTGCACCGCATGAGGCAATGGCCCTCCGCATGACCGAAGGGCCAGTTTAGGCGGGATCGGTTCGACCGCAACCCTTGACGGAGAAGGCCAGCCGGAGGCGAGGCCCGCCTCCGGCCTGCAGGGTCAGCGGCGGACAACCACCCTCGTTCCCACATCGACCAGGTTGTAGAGGTGGATCACGTCCTCATTGGCCATACGAATGCAGCCGGACGAGACGGCGGTGCCGATCGTCCATGGCTCGTTGGAGCCGTGGATGCGGTAGTAGGAACTGCCGAGATAGAGGGCGCGCGCGCCAAGCGGATTGTTGGGGCCGCCCGGCATGTAGGCCGGCAGCTTGCGGCCCTTGCGCGCCTCGCGAACGCGCATTTGCGGCGGCGGCGTCCAGCCCGGCCACTCCGCCTTGCGCGAGATGCGCTGCGTGCCGGCCCACTGGAAGCCCTCGCGGCCGACGCCGATGCCGTATTTCATCGCCTTGCCGCCCGGCATTACGTAATAGAGGCGCCGCTCGTCGGTCTCGATGATGATCGTACCGGGGCTATAGGCGCCGGCGTATTTCACCACCTCGCGCTTGATCGGCGACTTGCCGCCGTAACGGGCGGTCGGACCGTAGGTAATCCATTTCTTGGTGTTGGGATCGAAGAACTGATTGCCGCTTTGTGCAAAGGCCGATGTAGCGCCCAGGGCGGCGGCGAGTAATGCTACGCATGCGAGAAGCTTACGCATCTCATACCCCACTCTTTACTCAACTATACCTGGCCCAGATGCAGCATCAGGAAATCCGGCAGCCGGTTGCCCGCCCCGATCCCGTCCTGGAAAGCACTTTACGACTGCCTATGCAGGTGTTCGAACAAGAACATCCGCATTGCTGCCGCGGTATATCAATAGCTTCTGCCGCTTGCGATCTCGTTAACGTAGAGATGTTCCGGCTACCTTGGTAAGAAACGGTTGAATTGCGCGTATTCCCTGGCGGCGAAGCGGACTGCAATCCCACGTTTCATTTTATGCCCAAAAAGGGTACCTGAAAGAGACGCGTTCAACAATTCAATATGCGAAATAAAAGCGCCGGAACCTTGGGTTCCGGCGCAATTTTGTGTCCAGATTACCTTGGGCTGATTGGGTCTGATCAGCCGAGGTTGAGTTCCTGGAAGAAATCGTTGCCCTTGTCGTCGACAACGATGAAGGCGGGGAAGTCCTCAACCTCGATGCGCCAGACCGCTTCCATGCCGAGTTCCTCGAATTCGACCACCTCGACCTTCTTGATGCAGTCCTGCGCTAGACGGGCGGCGGGCCCACCGATCGAGCCGAGATAGAAGCCGCCATGGGCCTGGCAGGCGCGGCGCACCTGCGGCGAGCGGTTGCCCTTGGCCAGCATCACCATCGAGCCGCCGGCGGCCTGGAACTGGTCCACATAGGCATCCATGCGGCCCGCCGTGGTCGGGCCGAAGGCGCCCGAGGCATAGCCCTCCGGCGTCTTGGCCGGGCCGGCGTAATAGACCGGGTGGTTCTTGATGTAGTCGGGCAGCGGTTCGCCGCGCTCCAGCCGCTCGCGCAGCTTGGCGTGGGCGAGGTCGCGCGCGACGATCAGCGGTCCGGTGAGCGAGAGCCGGGTCTTGATCGGATGGCGGGTCAGTTCGCCCAGGATCTCGGGCATCGGGCGGGTAAGATCGATCTTCACGACCTTGTCCGACAGGTGACCTTCCTCGACCTCGGGGAGATACTTGTGCGGGTCGCGCTCAAGCTCCTCCAGAAAGATGCCGTCCTTCGTGATCTTGGCGGTCGCCTGGCGGTCGGCCGAGCAGGAAACGCCGATGCCGATCGGCAGCGAGGCGCCGTGTCGCGGCAGGCGGATGACGCGCACGTCATGGCAGAAATACTTGCCGCCGAACTGCGCGCCGACGCCGGTCGCCTGCGTCAGCTTGTGGATCGCCGCCTCCATCTCGACATCGCGGAAGGCGTTGCCGGCCTCCGAACCCTCGGTCGGCAGGGCGTCGAGGTAGCGCGCGGAGGCAAGCTTGACCGTCTTCAGGTTCATTTCGGCGCTGGTGCCGCCGATGACGATCGCCAGGTGATAGGGCGGGCAGGCGGCGGTGCCGAGCGTCAGGATCTTCTCCTTGATGAAGTCCATCAGCCGCTCCGGCGTCAGCAGCGACGGCGTGCCCTGGTAGAGGAAGGTCTTGTTGGCCGAGCCGCCGCCCTTGGCGATGAAGAGGAACTTGTAGGCGTCCTCGCCCTCGGAATAGATCTCCACCTGCGCCGGCATGTTGTTGGCGGTGTTCTTTTCCTCGAACATCGACAGCGGCGCGAGCTGGGAATAGCGCAGGTTCTTCTTGAAATAGGCGTCGCGCGAGCCTTCCGCCAATGCGGCCTCGTCGCCGCCCTTCGTCCAGACGCGGCGGCCCTTCTTGCCCATGATGATCGCCGTGCCGGTGTCCTGGCACATGGGCAGGACGCCGTGCGAGGAGATATTGGCGTTCTTCAGGAGGTCGAAGGCGACGAACTTGTCGTTTTCCGTCGCCTCCGGATCGTCAAGGATCGCGCGAAGCTGGGCCAGGTGGCCGGGACGCAGGAAATGGTTGATGTCGGCGAAGGCTTCCTCGGCCAGAAGGCGCAGACCCTCCGGCTCCACGACGAGCACTTCCTCGCCGTTGAAGGTCGAGGTCGATACGTGGTCCGACGTGATCTTGCGATAGGGCGTTTCGTCCTTGCCCAGCGGAAAGAGCGGCGTGTGCTGGTAGGGCGGCGGCTTGAGCTCGGACATATTCCTTCCTCTCCCTCAGGCGCACGGAGCGGCAGGCCTCTCGGCCCGGCTCGCATGCGGGCGGTCCATGTGTCGTTGGCCGCCTTTTACGCCATTCGGGAGACGCTCGCCAAGCGCGGTCTGGTTATCTTTTCGGACGAAACCGGGCGCTATCTCGTCGCGGTGATCCGGAACGATACGCTGACGGCGGTTGCCACCGTGCCTTCGGGAATGCCGGCGCCGATCTTCCAGGCATCGCGCGAAAGCTCCAGTTTGCCGGCGGCGGTGGCCGTGTCGCCGTCGATCTCCAGGGCAAAAGGCAGGGAAACGGGAACCGATACGCCCTTGATCGTCAGAGTTCCGGCAGCCTCATAGCTGCCTTCGCCGGTGACCGTCGCACCCCTTGCCTCGAAAACGGCTTCGGGAAACGCCGGTGCGTCGAACCAGGTGTCGGACGGCAGCGTACCGTCGATCTGTGCCTGGCCGGTGCGGGCGGAGGCGACATTGACCGTCGTGCGGATCCGGGCGGTTTCCGGCGCGGCCGGGTCGAACGAGATTTCCGCCGTCCAGTCTTCGAAGCGGCCCTCGACAGGCGCGCCCGCCTGTACCGCCGTGAAGGCGAGCTCGCTGCTTGCCCTGTCGACCTTCCAGACAGGCGCGCCGGCCATTGCCGGGAACGCGGCGAGGACGAATGCCAGGGGAGCGGCAAGGCGAAGTACGGCGAAGGACATTTGTGAAGGCCTCTTGTCGAAGATCGATCGGGCGGGATCGCCTGTCGCGTCAGGTGGTTTGACGGGCGGGCTTCAGCGATGTCATGCGGGTCAGCACAGCGTCCCGCGTGATGAAGTGATGCTTGAGGGCGGCGGCGACATGCAATGCGACGAGGGCAAGCATGAACCAGCCAAGCAGTTCGTGAACCGTCTTCAGCGTCGCTTCGGCTTCCGCCTTGCCGCCGAGCACCTCCGGCACAGGCAGATGCGGCACCGGCAGCACATTGAAGACGATGGTCGGAATGCCCCACGGCGAAGCGGACACCATCAGCCAGCCGGACAGGGGGATGGCGAGCATCAGGGCGTAAAGGCCGGCATGGCCGAGATGGGCGGCCAGACGCTCGAGACGCGGCATCGTGGCGGGAAGGCGCGGCGATGGATTGACGGCGCGCCAGGCCAGCCGGCCAACGGCAAGCGCCAGGAAGGTCATGCCGAGCGACTTGTGCAACTGGTAGAGGGCGAAGGTGAATGGATCGGTCTGCGGCAGCCCGGTCATGACGAGGCCGAGCGCGAACAGCACGAAGACCAGCGCGGCCATCGTCCAGTGAAAGGCAATGGCGATCGCCCCGTATCCTGTCCTTGTATTGCGCAGCATGGCCGGGCTCCTGCTTGCGGGAGAAGAGGCGCGCGCGGGGCTCGCGCGCGCCCGGGTCGTTCGGGTCAGTCCTGCGCCTTGAGCGCTTCGGCGCTGAAGGTGACGGTCACTTCGTCGCCGACGTAGGGGACGTAGAGGTCCATGCCGAAGTCCGACCGCTTGATCACGGTGGATGCGTTGAGGCCGACGGCGGGAACCTTGGCCAACGGATGCTCGCCGATCGTGTTGACCACCACGTCAAGGGTCACCGGCTTGGTGATACCCTTGATCGTCAGGTCGCCCGATACGGCAAGCTGCTTCTCGCCCACCTTTTCCACCTTGGTGGAGACGAAGCTGGCAGTCGGGTTCTTGCCGACGTCGAAGAAGTCGCCGCTCTTGAAATGGGTGTCGCGCTCGCCCCAGAAAGTATCCAGGCTGGCGACGTCGATCGTCATCTTCACCGTGGAATTGGCCGGGTTCTCTTCGTCGATCAGCAGTTCGGCGTTCCAGTCCGCAAAACGGCCGCTCGTCGTCGAATAGCCGAGGTGGTTGTAGGAGAAGGCGAGATTGGAATGCGACTTGTCGAGCGTGTAGGCGATGGGTTCGGCGAGAACTGGGGAAACGGCCAGGGCGCTCAGGAGGGCGGCGGTGGCGAAGCGGATCATGGATGCGGACTCCGGCTTGATGTTGGGCATGCGGCCGCTGGTTCGATGCTGCGGTGCGATGATGCCGATGTTGTGCGTTTTTGCGGATGGTTCAATTTGACTGACTGTTTCCGCAGACCGAACAGTGACTTCAGCCGGAGCGGGTAGCCTGCGGGAGATATTGTGCGCGTCCCGGGCTTCGGGCAATGTGACGAAGCCGGATCACGCGGCCGGTTTGCGGCTTTCGTGTGAGAATTGGGCCGGGTTTCAGGGATTTGGATGAAGCGCGATGATCGATCTTTACACGTGGAGCACGCCGAACGGGCGCAAGGTTTCCATCATGCTCCACGAATGCGAGCTGGAATATACGGTCTACCCGATCGATATCGGCAAGGACGAGCAGTTCCGTCCCGCGTTCCTGAAGATTTCGCCGAACAACAAGATCCCCGCCATCGTCGACCGCGAAGCCGGCGTCAGCCTGATGGAATCCGGCGCGATCCTGCTTTACCTCGCAGAGAAGACCGGCAAGTTCCTGCCATCGCCCCTGCCGGAGCGGCTGCGCGTGATCGAATGGCTGATGTGGCAGATGGGCGGCTTCGGCCCGATGCTCGGTCAAGCGCACCACTTCCTGAAATACAATTCCGGCAAGGCGCCCTATGCCGAGGAGCGCTATTTCAATGAGACGCAGCGGCTCTATTCCGTGCTCGACCGGCAACTGGCCAGCCATGAATACGTGGCCGGCGACTATTCGATTGCCGATATCGCGATCTTCCCCTGGGCGGCACGCTTCGAATGGCAGCAGATCGACCTGACCGCCTATCCGAACGTGCTGCGCTGGTACAGGACGGTTGCCGCGCGCCCCGCGGTGATTGCCGGCTATGGCGTGCCTGTCGATGTCGGCCCCATCCCCATGCCTCACTAGGCAAGCTATCCGGTAAAGCGCCCGACGAGGGCCTGGCGAAGACGGCGGTCCTCGCCATTGACGTCATGGCCGAAGCGGATATCGCCCCGCTCGTCGATCCAGGCGGACTGGAACAGGGCAATCGCCATCGCGTTCTGGCGGGCGGGAAAGGTCACCGCGCTACCGCGTGCGATCAACTCCTTCAGGCCTGTCACCGGCAGCAGCCTTGGATCGATCAGCTCCGCAACAAAATCGAGACCGCCGACGATGCCGAATGCGGTCGAGGGCAGCGCCATGTCGCAGCGGCTGCCGTCTTGCGGGGCTTCGGCGAGCGCGTGGATGAACATGTCGGACGTACCCTCGAAACGAATGAGGAAGGTGCCGAGCGGATTGGCGGGTCCGGGGGCCAGGGACAGACGGATATCGTCTTGCCGGATGGAAATCTCCCGCTCCGAAATGTCCTTCCAGGGCAGAGAGGCGAGCGGCACTTCGGCGCCCTTCCATGAGAGCCTGAAGCCCTGTTTAGCCAATGCGGCAGGGTCTTTCTTGAGCAATGGCAGCAAGGTTTCGCCAAGGTAGCCGGCGGGCACGTTCCATGCCGGATTGAGCGCGATTTCCTTCAGCGCCGCAGCGCGAATGACGCCAAGGCGATCCGGGCAGTTCGGGAAAACCTCCAACGTCTTGCGCAGGCGGCCATTCTCGATGAGCTGCAGCTTGCCCTGTTCCTTATCGATCAGCAGCGTGATGCCCTGGATCAGCTCCGGCAGCCAGCGCTGACGCTCCATGGCGAGTTCTATCTGTTCGATCCGCCGCTCGATCGGGATGTTGAGCGCTATGACCGTCGCTGCATCGAGCTTGCCCGTTTCGGCCAGGCCGTAGCGGTGCTGGGCCTTGCGCAACGCCGTGACAAGGCCGTCGTCGAGCACCGCGTCGCCCGTCGTCGATCCGATCAGGCCTTCCGCGGCAAGACGCCGGCGCAACAGCGGAATTCGACTGTCGGTCTCGCCGGTTTCGACATCTCTGCCCGGCGGCAGCTGAACGAAACCTCCCGTGACGGCCATGTCCTGAAACGCTGCGAGGTGTTCGCGAAGCCTTCGATAGGTCGGATTGTAGGGCTCCCACGCATTGAAGAAGACCGAGACATCGCCCAGCTGCTGCAGAGCGGTCAGGACATTGACGCCGATGATGGCCTTGCGGGGCATATAGGCATCCGGGTGCACCATGCGCGGTACGACGCGGCCGGTCTTCAGGTCCTCCGCGTAGCGCAGGAAATGCGCGGTGTACCAGAGTTCGATCTCCGCCAGCCGGGGAGCGGGCGCGGTCCGGGCTTCGTCCGACAGATCTTCGAGGAATTCGAGCGGATAGCTTTCCGGGTTCAATCCATCCAGCGACGCGCGTCCGAGACGGTCCAGCAATTTCGCCATATTGCCGGTGCCGATCCACAGCGGCATCGAACTGTCGTCGCCGTAATAGGCGAGCAGGTCATCGCGGCGGGCCTGAACGGGCAGGGGGAGCTTGGGTTCCTCGGCCAGGACTTCGCGCACCTGCAGGATCAAGGGCTCCTGCGGGCGTTCCGCAAGGGTGGACGAAACCGGCATCAGTCCGACCAGGGCGCATAGTGAATAAAGCGCCGGATAAGCGATATATTGCCTGATAAAATACAAAGCGTCCGTGCTCCCTCGCGGACTAATGCCATGAGCCATTATTCTCTAAAAAGGGCGAGAATATAAAGTCAAACTTAGATAATATATCCATATTTGATGCATATATACCTAAGGGGTGTTGTTATGATTGGTATAATTATCAGGGTTTGTGGATTTGAGATGCGGAATATTTATATGCCCCTTCTCTTCAGTAGCGGTAGTTTGATGGGCATTCCCCACGCCTTTCTGTCGATGCCCCTCCGCCGGCTGCGGTTGGATATGTGAACGTCACCATCCGGTACGGCGTCACCATACCGGATCGGTGGGCGGTTGATTTTGATCGGAGAATTTCAGGTCGCGCGATTTCTCGCTGTCGCGGCATTCGCGCAGCTACCCGTATTTCTTCCTCCCAAGACACGGGTCCACGCCCGCCTTTTTTTAATCATAAGGTGCGGCTCGGTGCGGATACAACCAATTTCAACGGCGCCGAATGCAATTATTTCGTTACGGAACCTGAAAGGCCCATCTCGCATGGCAGCACCGGCGCGCTCTGACCGAAACGTGTTCCTCCAGGCCAATTTGGCTGGTTTGCATGCGAGCGAGCCGGCCTTATGTTCTGCGCATCATCAAGGTTCGGCGGCGGGGACTGCCGGGCCGGACCGCGGAGTTTTAGCCCATGCTCAGGAAATTGATGGCGGCCGCCGTCGCATTCGTTCTTTCCGCCCCAGCCTTTGCGCAGGAAGTGCAGATCCGGGAGATCGTCATCGGCACCGGCGAGGAGGCGGTCGTCGGCGCGGAAGTGACGGTGCATTACACGGGCTGGCTGGAAGACGGCACGAAATTCGATTCCAGCCTCGACCGTCAGCAGCCGTTTTCATTCACGCCCGGCGTCGGGCGCGTCATTCGCGGCTGGGAGCAGGGCGTGATCGGCATGAAGGTGGGCGGCAAGCGGGAACTCATCATTCCGCCGGAACTGGCCTATGGCAGCCGGGGCGCCGGCGGCGTCATTCCGCCCGACGCAACGCTCCGCTTCGAGATCGAGTTGCTGAAGGTGACGGGCTCCAAGTTCTCCAACCTCGACAATGACGGCCTGAAGGAGAAGCTATCGCAAGGCGCAACGGTGGTCGACATCCGCCGGCCCGACGAATGGAAGGCAACCGGCGTGATCGAAGGCAGCAAGCTGCTCACCTTTTTCGACGCGCAGGGTCAGGTAAACCCGACCTTCTTCGACGACCTTTCAGCTCTTGCCGGCAAGGACGACGAGATCGTGCTGATCTGCCAGCAGGGAGCCCGCTCGCTCGTCGTCTCGCGTTTCCTGTCGGAAAGGGCGGGTTACAGCAAGATCCGCAACGTCTCGGCCGGCATCGGCAAGTGGATCGCGGACGGCAATCCGGTGACGCAGGCGCAAGCGCCCGACGGATGCTGGCTCTGCTGAGGCCGATAAACGCGGGGCCGGCATTGGCCGGGCGGTCAGTATTCCCGCTCGAAGAAGATGCCGGTCTTCGATTCTCCGTCGGCACCGATTTCGCCGCGTAGTTTCAGGTTTTTAGAGACATCGATATCGACGGTAACCCGGCTCGAGGCACCCGACGTGCCCTGAGTGAAGCCGAGATAGATATTGTCGTTGATATATTTTCCGACCGCGACAGACGGACCGTCCTTGCCGCCGTCGGTGACGTCGATGGTGTCGAGTCCCAGGCTCTCCCGCAGCTTGCCGAGCGGACCGCCGCCCCGACCGCCAGTGAGCGTGGCGACCGAGGCGGCCAGCTGCGCGATCTGCCCCGGCGACAGATTAGAGATGCTCTGGTCGAACAGCAGGTTCGCCAGGATTTCGTCCTGCGGCAGGGAGGGGGAGGAGGACAGCGTCACTTCCGGCGCCTCGGCCTCGCCCCGGACGGCGATGACGACGCTTGCCTGCGACGTGGTCGTCGTCGCCTCGAAATCGATGCGCGGCATCAGCGAACCGGTAAAGGTGACGACGCCCTTCGAGAAGTCCAGCGTGCGGCTCAATATCCGCATCCGGCCGCGGATCAGGTTGAAGCCGCCGATCGCCTGGGGGTCGTTCGTCGTGCCGACGAGACGCAGCGTGCCGCCAAGTTCCGCATCGAGACCGCGGCCGCGCACGAAGATCTTGCCGGGAGCACTGACGGTCACGTCGAGTGCGATCGGCGCGGTGCCGCCGCCGCCCGCGCCGTCGCCCTCGTCGCGGCGCAGTGCTGCGACCTGCCGGGCGACCCTGGGCGGTGCATTGACGTGGCGAACCGCAACGGGGCTGATCGCGCCCGGCAGCCTTTCGGGAATGTTGATATCTGCCCGTTCGATCGATACGGAGCCCGCGAGCCTTGCGCCGCGCGCGGGATCGGCCAGCGGGCCGGTAAGATCGAGCGCCGCGTTCAGCACGGCCGATATCGTGCTCCCGTCCATGTAGTGGCCGTCGTCCAGGGTGACGCTGATCGCGGCCGGCATGCCGCCGGTCAGGCCGACTGTGCCGCTGGCGGCGAGCGTCCCGCCGCCGGCGAGGCGGGCGCGGATCTGTCGAAGCTCGATGCCGTCGTTGGTGATGGCGATGTTGCCGGTGAAATCGGTGACCGTCAGGCCGGACGACAGGACCGTGACCTGCAGGCCTTCGGGTGTAACGGTGCCGGAGAACCTGAGCCCGGTGAGCGGGCCGTTGACCCTGGCGTCCACGATTGCCGCGCCGCTGCCCGACAGCCCCGACAGGGTGAGCTTCTCGCGCGCGATCTCGGCCGGAACGCGGCCCTTGACGGTCATGTCCACGCTGATGGGAGAGCCGAGGTTCGCCGTGCCGGCGGCGGTGAGCTGCATTCCGCCGGGACCGCTGACGACAGTCGTCTGATCGACCGTCTTGCCTTTCAACGTTCCCTTCGAACTGACGGAAAGCGGCGGAATGCCGTTGGATCGCAGGGGCGCTGCCGATACGCTTGCAAGCTCGATCTGCCAGTCGGCGGCGGGGTTTGAGGCGGCGCCGGTTGCCCGCGCCCGGCCCGATGCCGTGCCGGAAAGATCGAGATTGCCGGCAAAGGGATTGGCGATCGCCAGCGGTACGGCATTGACGGTGGCGTTGAGGTCCAGCGTCTCGCCGGCAGTGCCGGAGACTGCGACCGTGCCGCTGCCAAGCTGCAGAGAAAAGGCCTCGAAGGTTGCGCTGCCCCCGCTGACGCGTATGCGGGCCGGCTCGGCGAGGCCGGTCTTCAGCCCCTGCCAGGTGCCGTCCAGCGCATCGAGGGAAATGTCGATCCGGTCCGCGCCCGAGACGATCGCGCCGGCGGCCGAAATGCCGTCCTTGCCGGCCGATCCGGCAAGCCGTGCGTCGAGCGTGATATCCGTACGCGGCCCTTGGTTCTTCGCGGTCAGGGCAAGGGTCTCGACCGTGGTCCCGCCGCTCGCGATGTCTTTCGCCGAAACCGCCCCCTCGGCGCGAAGCTCGCCCAGCGGATCGAAAACCGTTGCCTGCACCCTGGCCGATCCGATCGTGACGCCCTTGGCGGCTATCGCCTCGCCGTCGACGTCGCTGCGGATGACGGGAATGCCGTTTTCCGGCGCGATCGATACCGTGCCCTTCAGCGAGCCGGAAATCTCCGTCAGGAGAAGAGGGCCGATATCGGCAAGGTCCGGAGCATCGATCTTCAGGTTGCCGGTCAGCCCCGCGGGCAACGCGGTGATGTCCTGCGCCAGCAGGTTGCCGTCGATGCGATTGGCACCGACGGCAAGCGACAGGGCATCGGCGGTGAACCCGTCGCCTTCCGACTTGAGCTTCACGCTGCCAACAAGCGGCTTGCCGTCCATCGTGCCCGCAAGTTCGACATCGGCGGAAGGGGCGGAACGGTCCGCCACGAGATCGGCACTGACCTCCAGGTCCTTCAGCGCCTTCCCCTCAAGTTCCAGTTCGTCGGATGTGATATCGGCCTTGATGGCAAGTGCGTTGATGGCGCCGGAAAGCGAGGCGGTGGCGGAAATGCTCCCTTTCACCCGTGGATCGAGGCGCGACAGCGCGCCAAGGGTGAGGTCGGCCATGCCGTCCAGAGTCTCGAAATCCGTGTTGCCGTTTGCGGTAAGCGACAGGTCTGTTCCGGTCACCCCGAGCCGCTCGATCGCGACGCCGCTCGCGGGTGCGTAGGAGCCGGCGGCGCTGAGCCGGGTCGTGCCCGCCAGCAGCCGGTCCGCCTGTGCGACGCCGGTCTTCAGGGCGGAAGCGGAGAGATCGGCCGAGCCGGACACGGACAACGCTTTCGGGTCGCCTGAGAGCGAGAACGTGCCTTCGACGGCGCCGCCGAGCGGCTGCCGCGCGATTTGCGCAAAGCGGGATAGATCGGGCAGGCTGACGGCGCCGTTCGCGGTCACTGCATCGGGCGTCAGCCTGGCCTGCGAAAGTGTGAGCCGTTCGCGCGCCAGCGAGAGGGTTGTCTGCCCAAGTTCGACAAGCATTTCCGAACTGTCGAGCCTGCCCGTCGTCGTCAGGTCGAGATTGCCGTCGAGCGGCTGCAGCGGCTCGAGCCGCGTGGCGATGTCGGTGGCCCTCAACGCCAGGTCGAAGGGGCTTTTCACGTCGGCCCCGTCAAGGCTTGCGCCCTTGCCCGAGGCCTGCAGCGTCAGGGCTGCGAGCGAGGCTTCCGCGGTGCCCGGGTTTCGCGCATCGAGGTCGAGCGTCCAGTCGGCCGCTTCCAGGGTGCCGGAAAGCGTAGCCTTCAGCGTGGTGTCGCCGATGGTGACGCGGCGGTCGGCAAGGTCGAGCGCGATCAGCGCATTGTCGCCGGCCGACAATTTCAGATCGACATCTGCCGATACGCGGCCGCTCGGCAGATCGCCTTCGCCTTCGGCATCAAGGTCGAGTGTGGCGGTCGACAGGGAAAGCTTCCCCGATTTCGGCGCGAAGGCCTGATCGAGATCGGCAAGCAAGGACAGGGAGGTGCGGCCTGCAAGGAACGCCTCCATCAGCGGAGGGGCGAGCGGGCTCAATTCGCCGTCGAGGCTGGCGGCCAGACGATAACCATCCGCCTCGCTGGCAAGCCTTGCATCGCCCGACACCGTCTGGCGGCCGTCAAGCGACAGTGCGAGCTGCGCGGCCCAGTTGTCGAGCGGGCCGTCTCCGGTGAGCTTGAAATCGATTGCCGGCAGGTCCTCGATCTCAAGAAGCCTCGCCGCGAGGCCGCCGCGCGGCTCTTCGAGGGCAAGGTCGAATGCGAGCCGTCCCTCCTGAGGCAGGAAGCGCCCCTCCGCGGAGAGACTTCCAGCCTCGCCGTCGGTGCGAGTGACGGCAAGGGAGCCATCGATGGCCGCAGGCTTCTTCGTCATCGCAAACGAACCGGATGCAGTGAGCTGCAAGGGCGCACCGACGACTGGCGTTTGCAGGATGATGTCGCGAATGGCGAGTTCGCCAACCTCCAGTGGAATCAGCGTGATGCCGCCGCTTTCTGAAGCTTCGCTTTCGACCTCGTTCGGGGCAGGTTGCGGGCGACGCTTGACGTCGAGTGTTTCGAGCCGGACAGCCTTGATCCTGACCATGCGGTTGAGGAGGGCTGCCGGCTCCCAGTCCACGGACAGGTTGTCAGCTTCCAGCCAGACGCCGCCGGCGTCGCTGAGCGCCAGGGCTCCAACCGACGCATTGAGATCCCAGCCGATCCGCACATCCCGAACCGTGATGCCCGCCGATGGCGTGGAGCCGAAATGATTGATTGCTGCGGCAAGAAGGTTGCGGCCCGGGTCGGTCTGCAGGGAGGCGAACAGGGCCAGCGCAAGCGTGGCGATGCCGAGCAGCGCAATGCTTGTTCCCTTCAGGAGGCGACGCAGGATTCGCATAGATGCCGTTCGTGTTTCTGGAACGAGGGTTGGCGATCAGAAGGCCTGGCTCAGGCCGATATAGACCGCAAAGCTGGGATCATCCTTGTCGGGCGAAAGCGGTACGGCGACATCGACGCGCAAGGGTCCGACGGGGGTAAAATAGCGCACGCCGGCGCCAAGGCCCACCTTCAGGGGCTCGGAAAAGTCCGGATACATGGCGTCGAAAGCGTTGCCGGCATCGGCAAAGGCGGCGAGGCCAATGGTTTCGGTAACCCTTACCCGCACCTCGCCGGAGACCAGGACGAAGCTGCGGCCGCCCGTGACTTCGCCGTTCAGCCGCGGCCCCACGTTTCGATAGGCATAGCCGCGTATGGTGCCGCCACCGCCGAGAAAATAGCGGCGCGAAGCCGGTATGTCTTCCAGCGAAGGGCCGAGGATGCTGCCGGTGGCGGCTCTGCCCGCCAGCACGAAGCGACTGGCGTCGTCCAGCGCGGCATAGGTGGAAACGTCGCCCTGCAGGAAGACCATCGCCTGCGAATTGCGGATGTCGTAGGCCGGCTCGCCGAAGAGGATCGCATTGACGCCCCTGGTCGGGTTCAGCTTGTCGTCGCGATTGTCAAAATGCAGGTCCGCCGGGATTCCGACCAGGAAATAGTCGTGGTCGCCGAAGACGTCCTGCTCGTCGGCGAAGAAGGCCTCCGCGCCGACACGGCCGGTCAGCGTCTCGCTGAATTCGTGCACGAGGAAAGCGTCCGCCGTGATGCTGCGGCTGCGGTAGGCGTCGGGATGTTCCTGCTTGGCGCCGAGGCTGGTGGTGAATTTCGTCATCGGGCCGAAAGCGCCGGGCTTCTCGAAGGCGATACGGGCGGCGTATTCGAGCTCGGTCAGGGATTCCTCGCCGAGGCGACCGACGGACCCTTCGATGCTCAGCGTTTCTCCCTTGCCGAAGAGGTTGCGCCGCCGCCAGTAGCTCTCGACGCCAAAGCCTTCGGAGCTTGACCAGTTTGCGCCCACTCCAATGACATTTCGCTTCCGTTCAAGCACCTGAATGGTGATCGGCAGCATCCCGTCCGGCGTCAGCGTGTCGCCTTCCACCAGGCGTACGCTGGAGAAGATGCCCAGATCGTTCAGCCGCTTTTCCGCCGTGCGGAGGGCTTCCGGGTCGTAGCGCCGGCCGGTCGGGATGATGGAATAGGTGCGCACGAATTCCGGATCCGTGCGTTCCGTGCCCTCGACGGAAACCGTGCCGAAGGCCGCTTCCCTGCCGGGGTCGGCCCTCAGCGTCACGTCGATCTTGCGCGTCTTGTGATCCGCAACAATTTCGCGCTCGTCGATACGCGCAAGCGGATAACCGAGCGCCCGAAGCGCGCTCACGACCTCTTTCTCGGCGGCGAGGATCTTGCCGGAGCCCGCGGTCTCCCCCGGTTTCAGGTTATATCGCGAAGCATCCGACACATTGCCTGGCAAGGGCTTCCCGTCAGACGAGACGATGCGGATGTCACCGAAAGAAAAGACCGGCCCGGCCGCGACGGCAATCGTCACGGGGACGGGGCGGGTGTCTGGAATGTCACCGCTTTCCAGTGCCTGCTGCAATGGTACGCCGCCCAGACGAATGTCCACGGTACCGCCGTAGTAGCCATCCAGATAGAGCCTCCCGACAAGGCGCTCGAAGTCGGTGATGGCACGGGCGATCAGGCCGGCCTCGCCCGATGGCGGCTGATCCTGATTCGACACAAGCTCGGAAGCCGACTGCAATCCTTCCTCAAGTTCGCTGCCGTCGCCGGTTACCGTCATCGTCGCGGTATAGGGCAGGGGGTCCGGAACCGAGACGGACGGCTCCTCTTTCTTTTCGCCAAATAGCGTGAAGCCGAAAATCTCGAACGAATACGCCTTCTCGACCTGGAAAACCGAGGTGCCGAGAAGGGCGCATACAAAAGCAACCGCAGGGGGCGGCACGATCCAGCCTTTGCTCTTGGCGACTCGGTTACTCGGCACTATCGGTTTCGCGTCTTTCAAGTCTCGTTCACGGGCAAGGCGCGATGCCCGGGAGCCAAGGTTTACCGGTCTTTGGCGCAAGGCCGCAAGGCGTGGAACTTCCCGTGCCTGACCACGCCCGGCGCATGCGCCAAGTTCCCAACAAATCCTATCATGTTTTCAGCATCCTATGAGCATGGAAACGCGGCGTTAATTCCGCCCGGCAGAATCGGTGTGGCCCGATTGTCGATATTACGTATCGTAAGTTGACGCCGGCGCCGAGAAATGCGGGTGAAGTTCCCTTCTACGCAGTCGATTCCATGACGTCACGTTTGCGCGGGTTTGGGTGAGCCATCGATGATGGAAGACGCGCAATGCGCTGTTTTCACTAAATTTTTATGTTGATCGTATTTCGTCGGGTCGCGCAGGCGATGCGTGTGACCCGCGGGTCACGCCGACAGATGAACATTCGCAACGAAGCCATAGCAGCTTTGACAATGCAATCTATGGTGATAACAGAAGCGTCCGGGTTGGAGACTGTTTGAATTGCCGAACCGAACGATATTTGCTCCGTTATTGGCACTATTGCTGGCTGGTTGCGCCGCCCTGCCCGGGCAGGGGCCGTCCGCCATATCCATTACTGCCGACGAGATTGAGTCGGGCACCACGGAGGCGAACTATGCCACCGTGACGCTGGACAGGAATTCTGCGCGTTCCATCCAAAGCTACCGGCCGGTCACGTTCGCACAGAGATTCGGCGAGATCGGCAGTCGGGGCAGGAACAGCGTGCTGGGCGTCGGCGACGGCCTGGTCATCGGCATCTGGGAAGCGGCGCCGGACGGGTTGTTCTCGACGGCAACCGGCAAATCGGTGCAGGTGCCGACGGTCATCGATCAGAGCGGGTTCATATTCATCCCCTATGCGGGCCGGATACACGCGGACGGCCTGACCGTCGAAGGCCTAAGGACCGCCATCGAGGACAAGCTCAAGGGCAAGGCGATCGAACCTCAGGTCTCCGTTACCGTCCAGAACAATGCCAGCAACAGTGTTGTCGTGGTCGGCGATGTGGCGAAGCCCGGGCAGTACCCGCTGTCGATTCGCGGCTCGCGACTCCTGGAGCTCGTTGCGCAGGCGGGCGGCGCGCGGGAAGCGGTCTATGAAACGGTGGTTACGCTGAAGCGCGGCCATCGTTCGGGTACGGCCCGGTTCGAGGATCTCATCGATTATCCCGAAAACAATATTCCGCTGGTTTCCGGCGACAACATTCTCCTGTCGCACAAGCCGCGCACCTATTCCGCCTTCGGTGCCGTTGGGCAAACGACTCTGGTGCCCTTCAAGACGCAGACGGTGACGCTGGCCGAAGCGCTTGCCCAGGTCGGCGGGCTCAAGGATTTCTTCGCCGATGCCGGCGGCGTCTTCCTATTCCGCTACGAAGATGCGGCGCTCGTGCGGCTGCTGCGACCGGATCTGGCGAGCAGTGTCTCGGGCGAAACCTTTCCGGTGGTCTACAGGCTGAATTTCCGCGAGCCGCAAGCCTTCTTCACCGCGCGGGCGATGGAGATGCGGGACAAGGACGTCATCTACGTGGCGAACCACCCGACGGCCGAATTCGGCAAGTTCCTGCAGCTGATCGGGCCATTGCTGTCGAATGTGAACACGGTCAACGCAATTTCAAACTAGGACGGTTCTTCGGATTCGGCAATTCCGCCGACCTGACGAGGGACCAGGCGAAGAAAGACAAGCAGCGGTGTCGGATTTCCGGACTGTCCTCTTCCTGCAGGGACCACCCGGCTACTTCTTTCGCACGGTCGCCGACGAAGTCGAAGCGCAGGGGCATCGCGCCCTGCGCATCAATTTCGGCCCGGCCGACTGGTTCTTCTGGCACGACGCACGGTGCACGCAATATCGCGGCCGCCTGAAGGACTGGCCCGTATTCCTGGAGCGCTTCGTTCGGGAAAATGCGGTTACGGATATACTCTATTATCAGGATCGCCTGCCGTACCACGCGGCTGCGAGGGACCTGTCGCAGCGGATGAATGTGCAGGCCATCGCCTGCGAGTTCGGGTATCTCAGACCCGACTGGATCACCCTGGAACGGGGTGGAATGTCCGCGCTCTCCCACTTTCCGGAAGATCCGGCTTCCATTATCGAGGCGGCGCGGAACCTCCCGCCGATCGACCGCAGACCTCTCTACAACCACCCCTTCCATCTCGAAGCGTTTTACGAAGTCGTCTTCAATCTTATCAATGTGTTTTTCTGGTTCCTGTTTCCGTTTTTCTCGCAGGACAAATACTACCACCCGATCCCCGAATACCTCTGGATGATCCCGCGGCTTTTCCTGTCGCGACATCGAAACAGGCACGCGAACTATCTGATCGACGATGTGGTGGATGCGGGCTTGCCCTATTTCGTCTTCCCGCTTCAGCTGCAGAGCGACTACCAGCTGCGTTACAACGCGCCATTCGATCATCTGCTGGAAGCGGCGGAAGTGGCGATGACCTCATTTGCCCGCCACGCGCCCCGCCAGGCGCGGCTGGTCTTCAAGGTCCATCCGCTCGATCAGGGGATCGAGCCCTGGCGCAGCCGGCTCAGGGCACTTGCCCGCAAATACGGTCTGAAGCGCCGGGTCTATGTGATCGACGGCGGAAATCTCGACACACTGCTGAGAAACGCCGCCGGCATGCTGACGGTCAACAGCACGACGGCGCTGCATGCGGCGCGGGTGGGATGCCCGACAAAGGTCCTGGGAATCGCGGTCTACGATATCGAGGGCATCGCCTCGCAGCGTCCGCTGGACGAATTCTGGCGCGCGCCTCCCAAGCCCGATCCGGATCTGGTAATCGCACTGGAGCGGCTCATGGCGACCGGGATCCAGGTCAAGGGCAACTTCTACGTTCGCGAAGGGCAGCGGGTCGCAGCCCGTGAAATCGTGTCCCGGATCATCGGCGATCGGGTCAATTGCCCACAGGTCCTCAGAGGCTTGCAGCCGCGCGTCGCCAAGGCCAGGGCGCATGGCCTGCCGGTGGACTTCGACGAGATCCTTGCAAGCGGCCAGCGCACGAATCGCTGGTATCATGCCGCCGGCGACCGGTTTTCCCGATAGCTGGCGGGAGAGAGCCGTGCCCCCCGAAACCTCGCGCCGCTTTCTGTTTCTGCAGGGGCCGCTGTCGCCGCTCTACCGGAGGCTGGGCCGGCGCCTTGCCGAAGAAGGGCACGAGGTCGCGCGCGTCAATTTCTGCCTGGGCGATTGGATCCATTGGCATGGGCGCGGCACAAGATCCTATCGCGGTCGCCCTGAGGACTGGGCGCGCAACGTCGGCGACCTCCTCGATCGCCTCCGGATTACGGATCTCGTCGTTCATGGCGACCGCCGGTTCTATCACCGCGTCGCCATCGAAGCGGCGGCCATGCGCGGCGTGCGTGTCATTGCGACCGAACTCGGATACCTGCGTCCCGGCTGGATGACGATCGAACGGGGCGGTTACTCGGTCCTCAGCCATTTTCCCGACGATCCGGCAGCCATCCGGCGCATTGCGTCCGACGTCGGCGAAATCGACCTTTCCCCGCGCTACCCCGGAAGTTTCGTGCTGGAAGCGTGGCAAGACGTTTCCTATCATCTGGCGAGCCTGCTTGGCCGGCCGGCCTATCCGTTCTACAGGCGCCATACGCCGCTGCATCCTCTCCTCGACTATGGCGCATGGGCGCTGCGGCTTGCGACGAGATCCGCCCGCGCAAGGGGTGCCGCTAAGGCCCAGCAGCGTTTGCTCTCCGCCGACGCGCCGTTTTTTCTGGTGCCGTTGCAGATTGAAGGCGATTACCAGCTGACTGCGCATTCGCCTTTCAACACGATGGCGGCCGCGCTCGAGGTGGTGCTGCGTTCCTTCGCTGCCCACGCGCCGAACGAGGCGCTTCTGGTCGTGAAGTCGCATCCCAACGACAACGGTCTCGGCCGTTGGCGGCGGCGGTTGGACGAGATGGCGCTGAAGCAAAGGATAGCCGGACGGGTCGTGTTTGTGGATGGAGGCTCGCTGAAAGACCTGGCGCGGACAGCGAAGGGGCTGGTCACCGTCAACTCCACTGCAGGCCTGGATGCGCTGATGGAGGATTGTCCGGTCAAGACGCTTTCTCCGGCGCTCTACGACATGCCGGGACTGACCCATCAAGGTAGCCTCGACGACTTCTGGAAGGCATCAAAGAAACCGGATGCCGCTCTGCTTCTCGATTTCCGCAAGGCGGTGGCCGCAACCTTGCTGGCGCGGGGCTCCATCCATAACGCCGATGGTCTGGAGGCCGCGGTCGAGGCCATGAGTTCCCGTATGCTTCGCGGGGATCTCAACGAGCCGGGCGGCTATGTGGACCCGCCGCCGCGGCTGGCTCGGGCACGTGCGATCGGAGTGCCGCTATGACCCTTCGGGTAAGGATCGCCGATCCGGCGCTCAAGCCTTATCGCCGACTGATCAAAAGGTTGGCCGCCAGTACTCGTTGCTCCGGCTTGAAGGGAATGTCGCAACGGCGTGCGCTGGCCGTGACCCTGGCGCCGCAGCCGTTCAAACAGGCGAAGGAAGCTTGCCTTGCGGGAAAGCGGCGCCTTTTCCTTGCCGCGCCGGGCCCGCTCTCGGGCAAGGTCGACAAGGCCTTCGTCGATCCGGCAAGCTTTCTCTTTATCGAAATCCCGCGAGAAATATTGATGCGGACGGCGGTGCCGGCCGAAGCGTTGCGCGAAGCCATTGCCTTCATGGCCGCGGGGGAGGAGGGCGTCCCGGACCGCGATCAAATGACGGCATTGATCCGTTCGATCGATCCCGGATTGCGTGATGCGGACGGTGATCCGCATAGAACATCGGCCGGTCCCGCATTCTTGCTCGAGGCCGTGGGGACGAATGCAATCCGGTTCCCGAGCCCCTACAGGCGACGCGAAGTCCTGCCGCCGGCAGATGCGCTGCAAGCGCTGGAAGCGGCGGCCCGACAGCGGCGGGAAAACGTCAGGCCGTCGTTTTGTGTCGGTGTGAAAGCCTGGAACCGCACAGCAATCGAGGCCGCGTTCGGCAGTTCCGATCACCCCGTGACCTTCTGCGCCAGCGTCGAGGACGCAATCGACCGGGCGGCCGGCCGCGGCGGGCGCGTGCTGTGCTGGGCTGGCGCCTCCAGCCGGTCGGCGGAGGCGATCGCAGCGGCGAGGCAGGTCCCCTTCCTTCGCATCGAAGACGGTTTTCTTCGTTCGGTGGGGCTGGGCGCGGGATTGGTGCGGGGCGCCTCCTTCGCCGTCGACGACCTGGGCATCTATTTTGACGCGACGCGCCCGAGCCGCATGGAGGAGCGCCTGAACAATGCGTCACTGGGGGAAGGAGAGATCGCTCGCGGCGCCCTGCTTCGAGAGATGATCGTTGCCGGCCGCGTGACCAAATACAATGTCGGATCGCGCGGACATTCGCTGGAACTGCCGCAGGAGCGGGAGATCCTCCTGGTTCCCGGGCAGGTGGGCGACGACGCCGGGATCCGCAAGTCCATCTCCCCGCTCATAGATTGCGAGCGAACCGAGAATGCGAACCTCGATCTGTTGCGGCTCGTGCGTGCGCGAAATCCCGGGGCCCATATTCTCTTCAAGCCGCATCCCGACGTGCAGGCGGGATTGCGGCGGGGAAAGGTCGAGGATGCGGACCTGCGCGGTCTCGCCGATCAGGTCGTGACCGATATTGATATCCTGGAACTGCTGGACGTCTGCGACAGGGTGGAAACGATCTCGTCGCTTTCCGGTTTCGAGGCTCTCATGCGGTCGAAACCGGTCACCGTCTACGGCATGCCGTTCTATGCCGGCTGGGGCTTGACCGACGACATCGGCTTGTCAGCTCACCGCAATGCCAGGCGAACGATCGACGAACTCGTCTATATCGCCTTCGTCGACTACATCCGCTGCATAGACCCCGTCACGCTGAAGCCCTGCTCTCCCGAATTCCTGATCGGGCAGCTTGCCCGGTTGCGGGGCAACCGCCTGCATGGCCTGAAGGCACGTGCGCTGCGCGAACTCTCTTGGCTCGGGCGCAAGCTCGGCCTGTGACCGGCCGATCACGATTTCAGGACCTGGCGGAAATGCTCGCGAATGGCGAAGCGGACGTTTTGACAGCCGCCAATTCCTCGGCAACGATCTCTACCGTCCGTTCGATCTGCTCCAGCGAGTGCTCGCTCGTGACGAAGAACCGCAGCCGCGCGGAGCGTTCGGCGACGGCGGGAAAAATGATGGGCAGGGCGTTGATGCCGCGCTCCAGGAGTCGATTGGAGAGCGAAACCGCACCGATGGAACTGCCGACCATCACCGGCACGATCGCAAGCCCCGCGCTCGGTCCCGTATCGAGACCGGCTTCCCGGGCCTTCTCCAGGAAATGGCGGCCGTTGCGATGCAGGCGCTCCACGCGTTCGGGCTCGTCGTTGAGCAGCTTGCAGGAAGCAAGGGTCGCTGCGGCAAGCGCCGGCGACAGCCCGACGGAGAAGACGAAACCGGGAGCGCTGAGACGGAGATAGTCGCAAAGGGCTTTCGACCCGGCAATGTAACCGCCGCAGGCCGAAAAGGTCTTCGATAGCGTACCCATCCACATCTCGACGCAACGAGGGTCAATGCCGAAATGCTCGGCAATGCCGTGGCCGGTATTGCCCATCACACCGATGGAATGCGCCTCGTCGACGAGCAGCCATGCATCGAAAGACTGCTTCAGGCGGATCAGCGCCGGAAGATCCGGATAATCGCCGTCCATCGAATAAAGTCCTTCAACGATGATCAGGACGCGATCGTGTTTGTGGCGGTGCTCCTCGAGCAGCCTTTCCAAGGCCTCCAGGTCGTTGTGCGGAAAGTTCAGCCGTGTCGCGCCCGACAGCTTGCAGCCTTCCGCAATCGAGTTGTGAACGAGGCTGTCGGTCAGGACCAGATCGGACGGCTTCATCAGGTGGCCGATCGTCGTGACGTTGGTCGCATGCCCGCTGACCATCACGATCGCGTCCTCGACGCCATGAACAGCAGCCAGCGCGGATTCCACCTCTGCGTGGAACGGGCGCTGGCCGGCGACAAGCCGGCTTGCCGAGACGCTTGTGCCATAACGCTCGATAGCGTCTTTCGCGGCTTTGTTGACAGCCGGATGGCCGTTCAGTCCGAGATAGTTGTAGGAGGCGTAATTGTCGTAGTCGCGCCCTCCGATCGTCGTCGTGGCGGACGCCAGCGCGTCATGGGCGCGAAAGAACGGGTTTTCGATCCCCATCACTTCCGCCGCCGCGCGTTGCACGGCGAATTGGTGGACTTCCGGCAGGGAAGAGAAGTCGAACGCGCTGACCTTGCCCGCGGTCCGGGGCTTCGCCGGCGCCGGCGAATCCTCGTGGGCGGCGCCATTTGAGGAACGATCCCGCGATCGCCGCCGGCTGCCACGCATTTCGCCCAACAACCTAGCGCGCGTACTATCGTCCATTCCGCCTGCTCCCGCGTGATCCATCCATGCCTAAACGATCGACCGCATCTCGTTGGCCTTGGCCTCCGCAGCGCGGGCCATGTTCGCGAGATCGGATTCCTCGATGCCGTCCATGTCCAGATGCTGCGCAGCGAGCGTCTGAACCGGGGCAGAGATCGTCGAGGCGGAAGCTTCACCCAAGACGCGGGCAGCAATGCGGCCGGCCATGTCGTTCAACGATGCGCCATTCGCCAGCGCCATCAGCGGAATGTCCACACCAAGCAGGCGTTCGGCGTTCATGCGCAGTTCCAGAGCCATCAGCGAATCCATGCCGACATCGGCAAGCGGACGCTGCGGGTCGATTTCCTCGCTGGAAATGCGCAGTATCTTGCCGATCTCTCGTGCGAGGATGTCGGCGACGGTCTTGGTCGCGCGCGTCCGGTCCAGCCCTTTCAGCATGGCGGCAAGGTCGAGGGCGTCGCCCGAAACTTCCGTGGCTTCGCCGTTGCCTCCGCCAAGCCCGGCCGCGAGCGGCGTGCCGACGATCTTCAGGTCGCGACTCGCGCCCTGCCAGTCGATGCGCGCATAGCCGATGGCAGCGTTCTCGACGCCCGCGGGGGCGGCCTCGAGAAGGGAGACGAGACCGTCCAGGGCATCACGGGCGCTAAGGCCCTGGCCGCCCAGGCGCTTCGACAGGATATCGTTCACATCCGTGTTGCGCGCCAGATAACCGGCATCCGAGATCGCACCCCAGGCAATTGCCAGGCCCGGCTTGCCGTTTGTCCGGCGACGACGGGCAAGTGCCTCCAGATAGCCGTTGGCGGCGACATAATTCGCCTGGCCCGGATTGCCCACGAGCGTCGTGGCCGACGAATAGAGTACGAAATGCTCGATCGGGTCTTCCGCGGTCAGCCTGTCCAACAGTTCGGCACCGCGCACCTTCGGCAGCAGCACACGTGAAATGCCGTCCTCGTCCAGATTGGCGATCAACGTGTCGTTCAGCACCATCGCGGTGTGGAAAACGCCCACTATCGGCGGCAGCGTCTTGCGTGCTTCCTTGAGGACGCGGCGCAACTGGATTTCGTCAGCAATGTCGCAGGCACGCGCCTCGACGCGCACGCCGCGGGCGCCAAGGCGCTCGATCACCGCTTTCGCATCGTCGCTCTCCCCGCCGCGCCGCGAGAGGACCAGCAAGGTGCGCGCGCCCCTATCGGCCAACCGGGAGAGCAATTCGGCGCCGAAGCCCCCGAAGCCGCCGGCTATGAGATAGGTCGCCTCGCTATCGAGGTTGAGATTGCGCGGTTGTTCAGCGGTCGCGGAAACGGCCGGTGCTTCAAGCACGATCTTGCCGATGTGTCCCGCCTGCTGCATCAGCCGGAAAGCCTGCACGACGTCCGCTGCCGCAAAACGTCGATGGGGCAGGGCTTTGAAGGTGCCCTTCTCGAAGTGCCCGACGATTTCGCGGAAGAGCTGCTCGGCCAGCGGCTTTTGACGCGTAAGCAATTGATCCGCGTCGATGCCGAAATAGGACAGGTTCTGGCGGAACGGCCTGAGGCCGATATGCGTGTTCGCGTAGAAATCGCGCTTGCCGAGTTCCAGGAAGCGGCCGAACGGCTTCAGCACGTCGATGCTTCTTTGCATCGCCTCGCCAAAGAGCGAGTTCAATACCGCGTCGACACCCTCGCCGCCGGTCAGGTCCATCACTTCCTCGACGAAATCGAGGCTTCTGGAATCAAGCACTTGATCGGCGCCCGCCAGACGGAGCATCGCCCGCTTTTCCGGCGAACCGGCCGTGGCGATAACCACGGCGCCGCGCCACTTGGCGATCTGAAGGGCGGCAAGGCCGATGCCGCCGGCGCCGCCGTGGATAAGCACCGTTTCGCCGCGCTCGATATGGGCGAGGTGGACGAGGGCGTAATAGGCGGTCAGGAAGGTGACGGGCACCGTGGCAGCCGCCGCGGAGGGCATCGCGTCCGGTACGGCGGCGCAGGCGCTTTCGTCGACCGTCACGTGGCTTGCAAGGCAGGCCGGCGCGAAAGTCATAACCCGGTCCCCAACCTTGAACCTGGAGACTGCCCCTCCGGTACGCACCACACGGCCCGCGCATTCCATGCCGAGCGTAGGGCCGGCGAAGCCATCTTCGAGGGCCTCTTCCGGCAGCAGGCCGAGCGCCCACATCACGTCGCGGAAATTAAGGCCGCTCGCCTCGACCGCGATTTCCACCTCGCTTCCCTCCGGGGCGGGGCGGACGACCGGTTGCCAACGCAACTCGTCGAGCGAACCCTGTCGACGGATGTCGAGCCGCAAGGCGACATCGCCCGTGAGGTTTTCGGGCGTTTCGGACAGCAGCGCGCCGCGCTGGATACGGAGGCCGTAGCGGTTGCCATCCGAAGCTATCACCACCTCGCGCTCTTCGCCGGGAGCGGCGATTTCCGCAGCGAGACGCAACGCGGCATCCTTCGGGGCGAGGTCCGGCGACACGTCGACAAGGCGCAGATCGACGTCGCTGTATTCGTTCATGGCCACGCGGCCATAGGCCCAGGCGGCCGCCTGGCGGGGCGAGCCTTCGACGTCGTCGCGCGCGAAATCCTGCGCGGCGCCGGGTGCTACGACCCACAAACGGGCAGTGTCGCCGCCGATCGCTTTCAGCAGTCTTGTCAGCGACCAAAGCCGCGTATCAACCGCATCCTGGTCGTTGCCATCTTCATTGTAGGCGCCGTCGAGGTGAATGATCCCGGACGCGCATTGGCCGATCAGCGCCTTGAGCCTGTCCCTGTCGCCGATCGGGTCGATCGTTCCGTTCCCGGCGGTATCGAGCCTCGTTTGTTCCCCAAAGGAAATCCGGATCGCACCGATACCTTCGGCCTCAAGGGCAGGCAGCAGGTGTTCGAGGTGACGCCGGGTCTGGAGCAGGTCGTCGGCGATAACGAGCAGCGACGGCGAGATCGCCGGTTGTGCCGCGGCAACATTTTCCGCCTGCGTTTCCCGCCCGCCTGCTCGCGCAGTCAATACGCTCGCTTCGACCGTCGATGAAGCGAAAGGAAAGGTGGTGCAGTTGTCGAAGCCCGAACGCTCCAGTTCGCTCTGCCATTCGTCCTCGAACTTCAGGCAGGAGAGGGCGAATTCGCCACCCGCGCCCTTCGTCCACCAATCCCGTCCTACGCCGCGCACCAGATCGCTCGCCAGCGAGGGTAGCGGCTCGATTGCCATCAACAGGCCGCCGGTGCGTAATTGTCCTCGAAGCAGGGCCAGATCCTCTTGCGAGCAATCCGAAAGGCCGGAGGAAGACAGTACCATGTCGAACGGACCTTCTGCCTCCAGCGCTTCCTCGTCGAAATCGACGAAGCGGATGGCGTCGTCTTTCTGCTGCTGGGACTTTGCCCGCTGAAGGGTTGCCTCGTGCGTGTCGGTGACGGCGAGAGCCGCATAGTGAGGATCGAGCTTTGCCTGCAGGGCTCGCGCAAGGTTTTGCCGGGTCGCGCCGACAAGGAGAATGGAAAGGGTTTTCCCTTCCGGCCACCCATCGATCAGGGTCGTCGCGAAGGCTTCCACCCCATTATCCGAGGCGCGCGCTTCGGGCGAGGCAATCAGCGTGGCTTCGAGCAGGCTTGAGGAGAACAGGGACGATGCGCTTTCGGAAAGGCCGGTGCGCAAGATCCCGGGCAGTTCTTCCGCAAGGCGTGCGAGCAGCGAGGCAACGGCGATATGTTCCGGTGCCTGCTCCATGACCGCCGACAGGATCGCCGCCGGCGAGGGCTGTTCATTCGGATCGGTTACTTTCCAGCCCGACTCCGTCTCCTCAACGAAATCCGCGTCCAATAGCCAGTTCAGCAGCGCACCGACGAGTGGCCTTGCGGATTCGTGCAGGCCGCCGGTGGACATCGCCCTGTCCGGATCGAACTCGCCCGCATCGGCGAGCGTTGCGATTGTCTGATGAGCAACCGACCGGGCAAGGGCCTCGATCAGGAGCGCGGCATCCTCGGGCTCCGCTTCGTCGGCGGAAATCACACCGCTCTTCAGGGCGAGGCTCGCGACGTCGTTGCCAAGGACAGCATCGACGGCCGATGGCGCCTGGCGGTCGGGAAGGAGGCGCGCATATGTGCGGTAGACGAGGCTGTCGCGTTGCAGCGGGACGGAAAGCTGAACAGCCTTGAACCTTGCGCCGGTAAGGCGCGCGACGAGAGCACCGTCGGCATCCAGAAGGTCAAAGCTCGCTTCCACCGAACGCGGTGAGGCCTTGGTGATGCGGATGTCGACGAATGCGGGGTCTTTTCCGGTCGCAGCGAGTTGCAGCCGTCCGATGCGTACGGGCAGGAAGCTGCGCTTGCCGTTATCGCCGGATTTGTCGCCGAGCAGGGCGAACAGGCCATGGAAGCCGGAATCGAGCAGCGTCGGACAAAGCGAAAAGCGCGTGCTTCCGATATCGGCGTGACGGGGTTCGAGCGCCACGCGCGCGGTGCGCTCGTCGATGCGCTCCACCGATTTCGCGCGGCGGAATGCCGGGCCGTAGTTCAGGCCGTGTTCGCGGGTCAGGCGGTAGAGTTCCTCGGCATCAATCGTCACGGAGGAGGCCGACGCGCCGGCATCCAATGCCTCGCGCTGCCTGATCTTCGAGGGCGTGATGAAGTGGCCGCGCACATTGAGAGACCAATCGGCGCCTTTCAGCCTTGGGCGGCTGAAGATCTCCACTACCCTGTCGTCAGCCGATACCCGGACCATCGTTTCCTGGATATCGGAGCCATCCAGCACGAGCGGACGCAGGATTTCGACATCCCGCAGTTCGACGGCATCACAATCCGTCCATTCCGATACGGCGCGAAGCGCCATCTCCGCAAAGCCGGCCGCCGGGAAGACGACGGAATCCTCAACCCGATGGTCGCCGAGGAAGGGATTGAGCTTCGCATCACAATGATTGAACCATTCGCTGCTGCTCGCGCTCAGGCGGTTTCCAAGCAGCGGCCATGAGCGGGCGAACATTGCCTGCGTATTTTCGTCCGTTTCTTCAGGACGGAAGTCCTGCATCTGCCATGGATAGGCCGGCAGGTCCGGGAGCGGCCTGCCGACGGACCCGACAAAGCGCGCGATATCGACGGCGCCGCCATTCGCGACGATGGTCGCGGCAATCGCGGCTACCGGATTGTCGGAACGCTGGTGCGATTTGCTGTTGTCGAGGCTGGCCAGCACAAGACCGCTGCCGGAATTCTCCCGCACCATGTCGGATGCATAGGTGGTGAGCACCGGCCGCGGCCCGATTTCCACGAAAACGGTAGAGCCAAGCTCGATGAGCTTCGCCACCGCGTCGGCGAACCGCACCGGTTGGCGAACATTGCGCCACCAATATGTCCCGTCGGCGATGATCGCATCCTGCTCCGGATCAACCGACGACACGAAGGGAATCGCCGGTGCTGCCGGCGTCAGGTCGCTGAGAGCCTGCTTCAGCGGCAACTCGATCGGGTCGATGAGCTGCGAATGGAAGGGGTAGGCAATGCCGAGCTTGCGCAGCGCCCAGCGTTTGGAGCGTGCAAACTTCGCAAAGGCGTCGATGCTGGCGGTCGGGCCGGAAATCGTGACACTGCGGCGGCTGTTCACCGCCGCAATCTCGATGCCGTCGAGACCGGATTCCTGTATCGCTGCTTGGCTCTCTTCCTCTGAAAGCAGCAGGGCGGCCATGGTACCCTGGCCACGCACCTGCTCCTGGTAGCGCGAGCGGGCGTAAATCACCTGCACGGCCTGGGTGAGCGTCAGCGCGTCGGCCGCCCAGGCGGCGGCGACCTCGCCAACGCTGTGGCCCGCAACCGCCTGCGGGGCGATACCCTTTTCCCGCAGCGACTGCGTCAGCGCGGCCTGAACGCCGAAGAGCAGGGGCTGGCTGATTTCGGCCCTCTCGATTTCCTGCTCAAGAGAGGGAGAAAACAGCATTTCCTCGAGCGACCAGCCGGAGATGGCGCTGAACGCCGCGTCGACCTCGCCGAATGCCTTGCGGAAGGCTTCGTCCTGCTCGAACGCCTGTCGGCCCATGCCGGCCCATTGCGATCCGTTGCCGGAAAACAGGAAGGCGAGTTTGCCGCCGCCTGCCGGTGCACGCCCAGTGATGATGTCTTCGTGCGGCTCATTGGCAAGATAGGCACCAAGGGCGGCTGCCTTCTGCTCCGGGGTTTCGCCCAATACGACAAGCCGGTGATCCAGCCAGTCGCGCCTGTGCGCCGCGGCGGAAAGAACGGCGGCGGCAGGCTCATCGCCTTTCGCTTCCGAAAGGCGCTGGCGATAGGCGCCGGCAAGGCGGACGAGGGAATCCGCGCTCCTGGCGGAAAGGACGAGAGGAGCGTTGGCCGGCGCATCGCTGTCGGGCGCGGTCGTCGTCTCTCCGTCAGCAATCACGACATGGGCGTTGGTGCCACCGAAACCGAAGGAATTGATGCCGGCAAGCCGCGGCCTGTCACTTTTTTCGAGCTTCACCGCCTCGCCGGCGACCTTGAGATTGAGGTCGCCGAAGTCGATATCCGGGTTCGGCGTATCGAAGTGGAGCGAGCGCGGGAAGAAATCCTTTTTCAGCGACAGCAACGCCTTCAGAAGGCCCACAGCGCCGGAGGCGGATTCGAGATGGCCGACATTGGTCTTCACAGAGCCGATCGGCAGCGGTGCGGTGCGCCTGCGGGCCACGATCGAGCCGAGAGCGCCTGCTTCCGCCGGATCGCCAACCCGCGTGCCGGTACCGTGCGCCTCGACGAAAGCCAGGTCGGCAGGATCGATCCCAAGCCCTTCGTAGATGTCGCGCAGAAGTTGTCCCTGGGCATCGGACGAGGGTAGCGACATGCCGACCGTCCGCCCGTCCGCGTTGAGGCCGGATGCCAGGATGCGGGCGTGGATCGTGTCTCCCTTCGCGCGGGCGATGTCGCTGCGGCGAAGCACGAAGGCAACCGCACCCTCGGAACGCACATAGCCGTCGCCGTCGGCGTCGAAGGCGCGGCAAAGCCCTTGTTTCGAAAGCATCGAGGCGCGCGAGAAGCCGAGATAGGACAGCGGACTCAACAGCATGTTGACGCCGGCGACGATCGCGGTTTCCACCTGGCCGCTCTCAACGGCATTGATCGCCTCGTGCAGGGCAACGAGCGAAGACGAACAGGCAGTGTCGACGGTGAAGCTCGGACCGCGAAGATCGTAGATGTAGGAAATGCGGTTTGAGATGATCGACAGCGTATTGCCGGTCATCATCTGCATGTCCAGGGCCGACGGATCGAAGACGAAGCGGTGGTGATAATCGAGCGACGAAGCGCCGACGAACACGCCCGCATCAGTGCCGGCAAGTTCGGACGGCCGGATGCCGGCATGCTCGAGCGCTTCCCAGACGACCTCGAGCAGGATGCGCTGCTGCGGATCCATCTGCACGGCTTCGCGCGGGGAAATGCCGAAGAATGTGGGATCGAAGCTCCACACGTTATCGATTACCCCTGCCGCCCACGTGTAGCTCTTGCCACTGACGTTGCGGTCGGGATGGCCGTATCTGGAAAGCGGGAAACGGTCCTCGGTGATTGAGGTGACGCTGCAGACTTCGTTGGTAAGGTTTGACCAGAACTGTTCGGCGGAATTTGCCCCAGGCACCCTGGAAGCATAGCCGGAAATAGAAATGTCACAGTGCCTGGTCGCCATTACCCTATTCCATCAAATTTCGTTTTGCTCGCTGAATTCGACTGCAATTCCTGATTGCCCAGCTCGTCAGCTGAATGCGGCAAACGGGTATCGCGGATCAGGTACTTACATGCAATACCACAATCTCTTTCGGAGCGAGATTTTCATCGACGACCCACCCGATTTCGTCGGGTGGCGAGATCTGGATGGAGTGAACCTTGCGGAAATTGGAAGAGCCCTTTCTTCACTTTCTGTTATCCGCATAGGTTTCAAGGCCTCCCCCGCGCGCCCGGATCGGGCAAACCAGACCGTCGTCCTGTGCCTTTTATTTTGGCGGCTTGCCATATTAGCGTCTTAGCCATACTGGCAGGACACTGCAAATACGAAATGGCGTCGGCCGGCTTCGAGCGAGGTCATCGTAACATTTGGGTTTCGCGGACCGCATTGAAATCGATTGTCTTTTCATTGTCGGCACCTTTGCTCGCGATTATGGTGTCACGGTTTGTGAATGGATTTTCGCGTCTGTCCCGATCCTGTATTCGCCCGAGTCCGGGTGCATTTGGAAAAAGATGCTCATGTTGCGACCGCAATTGGGGTTCAGTTTCCTTGCATTGCCGGGGCGGTATCTTTACCTCCTGCCTCAGTTCCCGCGCAGGAGGTGCCCTTGACCGACTTGAATACGATCCGGATCCTGAATGCGATCGCCTGGGCTGCCGGGCGCGTTACGCTTTCGCATTACCGGAACGGAACTTCAGTCCAGTCCAAGGCCGACGATTCTCCGGTGACGCTGGCCGACCAGCAGGCCGAAGACCTCATCCTGGCGCAACTGAAGCAATTCTTTCCGGACGTCCCGGTAGTCGCGGAAGAGGCGGTGAGTGCCGGGAATGTTCCGCCGTCCGCCGGGCGTTTCTTCCTTGTCGATCCGCTTGACGGAACCAGGGAGTTCATTTCCGGACGGCCCGACTACACAGTCAATATCGCGCTGATCGAAAACGGCGTTCCGGTCGCCGGCGTCGTGCTTGCACCCGCGCGTGGCGAAGCTTTTGCCGGGTCGCTTGCAGCGGGAGCGTACCGCCTCGAGGCCGACAATGCCGAAATGAATGCCGAAACCCGCATTCAGGTGCGCCGGGCGCCGACGGAAGCGCTGGTCGCTGTCGCGAGCCGTTCGCACAATTCTCCCGAGACCGAAGCCTTTCTCGATCGTCTTGGCGTGACGGATCGCGTTTCGGTCGGCTCGTCGCTGAAATTCTGTCTGCTTGCCTGTGGTGAGGCGGACGTCTATCCGCGTTTCGGGCGGACGATGGAATGGGATACGGCCGCGGGTCAGGCCGTACTTGCTGCAGCGGGAGGTGCCGTGATCAGGACGGACGGCACTCCTCTTGCCTATGACAAACGCGGTCAGGCGACGGATACGGATTTCGCGAACCCCGATTTCATCGCCTTTGGCGATCAAGCCCTGGAAAGCAGGGTGAGGCAGGCGATCGGCGAGACTGCCGCCGCGCCGGCCTGAGAAACTTTGAGACGGCGGGCAATTGAAGCGGGCCGTCGGTTTTGCGTCCGTATTGCGACGGACGAGATGCTGGAGATTGATATCGTGCCTGAGAGGCGTAGCCATCTGAAACGGCTTGAAGCGGAGTCGATCCGGATCATCCGGGAAGTCGCCGCGGAGATGAAGAAGCCGGTCATGCTCTATTCGATCGGCAAGGATTCGAGCGTCATGCTCCACCTTGCCCGCAAGGCATTCTATCCTGCGCCGCCACCCTTTCCGCTGATGCACATCGACACCACGTGGAAGTTTCGGGAGATGATCGCGTTCCGCGACCGGATGGCGGCGGAAGCGGGCATGGAATTGATCGTGCATACCAATCCGCAAGGGCAGGCGGAGAACGTCAATCCGTTCGATCACGGCTCTTCCTACTACACGCAGGTCATGAAGACCGACGCGCTGAAGCAGGCGCTCAGCCTGCACCAGTTCGACGCGGCCTTCGGCGGCGCGCGGCGCGACGAGGAAAAGTCGCGCGCGAAGGAACGCATCTTCTCGTTCCGCAATTCCGCCCACAGCTGGGATCCGAAGAACCAGCGTCCCGAACTCTGGTCGCTCTACAACACGCGCGTGAAGGCGGGGGAGTCGATCCGCGTCTTCCCGCTCTCCAACTGGACCGAGCTCGATATCTGGCAATACATCCTGGCCGAGGATATTCCGATCGTGCCCCTCTACTTCGCCGACAAGCGTCCGGTGGTGGAGCGCGACGGTACAATCATCATGGTCGATGATGAGCGCATGCCGCTCAGGGATGGCGAAGTGCCGGAAATGCGCACCGTGCGCTTCCGCACGCTCGGCTGCTACCCGCTGACGGGCGCGGTTGAATCCGGTGCGACGACGCTCGAGGATATCGTGCAGGAGATGCTGGTAGCCCGGACGTCCGAACGTTCGGGCCGCATGATCGACCACGACGACAGCGCGTCGATGGAAAAGAAGAAGCGCGAAGGCTATTTCTAAGGGGCTGTCATGAACGAGATGTCCGGGGTTTCCGGCGCGGTCACCGCATATCTGGCCGAACAGGAGCAAAAAGGCTTCCTGCGCTTCATCACCTGCGGCAGCGTGGACGACGGCAAGTCGACGCTGATCGGCAGGCTGCTCTATGACACCAAGCTGATCTTCGAGGATCAGCTGGCCGCGTTGAAGCGCGATTCCAAGAAGCACGGCACCGTGGGCGGCGATATCGACTTCGCCCTGCTCGTCGATGGGCTGGAGGCGGAAAGGGAGCAGGGCATCACCATTGATGTAGCCTACCGCTTCTTCGCCACAGACCGGCGCAAGTTCATCGTCGCCGATACGCCGGGGCACGAGCAATATACCCGCAACATGGCGACAGGCGCTTCGACGGCCGACCTGGCGGTGATCCTGATCGACGCGCGCAAGGGCGTGCTGACGCAGACGCGGCGGCATTCCTTCATCGTCTCGCTGCTCGGCATCCGCCACGTCGTGGTGGCCGTTAACAAGATGGACCTCGTTGACTACAGCGAGGAGCGCTTCCGCGAGATCGAGGCCGAATACAAGGCCTTCGGCGGCACTTTCGATTTCGAGACCCTGGAAATCGTGCCGGTTTCGGCGCTGAAGGGCGACAATATCATCGACCGGTCTCCGGCCATGCCCTGGTATGAGGGGCCGACCTTGCTCGACCACCTCAACACGATCGAGATTGACGGAGACGAGAGCAAACGGCCATTCCGCATGCCGGTTCAGTGGGTCAACAGGCCCAATCTCGACTTCCGCGGCTATTGCGGCACGATCGTCAGCGGTAGCGTGCGGCCCGGCGACAGCGTGGCTATCGCGAAGTCCGGCCGGACGTCGCAAGTGGCGCGCATCGTCACCATGGATGGTGACAAGGATCTTGCGGTCAGCGGCGATTCCGTGACGCTGGTGCTGGAGGACGAGGTCGATATCTCACGCGGCGACGTCATCAGTGCGCCTGACTCGCGCCCCGATGTGACCGACCAGTTCTCAGCCCATGTCATCTGGATGAACGACGAGGCGCTCTTTCCGGGCCGTCCCTATCTGCTGAAGGCCGGATCCCAGACGGTCACCGCGACGGTCACCGAGCTCAAGCACAAGATCGACGTCAATTCCTTCGAGCATCTTGCGGCCAAGGAAATGCACCTCAACGAGGTCGCCTTCTGCAACCTCTCGCTGTCCTCGCCGATTGCCTTCGATCCCTACGAAACCAATCGCGAGATGGGGTCGTTCATTCTCATCGACCGGTTCACCAACCAGACTGTCGGTGCGGGCGTGATCTGGTATGCGCTCCGGCGCGCTTCGAACATCCATCTGCAGGCGCTCGACGTCGACAAGAAGGCGCATTCGGAGCTGAAGGGCCAGAAGCCGGCGGTATTGTGGTTCACCGGCCTGTCGGGTGCCGGTAAGTCGACCATCGCCAACCTGGTGGAGAAGAAGCTCCACGCGTTGGGGCGGCATACCTATCTGCTCGACGGCGACAACGTGCGCCACGGCCTCAACCGCGACCTCGGTTTCACCGAAGCCGACCGGGTGGAGAACATTCGCCGGGTGGGCGAAGTCGCGAAGCTCTTCGTGGATGCGGGCCTGATCACGCTGGTCTCCTTCATCTCGCCGTTCCGCGCCGAGCGGCAGATGGCGAGAAACCTAGTGGAAGAGGGCGAGTTCATTGAGATCTATGTCTCGACGCCACTGGAACTAGCCGAGCAGCGCGACCCCAAGGGCCTCTATCGCAAGGCGCGCGAAGGCAAGCTGAAGAATTTTACCGGCATCGACAGCCCCTATGAGGTGCCGGAGAACGCCCAGATCACACTCGACACTTCGGCGAGCGATGCCGAGAGCCTTGCGGATGACGTGGTGCGGTATCTAGTGCAACACGGCTTCATCAACGGTTGATGTCAGCCCTGTACTGCCTTGAAAGCCCGGCGCATTCGCGCCGGGCTTATTCTTTTTCCAGACCCTGGTCAGGGAACAGGAGCGCCGTTCGAGGCTTCCCAGATGCGAAACCATTGCTGACGGTCGAGGGCAATCGTGTCGGCCCTGGCCATGGATTGCAGCCGCTCGAACTTGCCCGAGCCGAGGACGGGCACGGGTCGGGAAGGATGGCGCAGGATGAATGCCAGGGCGACCTGCGCGATATCGGCGGCGTCGGTTTGACCGGCGATCTCTTCCAGGACCTTGCGTAGCCGCTCATGGCGTTCGCCCGTTTCGCCGAAGAGGGCGGCGCGGCCAAGCGGCGACCAGACCATCGGCGATACCCGGTGCTGCTGGCAATGGTCGAAGGTGCCGTCATGCAGGGGCGCCAGATGAAGGACGGAATGCTCGACCTGGTTGGTGACCAGCGGAAAGGAGAGGCGGGACTGCAGCAAGTCGAACTGGAAGGGCGTGAAGTTCGAGACGCCCGCGGATTTGATCTTACCGTCGTCGCGCAGTTTCGTCAGCGCCTCCGCCGCCTCATCGGCATCCATCAGCGGGTCGGGCCGGTGGATCAGATAGAGATCCACCGCATCGACGCCAAGGTTCGTCAGGCTCCGCTCGCAGGATGCGACCAGATGCGCCTTCGAGGTGTTGTAATGCTTGACGACATGGTTGGGTCTTGCCGGTTTGACCAGGGCGACGCCGGCCTTGGTGACGAGTTCGATGCGCGATTTCAGCCCGGGCCTGGCCTTCAGCGCTGCGCCGAAAATCGCTTCGCAGGCGTAGCCGCCGTAGATATCGGCGTGGTCGATCGTGGTGATGCCAAGCTCGATGAGCGCTTCGAGCTTGTCCGCGAGCTTTGCAGGATCCGCTGCATCGGGGTCGGATTCAAGGCGCCAGGCACCCCAGGCAAGGCGTGAGAATTCAGGTCCGTCTTCGTGAATCTTCTGTCTTGAAACAGTCACTATCTGTCGCTCCGGGGAAATATTCGGGCGCAAAAGATCGGCTGCGGGCAGGATAAATGTCAATCGCTACACCGGCGGAGGCAAGTCGGCCGTAGATTGCCGCACATCAGTTCCGGGCACGCCACTCCCACGGCTTTTCGAACGTCCCTTGCCAGATCCCGGTACGATCCGTTTTTGCCGTTCGCTGGTCTGCCGCATATCTTCCGCGGCTATAGCGCGGCCAGTCCAGTGCATGACCGTTGCGCACCAGCCACGCCGCAACGCTCGATCCGTCCGCGCGATAGCAGTCCGCCACGACGCGTCCGTAGCGGTCCCGGTCGACATACTCGCATCGGGTCGGGCTTGACCGAGCCAGGAAGGTGGCGAGCGCGTTTGCCGCTGCGGTCCCGCATCGATAATTGTGTCCGTTCGCATCCTGGCAAAGCTGGCGCGATTCAGGCGCATCTATGCCGTTGAAGCGGATACGCTCGCCACGGATTTCGATCGTATCGCCATCGATCACGGACGCGCGGCCTATGAGGGCCGGGTGCGAGCTTCCGGACTGGGCTGGCGTCGCAAAACGGGGGCTGCCCCCGTTTAGCGCGGCGACGAGGGCACTAATGGCCACCAGAGCGATCAGCGGCAGCCAGGGCGGCGGTTTTCGTGAGGTGTGCCTGCTGGCCCTGCGGTTTCGATTGGGCCTAAACCGGTAGATATTGGACACTGCGCTAACTCTACGGAATTACCGTAGAGTTAGCATAATTTTCCTACCGGTTCGATTGGTGGAATCGCACGTCGCTCAAGTGACGGGGATGAACCCCTGTGAGGATTCAGCGGGCATCAAGCGTGCAGGCTCGCATCGTCTTCGTGTCGAGGGAATCCTTACCCGGCGGATTTGCCGGCGGACTCCAGTGTAAACGCGGCTTTCAATACCACCTGGTAGTGGTCCGTCCGGCCCCCCTCCACATGTCCGCGAATTTGCGTGACTTCGTACCATCGAAGATTGCGTATCGTTTCATTCGCCCGGGAGATCGCGTTGTTGATGGCGTCCTCGATGCTGTTTGGGGACGTTCCCACCAGATCGACCAGCTTGTAGACATGATCCGACATTTGACCACTCCTCTCGGGGACAATGGATCATGCTACATGCGGCAGCCATCGCGGTCCAACTGGCGCACGCCCGATGTATCGGATTGCGAAGCGGGAAGAGTCGAAGCGGCAGGCCATGCGAATTGATCCGCAAATGCGCGGAAGGGACAGTGCGCAGAAAGCAAGCCGTCCAGGTCGGCGATGGTGTCGCTCTGCGAGTGGTCATTTCGGCGGGGAGTCGTCGCACGCTGCACTGGCAACACAGGTGCCAAAAGAAATGGCACGCCCAAGGGGAATCGAACCCCTGTTTCCGCCGTGAAAGGGCGGCGTCCTAGACCGCTAGACGATGGGCGCGCTTGCGTCGCGTCGACGTGGGCGGGTTATAGGCAGGTTTTTCGGGAGGGGCAAGGGGGTAATCGGGGGATAATCCACAGGCTGATGAGTGCGTTGCAAAAAGGGCGGCAAAAGCGCCGCCCTCCTGCATTCGAAGGCTCGGCGCTCCTTACCAGACACCGGTATTGGCCATCGAGGCCCAGGGTTCCTGCGCCGGCAGCGAGTCGCCTTTTTGAAGGAGTTCTATGGAGATGCCGTCCGGCGAGCGGATGAAGGCCATGCGGCCGTCGCGCGGCGGGCGGTTGATCGTCACGCCCGCCTTCCGCAGCTTCTCGCAGGTGGCATAGATATCGTCGACCTCATAGGCGAGGTGGCCGAAATTGCGGCCGCCCTGGTAGTCTTCGGGATCCCAATTGTAGGTGAGTTCGACCAGCGGCGCCTTGGTCTCGGCGGCGGTCGCCTTGTCCTCTGGCGCGGCCAGGAAGATCAGCGTGAAGCGACCGCCCTCGTTGTCGATGCGGCGGACTTCCTCGAGCCCCAGCTTGTTGCAGTAGAAATCGAGCGACTGGTCGATATCCTTCACCCGGACCATTGTGTGCAGATAGCGCATGGGAGAACCTCTTGTTGCTTTGGCAATGATGGAAGGCGTTCAGCGGGTCACAATATGGCGGTCGTCTCAGACATCAACATCGCGCGGGAGGAATTGCGGGCCCGTCTGGCGGAATGTCGCCGCGGCGTGGGCTTTACCGGGGCCGGTATTTCCACAGAATCCGGCATTCCCGACTTCCGCTCGCCGGGCGGAATCTGGAGCCGCTTCCGCCCGATCGAGTACGACGAGTTCCTGGCGTCCGAGGATGCCAGGCTCGAAGACTGGGATCGCCGCTACAAGATGATCGCCGAAATCAGGCGCGCGGAGCCGAATGCCGGGCACGGCCTGCTGGCGAAGCTCGTGCGGGGCGGGCGCTTTTCCTGCGTGATCACGCAGAACATCGACGGTTTGCACCAGCGCTCGGGCCTGATCGACCGTCAACTGGTGGAACTGCACGGCAACGGCACTTATGCGAGTTGCCTCTCCTGCCAGAAAAGGCATGAACTCGACGATCTGAAGGTCGAGGTGGATGAGGGGCGGGCGCCGCGCTGCAAGGCTTGCGGCGGGCTTCTGAAGGCGGCGGTCGTCAGTTTCGGGCAGGCCATGCCCGAGATTGGCCTGACGCGTGCCGCGGAAGAGACAGATTCTTGTGATCTGTTCCTCGTCATGGGGTCGTCGCTGCAAGTGCAGCCGGCGGCCAGTCTGCCGCTTATGGCAAAAAGAGCGGGCGCAAGTCTCGTCATCATGAACAGGGAGGAAACCCATCTTGATGATCTTGCCGATCTCGTGATCCGCGCCCCCATCGCAAAGGTTTGCGAATCACTCATTTGACGACAAACTGCGTTGTGAAGACGAATTGCTGTGGCTATTCGAATAAATTTAACTGGAGCATCGGCCGAGCAGTGGTATCCTTTTCCCGGGGAATCGGTTTCTCGAAGTCGTCCCCTTGAAAAGTAACGGCAGCGTATCGGCCAAGACGACGGAGACAGGTGAGCATGGGGGCGAAAACCGCAACGCATTCGCGTCCCGTAGAGTTCGTGAGCGACGACGCGCCGCTCGAGGTCTCCGTAATCGCGGGTGCCATCAAGTGGTTCGATGTCGCGAAGGGCTACGGCTTCGTGGTCCCGGATAATGGCGGACCGGACATTCTACTTCACGTGACATGCCTGAGGCAGGACGGCTACCAGACGGCCTATGAAGGGGCCCGGGTGGTTTGCGAGGTCGTCGAACGCTCGCGCGGCCTGCAGGCATTCCGCATTCTCTCGATGGACGAGACGACGGCGGTCCATCCCTCGCAGCTTCCCCCTTCCCGCACCCACGTGCAGGTCGTGCCGGAAAGCGGGTTGGAGCGGGCCGAGGTCAAGTGGTTCAACCGCGTCAAGGGCTTCGGGTTCCTGACCCAGGGCGAGGGGACGGAGGATATCTTCGTTCACATGGAAACGCTGCGCCGCTTCGGCATTACCGAATTGCGACCGGGCCAGACGGTGCTGGTGCGCTTCGGTCGTGGCCCCAAGGGGCGGATGGCGGCCGAAATCCGGCCTGACGGAGCGGGCACCCATATTCCGTCATCGCACTGAGGCGCAGGTTCAGGTCACTCAGGTCGAAGAAGTTGGACGCCGTCCGGATCGGTCCGGGCGGCGTTTTTCGTTGCCCGATCGTGGATCGCCGGGTCTGGGCCCGGCGATGACGGCCCATGTTTTCGGATGGGCGTTGCCCCAAACTCTGATGTCATCCCGGCCCGCATGCGCGCAAGCGCATTGCGAGAGCCGGGATCCAGACATCAACCGCGCGAAGCGCTTCACCTCTTAAATAGAGAGCGGGCCATGCCCGCAGCATGTCATCTGGATACCGGATCGGCGGTCAGCTTCGCTCACCTTGTCCGGTATGACGGCGGAGGGTGTAGCAGGCCGCGTGCCCCAAATCCCGTGTCATCCCCGTGAAAACGGGGATCCAGTAAACACATGCGCCTAAGGCAAGACCTCCGGCGTTGGCGATTACTGGATGCCCACCTTCGTGGGCATGACAAAGTGTGTGACCAGCGCCCGCCCCATACTCTCCCGTCACCCCGGCCCGCATGCGCACCAACGCATTGCGAGAGGCGGGATCCAGATATCAGCCGCGCAAAGCGCGTCGCCCGATTTCCCAACACATGCCGCGGAATGAATGTGGGCACCAACCGGGAATTGCACTTTTCTCCGTATATTTCTCAGGATAGAATTCATGCAGGGCCGGCGAAAAGGGCTGGCCTTGGGGTTTCACAGCCCCTACCACAGCGGCTGGCATCAGCCGCAATTGATGCCTCCTCGACCTCAGGGGTCCAAACCCTTATGGCCGGGGAGGCGATGGCGCATGTCCAAGGGCTTGCCCTAAAGGCCATCGCAGCCGTCTGTGGTCGGCTTGTGAACTCCCCGGCCGCCAGAGGTCTTCCTCTGGCGGTTCACCATTTCATTCGGGGAGGCATGAATGGCGGACGGCTATAATTTCGCTGCGGATTTACTCACCACCTGGCGCTCGACGGCGGACTGGGTGAAGGCCGTCGCGCTCGTCACCTTTGCAACGATGCCAATTGTGGCCTTCATGATTTATTTGAAATACCGCCTCGCAAAAGCGCATCTCGCCCGCGAGAGCGAGCTGCTGAGCTTCCTCCCACCCGCCGATTTTTCCGAACCGCGCATTCCGCATGCGCCGGGCATCCGCCTCGTCTCGCGCCCAGCCAGGGACGAGGCGTGATCCGGCTCCGCAATCGTCATGTCCGGGCCTTGCCGGACACCCGCTCGCATGACGCGCCACCCGCACCTCAACCAGGCGCGGCGGGCGGGTCGCCGGTCAATGGCCCGGCGATGACGACCCTTGGTTTCGGGCGGGCTACGCCCGCGCTGATTTCTGGATACCGGATCAGCGGTCCGCTGCGCTTCCCTTGTCCGGCATGACGGCGGAGTGTGGGGCAATCTCCTTGCCGCAACCCCTCGGCTCGTCATACGCGGGCTCGACCCGCATATCCATGCGGCCTGCCCCACACTCCGGTGTCATCCCCGTGAAAGCGGGGAGGTGGGTTCACGTTTGAAGTGCAACACGGTTGAGGAGTTCCGAGAAGACCTCATTCGGCGTCCTGAAGGCAAGGCATTTGCGCGGGGT
>NZ_JACFXV010000003.1 GCF_014050225.1 Stappia albiluteola | reverse complement strand
ACCGGGGATCCAGTAAACGCATGCGTTGGCGGCTGAATCTCTAGCCTTCGCGGTTACTGGATGCCCACCTGCGTGGGCATGACAGAGTGAGTGGCCGCCTCTCTGCCTCAACCCCTCGATTCGTCATACGCGGGCTCGACCCGCGTATCCAGGCGGCGCCTGATCTTGCCGCCACCGCCCATGGATCGCCGGGCTATTCCCCATTTCCGGGCCCGGCGAAGACGAGGGGAGAGGCCGTGCGTCAAGTCGAAGGTCGCGAGTCAGGCAGGCGTCTGCCCGGCACACCGATGTCATCCCCGGCTC
>NZ_JACFXV010000029.1 GCF_014050225.1 Stappia albiluteola | reverse complement strand
GGCGTCCTGAAGGCAAGGCATTTGCGCGGGGTATTGTTGTAGTGCTCGACCAACTGTCGGATTTGGCCTTGATCGATGGTTGCCAGATCCGACTTGCGCGGCAAGATCTTGCGCATGCGGCCGATGGCATTCTCGATGCCACCCTTCTGCCAGGGGGCGTGCGGATCGCAGAAGAAGGTGGCGAGGCCGAGCCTGTCCGTGAGTTCGAAATGCAAGGCGAATTCCGTGCCATTGTCGAAGGTGAGCGACCGGCGCAACAGGCGGGGCAGCGGACCGAAGCGCTGAACCAGGGCCTGGACGACGGCGCGCGCGGTCTTTCGCGACAGCCGATCGATGGTGAGGATGCGCGAGCTGCGCTCATGGGTGACCAGCACATACTGGCCATAGCGGGAAAAGGCCATGAGGTCGGCCTCCCAGTGGCCCGGCGTGGCCCTGTCGTCGGCCTCGGCGGGACGTTGGGCCAGCGGGCGGCGCAGCTTGATGAAGCTGACGGACGAGCCGCCGCGCAGGCCCAGGCGGCCCCTGCGGTTCTTGGCGCGCGGCAGTAGGCGGTGCCAGTAATCCTTTTGCGCCGAGCGGTGATAAACGAAGCGGTAGATGGACTCATGGCTGATGAGCGTGCCACCGTGCTCGCGCGCCAGCCGGCCGGCGATCTGTTCGGGTGACTGTCCCATCGCAAGGCGTTGCCTGACCATGTCGCGCAGCGCCGGCTGGCGTGCCAGCTTGTAGCGGGCATCCCAGCGCCGGCGCCGGAGGGCCAGTCCGTGCGCCCGTTCCCCGTCATAGCTGCCGCACCACTGCTTGGTCGGCCTGGCATTGCGCCGCAACTCGCGGCTGATCGTGGCAGCCGAACGACCCAGTTGCCGTCCGATCCAGCGCAGCGAGCGCCCTTCCCGGTGCCACAGCTCTATCTTTACCCGCTCCCGCAGGCTCAACTGATCGTAACTTTGTCCCATCGCGGCAACACCTTAGCAGGTGTTGCACTTGTTTCGTGAATTCAGCGCATCCAGTAGCCTCCGAGATGGCGGCTCCTGACGCGGCGGGCGAGCGCATGGTATGAACTCTGAGTTTCCCACCCCCTGCGGCGGTTACTGGATGCCCGCCTGCGCGGGCATGACAGAGTTTGTGGCAGGCCCCCGGCAAAGCCTTCGCTTCACGCCATGAACAGCGACGGAAACAGATCGACCCAATCCGGGTTGTTCTCCTCGATCAGGCGGATCTTCCACGCGCGGTTCCATCGCTTGAGCTGCTTCTCGCGGGCGATCGCCGCGCCGACATCCATGAAGTGCTCGTAATAGACGAGGCGATGGACCGAATATCTCCGGGCGAAGGCGGAGCCGATGCCCTCGCGATGCTCGCTGATCCGGCGGGCGAGGTCGTTGGTTACGCCGATATAGAGCGTTCCGCCCACGCCGCTTGCGACGATGTAGAGGTAGTAATTGTGATCCCTCGCCATGGGCTCATGGTGGCCATGAAGATTGACGACATTCCAATGAAGACCGGGCCACGCAGTCTCACTTCGCCGTTATGGCGCAACCGCTGCCCCGGGCTGTCATCCCCGCGAAGGCGGGGAACCAGTAGACATGCAAGTCAGCGGCTAAACCTCCGGCCACGGTGGTTACTGGATGCCCGCCTTCGTGGGCATGACATGGTGCGTGGCGAGGCCTGGCCGCCCCTGCATGGCGGCCGAGGATCGCGGTGCGCGGCTTTCGCGCCGATTTTTTCAGAACAGCAAAGCTCTCGCCAGCGCGAGCAGCCATTCGCCTTCCGGCATGTTGCTGAATGCGCCGAGCACCCCGCCCAATATGACGCTGAACGTGATCTGGTCCCAATAAGCCAGGGTCATGACTGTCTCCCAATCAGGCCGCGGCCCCTCAACGTGTCTTTTCGGGCGGCGGCGAAATACTTAACAAGTCCTTAACCCGGACAATCGGAAATGGAAATAATTTGATGTATTAACTATTAATACAATCTGACGTTGCGGAATATGACAAGCGCAGAGCCGCCTGCCGCAATCTTCGTCCCGTGCCTTGCCCTCGCCGCGCCGCCCGCTATCCTCCGCGAAACGGTTTCATGGAGGCGGGCTGAATGCCTGACAGCGACACGCGGCGCGAACCGGCCTGGGCCATCGGGTTGATGACCGGCACGGTGCTGGACGGCAATATCGACATCGCCATGCTGAAGAGCGACGGCGAGACGATCGCCGAATTCGGCGCCTACAAGCTTGCCCCCTATTCGCCGGGCCTGCGCGAGCAGCTGGCCGAGGCGCTGGAGGTGGCGGCGCGCTGGGGGTTCGACGGGCCGGAACCGGCCCTCTTCGCCGCAGCGGAACGGGCGCTGACCCTGGCGCAGGCGGAAGCCGTGAACGCCTTTCTGGCGGAGAACGACATCTCGCCGGAAACGGTGGCGGCGATCGGCTTCCACGGCCAGACCGTGCTGCACCGGGCGCCCTCGCCGGGACGCAGGGGCGCCACCCGCCAGCTCGGCGACGGTGCGATGATGGCGCAGGTCACCGGCATCGACACGGTGTTCGACTTCCGCAGCGCCGATATCGCCGCCGGCGGACAGGGCGCGCCGCTGGCGCCGGTCTATCACGCCGCGCTGCTCTCCCGGGCGGGAGCGGAGCCCGGTTCGGCGCTGCTCAACCTGGGCGGCGTCGCCAACGTCACCTGGTGGTGCGGCGACGGAAGGCTGGCCGCCTTCGACACGGGTCCGGCCAACGCGCCGATCAACGACTGGGTCGCCCGTCACGGCGCCGGTCCCTTCGACCGCGACGGACGGCTGGCGCTGGCGGGCTGGGTGGACGAGGACCGCCTCGCCCGGGCGCTGGAACATCCCTATCTCACGGCGGCCTATCCGAAGTCGCTGGACCGCAATTCCTTCACCAGCGCCCTGGCCGAGGGCCTGTCGCTGGAGGACGGCGCGGCGACGCTGACCGCCTTTTCCGCCGCCGCCGTCGGTCGCGGGCTGGATATCCTCCCCACCCGACCCAAGCGCATCGTGCTGTGCGGCGGCGGCCGGCGAAATCCGGCGCTGGTCGCCGAGATCGCCAAGCGCGCCCGCGTCGAACCGGTGATGTCGGAGGATGTCGGCTGGCGGGGCGACGCGGTGGAGGCGGAGTGCTTCGCCTTCCTCGCCATCCGCAGCCTGCGCGGCCTGCCGCTGAGCTTTCCGGAGACGACGGGCGTCAGCGCCCCGCTCACGGGCGGGCGCATCGCGCGGGCCCCTCGCCCGTCCGCGACCGCCGCCACGGTCACCGCCTGAGGATCGCAGCATGGCAGTCAGGCCGCCCAGCCAGTTCACGACATCCGACAGGGATCCACTCTCCCGCCTGCTCGAACAGGAGGTGATGGGCGAAAAGGCCGCGACGCTCGGCCGGCTGATGAAGAAGCTCGAGACCGCTCTCTCCCGCCTCAGGGCGCATGAGGAGCGGCTGGAGGCCGAGAAGGCCGCCGGCAAGGCCGCGCCCTCCGATCCCACCCGGCACGAACGGCTGACGGCGGAGGCGGGCGAGGCGTTGTGGCACGTCGTCATCCAGCGGGAGCTTTGCGGCTTCCGCCGGCACGACGGGCTGATGCGCGAGCTCGCGGTTCCCGCCGCAGTGCGCCTGCGCATGGGACCCGCCACGGCGTTCCGAAAACGGTAACCGCGATGCAACGGTCACGCGGAATTTTGCGCATTTGAATCGTTACGTTGCGGGAGAAGAATTCCCTTGGCAGCGAAAAGTCGCTAAAGCGGATTTGGCAGGGGGATGGCTGCCTTTCCCCGCCCCGTTCCGGGGCAGCAAAATGAAGCGGAAGTGAGATGTCCTGCCCGGAGCGAGGGCTTGCGTGGCTCCTTCCACTATGCCTATGTGCCGACGCGTGCCGGTTGGAGATTTTGATGCCGCGCCTTGCCCTGTCCGTTGCCGTCAGACCTTCGCGCACCGCCCTGCTCGCGCGCATGGTGTCGCTTCTGCTTTGCTTGCTGACGGCGGCCTATACGTCCTATCCCGCCAAGGCCCTGGCCGGGGCGACGGTGGTGCCGGAAGGCAACCGCAACGCCTCGCAGCCGCGCATTCCCTTTTCCTCGGCCCGGCGCACCGCAGCCAACCAGTCCAGTTACGACGCCAAGTTCGACCGCGTCGTGGCGGTGCTGCGCCGCGACGGCTCGCTGATCCGCTCGATCAAACGGGTGGCCGCCATCTACGACATCGACCCGGTCCACATGATCGGCGCGATCATCGGCGAACACACCTACAACTACGACAGCCTGGACAGCGCCCAGTCCTATTACGTCAAGGCGCTTGCCTATGCCGGCATCTCGCTCGACTTCGCCTATGGCGGCGAGAATGTGGAGGATTTCGTCCAGCGCGATGCCTTCGACACCTGCCGGGCGCAGGGCCGTGACAGCAACCGTTTGTGGACCTGCTACGAGCGCGTCTGGGAACGCAGTTTCCGCAACCGGCACGTCGACGGCGTCCGCTACGCGAACAAGAATTTCAACGAGACCTTCTTCCAGCCCCTGTTCGCCGGGCAGAGCTTCGGGCTCGGCCAGTTGTCGCCCCTGACTGTGCTGAAGATGAACGACCGGGTGAAGCGCACCAGCGGCCTGCCGACACTGACGGCGCGCGACGCCAACGAGGTCTATCGCGCAACCATGGATCCAACGATTTCGCTGCATTACATGGCGGCGGTTCTGCGCGACTCCATCGATGCCTACCGGCGGGTGGCCGGCGTCGACATTTCCAACAACCCCGGCCTAACGGCGACGCTCTACAATCTCGGCGACCCCTGGGGCCGAGCCACCCGCTATCGGGAAGCGCGGGCGGCAGGACGCGTCACCTGGCCGCAAGAAAATTACTACGGCTGGCTGGTCAATTCCCGGCTGTCGACCTTGCGCAGCCTGCTGTAAGGCCAATTGGCCACTACTCGAACCAGCAGACTTCCTTGCGGACATAGACCTTCTCGCCGGTCTTCGGGTCCTTCACCGGCGTCGGCAGCACCTGGCAGACGCGGAAGCGCAGCAGGAACGGCGATCGTGCGCCGACGATGCGCGGCCCGCCCTGCGCTTCGGACCGCTCAAGTTCCTGCAGCTTCTGCAAGCGGTCCCAGTAATCGTCGCCGGCCAGGGCGGGAAAGGAAACCGCCGCGGCGAGGGTTGCAGCCATTGTGCCTCGAACGATCGTCGTGAGCATGATCCCGGCCCTTCTCGAATTACGACAATCACAGATATAGGGATCGTCGCCGGCTTCGCCCGTGATCGTGATCACGCCGTGGCTGACGGGCAGTCACTGCAGAAAGGGATTGGTCTGCCGTTCGTGGCCCAGCGTAGATGCCGGTCCGTGCCCGGGAAGGAAGGTCACATCGTCGCCAAGCGGCAGCAGCTTCTCCCTGATCGAACGGATCAACGTCGCATGGTCGCCGCCCGGCAGATCGGTTCGGCCGATCGACCCAGCAAACAGCACGTCGCCGGAAAAGGCAAAACGAAGCTCGCGGTCGAAGAACACAACATGGCCTGGAGCATGCCCCGGACAATGGAGGACCTCGAAAACACGGCCGGCGAATTCGACCGTATCCCCTTCCTCCAGCCATTGGTCGGGATCGACGGGCCTTGCCCCGCTCAGTCCGAAACTCGCGGCCTGCTCCTGCACCCGCGCGATCAGCGGCCGGTCCGCCTGATGCGGGCCGATCACCGGAACACCCAGTTCGGCGGCAAGATCCGCCGCGCCGCCGACATGGTCGATATGGCCGTGGGTGAGCACGATCTTCTCGACGGTGACGCCATGGCCATCGATCGCCTGACGGATACGCTCGACATCGCCGCCCGGATCCACCACGGCGCCTTGCAGCGTCCTTCGGTCGAAGACAAGGGAGCAATTCTGCTGGAAGGGCGTAACGGGAATGACGATCACCTGGATCGGCGGCTCCGCCGCGTTAGTGCTTTCCTGGCCCGTTTCATCCGACATTGGCAAACCCCGATTGCGAATTTTCCTTTCTACCTAATGCGCTTTGCGGCCGGATGGAACCGTGGCAAACGGCCGTGCCGGGACAGGTTGCGAAACCGTCGGCCGAAAAATTGCCCGATCCCGCGACAACGGAGCACGCTTTAATAGCGTGTCAATCTGGACTCAATCTGGAGGCGCAGGAATTGCCGTAGCGGCGCGCTCCCGGCCCCATCCGGCTCATTCCGAGAGGCAAACAGTGGGTTTTGCTTGCGAATGGAGGGAATCCGCCCCTATTATGCACCCCGTGGCGGACTGTCCTGAAATGACGATTGACGCGGTAGTGAATAGCATGCGCGTGGAAGTTGTTGATCAGCATGGTGCTGCCTCGGGGCTGTTTGGCCCCATGGAAGACCTTTGGAGGCGCTGACGGTAGCAGGGTGCCGGCGGATGCAGCCCAAGGGAAAGGTGGCATGGCGGACAGGAGCAGGCAAAATCGATCCGGGCCTGTCCTAATAGGGTGATCTGGAAATGGGTGACGGGAATTCGGACCGCCGTTCGCGTGGGCGGCGCGGCGGCAAGCGCGAATTCGGAGGTCCGCAGGACTTCGGTGGTGATTTCGGCGGCTTCGGTGGTGATTTTGGCGGCAGGGACTTCGGTTCCCGCGACTCCGGCGATCGCGGCGGCTACAACAGCCGTGGCGGCGACCGCGATTTCTCCGGTGGCCGCAGTGGCGGCTATAGCGGAGGCGGTGGCGGAGGCGACCGTGGCGGCTATAGTGGCGGCGGCGGTGGTCGCGGCGGCTACGGCGGCGGCGGCGGAGATCGTGGCGGCTATGGCGGCGGCGGCGGAGACCGTGGCGGTTATGGCGGCGGCGGCGGCGGTCGCGGCGGCTACGGTGGTGGCGGCGGAGACCGTGGCGGCTATGGCGGCGGCGGCGGTCGTGGCGGCTTCGGCGGTGGCGGCGGAGACCGTGGCGGCTATGGCGGCGGCGGTGGCCGGGAAGAAGGCGGTTTTGCCTCTCGCGGTCCCCGGCGGGAATTTGCTCCCGTCGAACGCGGACCGCGCCAGCCCGGTACGGTAAAGTTCTTCAAGGCTGACAAAGGCTTTGGCTTTATCACCCCGGATTCCGGCGAAGCCGACGTGTTCGTTCATATTTCGGCCGTTGAGCGCTCTGGCCTCAGCTCGCTCGACAGCGGGCAGCGGGTAACGTTCGAAACGGAGCCGGATCGTCGCGGCAAGGGTCCGAAAGCGGTCGAGCTTCGCCTCGAAGACGCAGCCGGCCCTGTCTCGGACGATGACGGTGACGATCAACCGGATGATGCGGGCCTCGGATACGAGGATTGATCGCACTTCGGAACTGATCTTAAGAAACATTCGGGCAGTGCCGCCGGCGCCGGCGGCACTGCCCGAACTTGTTTGAATATCACCTTGCCGGCTGTTGAGCCGGCAGATCTCGTCTTCCGTCAAATCAGATCGTGATGCCCCGCCCCTTTGAACCCAGCGACCTCGACGCGTTGCATAAGATCAACGAAGCCTGCCTGCCCGCGGTAAACAGCCTTTCAGCGGCCGAGTTGCGCGCGCTCATCGACGACTCGTTCATGACGCTGGTGGCAGAACTCAATGGCGCACCGGCCGGTTTCGTGCTCTGCCTGGATGAAACGGCAAGCTATGACAGCCGCAATTTCCTCTGGCTTCAGCAATCCTATCCCCGCTTTTTCTATGTCGACCGCATCGGGATCGCGCCTGAAGCACGGGGACGTGGCCTGGGCGAAATGCTGTATGCCGCGCTGCTGGAACGTCTCGCCCCGCAAGCGAACGGAACGCCGCTCACCTGCGAGGTGAATGAAAGGCCGCCCAATCCGGGGTCGCTGCGCTTTCACCGCCGGCTCGGTTTCGCAGAGGTCGGACGCCAGGACTTCGGCGACAAGGCCGTCGTCTACATGGCCCGCGCAATCACGGACGCAACGCGGTGAACTATCGCCACATCTATCATGCCGGCAATATCGGCGACGTCCTGAAGCACGTCGTTCTGGCGGCGGTCATCGAGTATCTGAAGCGCAAACCCGCAGCCTTCCGCGTGATCGACACGCATGCGGGTATCGGGCTCTACGACCTTTCCTCCGAGGAAGCGCGCAAGACGGGAGAATGGCAGGGCGGCATAGGCCGGATCCTCGCCGCTGCCGCACTCATGCCCGGCGGCGTCCGCCCGATCCTTGCTCCATGGCTTCGGATAGTTGCCGAGGTCAACGGCATCGACACCTCCTCGCCTTCCGGCGATGCCCTTCCCGAGATGGCGGCCGAGGCATTGATCGCCTATCCAGGATCGCCGGAGATCGCCCGCAAGCTCCTGCGCCGGCAGGACAGGCTCACGCTGACCGAACTCCACGCCCGGGACTTCAAGACGCTATCGGGCCGATATGCCGGCGATTTCCAGACCAAGGTCATCGAACTGGATGGCTGGCTCGCGCTCGGCAGCTTCCTTCCGCCGAAGGAACGGCGCGGCGTCGTCCTCATCGACCCGTCTTTTGAAGACACCAGGGAATTCACAAAACTCGCCGAAAACCTGATCAAGGGCTGGAGGCGCTGGGAGAGCGGAACTTACATCGCCTGGTATCCGATCAAGGATATGGCGGCGGTCAGGCGCTTTCACAAACGCCTCGTGGAAAGCGGCCTCAGAAACATTCTCGCCGTCTCCTTGTCGGCCGGCCGTCCGACGGCGGATGGCGTCATGAAATCGAGCGGACTTCTCATCGTCAATCCGCCCTGGACCCTGGAAGATGATCTGAAGCGAGCACTGCCATGGCTCGCCTCGACACTCGCAACCGGTGCCGGAGCAGGATGGGAACTGGAGAAACTTGTAGACGAATGAACACAGTCGGGAGTGGAAAACCTGCAAAACCGGTAATGTGGGTTGACCGTGCCATTTGCATGACGCATCGTCAACTTGAACGGGCGCAGTGAATCCCGGCTATTTGCAGGTACCCGTTCTGAAATTCGATGCAAAGCCGCGTGTATTGACGATCCGGACAATATGCGCCCAGACGTTGATGAAACTCGCGGAGATACATTCGATGAGCCTGCTGAAACGCCTCGTTCTGTCGACCGTCATCGCCGCAGGGCTTGCGTCTCCAGCCGCTGCCGCCTCCGACCGCGTTTATTTCTCCTGGAATTCTGAGCCACGCATTCCCGACTGCGTCGATGCTTCCGTTCAAAGCGCGGTATCTGCTTCGGTAGCCCGCGCGGTGCCGGACTACTATGGCGGGCGCGTTATCGTCGGCCTCGATCGTGTCGTCGAGACGGCCTATGAGCTCGGCACGCCGAGCCCCCTGGCACGCCGCTATTGCGAGGGAGAGGCAACCCTGAGCGACGGGACGGCCACTCGAGTGTTCTACAAGGTCGTCGAACATGCGGGATTTGTCGGCGTTCGCTGGAATGTGGAGGCTTGTCTTTCCGGCCTCGACAAATGGCATGTCTATGACGGCTACTGCCGTACGGTCCGCCCGCAATAGGACTGCCTTGCACCCGTATTCGTTCCGGGCGCTCGTCACCGCCTTGCTGGTGCTGCTTGCGGCGCCGCAAGCTGCATATGCCGACCGATCAGGGGATTTCGACTACTACGTTCTCGCATTATCCTGGTCGCCGACCTATTGCGAACGGGCGGGCCGCAAAGCCGATCCGCTGCAATGCCGGGCATCGAAACCGTATCGCTTCATCGTGCACGGTCTCTGGCCGCAATATGAAAGAGGCTACCCGGATTTCTGCGATACGGGAGCGCGGTCTCGTCTCGATGCCGGGACGGTCGGCACGATCCTGGACATCATGCCGAGCCGCGGGCTTGCGAGTCATCAATGGATAAAGCACGGATCCTGCTCCGGGCTCGATCCGCAAGCCTATTTCGCCCTGACCCGGAGGGCCTTCGAAGCGGTTCGTATCCCCGCCGCATTCAGGTCTGTTGCAAAGACGGAGCGGACTTCTGCGACGGCGGTGGAGACAGCGTTCCGACTGGCGAATCCGGGGCTGAGAGATAATGCGATCGCTGTTTCCTGCGAAGCCGGACGTCTCAGCGAGGTAAGGATTTGCCTGACCCGCGACCTCCGCTTCCGATCATGTCCGTTTGTCGACCGGAATGGCTGCCGGTCGGCCGGACTGACCGTACCGCCGCCCCGTTAGTCCGCATAGGCTCAATCCGGGTTTACCGGCCCGGCAATCCGGCGCTTGAAAGCATTTCCGGTCTGCGTGATGGCATCTACCGGCGCATCCGGATCGATTTTCGTGTCCCTCAGCAGCACGTTGACGGAGTCATGGAGCTGACGGAACGGACCGTCGATGAAGCCCGGCCGCAACGACTCGAAAGTCGGCGCGCCATAGATGTAGGCGCATCCGACCAATGCAAGCGATTTCAGAACCGCCACCAGGGGCGAGCTGAATTTCCCACGCACGGCACCCACTCCCGCAAGGCATTCCGATCGGCACATGAGCAAATGAGGGCAAGAACGCCTCACCTTCAGTGATTTCTTATCGACCAAATTACCCCATCCGGTCGGTAGGCGCTCCAGTGCCGGAACGGAAGTACAAAACGAACTTCGTCTTGCCCCCACCCTCGCACATGAAAGGAAAACAGAGTCGAGTTAAGATATGCCTATGATTATTGATAAAATTATCTATTTTATACGCACTTATACTGAGAATTACTTGAGCGAAACAACCTTTGATAGGCTAATTTGCAAGTTCCTGCAATCAACGCCTTTTGCCTTGCGCAGAACGGAGGGATCAGCACACTGCGCGTGACAGGATCGAAGCCCGCCTTTCATCAGGAGCCATTCATGCTGACACTACGTTCCTCGCCTGCTTCTCCCTATGGCCGGAAGGTCAAGATCGCAGCGGCCGTTCTCGGCCTTTCGGATCGCATCACCGTGGAGCAAGCCGACACGAATAACCCGGAAGACAGCCTGCGAAAGCAAAACCCCCTCGGCAAGATCCCCGCTCTTATCCTTGAGGACGGCAAGGTCCTCTATGACAGCCGGGTAATCGTCGAATATCTGGACCAGGCCGTTGGCGGAAAGCTCATCCCTGCGGGCGAGGCACGGTTTGCCGCTTTGACCATGCAGGCACTGGCCGATGGCATGACCGATGCCGCCATCCTCCAGGTTTACGAAATCAGGTTCAGGCCGGAAGAGCTGCGCAGCGCGGACTGGGTCGCCTATCAGACAGGAAAAGTCGAGCGTGCCCTTGCAGCACTTGAGAGCGATCCACCCGCCACTGTGACGCCGGGATCCACGCCGGACATCGGGCAGATCGCGGTCGCCTGTGCACTCGGCTACCAGGACCTGCGCTTCGAGGGCAAGTGGAGGCAAAGCTACCCGAAACTGGTCGAATGGCTGGCTGCGTTCGATGCGGCCATCCCGGCGTTCGAAGCCACCCGTATGAAGACGTGAAGCGATCGGATAAATAAAAAAGGGGCCGGCGGATCGCCGGCCCCTCGTCTGCATCGCGGGATCGCTTCGCTCAGAATTTGTAGCTCATGCCGAAGCGGACGATATTGTTCGATAGATCCGTGTTGTAGCTGGTGCCGCCGAGCGTGAAGCTTTCGTCGCCGAAGTCCTGATAGAGATATTCAAGACGCGCGGTCACGTTCTGCGTCACAAGGCCTTCCACACCGCCGCCGACCGTCCAGCCGACCTTGGTTGTGTCATCCGACGCGCCATTGGCGCTTGCCTCGAAATCCGCGATGGCGAGACCGCCGGCACCGTAGACCATGAAGCGATCGAACGCCCAGCCGGCGCGGGCACGGATGTTCGAGTTCCAATCGCTCTTGGTGCGGTAGGTGTTGAGGAGCGGTGTCGTCGACGAGTCCTCGATATCCGACAGTGAGAAATCCGCCTCGACACCAAGGACGAAATTGTCGTTGAACTGATAGTTGTAGCCGCCGAGCACGCCGCCCATCACGCCATTGGCGTCGGTGTCGAACGAGCCGCCGCCGGCTTCGGTATTGTCGAAACTCGACCACTGCCAGCCGAGCTGTCCGCCGAAATAGAACCCGGTCCAGTCGAAACGGGCAGCCGGAATCGGCTCCTGATAAACCGGCGGTTCGGCAGGCTGCGGCAGATCGGCCGCAAGAACGGGCGCCGACGCCGCAAAGACGGCGGCAATCGATACACCGGCAAATACGATACGCTTCATCAAGCTTCCCCATAAGATACGCACAAACGCATTCGGCAGCTTCAGCCACCGCTTGTCAGGGGTCTGGACCGATGGACAGCCCAGCGGGCGCAGGCGAAGGCCGCACCTGCAAGCCGTTCATGGGTCCAGACCCCGACAGCTAACGTTATGCAAGGTGAATGTGGCTACAGCTGTGGGGAAATGGGGTGTTTCCAAGGCAATTCGAGCCCTGGCCAATTATGGTAAACCGATTGCAAACGCGCGCAGCGCCGCACCGCCCCCACGGCGCGGCGAATGCGAAGTGCAGAGGCTGATTGCCGAATTTTGGACCGCCTCGAACGCGGCCGGGGTTTTACCGCCCCCGCGAATACATATATAGGGAGCAGCATCCGGTCACGGCAAACGCGCTCCCTCCCGGCCAGCTTCGGGAAGGACGTATCGGCGTTGCCGGCGCACCGTACTCCACATTCGAGAATACTCGCAAAACGGCCCGTTCGATCCATGCTCATTGACTATGTCAGCCTTGTTGGAGGCCTCGTCGTGCTTATTGTCGCTGGCGATGTCCTCGTCCGAGGCTCTGTCGGCATAGCCGAGAAGCTTGGGATCCCCTCGCTCGTAATCGGGCTGACAATCGTGGCATTCGGCACGTCGGCGCCGGAACTTGTGATCTCTATCGGCGCAGCGCTCGACAACGCGCCGGGCATTGCGGTCGGCAATGTCGTCGGTTCCAATATCGCGAATGTTCTCATGGTGCTCGGGCTTCCGGCGCTCGTCGCGGCGACCTCCTGCGAAGAAGACGGAGCCCTGCGCAACGCCATTTTCATGATGGCGGTCAGCATCGTTTTCGTCGCGATGTGCTTCTTCAGCCCCATCAACTGGATGTCGGGCGTCATTCTGCTCTTGCTTCTCGCACTCTTCATCGGCGACTCGGTGATGGCGACGCGCAAGCATCGCCGCGAAAACGGGATAGGACGTGCCGCACGCGACCTCAGCGCGTCCGCCAGCCTTTCAGCGGAGAAGAAGGAAGAGGAAGCCTGCGCTGTCGTGGAAGAGGTGGAAGGCGTTCCTGAAAATGCGGCGCTGGCCTTTGTCTTTGTCGCGCTCGGCCTCGTCGGCCTGCCGCTCGGCGCGCATTTCACGATTGAAGGCGCGACGGCGCTTGCCCGCGCCTGGGGCGTGACGGAAGCCGTGATCGGCCTCACGATCGTCGCGCTCGGCACGTCCCTGCCCGAACTTGCCACCTCGCTGATGGCGGCGATCCGCAATCATTCGGCCGTGGCACTTGGCAACGTGATCGGCTCCAATATTTTCAACCTTCTGGCAATCATGGGAATCACGTCCGTGATCGTGCCGCTTGCCATACCGCCAGAGATCTTGAAGCTCGACTTGTGGGTGATGCTTGCCTGCGCCTTGCTGGTAATCGCTTTCTCCGCCTTCAAAGTGACGCTCCGACATATGGCCGGCATTGCACTCGTAGGACTCTATGGCCTGTATATAGCCATTGTTTTCATGATGGGGCAGATCGGCTAGGGCGCGATTCCGAAAAGGGACCGGCCTTATCGGAACAAGGAGCAATCGGCCATCAATTGCCCGATGACGGCGACTTGCATGCTCCATACGCGGGTCGTAGGCATGATGGAATGAGTCAGAACAAGTCCGACAATCCGGCTGCAATGCCCGAACAGGCTGAGGAACTCGCCAACGAGTTCGCGCCCGAGATTCATTTCGAGGGCGGGGCAACCGGGCTTGCGACCAACGCGCGCGGCGCGGAGGTCATTGCCGATTTCGTCAAGCGATTGCCCCTCGGCCCCGGCGTCTACCGCATGCTCGATGAGAAGGGCGACGTGTTGTATGTCGGCAAGGCCCGTTCGCTGAAGAAGCGGGTGACGAGCTATACGCGGCTGCAGGGGCAATCGAACCGCATCCTGCAAATGATCATGGCCACCGCTTCCATGGAATTCGTGACCACCGGCACGGAAACCGAAGCTCTCCTGCTGGAAGCCAACCTCATCAAGCGTCTGCGACCACGATTCAACGTGCTGCTGCGCGACGACAAGTCCTTCCCCTATATCCTGGTCACGGGAGATCACGAGGCGCCGGCTCTGGTCAAACATCGCGGTGCAAGACGAAGAAAAGGCAGCTATTTCGGGCCGTTCGCGTCGGCGGGAGCAGTGAACCGCACGATCAACGCCCTGCAGAAGGCCTTCCTGATCCGCAACTGCACCGACAGTTTCTATTCCAACCGAACCAGGCCTTGCCTGCTCCACCAGATCAAGCGTTGCGCCGCCCCCTGCACCGGCGAGATTGCGCTGGAGGACTATGCGGGCCTCGCCGCCGAAGCCAGGGCCTTCCTGTCCGGCAAGAGCCACATGGTGAAGACCGAACTCGCCGCACAGATGGAAGAAGCCGCCGAAAGGCTAGATTTCGAACAGGCCGCGGTCTACCGGGACCGGCTCGCGGCCCTTTCGCACGTCCAGTCACACCAGGGCATCAATCCGCAGTCGGTGGAGGAGGCCGACGTCTTTGCCGTTCATCAGGAAGGCGGGCAGACCTGCATCCAGGTCTTCTTCTTCCGGACGGGGCAGAACTGGGGCAATCACGCCCATTTTCCGAAAGCCGACAAATCGGTAAGCGAGAACGAGGTTCTGGAAAGCTTCCTCGCTCAATTTTACGACGACAAGCCCTGCCCTCGCCTGATTCTGCTGTCGCATGAAATCGAGGAAAGGGACCTCCTGTCGCGCGCGCTGAGCGAGCGCAGCGAACACAAGGTGGAGGTCGCGGTTCCCCAGCGCGGAGAAAAGCGCGACCTGGTCGAACATGCGCGAAAGAACGCCCGCGAGGCACTGGGCCGCCGCCTCGCCGAAACATCGAGCCAGTCCCGCCTGCTGAAGGGCGTCAGCGAGGTCTTCGGACTGGCCCACCCGCCGCGCCGGATCGAGGTCTACGACAACTCCCATATCATGGGCACGAATGCGGTCGGCTGCATGATCGTGGCCGGTCCCGAAGGTTTTGCGAAAGCGCATTATCGCAAGTTCAACATCAAGTCGGCGGAACTCACACCGGGTGACGATTACGGAATGATGCGGGAAGTCCTGACACGCCGCTTTTCCAGGCTCCTGAAGGAACATGCCGAAGAGCGACGGATAGCTTCCGGGCAGGCAATGGACCCCGGTGCGGATCACAACGAGCCTGAAAGCGATGCCTCGACGATCCCCGCATGGCCGGACGTCGTTTTCATCGACGGCGGCATCGGCCAGTTGAACGCGGCCCGCGACACGCTGGAGGCACTCGGCATTCAGGATGTGCCGCTGGTCGGAATCGCCAAGGGTCCGGACCGCGACGCCGGTCGTGAAAAATTCTTCATGGCAGGCCGGCCATCCTTCATGCTGCCTGAACGCGACCCCGTCCTCTACTTCGTGCAGAGGCTGCGTGATGAAGCCCATCGCTTTGCCATCGGCACGCACCGGGCGAAACGAAGAAAGGAAATCGCCAGGAGCCCGCTAGACGAGATTGCCGGTATCGGCCCGACCCGCAAGCGCGCGTTGCTCCGCCATTTCGGGACGGCAAAGGCGGTCTCCAAGGCAGGTATTGAAGATCTGAGCGCGGTACCCGGTATTTCCGAAGCAGTAGCCCGGCTGATCTACGATCACTTTCACGAATAGCTGCAAGTCGTGAATATCCCCGGCCCAAAAACATCGAACCTTGCCTTGAGCAGATCCCGCCGAACTTAAACAGGATCTGGCGACAAGGATATGCTTAAGATAATGATCGTTGAGGGATTTCTTGTCACCGAAGCGGTCCCGCTTTGGTGGAAAGGGGTCCAGGCTTGCTTCGACAGCTTGCATTGCCGCTACGATGCCCCTATTGCATGGCATCAAATTGCTGCAATTGCCGGGCATATCCAGCCCCCGGACCGGATATCAATGCGGGGAGAGGCCACTCTTGAATACTGCCGTTGCCTTTGATCGCGCTCTTACGCTCATCGAGAACAGGAAATTCAAGGAGGCGGAGCCGATCCTGCTGGATCTGCATCATCGCGCGCCGCAGGACGCCAGGATTAATTTTTCGCTCGGACTGATCTACAGCGAGTACGACGATCTCGGCCTTGCACTGGACTATCTCGAAAAATCGGCATCCATAGCGACCAAGAAGTCCATCGTCTTCGAGGAGCTTGGACGCGTTCTCAATCGCGCCATGGACTACGAGGCAGCGTTGGAAGCCGCGCGCAAGGCCGTGAAGTTCGATCCGCAGAACGCGGCTGCGCGCATCGTCCTTGGCGATGCCTATGCCAAGCTTCAACGCCCGGTTCTGGCGAAGCAGGCCTATGAAGCCGCGCTGAAGATCAAGCCCGGTCATGTTGGCGCGCTGATTGCCTATTCGACGCTCGAAAAATCCCTCGGCAACACCGAACGCAGCAACGAACTCCTTGCGCAGGCGCGGGAGGAGGCGGCCGACGTGGATCTGCCTTCGCTGCTTTGCGAGGCGGCCAACGGCCAGAAGCACAAGGAGCGGCCCGACGTCCTCGACAAGATCGAGAAACTGCTGGAGGAAAACCCGGACCTGAAGCGGAACCAGCTTGCGAACCTGCATTATGCGGCGGCCAAGGTTTATGACGACCTTGGCGAGATGAAGGATGCCTTCAGGCATTTCGAGAAGGGCAAGGAGTTCCTCTATTCACCCTATAGCGGCAAGCTGCGCCGCTGGCAGATCGACTCCTTCAAGACCTACTTTTCCAAGTCCTTCTTCGAGGAACGCAAGGATCTCGGCTTCGAAAGCGCGAAGCCCGTCTTCGTTTTCGGCATGCCGCGATCGGGCACGACGCTGACCGAGCAGATCATCGGCCGCCACTCGCAAACAGTCGGCGCCGGGGAGCTCAGCTATTTCTCGCTGGAGCAGAAGAAGCTCTATAACGGCCGGCATATCAAGCCCGAGATCTTCTTCAATATTTCCAAGATGGACGAGAAGGATTTCCGGCGGATCGGACGTGGCTATCTTTCCATGATCGACGCCATAGGCGGCAAGGCCCGCCGCGTCGTCGACAAGATGCCGCACAACTTCGAAAACCTCTGGCTGATGGCGCTGCTTTTCCCAAATGCGACCTTCATCCATTTGAACCGGAATCCGATCGACAACTGCATTTCGATCTATACGACACCGCTGCGCGATGGCCACAACTACGCCAGCACCCAGAAGAACCTTGGTGAATATTATTGCATGTACCGGGAACTGATGGATCACTGGGTCGACGTGCTGCCCGTCAATATCCGCCAACAGTCCTACGAAGCTCTTGTCGCCAATCAGGAAGAAGAGAGCCGCGGACTGATCGCCCATGCCGGACTTGAGTGGGAAGACGCCTGTCTCGAGTTCTACAAGGGAGACAGGCAGGTAACGACCTTCAGTATCAGCCAGGTCCGCAAGCCGATGTACAAGTCCTCGGTCGATCGCTGGCGGCGCTATGACGGTGTGGTCGATGAGCTGATCGAGGCGCTTGGCCCCTACGGCCCAAAACGCTAGGTCGGGCATGTAACGCAGGACTGGCTGTCCCGGAGACGGTCACTCCTGCCGACCTCACACTTTCAATCGCCCGCACCATCCCCTAAATTCGCACCCTGAATAACCGGGAGCGAAGGAAAACCATGGCATTGGGAAATTGGCTTTCCCGCCTTTTTGGCTCAGGCGGCGAGCCGTCGAAAGGGCCGGACGTTCCGAGCGTGGACCACAAGGGCTTCACGATCCGCCCGACCCCACGTCAGGCGGACGGCCAGTGGCAGGTCGTCGGCGTGATCACGAAGGAAATAGACGGCGAGGTCTTCGAAGAGACCTTCATTCGAGCCGACAAATGCGGCAGTTCCGAAGAAGCCGTCGAGATAACCCTTCGAAAAGGCCGCCAGCTCATCGACGAACAAGGGGATCGCCTGTTCAGGCCGTGAGGCGCAAATCCGCAAGCGAGCGCTTCTGACGCCCCTGCTTGTCGAAATTTTCCGGCGCCAGCCAGGCAAGAAACGCCTGCTTCAGCGCCGGCCATTCCTTGTCGATGATGGAAAACCAGGCGCTGTCGCGATTGCGTCCCTTGTAGATCATCGCCTGCCGGAAAGTCCCTTCGTAGCTGAAACCCAGGCGCCGGGCGGCCTGCTGCGACGGAGCGTTCAGGGCATCGCATTTCCACTCGTATCGGCGATAGCCGAGTTCGTCGAATACGCGGCGCATCATCAGGAACATGGCTTCGCTCGCCACGGCCGTTCTTTGCAGAAGCGGCGAGAAATTGATGTGCCCGACTTCGATCACACCCTGCCTGTCGTCGATCCGCAGATAGCTTGCGACGCCGACGGGCTTGCCGGTTTCGGCGGAAACGATGGCATGGAAGAGCGGATCGTCGCCGAAGCAGGTCGCCGTCATCCAATTGCGAAACTCATGCAGGGAGGCGAACGGTCCGTAGCTGAGATATGTCCAGATCCGACCGCTCTCGTCCGCCTGGTAGGCAGAAAACAGATCTTCGGCGTGATCGGGAGAGAGGGGAACGACGCTGCAGAACCTGCCCGTCATCGTAGTTCGGGGCGGCAGGGGGCAAGGCTCCCAGTCCGGCACAGGAAAGCCTATCGGCTGGCCAAGTGCATTCGTGTAGTCGCTCATTCGGACATCCTGTCATTTTTCCGGAATCGAGCCGGAAACGTTGGTTTACCAGTCTGCGGGCGCCGGTTTCAGGCCGGAAGGTTCAGTTGCCGCAGGTTTTTCGGGACCGGTGGAACAATACGCGCTCATCGCGAGCTTGTTATGCCCAATTGCGGTTCTCGACCAAAGGCCGCGCTTGCATTGACGACGCGGCCCGCCCATGCTTCAAGTCCGAAAGGGGGAGGAGGATTCTCTACATCTTGCCGCCTCTTCCCGTTGGAGCAGCTACCGCGTCGTGTCCCAGCAAGCGATAGGCCCTATGTCGAAATCCCTTGCCTGGAGCCTGCCGAACCTTCTCACTTACGGAAGGATCCTGGCGGTGCCGGCCGTGGCTGTCTGTTTCTATTTTCCGGGCTTTGGAGCGCGTTGGACTGCACTGGCGATCTTCATCCTGGCAGCGGTGACCGACTTTCTCGACGGCTATCTCGCGCGTGCCTGGCAGCAGCAGTCGCGGCTGGGGCAGATGCTCGACCCGATCGCCGACAAGCTGCTCGTTGCGGTGTGCCTCCTGCTGATGGCAGGAGATGGAACGATCGGCGGCTGGTCGATGATGGCCGCGATCATCATCCTGTGCCGCGAGATTCTGGTCTCCGGCCTAAGGGAGTTTCTGGCTGAACTCAGGGTCAGCGTACCCGTGACCCGGCTCGCCAAATGGAAGACGGCGGTACAGCTCGTGGCGCTGGCCCTGCTGCTTGCCGGCCCGGCCGGCGAGGCGCTGATACCGGGAGCAACCCTCGTCGGGCTCATGGCTTTGTGGATCGCGGCAGTGCTGACACTATATACCGGCTACGATTATTTCCGCGCCGGTATCGGCCACCTGATGACCGACTGAGGAATGTTGATGAAGATCCGCTATTTCGCCTGGGTTCGAGAAAGGGTCGGCCTCGAGGAAGAAGAGATCGAGCTTCCCGCGGGCGTCGCCAGCGTCTCGGAGCTGATGGCGTGGCTTGCCGCCCGCGACGAAGGCTACGCCGCCGCATTCGCGGAGCCGGAAGTCATCCGCGTCGCGCTCGATCAGTTCCACGTCGAACATGAAGCCCCGCTCGGCGGCGCCTCCGAAGTGGCATTTTTCCCGCCGATGACCGGCGGCTGAAGCTCGCTGGAAACGCAATGGACAAGACCGCTCCAAAGCCCGACTACGATGCCGCGGTCAGCGTTCGCGTTCAGGCGGACGATTTCGACATCACGCGGGAAATCGCAACGCTGTCGGAAGGGCGAAGGGACGTTGGCGCGATCGTGACCTTCACCGGACTTTGCCGCGACGAGGATGGCCGGCTTTCCGCGCTTGAGCTTGAGCACTATCCGGGCATGGCGGAGGCTGAGATCGGCCGCATCGCGGAGGAAGCCGCCGCCCGCTGGCCGCTGACCGGCCTGACCGTCATCCACCGCTTCGGCAGGATCGCCCCCGGCGCCAATATCGTGCTGGTGGTTGCGGCATCCCGTCACCGGCGCGCCGCCTTCGAGGCAGCCGATTTCCTGATGGATTTCCTGAAGACCCGCGCCCCCTTCTGGAAGAAGGAACATCTGGCGGAAGGCGCGGAGTCCGGCTGGGTCGAAGCAAAAGCCGCCGATGACAGTGACGCCGCACGCTGGGTGAAGAACTAGAAATACATTCGCCCTAGCGAGGTCAGCCCAGGACTTGACGTTGCGTGCTTGCTGGCCAATTCTGCCAACCAAACGTTTTGCCCCTTCCCTGCATTCGAAGCCGCCGCGATCAGGCTGATTGCCGGCTTTTCAAGGTGTTTCATGTCGAATTCAACTTCGGGTGATACCGTCAGGGTCTCGCCGCACCCCGGCATGTCCTTTGCGGAATTCGTGGCGATGATCGCCGCGCTGATGGCGCTCAACGCGCTGGCGATAGACGTCATGCTGCCGGCGCTTCCCAACATCGGCGAGGCCTTCGACGTCGCGCTCGAGAACGACCGCCAGAAGGTGCTGATCGCCTATCTGGTTGGCTTCGGAGGAGCGCAACTCGTCTACGGCCCCTTTTCCGACCGCTTCGGACGGCGGCCGTTGCTGCTCGGCGGACTGGCGCTCTATTCCGCCGCAAGCGTCCTGTCGCTCGTCGCCGACAGTTTCGACCACCTGCTCCTGGCAAGGCTGCTGCAGGGCATCGGCTGCGCGGCTCCCCGCGTCGTAGCGCTGTCGATCGTGCGCGACTGCTATTCGGGCCGCCAGATGGGGCGCGTGATGTCGCTCGCCATGATGGTCTTCATGGCCATCCCCATCGTTGCGCCGTCGCTGGGACAGGTCTTGCTCTTCGTGGCCCCATGGCGGGCGATCTTCGGCATGCTGCTGCTGGGCGGCCTTGCCTGTTTCCTCTGGTGCTACATTCGCCTGCCCGAGACGCTTCCTCTAGGCCGGCGCACGCCGCTTCAACCCTCCGCGATCCTTGGCTCCTACCGGCAGGCCATCACGACGCGGGTCACCGTCGGATACATGGCTGCGACGGCACTGGTTTTTGGTGCCCTATTCGGTTTCATCGCCTCCGCACAGCAGATCTTTGTCGATGTGTTCAACCTTGGCGCCCTGTTTCCGCTGGTATTCGCCGGCGTTGCACTATGCATGTCGGCCGCCTCCTTCCTGAACTCCCGGCTTGTCGGACAAATCGGTATGCGCAGGCTTTCGCATGGCGCGCTGATTGCCTTCACGCTGATGGGCATTCTGCAAGTGTTACTCGCGGTGAGCGGCCTCGACAGCCTCCCAGCGTTTCTTGCGATCCTTTGCGTGACGATGTTCCTGTTCGGATTCATAGGGCCGAATTTCAACGCACTCGCGATGGAACCGGTCGGCCATATTGCGGGAACCGCGTCGTCAGTGCTCGGCTTCGGCACGACGCTCGGTGGCGCAATCATGGGCTTCTTCGTAGGACAGCAGTTCGACGGCACGATCGTGCCGATTGCGCTCGGCTACAGCACCTTCGGCCTCGCCGCAGTCCTAGTCGTGCTTCTGACCGAACGCGGGCGATTGTTTCATCCGATCGAAAGGACGTTCCAGCCCAGTCCCGCCCGGCCCGCTTGCCCGGCCGACGGCGGGCTTTCAAAAAATGCCGAAACACCGGGGCAATAACACCCGGTCCCGATAAACGACAAACTCCCGCATGGGATTACCAGTGCGGGCGTTCGTCAGTCAGTTGCAGCACTCCAGGCTCAACCGGCAGCCGCCACCCTGGGCGCGGCCTTCGGCTGCACTGCCGCCGTATAGTCTTCCATCAGGACGCGCGAAATCTCGCCAACCTGGAAATTGTGCGGTCCGATCTCCGACACTGGCGTAACTTCGGCGGCCGTACCGGTGAGGAAACACTGCTCGAAGCCCGAAAGCTCCTCCGGCATGATCGCCCGCTCGATCACCTCCAGGCCGCGCGCCCGGGCAAGGCCGATCACGGTGCGGCGTGTGATGCCGTCCAGGAAACAGTCAGGCGTCGGCGTATGAAGCTTGCCGTCCTTGACGAAGAAGACGTTGGCGCCTGTCGCTTCCGCCACCTGGCCCCGCCAGTCGAGCATCAGGGCATCCGCATAGCCCTTGCGCTCCGCGGCATGCTTGGACAGCGTGCAGATCATATAGAGACCCGCTGCCTTGGATTTGTAGGGAGCGGTACGCGGATCCGGCCGGCGGTAATCGGCCATGTCGAGGCGGATGCCCTTCAACCGCTCTTCAGGCTTGAAATAGCTCGGCCATTCCCAGGCGGCGATGGCCAGGTGAATGGTGTTGTGCTGGGCGGACACGCCCATCATCTCGCTGCCGCGCCAAGCGACGGGCCGGATATAGGCATCGACGAGATTATGGCGGCGAAGCAGTTCCTTCGTCGCGGCGTTGATCACCTCGGCGCTGTAGGGAATTTCGAACCCAAGCACGTCGGCGGACATATGCAGACGCTCGGTATGTTCTTCCAGCTTGAACACCTCGCCGCCATACGCCCTTTCGCCCTCGAAGACACTGCTGGCATAGTGCAGGCCATGAGTAAGCACATGAACCTTCGCGTCCTTCCAGGGAATGAATACGCCGTCGAACCAGATTTCGCCGTCGCGCTGATCAAAAGGCACCGCAGCCATAATGTTTCAACTCCACATGCAGGGAGGCCTGCACCATCCCTTTGCGCCAAAACGCCATATCTTCCGGAGGCAGAATTCCAACCGCAGATAGCGCGGTCTTCACGTTCCGGCATTTTTGCAACATGGCGAAACTGTCGATATCTTATCGCACCCGCAAATCGCGGCGGCCGCTGGAAAACGGGAGAAACGTCATGTTGCCTAAATCCCAGGCAAAGCGTTCAATCCTTTCTCCAAAGGCACTGTATCAGTAACAATCGATCAGAAATATGTCAATATGGCTGACGTAAATTTCAAACCGGCTCCGATGAGCAGTCTGCGGCCCGACGCCGGAGCGTCCGATGCCGGAGGCGGCGAACCGCCTGCGCCACCTTACGACCTGATCGAATTGTTGTTTTTCGCCTATCGCGACTTCACATCCGATCCCGATACGGTGTTGTCGGAATACGGTTTCGGCCGCGCGCATCACCGTGTTCTCCATTTCGTGAACCGGAATCCCGGAATGCGGGTGACCGACCTCCTGGCGATCCTCAAGATTACCAAGCAGAGCCTTGGCCGCGTGCTCAAGCAACTGGTGGATGAAGGCTTTGTCATGCAGGAACCGGGACCGGTGGATCGCAGGGAACGTCTGCTCTTCGCCACGCCGAAGGGGATGGAACTGGCCCGGCGTCTCACCGACCTGCAGAGCCGGCGTATCGCACGCGCTCTTGCCGCGCTGCCGGAGGAAAGTGCTGCCGTCGCCAGGCAGTTTCTTTATGAAATGATCGATGTAGACCAGCGCAAGGACGTGCTACGGCTGATCGCAGGCGAGCGACGCTGAGCTCCGCCCGGCGTGAATACGACTTCAAGAAGGGCACCGAGCCATGGCGCAGCCGGACGACAACGCCTCCCATCTCCTGCTCGTGGACGACGACAAGCGCATCCGCGACCTGCTCAGCCGTTTCCTCGCCGAACAGGGCTACCGGGTGACGACGGCGGCCGACGCTGCGGAAGCGCGCCGGCGGATGGAGGGGCTTTCCTTCGACATGCTGATCCTCGACATCATGATGCCGGGCGAAAGCGGGCTGGAGCTTGCACGTAACATTCGCTCAGGTTCCGATGTACCGGTCATCATGCTAACGGCACGTTCGGAAACCGACGATCGTATTGCCGGACTTGAGGCGGGCGCCGATGATTATTTGCCCAAGCCCTTCGAACCGCGAGAATTGCTGCTGCGTATCGCCGCAATCCTGCGCCGCCGGGCCCAGACCAAGGCCGGTCCGCCGCCGGAAATCCGTTTCGGCCCATTCGTCTTCGACAGCGCACGCGGTGACCTGAAGCGCGGCAGCGACACCATTCGGCTCACGGACCGGGAAAAGCAGATTCTGACGCTTTTTGCCGAAAAGCCCGGCGACACGATTGCCCGCAACGAGATCGTCGGTGACGACAGCGGGCTGGCCGAGCGCACGGTCGACGTCCAGATCAACCGTTTGCGCCGCAAGATCGAGGCCGACCCGAGCAATCCGATCTACCTGCAGACCGTGCGCGGCATCGGCTACCGACTGATATGCGACTGATCCGGACGCCCTTCCCGTCCATTCCTCGTCCTCTTCGACAACTGGGAGAGCGGCTTTGGCATTCTCGGGCCTTGACGCAGGCCTGGGATGCGGCGGCAACTCCATACCGCTATGTCGCCGGCCATCTGCGCCGCTTCATGCCGAAGGGGCTGTTTACCCGCGCGCTTCTCATCATCGTCATCCCGATGGTGATCCTTCAGGGCGTCCTTGCCTTTCTGTTCATGGAAAAGCACTACGACCTGGTCACCCGGCGGCTCGCCCAGGCTGTGATCCGCGAAGTCGCGACAATCATTTCGGTCATAGAGACCTATCCGCAGGACGCGGATTTCCGATCGATTACCGATATCGCTGCCAACGATCTCGGCCTTTCCATCGCGGTCTTGCCACTGGAGCCGCTACCGCCGCCACGGCCCAAACCTTTCTTCGACTTTGTCGACCAGGTGCTCTCCAACGAGATCCGCACACAGATCAGCCGGCCTTTCTGGATCGATACGGTGGGCCGTTCGAGCTACGTGGAGATCCGAATTCAGCTCAAGGAGCACGTGTTGCGGGTCATCGCCCGCCGCAGCCAGACCTACGCTTCAAACTCCCACATCTTCATCGTCTGGATGGTGACAACCTCACTGGTGCTGCTGGTGATCGCGCTGATCTTCCTGCGCAACCAAATTAAGCCGATCGAACAACTCGCCAATGCGGCGGAAAGCTTCGGCAAGGGGCGGCCGATCGACGACTTCCGCCCGAGGGGAGCGCTGGAGGTGCGCCGCGCGGCTCAGGCCTTCATCGAGATGCGCCGGCGCATCGAGCGCCAGATCGAGCAACGCACGACGATGCTGGCAGGCGTCAGCCACGACTTGCGCACTATCCTCACCCGTTTCCGCCTGCAACTGGCGCTTTTCGGCGACAGCGAGGAAACGGCGGCGCTCAAGAGCGACGTCGACGACATGAACCACATGCTGGAGGACTATCTGGCTTTTGCGCGAGGCGACGGCGACGAACAGGCCAGACCCGCCGACCTCAGCCTGATGTTCGAGGATCTGGAAGCGGAAGCCGAGATCGCCGGCGCCGAAGTCTCTTCCGCGCTCATCGGCGAAACGACGGTGGTCGTGAAGCCAATTGCCTTCAAGCGCTGCCTGACCAACCTCGTGACCAATGCCGCCCGCTATGCCGGGACCGTCCGCATCGAAGGGCGCAACGCGGAGCGCTGGCTGACGATCACGGTGGAAGATGACGGGCCGGGCATTCCACCCGAAGAACGGGAGAATGTCTTCCGCCCCTTCTACAGGCTCGACGCGGCACGCTCGCGGGAAGCCGGCGGCAGCGGGCTGGGACTGGCAATCGCTCGCGACATCGCGCGGGCGCATGGCGGAGATATTCTCCTCGACGACAGTCCCCTCGGCGGCCTGCGAGCGAAGGTGCGACTGCCTTCCTGATCGACAAACGTCAGGAAATGGCCTTCAGATCCCGCCGTAAACTGTCGCCATTGCCATTCGGCAACCGCGCTTCGATCTCGGCATGGCTGCGTCGCCAGGCCGGAACGGCGGCGGCAAGCACCTCCTCCCCTTCCGCCGTCAATTTCATACGGCGGATGCGCCTGTCCTTCTCGTCGCCGAAGACGATGACAAGGCCCCGTCGCTGCAACGGTTTTAAGGCCGCAGTCAACGTGGTGCGATCCATGGCCAGCAGTTCGGCGACCGAACCCATTGCGGGCGGTTCGGGCCGGTTCAGGGACATCAGCAACGAGTATTGGCCATTGGTGAGGCCGAATGGCTTCAGCGCTTCGTCAAAACGACGGGCAAGCGCTCTCGCGGCGCGCTGCACGGCGAGGCAGAGACACGTATCCCGCACTTCCAGTGTCGTCTGAAACGGGACGGGTTTCGCCTTTGACATGCCCAAATAATGTTGATATCAACGTAATTGTCAAGGTTACAGCCAGGAGCGTTTGGCGCTGATGGCATTTTTTTTGCGCGTCGGCACCTGCCGACATCTCACGGGCGCATTTATCGCCCCGAATTGAAGAATAACCAGAATATCGCGCAGGAGGGACAGGTTGCCAACAAGGCTAAATACTCCAGCGTAATCAAATATTTCACGATGGGGAGCTGCAACAAGGCGGCCCCCATACCGGGAGGCAGAATAATGGCAATGACTCACGGCAGTTTCGTCTGGTACGAGCTGATGACCACCGATACGGCGGCGGCCGAACGCTTCTACACCTCCGTCATTGGCTGGAGCGCCAAGGACGCCGGCATGCCAGGCATGAATTACACGCTGCTTTCGGCCGGCGATGCGCAGATTGCGGGTCTCATGGCGCAGCCTGAGGAAGTGCGTGCTTCGGGCGCTCCTCCTGCCTGGCTCGGCTATATCCTCGTCGATGACGTGGATGGCTGCGCCTCCGAAATCGCCACTAAGGGCGGCAAGGTGCACCGCCAGCCCGATGACATTCCGGGCGTAGGGCGGTTTGCCGTCGTTGCCGACCCACATGGCGCGATCTTTTGCCTGTTCAAGGGAAGGGGCGAGCCGCCGGCGGACCGCCCTGCTCCGGGCACGCCGGGCACCCCCGGTTGGCACGAATTGATGGCTGGCGACGGCGAACAGGCCTTCGCCTTCTATTCCGACATCTTCGGATGGACCAAGGCGGACGCCATGGATATGGGCCCGATGGGCATCTACCAGATCTTCGCAATCGACGGCGTACCCGCCGGCGGCATCATGACCAAGCCGGAGCAGGTGCCTGTTCCGAATTGGGGCTACTATTTCAACGTCGAAGCCATCGACGCGGCAATCGAACGCGTGAACGCCGGTGGGGGCCAGATCATCAATGGCCCGATGGAAGTGCCGGGCGGCAGCTGGATCGTGCAGGGCTTCGATCCGCAGGGAGGCTATTTCTGCCTCGTCGCGCCTAAACGATAAATCCGCGGCAGCGGCGAAGGATAAATGCCGCCGGCCTCGCCAGCGGCATTTTTCAATACGCAAGGATTCAGGCGTATTGCGCGTCGCCATATCCGAAGGACCAGTTCTCCTTCACAACCTCCACGAGATTGAGGAAGACATCCTCCGGCCGAACCCCCGGATTTTCGGCCAGCCTTTCGACAATCCGCTTGTAAAGCGCCTGTTTGGTGGCCGCATCGCGCGTATTGTTGACGGTGAGCTGAATGAGAAGTAGGTCCTCCGATCGCTCGATATCCATATAGTTCCAGCCGATCGCCATGTTCTCGCTGTCGTGCTCGTGGATCACCATGAACTGGTCGTCCGCAGGCACCACGAATGTCTCGCGCATTGCGTGATAGAGATTGTCCATCACCGCCTTCTTGAATTCCGCCGATTTTCCGCGACGCATGGAAATCCTGGTCAATGGCATCTTCTGTCTCCTTGATCTGTTCGGAAGATTTCCTTCCGCATCGGTGGACTGATCGTAGGAGTGCCTTTATCATCTACAAAACGAATTTAACTGATTTCAAAAATCAGGAATCGTGATGGTGCACACGCCAACCCTGGACATCGACCTGCTCCGCACCTTCGTGGCGACTGCCGACGCCACCGGCTTCACTGCGGCAGGGCAAACGATTGGCGCGAGCCAATCGGCAATCAGCATGCGGATCCGCAAGCTCGAAGACCGGCTCGGCCAGAGATTGATGGACCGCGATCCACGCTCCGTCAGGCTGACGTCCTTTGGCGCAAGTTTCCTGGAAGATGCGAGACTGGTCCTCGATGTGCACGATCGAGCCGCACGGCGCGCCTCGTCACCCGATGCCCGTCAGCAATTTTCGCTTGCCGTCAGCGACCACGCGGCAGGGGCGCTCCTTCCCGCGCTCATCGCCGGATTGCAACGGTCCTGCCCCGAAATCCGCTACTCGGTCACCGTATGCAGTTCGGATCAGGCGTCCCAGGCTTTCCGGAACGGCGAGGTCGATGCGGCGATTTCCCGACGCGATTCTCCACAATCCAGCGGCTTCGTGCTCTTCCGGGACCAGCTCATCTGGTTGGCGGCGAAAGACTTCATCCTCGATCCCGACCAACCCTTGCCCTTCCTGTCCTATTCCGCCCATTGCAGCGTGCGAAAGCAGGCGATCAAGGCGTTGGAAGCAGCCGGTATTTCCTGGATAGATGCCTTCACCGGTACGGGCGTTGCCGCCGTCCAGGCAGCCGCGACCGCCGGCCTCGGCGTAGCCTGCCTCGATGCGCGCAACCTGCCTTCGGGATGCCGGATACTCGGTCCAGACCACGGCCTGCCGCCCCTGCCCTCGAACGACATGCTCCTGCATTGCAGAACCGCCAGCGAATACGAAGCGCCCGTCAGAGCGATCCGCGAAACGTTCGGAAAGATCGGCAGGAAGCCAATCGGCGCCTAATACATCCGCCCGCCGATCGGCACGTCCTTGTCAGGCGTGAGCAGCACCACTTCGCCGTCCTTATCCGGCGCGCCGAGGGTGAGCACCTCCGACATAACCGGACCGATCTGGCGCGGCGGGAAATTGACGACGGCGAGCACCAGACGGCCGATCAATTCCTCCGGCGAATAGTGCCTGGTGATCTGTGCTGAAGATTTCTTGAGGCCGATCTCGGGACCGAAATCGATCATCAGCTTGATCGCCGGCTTGCGCGCCTCGGGAAAGGGAGCCGCCTCGACAATCCGGCCAACCCGGATATCCACTTTCAGGAAATCATCGAAGGAAATCGTGTCGGACGGCATCAAGGAACTCCACTGCGCAATAAGGGAGCTCCAAGAAAGCCGAAGACCCGGCCGGATTCAACCTCGCTGCTTCAAATCCCGGCCCCCGCGATCTCTCCCTCGTCGCCAGGTGCGTCCGGCGCCCGGCGACGACCGCGCCGACCGGTAAACTTCTCGGCGAGCGGGCGGACAAGTTTCTCAAGCCGGCCCATGCGGCCCAGCCAGTCGGCGCCGCGCGTCAGTTCCCGATCAACCGCCGCCATGGTGCGGGCGAGCCCGGGATCGTCGTCCTCCAGCCAGGTGTCCAGGATGCGCGCGAAGGCGACGACCAGCCCCTGCACCATCATCCGGCCGCGCAGACCTCTCGGCTCGATACCGGCTGCCGTGAGCATCCAGCGCATCGAGGTAGCGGCAACCGGATTGATCTCAAGCGCCAACATCGGATCGCGACGCACAGCCGCCTTCAGCGCCCGAACTGAAGCCTTGTAGGGAGCCATATGATCGAGCCGGCTGAGAATGACGTCGAACAGCCGGTCCTTTGCCGGTTCCTCGGCCATCGAGGCATCGACGGCGTCGAGCACCTGCTGATCGACATTGCTGAGAAGTGCCGCAAGCAAGGAAATACGCGTGGGAAATTCAGCACGCATGGCGGAAAGGGAAACGCCCGCATCAGTGGCCGCCCGCGCCGGACTGGCCGCCTCCCAGCCTTCCTCGCCAAGTATGGTGGCAAAGGCCTGGACGATCTTCTGCCTCGTCTTTTGAGCGACCATGGCAAACTCCCGCATTCTTCGCTTGTCTTATTGGAAGATAAGGCGAAATCGCGATATTTCGAGATGCGGGACTGCGGCAAAAAGACTTTTCGATACAGACCGCTCAGCCAGCGAGTTCGCGCGAACGCCGCGTGGCGGCGGCAACCGCCTTCTCCATCAGGGCACCCAAGCCGTCGGGCGCCATCAGAACGGAGAGAGCAGCCGCCGTCGTACCGTTCGGTGAAGTGACGTTTTCACGCAAGGTGCCGGCATCGAGTTCCGACTGGTGCAGGAGTTCACCGGCGCCCACCACTGTCTGGCGCGCAATCACGCGGGCGAGTTCAGCCGGCAGACCCGCCTTGACGCCAGCCGCGGCCAGCGCCTCGACCAGATGGAAGACATAGGCGGGACCGGAACCGCTTACAGCGGTGACCGCGTCCATCTGGTCCTCGGCATCCGCCCACGCGACCATGCCGATCGCCGACAACAGCAAGTCGACTTCCCTGCGCTGTTCGTCCACAACCTTGTCATTGGCATAGGCGACACTCATACCGCGTCCGACCTGCGCCGGCGTATTCGGCATGACACGGACGATCGGCACGTCGCCGAAAGCGCTTCCGAGCGTTGCCACGGTTGTGCCCGCGGCAATCGACAGCACAAGCGTATCGGGGAGGACGGAAGGCGTCAGTGTCGGCAGCACCCTTTCCATCAGCTGAGGCTTGATTGCAAGAAGCAGGATACCCGGCTTGCACGAAGCCGACAGCGCTGTTTCGTGACCGATGCCGTGCCGCGCCAGCAGATCCGACATCTCGGGGGCGGGCTTCGGGTCGACCACAACGATCGACCTGGGATCGGCTCCGCGTTTCACCCAGCCTTCCAGCATGGCGCCGCCCATCTTGCCGGCACCGATCAACGCCAGCGGACGCTCCGCAGTCTGGGTCATGCCTCGCCTGCAGTCTCGAACAATACGGTATCGACCGCTTCAACGGCGGTCTTGCCGGCCCAGACGACGAACTGGAAAGCCTGATAGTAGCGCTCGCAAGCATCCAGGGCGTTGCTCAGAAGTCCTTCGATCTGCCCTGACGTCGCCTCGGCGCCCCCGGCAAGCAGCAGCGACTGGCGGAAGATCACCACCCCTTCGCGACTCCACAAGTCGAAATGCCCCATCCAGAGCTGCTCGTTGACAAGAGCCAAAAGCCGCGTGATCTCCGTCTTGCGCGGATCGGGAACCTTGAGATCGAAGGCGCAGGCAAGATGCAGGGCTTCCAGCTCTTCCATCCAGGAAAAGGAGATATGGTAGTCGCACCAGTGGCCCGCGACGGAGATGGTGATCTCGTCCTCGCCCGAGCGCTCGAACGACCAGTCGTTGATCGCCGCGATATGCTCGATCGTATCGACAGGGTTGCCGGGTTGCTCGTAATCGGCGTCGATGAGGCTCATGATCGTTCCTCTCGTCTTGGGAGCGCGGGATCTTTCATCGACCGGCCTCGCAACCCTGGTTCGGTCCACGTGATACGGCACCTGCAGCAAGTCAGGCGCATCGCGATGAGGAAGCTTTTGACTGCCCGAACATCGATCGAACGCGAATCCTTGTGTGGATTCAATATACAGCCATAAGCGGCCGTAACGTAGGATCACATTTTCAAGACGACCGTGAAAATTGTGGATGGTTTTATGGCATGTTTTGGAAAAAGCAACTGAAAGTGCCGAGCAGCGGAAATATTTTCTCCGCCGCACAATCGCGGGCACTTGAAAAAGGAACGTCGATTAACCGCGACTAACCGCCGAGGTTTTCGTCTTTTTTTCTTGATCCTGCGCTTTTCTTCTCGGCGAGCTTCGCTTCGAGTTCATTTACCCGCGCTTCCAGCGCCTCGATCCGATCGAGCGCGCGCACGGCAATATCCTTCACGACATCGTGCTCTTCGCGTTTCACAAGGTCCATGTCGGCGAGGAAACGCTCGGCCTGTGCCCGGAAAGCGGTTTCGACTTCACGCCTTGCCCCTTGCGCGACGCTGGCGGCGTCGGTCATCAGCTTGGCGAAATCGTCGAGGATGCGGTTCGTTCCCTGGGTCATGGTCCTTCTCCGTAGGGCGGCGCAGATACAGGCCGCAGCGCGAGCCCGTCGGAATTTTCGAACAGTCTCTAGCTTATATGATAGCGCAGGCAACCCCGCTTCAAGCGCTTGCGGCGGGAAAACCGTGCGAATATCAGGAACACGGCCAATCGGCCGTCCCAAGAGTCCAGCCGGGAGCCATCGATGCCGTTTCTCGCCCTGCCCTTCCCAGCCATCGATCCGGTGCTGGTCGAGTTCGGGCCATTCGCGATCCGCTGGTATGCGCTTGCCTATATCGCCGGCATCCTGCTGGCGTGGCGCCTGATGCGCCGCGAAGTCGCCGACGAACGGCTGTGGAACGGAATGGCGCGTCCCCAACCTGTCGACATCGATGATTTCGTTCTTTGGGCGACGCTCGGGATCATCCTCGGCGGACGGCTCGGCTATGTGCTCTTCTACGATCCCGTCTATTTTCTCAACAATCCGACAGATGTATTGAAAGTCTGGACCGGCGGCATGTCCTTCCATGGCGGCTTTCTGGGCACCGTCCTGGCGATGGTGCTGTTTGCCCGCATGCGCGGGCTGTCGGTGCTGACCTTCTTCGATCTTGCGGGAACGGTGGCGCCGATCGGATTGTTCTTCGGCCGCATCGCGAATTTCATCAATGGCGAGCTCTGGGGACGGCCAAGCGACGTGCCCTGGGCAATCGCCTTCCCGACGGGCGGGCCGGAGCCGCGCCATCCCAGCCAGCTCTATGAAGCTGCACTCGAGGGAGTGGTGCTGTTTCTCCTTATCCGCCTCGCGGTTACCCGCTTCTCCACGCTGCAGCGCCCCGGCTTGACGGCTGGCCTTTTCGCCGCCGGCTATGGAGCGGCCCGCACCATTGCCGAGTTCTTCCGCATGCCCGATGTCCAGATCGGGTATCTCTATGGCGGGCTGACCATGGGCATGCTGCTTTCCGCGCCGATGATCCTTGCAGGACTTGCGCTCGCGCTGTGGGCCGTGCGCCGAAAACCGGCAAGCGGACCGAACCCGTCATGACCGGCAGCGTCCAGGAGACGGCGCTCGGACGCCGGCTTGCCGAGCGCATCGCGTCGCTTGGTCCGATCTCCATCGCCGACTACATGGCCGCCTGTCTCGGCGATCCAGATCACGGCTACTACATGACGGCCGAGCCGTTCGGCGCCTCGGGCGACTTCATTACCGCCCCCGAAATCAGTCAGCTCTTCGGAGAACTCATCGGCGGCTTTCTCGTCCATGCCTGGCGCCTTGCCGGCCGGCCTTCCCCCTTCCACCTTGTGGAACTGGGGCCGGGACGCGGCACGCTGATGGCGGATGCCTTGCGCGTCGCACGCCTCGATCCGCAATTCATCAGGGCGGCACGACTGCACCTCGTCGAAACGAGCCGGCGACTGCGCGACATCCAGGCGGCGACGCTGGCCAACGCACCTCTCGAACCGGCGTTTGCCGACCATTTGGACTCAGTGCCCGAAGACGCGCCGCTGTTTCTGGTCGCCAACGAGTTTTTCGACGCCCTGCCGATCCGCCAATATGTGCTTGCGGGAGGCGAGTGGCGGGAAAGAATGATCGGCCTCGATGACGACGGTCGTTTCGCATTCGGCCTCGGCCCGACGGGACTGGCAGCCGCCGACGTGCCGGAAACAGCCAAAGGCGCGCCGGAAGGCAGCATTCTCGAAACCCAGCCAGCCGCCAATGCGATCGCGGAGGCTATTGGAGCGCGCATCACGGCTTCGGGCGGCGTCGGGCTCGTTATCGACTACGGATACGAGACGGGCGGGCCGGGCGATACGCTGCAGGCGCTCTACCGGCACAAGCCGCTCTCCGTGCTGGAAAAGGCTGGCGAGGCCGACCTCACCGCACATGTCAATTTCGACACGCTCGGCCGCTCCTTCCGGCAAGGCGGCGCAACCGTCCACGGCCCGACGACGCAGGGCAATTTCCTGCTCGATCTGGGTTTGCTCGAACGCGCGGGCCAGCTCGGCACGGGCAAATCCGCAGAGGTGCAGGAACGTATTCGTGGCGAGGTGGAGCGGCTTGCAGCGCCGCAGGCGATGGGCGACCTTTTCAAGGTACTCGCGATTTCGTCAGGCGGATTCGCCTTGCCGCCGTTTGACAGGTGAAGCGCGGGGTTGCACGATCCCTTCCCTCCCCCCGAGAGGATTTGGGGGTGAACGGATTCGCTCGGAGTGGTGGAATGATCGAGGCGCCCGACCTTGCAGCGATCCCTGGCATCGCGCATGGCTATTTCACACGGCAGGGCGGCATATCGCAGGGCATCTACGGCAGCCTGAACATCGGACTTGGTTCCGACGACGACCGCGCTGCAGTGCTTGAGAACCGCCGCCGGATTGCCGGCAAGCTGAGCGCATCGCCGGAGCGGTTGGTTTCCCCGCATCAATTCCATTCCGCCGAGGTGACTATCGCCGATGATGCATGGGCGCCGGGCAGCGGGCCGAAGGCCGACGCCCTGGTGACGGCCAAGCCCGGGCTGGCGCTGGGAATATCGACGGCGGATTGCGGCCCCGTCCTCTTCTGCGATCCGGAAGCGCGGGTGATCGGCGCCGCCCATGCCGGATGGCGCGGCGCGCTTCACGGTGTGCTGGAGGCGACGCTTGCAGCAATGGAATCGCTTGGCGCGCGAAATGATCGCGTTACCGCAGTACTTGGGCCGACGATTTCCGCAAGCGCCTACGAAGTCGGCGGCGAATTCGTCGACCGGTTCCTTTCGCAAGATCAGGGAAGCGATCGATACTTTTCGCCGTCCGAACGCACCGGACATGCGATGTTCGATCTGCCGGCCTATATTGTCGGGCGCTTGCGCACCGCAGGTGTGAAGAAGGCAGGCAATCTCGACCTTTGCACCTACGGCGACGAGGAACGGTTCTTTTCCTATCGCCGCGCAACACATCGCGGCGAAGCCGATTACGGCCGGCTGATGTCGGCCATCGTGCTGAAGGACGATTGAGCGGAGCCGGGTCGATTCGGCGCGAAGGCCCGCGCATTTCAGGGGATACGGCGATGGCGCTGCATTTTACCCGCGAAGAATATGCTTCCCGACTGACGTCGCTTTGCGCCCTCATGGCGGATGAGGGCCTCGATGCCATGCTGCTTTTCGCTCAGGAAAGCATGTATTGGCTGACGGGATACGACAGCTTCGGCTTCTGCTTCTTCCAGTGCATGGTGGTGACGCGCGACGGGCGGGTGGTATTGCTGACCCGTTCCGCCGACCTGCGCCAGGCAAGGCACACCTCGATCGTCTCGGACATCCGGATCTGGGTCGACCGCGGCGGGGCATCGCCGACCGGCCAGCTGCGCGACCTGCTGTTCGAGATGGACCTTCTGGGCAGCCGCCTCGGCGTGGAATACGACACGCACGGTCTGACGGCAAAACTCGGCCGGGAGCTGGACCAAACGCTCCATTCCTTCGCCGATCTTGACGATGCCTCCTCCCTCGTCCCGCTGCTACGCTCGGTAAAGAGCCCGGCGGAAATCGCCTATGTGCGCGAGGCCGCTCGCCTTGCCGACGCGGCCTACGAGGCAGGCTTCGCCGAAATAAAGGCGGGCGCAGACGAAGGCCGGGTGCTCGCCGCCATGCAGGGCGCGATCTTCGAAGGAGGCGGCGACTATCCGGGCAACGAGTTCATCATCGGCTCCGGGCGGGATGCCCTCCTTTGCCGCTACAAGTCCGGCCGCAGGCAGTTCAGTGCCCAGGATCAGGTCACGCTGGAATTTGCCGGCGTCTATCGGCACTACCACTCGGCACTTATGCGCACGGTCGTCATCGGCGAGCCGACGCCGCAACACGTCGCCTTGCATGATGCGGCTCACGCAGCCTTGCAGGCGATCGAGGACACCATGGTGCAGGGTAATACTTTCGGCGATCTTTTCGATGCCCATGCGCGCGCGATCGACGACCGGGGCTTCCTCGCACACAGGCTCAATGCCTGCGGCTATTCGCTGGGCGCCCGCTTCACGCCAAGCTGGATGGACTGGCCCATGGCCTATCATGCCAATCCGGCCGAGATCGTCCCGAACATGGTGATATTCATGCACATGATCCTGATGGATTCGGAGAGCGGAACCGCCATGTCCCTGGGCCACACCTATCTGACGAGCGAGGGGGCGCCAGAACGGCTATCCAAACTCTCTCTCGACCTGCCTGTAAAGGCGGGATAAACGAACATCTGCCAGCATCCCGGCAACCTCCGGCCCGTGGAGCACATTCGGGTTCCGGGCAAGTGTGGCGATGACAGAAATGAGTGACCGGCGAGACACCATGATCCGATTGACCGACAGCAAAAGATCTTCAGACTGCTCCCGCCGCTTTATCCCACTCGTTTTTTCCCTGTCCTCGGCCCTGTTGGTGGCGGCCTGCGCCAACGATACGACACCTCCGGGCAAGATCGTCAGTCAAACCGCGGCCACTCGCGGCGCCGTCATCTCCACGCCGCCCACGGTCGCGCCCGACAAGATTTCCTACGCCTTCGAGCCCTTTACCGGGGCACCGGGCAATATAGCCGATGAACTGTCCGGCTATCTCGGCAATGAAGCTCATGCCCAGGGGCTAACGCTTGTGCGCCGCATCGGCGCCCCGGCCACCTACCGCATCAATGGCTATCTGTCGGCGACCGGTGACAGTTCCTCGATCACGCTGTTCTACGTTTTCGATGTGGTCGACAATGCCGGCAACCGCGTCCATCGCATCGTCGGACAGGAAAGCGCTCCGGGTTCGGCCGGCGACCCATGGTCCGGCATCGATTCCGAGACGCTGCGCCGCACGGCGCAGCGTGCTATCGCATCGCTGCGTGCCTGGGCCTATCGGTAACACCGCCTTCCGTTTCAACGGTCGGCCGACGATGAAGCCGTTTAAGCCAAACCGCTGGAGCGTTGCCCGAATTCACCTTGTCGGCGTTGAAACAGCTTCAATTCGCAAAAAACACTCCGAAACGCATCTGATTGGTTGTCGGCTCGCGGTTCGGTTGCTAAAACGCCGCCGCCCGCCGGGGGTGGGCGAGGCAGGCCGGCAATGGTTTCCCGATGGCGGAGCGGATTTTCCGCGGCGGATAGACCTCGGCAGGCATGAAAACGAGACGTCCGATCGGCCAGGCCGGGGAATCGGTCCCGCGGCGCGAACCGAACGGCAATAATGAGACTGTGTCCCTGTCGTACCGCTGCCGAGGGCGCAAAGAGCTTCGGCATCTCACATAAAGGACTTGCGGGCTATGAAGATCGTCGCAGGCAACTCTAACCGCGCCCTTGCCGAGGAAATCTCGGCCTATCTCGACGTACCCCTGGCAAGCTGCCAGGTTCGTCGCTTCGCCGACCAGGAAATCTTCATCGAGATTCAGGAAAATGTGCGCGGCGAGGATGTGTTCGTCCTGCAGTCGACCAGCTATCCGGCAAACGATCACCTGATGGAACTGCTGATCCTGATCGATGCGCTGCGCCGCTCCTCCGCGCGCCGCATCACAGCCGTGATTCCCTATTTCGGCTATGCCCGGCAGGATCGCAAGCCCGGCCCGCGCACACCGATCTCCGCCAAGCTGGTCGCCAACCTGATCACCCATGCCGGCGCCGACCGCGTCCTTACGCTCGATCTCCATGCCGGCCAGATCCAGGGCTTCTTCGATATACCGACGGACAACCTCTATGCCGCGCCGGTGATGACACGCGACATCAAGGAGCGCTACGAGCAAGGTACGGCGATGGTGGTTTCGCCCGATGTCGGTGGCGTGGTGCGCGCGCGCGCACTTGCCAAGCGCATCGACGCTCCGCTCGCCATCGTCGACAAGCGGCGCGAACGCCCTGGCGAATCCGAAGTGATGAACATCATCGGCGACGTCTCCGGCCGCGACTGCATCCTGGTCGACGACATCGTTGATTCGGGCGGCACACTTTGCAACGCAGCGGAAGCGCTGCTGAACAAGGGCGCAAAATCGGTGACCGCCTATATCACCCACGGCGTTCTCTCGGGCGGGGCCGTTGCCCGCGTTTCCGCGTCGAAGCTCAAGGAACTGGTCATAACCAATTCCATCGAACCGACGGCCGCCGTACTCGCCGCTCCGAATATCCGCACGATCTCGATTGCGCCCCTGATGGGCGAAGCAATTAACCGGACCGCATTGGAAAAATCGGTTTCAAGCCTCTTCAACTGATATCGGCAGGTGGCCAGCTGCCGGATATACGGATGAAAAAGCCCGCAGGAACATTCCTGCGGGCCTTTTTTTGCATGTAGCAGCAATGGATCGGTCAACTGCAGCACTTGATATGTGGCCCCTCCGGAGCGCCAAGCGGGCGGGAATCCGGGCTTCGGACCAGGCTTTGACCAGACGGCGACGAACCAAGCGGACGAGGCCCGTCGAGCGAAACGATCTTGCCGCCGCGATTGCTCTTTCGCAGCAGGTCGATGAAGTCCTCAACGGGCAACGGTTTGGAGAACAGAAAACCCTGACCTTCCTGAACGCCCAGGGCCTTGAGCACCGCCAACTGTTCGGCCTGCTCAATGCCTTCGGCCACCGTCATCATGCCGAATTCGCGTGCGACGGTGACAAACATTTCAACGAGCGTGCGCGTCCTATGGTCCGTGGCGACCGCATCCACGAATAGCTTGTCGATCTTCACATAGGCTGCGCCCAGCGTCTGCAGGGAAGAGAGGCCATTGTGACCGGTGCCTGCGTCGTCGATCGCCACGGTGATTCCATGCTCGCGCAGTTCCGATGTCACCTGGCGCGCACGGGCGAAATCGGTAATTTGCTGGCGCTCCGTGACTTCCACGACAAGGCGTGCCCGGGCAAGTCCGGCACGATGAACCAGCTCGCAAAGTCGCGTGACGAATGCCGCCCCGAGGAACTGCTCCGGCGTGACGTTGAAGCTGAGCTTGAGGTTGGGCCTTTCGGCGAGCATTTCCGTCAGTTGAGGACCGGCACCGCAGATTACCGCTTCAAGAACGCCGTCGATAAGGCCGCTCGATTCGGCAAGCGGAATGAATTGGGCGGGTGAGACCATGGTGCCGTCGCGCTTGATCCACCGGGCCAGCAACTCGCAGCCGACGATCTCGTTTGAGCCCAGCGAGATGATCGGCTGGAAATAGGGACGGATCTCGCCCAACCGCAAGGCCTTGCGCAACTCGGCCTCAGCTGATTGCGGACGCATCAGCAAGTGGCCCATTACCGCACCCAACACCGCCGCAAAGGCAATGGCGACAATGTCGACGAAGATCGGAACGTCCTGGTTCCAGGCCGCAAGCACATTCCGGTCAAGACCCAGAACCGATATCAAGGGATAGCGTGGAGAGCGGGCCTGCCGTATATCGTCGAACTCGCGCCGCCCGCCGATCGAACTGATTTCCGGCCGGTAGGAGGCGACCTGCCGATGGCCCTCCAGAAGAAGGGTCACCTCACCGAAGTCGCGCAGCTCGGCCGGCAGGATGTCGAAAAGCAGACTATCCGTAACAAGGATGGCAGCGGCTTCGGCGCCTTCCTCGAAACTCCAGGAAACGCCAAGGCCGGGTTTTCCGTCCTGCCGGGTTTCGAACAGGCTGATCCGCGGATTGCGCGATACAAGGCGCGGAGCGCTGAGCACCTCGCTGATGTCGCTGAATCCGGCATGGTCGAATGCCTGGCACGAACCGCGATGGTCCGCAACGACGATATTCTTGATTGCACCGGTGGAAAAAACGGCCCGGCGGATAATGGATAGAGATGCCGGATCGCAGGAAAAATGACCCTCGGCAAGTAGATCGCCCAAGGTGATGACGGCCTGATCGACAGCCAGTTCCGCGCGGGTTATCGCACGCTGTGTAAGCTCGCCGACCTGCTTGTCGTTCCATGCGTCGATAAATCTGGCATACAGGAAGTGCGTACCACCTAAACTGCCCAGCGCCGCAAGGCAGATCAACACAACCAACAATATTCCGCGCTTCATAAAATCTGTCCCGCAATTCCTGGACCAATGGCTATCCGCAACTCATTTCGTAGTCTTTAAGCGCCCACCAGATCGCAATTGCCGGGCCTCGCAACAATCACCAAATGGCAACATCGGCGGTAGCGGTACGGCACAGGACGTAACCAATGCAAATTCGTGCAAAGCGCCGTTCGCACGCTGCACATCATAGAAATATTCAGTAAAATCAGTCTGTTGATCGATAGATCGAAATTCGCTGCGGTCGCGTGACAGCTCAATGCCGGCACCATGGGGGCGGCCAGATCATTTAATATCAACCCTAAGTCACGACGCCGTGAGGCAATGCTATCCGCGCCAGCGAAGCAGCACAGCTTCGGCACGCCCGATCAGCCAGCCCACTGCCAGGCCCATTGCCGAAAGAAGCGCGACGCCGGCGATGAGCTGATCGGTCGCCATCAGACTTCCGGCCGTGAGGATATAGGCGCCGACGCCATACTCGGCCCCGATCATCTCGGCCGCAACGAGCAGGATGATGGCAATCGACGCGGATATCCGACAGCCGGAGAGTATCGCCGGCAAGGCGCCGGGAATGATGATCTTCCGCAGGATCGACCACCAAGACAGGCCAAACGACTGGCCCATGCGGATGAGGGCCCGATCCACGTTGTCCACGCCGCCGTAGGTCGCAATCACGGTTGGAAAAAAGGTGCCGAAAAGAATGGTCGCAACCTTCGACCCTTCGCCGATGCCGAACCAGATGACGAAAAGAGGCAAGAGCGCGATTTTCGGAATCGGAAAGAGCGCGGAAACGAGCGGCAGGAGACCGGCCCGCGCGAGCGAAAAAAGGCCGATCGACATGCCGACCGCCATCCCCAGCAGCGACCCGAAAGTCCATCCTAAAATCAATCGATAAAGGGACGCACTCAGATGCTGCCATAGGAGCCCGCTCTCGGCGAGATAGCGAAATGCCTCGAACGCCTCGGATGGCGCTGGCAGGACGAGACTGCTGATCAGCCCGCTGCGCGACCCCATCTCCCACAGCACGATCAGGACCGCGAAGACGAGCGGCGCGACAAAGCGGACCGGACGCGGGCGAAAGCCGCCGCCGCGATAGGGAACCGGCCGGACTGTCTCCATTTCCGGTGGCCGGCCGAACGAGCCTGCTTCCACATCAGCCGACATCGGCAAGCTCCCGATCCGCCGCTAGCGCTTCCTCACGCATCAACTCCCACAAATGCCGCTGGCGCTCTTCCATAAGCGCCAAGTTCCGCATGCGCTCGCCCAGCGGCACATCGATCTCCACCACCTCGCGGATCCGGCCGGGTCGACGCGACATGACGACGATACGGTGACCGAGGCGCACGGCCTCGGCCAGATTGTGGGTGACATAGCAGGCGGTGAACGCTTCCCGCTGCCACAGGTCGATGAGGTCGTCCATCAGCAGTTCGCGCGTCTGGCTGTCGAGAGCGGACAGCGGCTCGTCCATCAACATGACTGCGGGCCGAACGCTCAGGGCACGCGCGATTGCGACCCGCTGCTTCATGCCTCCGGAAAGCTGGCGCGGCAGCGCCTTGCGAAAGTCGGTCAATTTGGTGCGGCGAAGCACATCGTCGATGATCGCCGAACGCTCGGCGGCCGAAAGCCGGTGGTCCTCCAGCGCGAGGCTGATATTGCCCTCCACGCTGCGCCAGGGCAGCAAGGCGAAATCCTGAAACACATAGGTGAGAGGGTTGAGCGAGCCAGACGGCGGCTCGCCCCGCATCAGCACCTCACCCGCCTTCGGGTGCTCCAGGCCGCCGATCAGCCGCAACAGCGTCGATTTTCCGCATCCGGAAGGGCCGATGATGCAGACGATTTCCTTCGCGGCTATCTCGATGGAGATATCGGCGAGGACCTCCGTTCGATCGTAGCCGTGGCTGACGCCCCGCAGAATCAGATCCATGAACCTCAAAGCGCGAGGCGGGCACCTCCCGCCCCGCTCCTTCCCATCAATAGGTTTCGACGAAACTCGGATCGACCAGCATATCGATCGTGATGGTGTCGGAGACCATCTTTTCGGATTGGAACCAGGCAAGCTGGTCCTTCACGCTTTCGAGGTTCAGCGCGGCATCGCCATTGATGCGCATGGCTCCGCTGCGAATGGCCGGCGCCACCTTCTCGAAGGGCTGGTCGGCGCTGACGTATTTATGAATCAGCTGCAGCACCGCCTCTGCTTCGTCTTCGCCGGCGCTTTTGTCGACGAGTGCTGCATTGAAGTCCGCCGCTCCCTTGGAAAACGCGGCGAGGAAGCGCTTTACGAGATCCTTGTTTTCGGAGGCAATTTTCGCGGACGTGAAAACGGTCGTCACCTGGTAGCCGGGAATGTAATCGGCAACCTGACCGATCTCCATCACCTCGCCGCTCTGCACCAGCGTTTCGGCAATGTTGGGCACGATCGCCCAGGCGTCGATCTGCCCGCTCTTCAACGCGCCAATGACCGCACCTACCTTCTGCAGAGGTTTCAGGGGAATCTCCGATGCTGGAATTCCTTCCTTCTCTGCAATCTTGTGCGCCATGTAGTGGAAGGACGAGCCCGTCTGCGTGATGCCGAAGCTGTGGCCTTTCAGGAACGAGGGCGCGGTCACCCCCTCCTCGTAAGCCTTTTTCGAAACAAGGATCTTCTGGCCAGGAATCCCTTCCTCCTCGCTCAACGCACCGCCAATGACCTTCACAGCGCCCTTTTCGGCGAGATTGATCAGTCCGCCTGAAATAGCGGTGATACCGAAGTCCACGTCACCGGATGCGATCGCAACGGCCATTGGCTGGGCGGCCTGAAAATATTCGAACTCGACATCCAGCCCCTGATCGGCGAAATAGCCGCGCTCGAAGGCAATGAAGCTCGGCGCATGCGAAGCGAGGCGGAGCGCCCCTACCTTGATCTTTTCGGCGGCCGAGGCCGCACCGGCCGTTGAAACCGCGACGGCGGCCGTTAGAAGCAACGCCTTTCCAAGCCGGCCTGCCAGCATTCTCCACGCAGCCATTTCGTATCCTCCCGCTCGCCTGCCTCGTGACCGCGGCAGTTCCTGTCGAGCGCAGACCGTGACCCGCTCCAGCGGACGTGTCAATTGCGTGGCGTAATGACGGGAAAGGGAACGCGTCTTGCCCTTTGCTCACCCTTCGGCTATAGGTCGCCCGCGCGTATTCTCACCCCTGGAGGAGATACGCGGGCAGGCTGGCGGGCCGGTACGCTCAATGGAACTTACCGGTTTTTCCGTCGGCTTTTTCACGTCACCACCCGAAGGAGTACCGCCATGGCTGTTGGCTATGAGCTCAAGGCTTCGCCGCGTGATCGTGTGGGCAAGGGGGCCGCTCGTGCGCTTCGTCGCGAAGGCCTGATTCCCGCCGTGATCTACGGCGACAAGAAACCCGCCCTCCCGATCGCCATTCCGGTGAAGGAAACGACCGTCCTGCTACACAAGGGCGGCTTCATGACCCATCTCGGCTCGATCGAGGTCGACGGCGAGACACACCGCGTCATCGCCAAGGATTACCAGCTCGATCCGGTCCGCGACGACCTGATGCATGTCGACTTCCTGCGTGTCGCCTCCGGCGCGACGCTGACGGTCGAAATCCCGGTTCACTTCCTCAACGAGGAAATCTGCCCGGGCATCAAGCGCGGCGGCGTCCTGAACGTCGTGCGCCATGCGATCGAAATGACGGTTCCCGCCGACGCCATTCCGGACGCGATCGAAATCGATCTCGCCAATGCGCAGGCCGGCGACTCCATCCACATCTCGGCGGTCGCCCTGCCCAAGGGCTGCAAGCCGACGATCACGGATCGCGACTTTACCATCGCCACCATCGCCGCGCCGGCCGGCCTCAAGGAAGAGGCTGAAGAAGGCGAAGGCGAGGACGAAGGTAACGGCGAAGACTAATCCGCACGCCTTCCGGCTGCGCTCATCCGGTAAGAGACCCGATGCGACTCATCGTCGGCCTTGGCAATCCCGGCCAGAAATACGAGCGCAACCGCCACAATGTCGGGTTCATGGCGGCGGATGCCATCTTCCGCCGCCATGCCTCCTTCACTCCCTGGCGCGCCCGCTTCCAGTCGGAGGTCTCCGAGGGAATACTCGACGGGCAGAAGGTGCTGCTGATCAAGCCGCAGACCTACATGAACGAGTCGGGCCGCGCCGTCGGCGAGGCCGCGCGCTTCTTCAAGATCGCTCCCGCCGATATCTGCGTCATCTATGACGAACTTGACCTGCCCCCCGGCAAGCTGCGCATGAAACAGGGCGGTGGCCACGGGGGACACAACGGCATCCGGTCAATCTCCGCTCATGTCGGCCCGGATTTCCGCCGGCTCAGGATCGGCATCGGCCATCCGGGGTCGAAGGATCGCGTGACGCACTGGGTGCTGGGCGATTTTGCCAAGGCGGACAACGCCTGGCTCGAGCCGATGCTCGATGCGATTGCCGCAGAAGCGGGATTGATCGCCTCCGGCCAGGACGCCCAGTTCGCCAATCGCCTGCATCTCGCGCTGGAACCAGCGCGGCCGAAAGCGGCAAAGACGCCCAAGCCCGGCCCTGCGAAGGCGGCGAAGGACAAGCCGGCCGATCAGGACACACGGCCTGCAGGCACGGGCGTGGAAGGCCCCAAGCCAGGCGGTCCGTTCGCGGATGCGCTCAAAAAGCTATTTGGATCGAAAGGATCGGACTAAATGGGATTCCAGTGCGGTATTGTTGGCCTGCCGAATGTCGGCAAGTCCACTCTTTTCAATGCCCTGACGCGCACGGCCGCTGCGCAGGCCGCCAATTATCCCTTCTGCACGATCGAACCCAATACCGGCGACGTGGCCGTGCCTGATCCGCGCCTGACCGCGATTGCCAAGGTCGCCGGCAGCGCCAATATCGTGCCGACTCGGCTCACCTTCGTCGACATTGCCGGCCTCGTTCGCGGCGCCTCCAAGGGTGAAGGCCTCGGCAACCAGTTCCTAGCCAACATTCGCGAAGTCGACGCTATCGCGCATGTGCTGCGTTGCTTCGCCGACGACGACATCACCCATGTCGACGGCAAGATCGACCCCATCGCCGATGCGGATACGGTCGAGACCGAGTTGATGGTCGCTGATATGGAAAGCCTGGAGCGCAGGATCGCGCCGCTGCGCAAGAAGGCATCCGGCGGCGACAAGGAGGCCAAGGCCGTCCTGCCGATCATGGAAGCCGCGCTTGCCCTGCTTCAGGACGGCAAGCCCGCCCGCCGGCTGGAACTTCACTCTGCAGAGGAACGCAAGATCCTCGACGGCCTCAACCTGCTGACGGCAAAGCCGGTTCTCTATGTCTGCAATGTGGACGAGGCCTCGGCGGCGACAGGCAACGAACTCTCCACCCGCGTCATCGAAAAGGCCAAAGCCGAAGGGGCTGCCGCCGTCGTCATTTCTGCCGCGATCGAAGCGGAAATCGCCCAGCTTGCCGATGCGGAACAGGCCGAATACCTGGAATCCCTCGGTCTGGACGAACCCGGCCTCGACCGGCTGATCCGCGCCGGCTACGAACTCCTGGGTCTGATCACCTATTTCACCGCGGGCCCGAAGGAAGCCAGGGCCTGGACTGTAGTCAAGGGGACGAAGGCGCCGGGAGCCGCCGGCGTGATCCACACGGATTTCGAGCGTGGCTTCATCCGCGCACAGACGATCGCCTACGACGACTTCGTGACGCTGGGAGGCGAAACGGCGGCCAAGGAAGCCGGCAAGGCGCGCGACGAAGGCAAGGAATACGTCGTAAAGGACGGCGACGTGATGCTCTTCAAGTTCAACACGTAAGAGCATGCCCTGTTTGAGTTACGTGAGCGTGCCGTCGAAGGGAACCACCACTTCTCGCGCCGTCAGCCTGCGCCAGACATTGCCGGGCACGCGGCGCGCCATGAGCATGATATCGCCGGCCTCGTAGACGAGCTTGCGCGGCAGGGAAGATGTATCCCGCTTGCGTTGAACCTCAGCCCGACGCCCTTCCCGTATCAGGCGGTCCGACATGATGTCGCTGTCCCGGCCGAATTTGGCCGGATCCGCGAATTGCCGCTGAATGACGAGGGCGGGTTCGATCTGCAGCACATGGAGCGGTGCATTGCGCCCCGCCGCCTCCGGATCGAAAAGCAGGTAATCGACCTGAATCCGGGTCGATAGATAGGACCCGCACAGTCTTTCGGCCCCCTCGCGCGACAGGATATATCCGGCCGAGCCGTATTGCCTGTTTCTGAGCCTGGCCGCGCGAAGGCTGCTTGTGCCGACAGGCGCGGGCCGCCCCAGGAGAGCCGGCTTCGGTGAACTCTCCAGTCGGACGACTTCCGCCCGCGGGTCTATCCAGCCCGGGTCCCCGAGCAGGCCGGCAAGGCGCGGGGAAATCAGGATGTCGTCCTCGAAGATCGCCATATGGCTCTCATCGGAGGCAAGCAGCCGTCGCCACAGGCTGAAGTGGCTGCAAAAGACGCCGATCTCCGAAGGTCCGAGACACCCCGGAGCAAAATCGGGAAAGCCTTCCTTCTCCAGGGCCGCCTCGCCGTCAAAAGCGGCAAATCTCTCGAAATCAATACCGGCGGCACCAAGCAGGTCGCTCACCTGCGCCAGGCGATCCGGCCGGCGATCCAGATTGATCACGAAAGCCTTCAGCAAGAAGTCGGTCCTCGGTGCGGAAAATGGAGCGAGTTCGAACGCCAACCCAGGCTGTTTCTATCATAATGTCTGGATATCACCGCCGACGGAGCGACCTCAAGCACGGAGCTGCCGCTACTGCGGGTTCCAAGCCAACTGATCACCTCGACAGGGGATCCGAATTGCCTCTAAAACGGCCTCATGAGCACATTCCGCCACTTTGAGGATTTCACGGTCGGCCAGAGGTTCGATCTCGGCGAAAAACACGTCACGGCCGAAGAAATCATAGCCTTTGCCCGCGAGTTCGACCCTCAGCCTTTTCACCTCAGCGAGGAAGCCGGCAAGCAGTCCATGCTGGGTGGCCTTGCCGCCTCGGGCTGGCACACGATAGCGATGCTGATGCGCCAGCTTTGCGACGGCTTGCTCCTTGCCTCCAGTTGCGTCGGCTCTCCCGGCGTCGACAAGGTGAGATGGATCAGCCCGGTCCGGCCCGGTGACCGACTGAAAATGAGCGCCGAGGTCATTGATACCCGCATCCTGAAATCCAGGCCCGGTCTTGGCATTGTACGCTTTGTCTTCACCATCGCACGAGCGGATGACACGCAGGTGATGACCCAGGAGAATGCGATCATGTTCGGGTGCCGGGAGACGGCGGCATGAGCGAGGTGCTGCTTGGCGCAGAAAGCCGACGCATCGCGCTCGGCAGCTTCACCTTCACCGCCGACGATATCGTGCGATTTGCCTGCGCCTACGACCCGCAGCGGTTCCACCTCTCGGAAGAAGACGCGGCAAAGACGCATTTCGGCAGGCTTTGCGCCTCCGGATGGCATACGGCGGCCGTATGGATGAAACTGATGGTCGCCTATCACCAGCACGCGGCGGAAGAGGCACGTCGCAACGGCGGACGATACCCGATACTGGGCCCCTCGCCCGGCTTTGAAGACCTCAAGTGGCTGAAGCCGGTCTTTGCCGGCGACACGATCTCCTATTTCACCACGGCACTGAAGGTGCAGCCGAGCCGCTCCCGCCCGGGCTGGGGTCTGCTTTTCAGTCACAACGAAGGCGTGAACCAGAATGGAGAAGCCGTCTTTTCCTTCGAAGGGCGGGTTTTCGTGGCGTTGGAAGACACATCCGTTACCTGAACCGTCGCGGCCAACCTTCCGCGGCAGCAGGTTGTCCGTTCGGCCGGGGCACGGCGAAAAGGCGATGGAAAAATGACGCACAACCGCGACAAAGCGTCATTCCGGCCAAAGGCGATCTGGACAACAGGCGGGAACGATGCAAAAAGACCCACCGCTTGTTAGGGTGCTGATTTGACGCAACCAATAGCTCTGTCGGCCTGCCCGGCCGCCAACCCGGTATCTCCACCGGGAATGGCGGATTGTGGCGGGCTGATCGTTCAGGGCAATTCGGTCTGAGGCACCTATCGTCTAGAGCACGAACTGTTTGAAGAGGACGCGACCTTGGCACAGCAGGATACGGTCGAACCTACACGCCGCGATTTTCTCTATATCGCGACCGGTGCGGTTGGGGCGGTCGGCGCTGCGGCGCTTGCATGGCCCTTTGTTGATCAGATGAACCCCGATGCCTCGGCGCTCGCGCTGGCTTCGATCGAGGTGGACGTTTCGGCGGTCGAGGAAGGCCAGTCGATTACCGTGAAGTGGCGTGGCAAGCCGGTCTTCATTCGCAACCGTACCGCGGAGGAGATCCAGGAGGCGAAGTCCGTCCCGGTCGGCGAATTGCCCGATCCGCTGGCGCGCAACTCCAATCTTCCGGCCGACGCGGAAGCGAGTGACACCAACCGCGCAGCGCCCGAGAAGGAGCCCTGGCTCGTGATGGTCGGCATCTGCACCCATCTGGGATGCGTGCCGCTCGGCCAACAGGGCGACTTCGGCGGCTGGTTCTGCCCCTGCCACGGTTCGCACTACGACACCGCAGGCCGCATCCGCAAAGGGCCGGCTCCCGAGAACCTCCTCGTGCCGCCGTTCGAATTCGTCTCCGACACAACGATCAAGGTCGGCTGAGGTCAAACAGGGGTTTTAGGAGACAGCCATGGCTGGACATTCCAACTACGTACCGCAGAGCGCGGCCGCCAAATGGCTTGAAAGCCGTCTGCCGGTGATCTCGCTGATCCGCGGTTCCTTCGTCGATTTTCCGACGCCTAAGAATCTCAACTACTGGTGGACCTTCGGCGGCATCCTTTTCATGGTGCTGATCGCGCAGATCCTCACCGGTGTCGTTCTGGTGATGCACTACACGCCGTCCACGGCGAACGCCTTCGCTTCCGTCGAGCACATCATGCGCGACGTGAACTTCGGCTGGCTGCTGCGCTATCTGCACGCCAACGGCGCCTCGATGTTCTTCATCGCCGTCTACATCCACATTTTCCGCGGCATGTATTACGGCTCCTACAAGGCGCCGCGCGAGATTTCGTGGATCCTTGGCGTGATCATCTTCCTCATCATGATGGCAACCGCCTTCATGGGTTACGTGCTTCCCTGGGGCCAGATGTCCTTCTGGGGCGCCACCGTTATCACCAATCTCTTCTCTGCCATTCCGCTGGTCGGCGAAGAGATCCGCACGTGGTTGTGGGGCGGCTTCTCCGTCGACAATCCGACCCTGAACCGCTTCTTCTCGCTGCACTACCTGCTGCCGTTCATGATCTTCGGCGTGGTTCTGCTGCATGTGTGGGCTTTCCACACCACCGGCAACAACAACCCGACCGGAGTCCAGCCGAAGACCAAGCAGGACACGATCCCCTTCCATCCGTACTACACGGTCAAGGATCTGTTCGCGATCGTCGTCTTCCTGATCCTTTTCGCCTGGTTCGCCTTCTACGTGCCGAACTACATGGGCCATCCGGACAACTATACCGAGGCCAATCCGCTGGTGACGCCGGCCCACATCGTGCCCGAATGGTACTTCCTTCCCTTCTACGCGATCCTGCGGGCCATCCCGGACAAGCTTGGCGGCGTGATTGCGATGTTTGGCTCGATCGCCGTGCTGTTCGTCCTGCCGTGGCTCGACACCTCGAAGGTGCGTTCGGGGACGTTCCGTCCGCTCTTCAAGCAGTTCTTCTGGATATTCGGCGCCGTCTGCATCGGCCTCGGCTATCTCGGCTCGCAGCCTGCGGAAGGTATCTACGTGATCCTGTCGCGGATCCTGACGGCCTACTACTTCGCCCACTTCCTGATCATCCTGCCGCTGCTTGGCTTCCTGGAGAAGCCGAAGCCGCTGCCGGCCTCGATTTCGGAAGCGGTGCTCGGCGCTGGCCAGCCGGCCGGTGCCGTTGCCGGACCGCAAACCAAGTGATCGCGAGCGAGATCGGAGTTTGATGACATGACAGGAATGGTCAAAACCGCTCGCGCGCTCGTTGCGGTCGCCGCCCTTGCCTTCTCCGCGACGGCGTTCGCCGCGGAAGGCGAAGCGCCTCATATCGAAAAGCAGCAATGGTCCTTTTCCGGTCCCTTCGGGACCTACGACCGGGCCCAGCTGCAGCGCGGATTCAAGATCTACAAGGAAGTCTGCTCGTCCTGCCACGCGCTGAAGTTCGTCGCGTTCCGCAACCTGGCCCAGCCGGGCGGACCGGGCTTCACCGAGGAAGAGGCGAAGGTCATCGCGGCCGAATACACGGTGACCGACGGACCTAACGACGAAGGCGACATGTACGAGCGCCCCGCCGTTCTCGCCGATCACTTCCCCTCGCCGTTCCCGAACGAGCAGGCGGCGCGCGCTGCCAATGGCGGCGCCTATCCGCCGGACTTCTCGCTTCTCGCGAAGGCTCGGGCGGCACACCGCGGCTTCCCGGCGTTCGTCTTCGACGCCTTCACGCAGTACCAGGAGCAGGGGCCGGACTATATCTACGCGCTCCTGACCGGGTATGAGGAAGAAGCGCCGGAGGGCGTCGAGGTGCCGGCCGGGCAATATTACAACCCGCACTTCCTGGCTGGAAAGACGCTGGCCATGGCGCCTCCGCTGTCCGACGAGCTCGTCGAATACACGGACGGCACGCCCATGACAGTCGACCAGTACGCGCGTGACGTCTCCGCCTTCATGATGTGGGCCGCAGAGCCCAAGCTCGAAGAGCGCAAGAAGATCGGCTTCCGCGTGATGGCCTTCCTCGTCATCTTCGGCTCGCTGCTCTACTTCACGAAGCAGAAGATCTGGCGCAAGGTCGATCACTGATCGCCGATAACGCCCTTGCTCAGAAGGCCGCCGGAGAAATCCGGCGGCCTTTTTTAATTGACCCGGGCGAACATGAGCCTTCTTGTCCTTTACGGCCCGAAGAAGGAAGGACGTATCGACCATGGCAAGAACCATACTCGGCGTGATCGGCGGCTCGGGAATATACGACCTGCCGGGTCTTGCTGGCGCCGAATGGCGGAGGCTCGAGAGCCCATGGGGCGAACCATCGGACGCCCTTCGATTCGGCGAGATCGACGGGCTTCCGGTCGTTTTCCTGCCACGCCACGGCCGAGGGCATCGCTATTCGCCTTCAGATATCAATTACCGTGCGAATATCGACGTGTTGAAGCGGGCCGGCGTCACCGACCTCGTGTCCGTTTCCGCCTGCGGCTCGCTCAAGGAAGAACTGGCCCCGGGAACCTTCGCTCTGGTCAATCAGTTCATCGATCGCACGACAGCCCGCCAGAAGAGCTTTTTCGGCAAGGGTCTGGTCGCCCATGTATCGATGGCCAATCCGGTCAGTCCGCGCCTCATCGATCATCTGGAAGCCGCGGCACGGACGGAGAAGCTTGCCTGCCGGCGCGGCGGGACATATCTCGCGATGGAAGGCCCGCAATTCTCATCGCTTGCCGAAAGCCGGCTCTACCGGGAATGGGGATGCGACGTCATCGGCATGACCAACATGCCCGAGGCCAAACTCGCCCGCGAGGCGGAGCTTTGCTATGCCAGCGTCGCCATGGTCACGGACTACGACAGCTGGCATCCCGACCATGGCGAGGTCGATATCCAGAAGATCCTGAAAGTCCTCAGGGATAATGCCGCCAATGCCCAGCGCCTCCTTGCCCGATTGGCCCGGGATATCCCCCGCGAGCACGAAGCCTGTCCGATCGGCTCCGACACCGCGCTCGATTACGCGATCCTCACTGCACCGGAGGCTCGCGATCCCGAACTCGTCGCGAAGCTCGACGCTGTCGCGGGACGGGTGCTCCACCGATAAAATTCGCGCTTAAAGCTCGTCGACGCTTCCCTGACTAGGCCAGTGCTGTGTATGCAGAAGGCACGACAGACAAGAACACTGCGAGGCGGGCAATGGGTGCGGACAGCATCTCCGAAGAACTGGTCAAGGCGATCCGCACGATCCCCGACTATCCCAAAAAGGGCATCATTTTTCGCGACATCACGACCTTGCTCGGCGATGCACGCGCCTTTAGGCGTGCCGTGGATGCCCTCGTGCAGCCGTGGGCCGGCTCCAAGATCGACCAGGTCGCCGGGATCGAAGCGCGCGGATTTATTCTCGGCGGAGCGGTGGCGCATCAGCTTTCCGCGGGCTTCGTGCCGATCCGCAAGAAGGGCAAGCTGCCGCACGAAACCGTCCGCATCGCCTACTCGCTTGAATACGGCATCGACGAAATGGAGATGCACAAGGACGCGATCAAGCCGGGCGACCGCGTAATCCTGGTGGACGACCTGATCGCCACGGGCGGCACGGCGGAAGCGGCAACCAGGCTCCTGCAGCGGATGGGAGCCGAGGTGATCGCGGCCTGCTTCATCATCGACCTTCCGGATCTCGGCGGCAGGGCGAAGATCGAAGCCCTTGGCGTGCCGGTGCGTACACTCGCGGCCTTCCCGGGGCACTGACGGCGTGCCGGCGGACAAGAAGGGAGGACGACGCCCTCCCCTCGGCAGCGGGCGGGCGAGCCCATACGACCGTCCGCCCGTTTTCTCGAAAGCTTTCCAGGCACAGTTCGACACGTTGCTTCACTGGCGGCGGGACGTGCGCCGTTTTCTGAGGACGCCACTCCCCGAGGGCCTTGTCGAGGAACTGTTGTCGCAGGCGCATATGTCACCCTCCGTCGGCAACAGCCAGCCCTGGCGCTTCGTGCTGGTGGAAAGCGAGGAAAGGCGCCGCGCCGTGCGGGAAAGCTTCCTGCGGGCCAATGCGAAAGCGCTCGCCAGCTACGACGGCGAGCGGGCTGCGGCTTACGCGCGGCTGAAGCTTGCCGGACTCGACGACGCACCGGTCCACATCGCCGTCTTCTGCGACGAGGCGACCGGACAGGGTTTCGGGCTCGGCCGGCATACGATGCCAGAAATGCTCGCCTATTCCGTCGTTTGCGCCATTTCCACACTTTGGCTTGCCGCCCGGACACGAGGCATTGGCCTAGGCTGGGTCTCGATCCTCGAACCCGAGGTCGTGACCGAGGCATTGCAAGTCGAACGCGGCTGGCGTCTTATCGCCTATCTGTGTCTCGGCTACCCGCAGGAAGAACATAGCGACCCGGAACTCGAACGAGCACACTGGCAGAGCCGGGGAGACGTTCTCGACCGCATCTTGAAACGATAGGGACCGGCGGCATAGCTCAACGACTGGTTAGTTCAATACCGCTTTCAACCTTCCAGACAGCAAAGGAACCAGGTTCCGATGCCGCAAACTGACTTCTCTGATAATCCGACCTGCAAGGCAGCGTTGACATTCGCGAAGGCGCTCTGCGACGGCGACTTTGCCGGTGCCCGTGGCTTGCTGGCCGCGACGCTCAAGGCAGATTTCACCGAGGCAGACCTTCAGCGGGAATTCGATGAGATGACCGACTACGGCGACGGGCCGCCGGACACCGTCGAAGTCATGAATTTTCTGGATGACTGGCCGCAGAAAAAGCCGGGAGATCTCGGATGGGCTTACGTGGCGATTTCCGGCCCGGGCTTCGGCGAAGCCGTAGCAGTCATCGTTACCGGCGAGCGCCTGATACGCGAGATCGAATGGGGGCGCCCGTAGCGACCTGTCCTAACTCCTCGCTCCGTCCCCCCAATCAGGCATTGCAAGTGCGAGGTGACTGACGTCTCATGACCATTGCCTTCGACGAGCATTATCGAGGCAGACACCGATCGCGTCGATCGATCATCCTTGACGGAGACCCGAATGGCCGTAACCATCCGAACGATCGAAGAGGCGGATCATCAGGCAGTCGTCGATCTGCTGACACGGCGATGGACGAGCCCGATGCAGCTTCTCGACGGAGAGATGGTCGATGCGTCTCGGCTACCCGGCTTTATCGCCCATGACGGTGACGAGATTGTCGGCCTTGTGACAGTCATCCATCGCCCGGACGAATGGGAGATCCTGACACTCGATTCGCTCAGCCGTCAGAGCGGCATAGGCACGCTCCTGCTGAACGCAGTTATAGGCGCAGCTGTCGAGAATGGCATGCGGCGCGTCAGCGTGCGCACATCCAACGACAATCTCGACGCCTTCCGTTTCTATCAGCGGCGCGGCTTTCGCCTGGAGAAGGTCAATCCGGGCGTCATCGACGAAGAACGAAAGGTCAAGTCGGAGATCCCGCTGACCGGCGAATACGGCATCCCGATCCATGACGAAGTGGTGTTCGCGCGCAAGGTGTGAGGGACGCCGTTCGCCCCTCACGCCACCGCGGCCGCATCGATGAACCCGCCCGACTGACGCTTCCAGAGGTCCGCGTAAAGGCCACCGCGCGCCACCAGTTCCTTGTGCGTCCCCTCTTCGACGATCCGGCCGCCGTCCATGACGATCAGCCGGTCCATCGCCGCGATCGTGGAAAGCCGGTGCGCGATCGCGATCACCGTCTTGCCCTGCATCAATTCGACGAGGCTTTCCTGGATTGCGGCCTCCACCTCGGAATCGAGCGCGGAGGTTGCCTCGTCGAGCACGAGGATCGGCGCGTTCTTCAGCAAGACGCGGGCAATGGCGATCCGCTGACGCTGCCCGCCGGAGAGCTTGACGCCCCGCTCCCCGACATGGGCATGAAAGCCCTTGCGACCATTCAGGTCCTCCAGTCCGGTGATAAAGGTATCGGCATGCGCCCGTTTTGACGCCCTCATCGCGTCCTCGATGCCGGCGCCCGGCTTGCCGTAGACGACATTCTCAAGAACGGAGCGGTGGAGGAGCGAGGTATCCTGAGTGACGACGCCGATCTCGGCACGCAGCGATTCTTGCGTGACCGCAGAAATATCCTGCCCGTCGATCAGGATGCGGCCGCCTTCAAGGTCGTAGAAACGCAGAAGCAGGCTGACGAGCGTCGACTTGCCGGCGCCGGAGCGGCCCACAAGGCCGACCTTCTCGCCCGGCCGGATCGCAAGCGACAGGTCTTCGATAACGCCCTTTTCCTTGCCGTAGTGAAACCGGATTTTCTCGAAACGGATGCCGCCCTCGCCCACGACAAGCGGTCGAGCATCAGCGGCATCCACCACTTCCCTTTCGCGCGAGATCGTCGAAATACCGTCCTGGACAGTTCCGATATTCTCGAACAGTCCGGAGACTTCCCAGAGAATCCATTCCGACATGCCCTTCAGGCGAAGCGCCAGCGCAATGGCGACCGCGATGGCGCCGGTCGTCAACGTACTGGCTTGCCAGAGGATGATTGCCAGCGCGCCGGTTGCGAAGATCAGCAACGTATTGATGGCGGTCAGGGTGAAATTCAGCACCGTCACCAGCCGCATCTGGCCGTAGACGGTCTTCAGGAAGGCTGTCATCGAACGCTTGGCGTGGGCTTCTTCCCGTGCCGCGTGCGAGAACAGCTTTACGGTGGTTATGTTGGTATAGGCATCGACCACATCGCCCGTCATCACCGCGCGCGCATCTGCCTGCGCCTTGGAGATCGCCTTCAGCCGCGGCACGAAGTAGGTCAGCACACCAACATAGGCCGCAAGCCAAAGCAGCAGCGGCGTCGCGAAAACCGGATTGGCCTCCGCCACGATCACGACTGCCGACGTGAAGTAGACCGTGACGTACACGACGATGTCGGCCATCCGGGTCACCACTTCCCGTACAGCAAGCGACGTCTGCATCACCTTCGTGGCGATGCGGCCGGCAAAATCGTTCTGATAGAACCCGATGCTCTGGCGCAGAAGATAGCGGTGGACGCGCCAGCGCACGCTCATCGGGTAGTTGCCGATCAGTCCCTGGTGAAAGACCAGCTCATAGAAACCCGCCAGCAGTGGCAGGATGACGAGGATCACCACCGCCATCCAGAGCAGCTGCCCGGCATTGTTCGTCAGAAAGGTTTCCCGGTTTTCTTCCGACAGCCAGTTGACGAGGTCGCCGAGGAAGGAAAACACCATCACCTCGAAGATGGCGACGAGCGCCGCAAGCACTGAAACCGCGGCCAGGATCGGCCAGACAGGCTTGGTATAGTGCCAGCAGAAGCCCATCAGCGTATCGGGCGGCGGTCCCTCGGGCCCGGCGCTACGAAACGGATCAACGAGGCGCTCGAAGAGAGCGAACATGAAACCTACTCCCGGAGCACGGCCCGGACGACAAATGCCATCCGGGTCATCATGCTCGTCTCACTGAATGCCAACCTGCCTCTTAAACTCGGAAGCGCCCGAACGATAGGGAAACGCATCCGTTCTGCGAGGCCTCCGTTCAAGCCCGAACCGGTAATCCGATGGGGTATGGAACCGCGGCTCGAAGGGCGCGAGCAGGAACGACATGATGAAAGATATGATCGCCGACGAGACGATGACAGCGCCGTAGAACAGACTTCTCAGCCGGGCGGCGAAATCGGCGGCCGATTCAATGCCGGTTGCCGTGAGCACGCCATCCACGCGCGACAGCTCGCCGATCAGGATCGGCACGAACAGAAGCACAGCCCCCAGAAGCACGGCGACGGCAGCCCCCGCGAAGATCAAGGCAGCCCTGCGGACGGTTTCGGCCCGGCTTTGATCCGGCACTCTTTCCAACTGGCGACGTATGTCGATGTCGGGTCTGTCCGGCTCGGTATCGGACCTCATCGATAAAGGGAACAACATGGCGAACTCTCTTTTTCGTCCGGCAGCGTTGAACTGCCGGTGCTGAAAGGAAATTCGGCCGCCGGGAAAACGGGTCGGAACCCGCATCCGCCTGGTTTGCGCGGTTTCTCTGCAAGGAAGCCCTGTCGAAAGGCGACCCCTTGCAGCTTCTCTCCGGTCGCCTGCCAATCATTGCAGGTTAACGGACCGAAGGAATGCGCACGTGGGCGAATTGGCCGGAGGCCGGCTATGCGAGATATTTTGAGAGGGAAAGCCCGCTATTTACGGGCAGTTCTGGCCTCATCCCGCTGAAGCGATCAGAGGCTCGTCGGTCGGTCAGGCCCGCCTGCGATAACCCGGAATGAATCGGGAAAGGCCGAAGGACGACATGCCGCCGGTGCGGTGTACGTACATGGTGATCATGCAGTCGCTCCTGTTGCAGCCTGAAGCCGGTTGACGATCTCGCCGCGAAAACACCGCAAGGAGCGGCGACAACGAGGGTTGTGAAAATACACAATTCCCCCGAGTGCGCCAGCGTCGAAGTGGATTGGCTGCGGCAAACTGCCGCTCCCGTTGCCTTTTTACAACAACTCTCTCATGCGGCCCGGCCGGCGGCTATGAAGCCGCCCGACTGGCGCTTCCAGAGGTCCGCATAAAGCCCGCCGCGCGCGATCAGTTCCTTGTGCGTGCCTTCCTCGACAATCCGCCCTTCGTCCATAACCACGAGGCGGTCCATCGCCGCGATCGTTGAAAGCCGATGTGCGATCGCGATGACGGTCTTTCCTTCCATCAATTCCGACAGGCTCTCCTGGATTGCAGCCTCGATTTCAGAGTCGAGGGCCGACGTTGCCTCGTCCAGCACCAGGATCGGCGCATCCTTCAGTAACACGCGGGCTATGGCTATTCGCTGGCGCTGTCCGCCGGAAAGCTTCACTCCCCGTTCGCCGACGAAGGCGTCGTAGCCTTTCCGCCCGCGCTTGTCCTCAAGCGCCTGGATGAAGCCATCCGCATGGGCGCGCACCGCGGCGGCACGGATCGCCGCATCGTCTGCCTCGGGCCGGCCGTAGACGATATTTTCACGGATGGATCGATGCAGCAGCGAAGTATCCTGGGTTACCATGCCGACCGCTGCGCGCAGCGAGGTCTGCGTGACGCGCGAGATATCCTGTCCGTCGACAAGAATGCCGCCGCTCTCGAGATCGAAGAAACGCAGCAGCAAGTTGGCCAGCGTCGATTTTCCCGCCCCCGACCGGCCGACGATGCCGACCCTTTCGCCCGGCTCGATCGTCAGGGACAGGTTTTCCAGAACCCCGTCGTCCCTGCCATAGTGGAAGCTGGCATTTCGGAACTCGATCCGTCCGGCGCCGACCCGAAGAGGAACCGCCTCGCGATGGTCGGTCAACGTGACCTTGCGAGTGATCATATCGGCGCTGTCCTGCAGCGTGCCGAGCGCGCGAAACAGTCCGTTCATCTGCCCCATCAGCCGATTGAGCAGGATATTCAGCCGCAGGACGAGCCCCATCACGACGGCCACATCGCCTGCACTTATCCTTCCGCCCTGCCAGGATTGAATGGCCATGGCGGCTATGGAGACGATCATGAGGCCGCTCAGCACGCTCATGGCAGCGCGCACTCCCGTCAACGTGCGGGTGAAGGTTCTCAGCGTGCCGAGAAAGCCGAGATAACCAGCCTTCAGTCCCTCTTCCTCGCGTCCCAGATCACCGAAGAGCTTCACGGTCTGAATATTGGAGTAGGTGTCGACGAGGCGGCCCGTGATCCCGGATCCCGCGTGGGAAACCGCGCGGGCGCGAGCCCTGATCTTCGGTACGAAGAACCGGGCCGTCAGCGCGAAGAAACCGAGCCAGAGCGCGATCAGCAGGGCGAAGCTGCCATCGAGCCCGCCCAGCAGGGTAAGCGTGGATAGGGCGAAGACAACGATGTACCAGATTACCTGAAGCAGCGAGACCATGAAGTCGCCCGCCGCCTGTCCCGCCTGCCAGACCTTCTGGGATATGCGGCCGGCGAATTCGTCCTGAAAATAGCCGAGCGACTGGCGCATGATGCGGTCGTGCGATTGCAGGCGCACCAGGTTGAAGAAGCCCGGCACCACCGCCTGTTCCTCGACCAGGGCCGTCAACACGGCGACGAGGCTGCGGAAAACCAGAACGGCGGCGGCCATCAGCAGGAGCAGCCCCGCATGGCGCAGGAAGAAGCCCTCCCTTTCGCCCTGCTGCATCAGGTCGACGAGGTCGCCGACAAAAACGTAGAGCGCCGCCTCGATCAGCGCGGTCAGGCCACCGAGGATAAGCATGGCGAGAAAGACGCCCCGAGCCTGAGAGACGAAGTACAGCAGAAAGCCGACCGCATCTGACGGCATCGGCCGTTCGGGACGCGCGGCGAAGGGATCTATCCGGCTTTCGAACCAGCGATAAATGCGCTCCACCCGATCCTGCTCCCTGATTTCCCGGCTTCCTGCCTGCGACCATTGGTTATAGGCGATCCGGCAGGGCTTGCCATGCACACTGCGGCGTTTTGCCGGAAAAGCCGAGCCCTGACAAAGCGGCATGCGAATGGTAGGACGGGCGCAAGTTCAATTTGGGATGGGCCCCTTGCCGGACATCGCTCTCTTCGAACCGGATATACCGGTGAATACCGGAACGATCCTGCGGCTTGCCGCCTGCATGGGTACGACCGTGCACCTGATCGAGCCGGCGGGCTTTCCCCTGTCGGATCATTCGCTGAAGCGCGCCGGCATGGATTACCTGGAGCGGGCGGCGCTGCGGCGCCATCTCAACTGGGTCAGCTTCGACGAATGGCGGCGAGGCGAAAGGCGCCGGCTCGTCCTTCTTTCCACGAGCGCTAGCCTGCCCTACAGCGAATTTGCCTTCGGCAGCGACGATATCCTGCTGTTCGGACGGGAATCCGCAGGTGTCCCCGAACCTGTCCATGACGCGGCGGATGCGCGGTTGCTCATCCCCATGGCACAGGGACTTCGGTCATTGAATGTAGCGGTCTCGGCCGCGATGGTGCTGGGCGAGGCCTTGCGCCAGACCGCCTCCTTCCCTAATCAGTCGGCAACATGACGGAGCAAGGCGACACGATGAGCGAGCGCGGCGGGCCGATACCGGCTGATATCGAAGGGAAGAAAGCACGGGCAAGCGCCTGGTTCGCAGCGATACGCGATGAAATCTGCGTTGCCTTCGAAGAACTGGAAGACCGGATCGGAGATCTGGGTGGCCCACTGTCCGAACAGCCTGCCGGCCGGTTCGTACGCACGCCCTGGGACCGGACCAACTTCGACGGGGAAAATGGCGGCGGCGGCGTCATGTCGATCATGCATGGCCGCGTCTTCGAGAAAGTCGGCGTCCATGTCTCGACAGTGCATGGCTCGTTCTCGCCCGAGTTCCGGGGCCAGATCCCGGGTGCTGCCGATGATCCGCGATTTTGGGCGTCCGGCATTTCGTTGATCGCTCATCCGCAGAATCCGAATGTTCCGGCGGTCCACATGAACACACGCATGGTGGTGACGACGCGGCAGTGGTTCGGCGGCGGCGCCGATCTCACACCGGTTCTGGATGCGCGCCGAACGCAGGAAGACCCCGATACGGTCGCCTTTCACGCCGCGATGCGCTCGGTTTGCGAGGCGCATGCAGTCGCCGATTACGATCGCTATAAAGCCTGGTGCGACGACTATTTCTTCCTGAAGCACCGCAACGAGCCGCGCGGCATCGGCGGCATCTTCTACGACTACCTGAACAGCGGCGACTTCGACGCCGATTTCGCCTTCACGCAGGACGTTGGCCGTGCCTTTCGGGAAATCTACCCGAGCCTGGTGGCCGCCAATTTCGAGAAGCCATGGACGGAAGCCCAGCGCGAGGAACAGCTCATCCGGCGTGGGCGCTATGTCGAATACAATCTTCTCTACGATCGCGGCACGATCTTCGGCCTGAAGACCGGCGGCAACGTGGCGTCGATCCTGTCCTCGCTACCGCCTGTCGTTAAGTGGCCATAGAGCATTGATATTGTAGCGAACTCTTGTCACGAAAGGGATGCCGCTTTCGTGACAAGCGCCCCGGCCTATTCGGCCTGCTGGATCGCCGAAACGCGCCAGCCGTCGCCCGGACGGCGAACGAAAGTCCAAAGCTCGGTCGTTTCGCTCGCCTGTTCGGGATCGCCCTCGACCACGCGGTTGGTCGCCCGCTCACGCGTGACGTCTATCGAGGAATAGCGCATGGCAACCGTCGCATATTCGGCCTCCGCCTCGCGCCAGGCTTCAGCGAGGTCGCCTTGTTCCAGGCGAATGTCGCGCACCTCGTTGATAAGGCCCCGGCTTGCGGCGGAACCCAATTCTTCGGCCAGAAAGCCCATGATTTCCGGAGTGGTGCGGGATCTCAACGCAGCATAGTCCTCCCGCCCGTAAGCCTGCCAGACTTCGCTCAAAAGCCGTTCGAACGTATCGAGATCCTCGCCCGTTATTCCGATCTCGTCACCTTCCGAAAAGGCGTTGGCCGGCTGCCGCGGCTCCGAATGCGAAGCGGAACCGGCGCCGATATCGGGAATACGGAAGCTGGAAGCCGCCGAAGTCCGCTGGGCCGGTGCCTCCCGGTAGGAATTCGGGCCGCTCGCGTGCGCAAAGGCAGGCCTTTGCCCCTTGCGGCCCAGAAACCTCATCAGCAACAGGACGCCGCCCACAATCAGCGCCACCTGCAATAGCAAGCCGATGAAGCCCGCAAAGCCGCCCATGCCGTGGCCAAGCAGCATGCCGATCAACCCGCCCAGCGCCAGACCGCCCAGCATGGAGCCGAAGAACCCTCCGCCGAACAGCCCCCGGCGGGGAGCCGTTGCCGTATTCTGCAATGTGTTAGCTCCCGGATTGACCGACTGGCGCGGCGAGGTGCTTTGCTGCGGTGTCGCGGTGCGCGGTGCGGTTGGCGTTGCCTTCGGCGCGGAATAGGTACGAAAGCCCCGGCTGCCGAAGGAAAAGCCACGCTTCGCTTCGGCGAAATCCACGGCCACAAGGCTCAGGCTCAGCGAGACGAGAAGGAGGGCTAAAATATTCCGCGACGACTTCAGAAAGGACATGGATACTCCGGCGCTTTTCTTCCCGATTTTTCGTGCATGAGATGTAGGAAGGCGAGGCGGTCATTGAAAGTGGCGTGGAGAGCAAAAATCCGTCAACTGCGGGAGATCTCCACCGCGCCCAACAATTCATCGCGGCCGGGCCGGAAATCCTGCTCGATCCAGTGCGCTTCGAGCTCCGACAACCGTTCGCCGACCTGCGGGCCCCTGGGGATGCCAAGTGCGACCAGGTCCTTGCCCTTGACCGGAAAAACGGGCGCAATGAACGAATGGGCGATTTGCAGCAAGGACAAATGGCGCCGATCCATGGGATCGCCTCCCTGCCGCGCCCAGGCGAGCAGAATGCCGTCAACCACCGCTTCCCTGCTCGTGCGATAGATCATTTCCCTTACCTGATGCGTGTCGCTCTGCTTGCCGAAGCGGTCGGCCATATGAAGGGCATGGAGCATGCGCTTCCGTTCGGCATTGGACAGGCGCATGCGGGTGGATATCCGCTCGATATCCTCATCGATGAAGCCGGCAAGCGCAGCCAGGCCAAGGGAAGGCGCACGCGTCTCATGCGCCACGATATCGAGACGGCGCAGATTGCGGAAGTCGACGATCCTCGCAACGCCGGCCAGCACAATTTCGATGATGCCGATGTCGGCCATCAGCGACACGGTGTCCGCGGCAGCTGGCGCCGAGACAAGCTTGCGCATTTCCATGCCGATCCGCTCGGCCGAAAGACGGCGCAGCCCGTCGCGTGCCTCGATTGCCGCATGCAGCCCGGCGGCGTCCAGCGCGCCCGATCCGTATTGGGCATGAAAGCGGAAGAAGCGAAGAATACGCAGGTAGTCCTCGGCAATTCGCGCCGCCGGATCGCCAATGAAACGGACTTGCCGATGGCGCAGGTCCGGGAGGCCGCCAACAGGATCGTAAAGCCGCCCCTGCCGATCGACGTAAAGTGCATTCATCGTGAAATCGCGCCGCTCGGCGTCCTTCAGCCAGTCGCTGCCGAAGCGGACTGTCGCATGTCGCCCATGGGTCTCCACATCCTCGCGCAGCGTGGTGACCTCGTAGGCCACGCCCCGGCTGATGACGGTGATCGTCCCGTGGTCGATACCGGTCGGGATCGCGCGCATGCCGGCAGCCTCGGCTCGGGCAATGACCTCCTGCGGCACTGCCGTCGTCGAGATATCGATGTCGCTGACAGGTACGCGCAGCAATGTGTTGCGAACGGCACCGCCGACCGCGCGTGCCTGGTCGCCGCCGACTTCCAGCGCGTCGAAGACTGCCTGAATCGACGGTGAGGCAAGCCAGTCGGGATTCAGTGTTTCGGCCATGGATCTACTCGTATCGGCCGGGTACGAACTCGCCGTCGCGGATTTCGGCGGGCCGGTACGTCTTTCCTTCCGGCATATGCTCGAATGAGGCGAGGAAAAACAGGCTGGCACTCACGATCACGATCCCGCCGAAGGCGAGCCAGATCAGCGGCCCGCTGCGCCAGTTCTCGGAGGTCTGCGCCTTCCGGTTTATCCAAAGCCAGAACGCATAGCCAATGAAGGGAATGAGAAACAGCAGCAGGTGAGTGAAAATAATTCGCAGCATCAACCATATACCGTGTCATAGAGCAAACGGATGATACCTGCGGTAACGCCCCAAATATAGCGCTCGCCATAAGGCATTGCGTAGAAATGTCGTCTCTCACCTGCCCAGACGCGGCTCTGACGCTGGTGATTTGCAGGATTCATCAGAAACGACAGCGGCACTTCGAAGACATCAGCGACCTCGCCGGGGTTGGGTACCAGCCGCGGGGCGGCTTCAATGATCCCGATGACCGGCACGACCTTGTAGCCGGACCCCGTCAGATAGGGCGGGAGGGAGCCGATCGTGCGAACGAAGTGGGGGGATAACCCGATTTCCTCATGCGCCTCCCGCAATGCGGCGCCGACGGCACCATGATCGTTCGCGTCTATCTTGCCGCCCGGAAAGGCAACCTGTCCGGCATGAGACGCCAGGTGCTCGGTGCGCAGCGTCAGCAATACCGTCGGATCCCTGCCGCGATCGACGATCGGGATCAGCACGGCCGCATCCTTCAGCGGATCCTTGCGGTTCAGAAAGCGAGAGCTGCCAGGATTGAGAATGTGGTCGCCCGCCTCCCGTCCGCCGGCGGCGGCAAGGCGGGCCTCCGCACGCAAACGAAAGTCGACGACCGAGAGCCGCTTGCCCGGCGGGCCGTGATCTTCCGCGATCGGGACGCGGTCATCTTCGTGGCGTTCCCTCAAGGTCATTCCACCTCCGTGCCATCTCTCGCCTCTGCCGCCGGCAGGGCGGGAAAGAAAGTGCCGCCGCTCCATATGCCGACCATGGGCAAGCCGTCGATTTCGCACTCCTCGAAATGATCGGCGATCTGGTGCAGCAAAGGCCGGGTAAGCAATGCCTCCAGTCCGCCGCGTACGAGAACATAGGGCTTGAGCCCTCCCGTGCCTTCCTCCGTGGCGAAGCGCATCGGATGCCTCGGACCAACTTCCACCACATCGCCGACATTCGTGCGACAGGTTACCAGCGTCCCTTCCCCTTCGCCCGAGACGTGCAGTTCGACCGCCAGGAACGGTGCATCGTCCACCTTGATGCCGATCTTTTCCACCGGCGTGACCAGATAGTGCTTCCCGTCCTCGTCCTTTCGCAGCACGGTCGAGAACAATCGGACGAGACTCTCTCGCCCTATGGGAGAACCAAGATAGTGCCAACGTCCGTCGCGGGTAATGCGGATATCGAGGTCGCCGCAAAATGGCGGGTTCCAAGCCTCCACGGGCGGCAAAGAACGTTCCTGCCCCTGCGCCCTCGACATCAACGCCTTCAGCCCGGCCGGCAAGGGGCGCCCGGCAGGGTCGGCGTCATCATCAGCGATATTTTTCGTTTCCTGCACGTTGTCCTTGCCTTGATTTGGCCCATACCCTGTCATGAGATCGGATTTTGTAATGCCAATGCAAGAGCGTCTCGCCTTTTTGGAATTGCGGATCGATCATGCAGGCTGCGGGATCATGACGGCAAATTGACCGGCAAGTTCTGAAACGCAGGGCTTAAGTCGGGCTCTTATTGGTGTCAAACTCGCGAATGCTGCCGATCGTCCCGATTTGAGTCGGATGAAGGCGGGTGCCATGACGGCGTTAAGCAGGAGGCTGAGTTCAAGATGAGCGCGTTGACCACTGCAGGAGAAGCCGACATGGATGCAATCGTCCGCGAAACCGAAGCCGCGGTGGAACGCATCACGGCGGCAAGGGCGGAAATCGCACGCGTCATCTTCGGCCAGGAAAGCGTGGTCGAACGGAGCCTGGTGACCATTCTGTCCGGCGGTCACGGATTGCTGGTGGGCGTACCCGGCCTCGCCAAGACGAAACTCGTGGAGACGCTCGGGACCGTACTGGGTCTTGCCGCCAGCCGCATCCAGTTCACGCCGGATCTGATGCCTTCCGACATCCTGGGCGCGGAAGTCCTGGACCAGGCGCCGGACGGCACACGCTCCTTCCGCTTCATTCCCGGCCCGATCTTTTCGCAACTCCTGATGGCGGATGAGATCAACCGCGCCAGCCCGCGCACGCAGTCGGCGCTGCTCCAGGCCATGCAGGAATATCATGTGACGGTTGCCGGCCAGCGCCACGACCTGCCACGCCCCTTCCACGTGCTCGCCACGCAAAACCCGCTGGAACAGGAAGGCACCTATCCGCTGCCGGAAGCCCAGCTCGACCGCTTCCTGATGCAGATTGACGTGCATTACCCCGACCGGGAAGCCGAGAGGCGCATCCTGCTCGAAACGACCGGCGCGAACGAGGCAACCGCCGAAGCGATCATTACAGCCGGCGAACTGGCGGGTTTCCAGAAGCTTGTGCGGCGCATGCCCGTCGGCGAGAGCGTTGTCGAGGCGATCCTGGAACTGGTGCGGTCCGCACGCCCCGGAGAAACCGGCGGCGACGTCTCGTCGTTGCTTGCCTGGGGAGCGGGTCCGCGCGCCAGTCAATCGCTTATGCTGACGGTTCGCGCCCGGGCCCTGGTCGACGGCAGGCTCGCGCCTTCGGTCGACGACGTGCTGGCACTCGCCGAGCCCGTCCTGCAACACCGCATGGCACTGACTTTCGCCGCTCGCGCGGACGGGCATACAATTCGCGACGTCATCAGCCGCATCAAAGCCCGTATCGGCTGAGGATGATCGGATAGGTAGGCCTACGTCCATGGCATTGGCCCGAGGGAGTGGCGACAACAAGGACGTGATCGAGCGGCAAAGCTGGCCGCAGATCCTGACCGATTCGCGCCAGATCGCCGACGCGCTGCCGGATTTGCTCGTGGAAGCGAAGCAGGTGGCCAACACCTTGGTCGTCGGCTGGCACGGTCGCCGGCGCGCGGGGCCGGGTGAAAGCTTCTGGCAGTACCGTCCATTCACCGCCGGCGAACCGATGAAACGTATCGACTGGCGCCGCTCTGCCCGTGATGATCACCTCTACGTTCGCGAGCGCGAATGGGAGGCCGCCCATACGGTGTGGCTGTGGGCGGATCTGTCGGCTTCGATGGCTTTCCGCTCCAGGCTCGCACCTGTTACCAAGCGCGACCGCGCGCTCGTTCTGCTGCTCGGGCTTGCCGAACTTCTTGCAAAGACAGGCGAGCGTGTCGGCCTGCCCGGCGTCAGGCGACCGACCTCCGACCGACAGTCCGCCGAGCGGATCGCAGCCTCCCTCACCCATGTGAGCGAACCTGCATCCCTGCCGGACAACCACGAAATACGCCGCTTCTCGGACGTTGTCGTCTTCGCCGATCTGCTGGACCCGATCGAAAAGATCACCGGATGGATCCGTCAGGTTGCGGCGACCGGCGCACGCGGCCACCTCGTCATGGTGCTCGATCCGATCGAGGAAACCTTTCCCTTCTCGGGCCGTACCGAGTTTCGCGATCCAGAAAGCGGAGAACGCCTGACCGCGGGTCGCGCGGAGGAGTGGCGCAAGGCCTATACCGACAGGCTGGAAGCCCAGCGTGAGACGATCCGCGACCTTGCCCGCAGGGCTGGTTGGACATTCGTTCTGCACCATACCGATCGGCCTGCGTCCGAACCGTTGCTCCTGCTTCACAGCAGGCTCAGCGGTAATCTGGAAGCCGCAGGCCTGGGAGGGCATGCGCCATGAGCTTCTTCCCGATCGGTTTCACAGCGCCGTTTGTTCTATCCGCCTTGCTGCTGCTGCCCGTAATCTGGTGGCTTTTGCGCCTGACCCCGCCACGACCCAGACAAGTCGCCTTTCCGCCGACGCGGCTGCTCTTCGACATTGAAAAACGGGAAGAAACGCCGGAAAAAAGCCCTTGGTGGCTGACGCTCCTGCGGCTTCTGCTCGCCGCCGCGCTGATTGTCGCGCTGGCGGGGCCGATCTGGCGGCCGGCGGCCGACACGATGCCTGGCAAAGGGCCGCTATGGCTGTTTGTCGACAATGGCTGGAGTTCCGCCAAGGGCTGGCAAAACATGCAGGCGCTCGCAGAAGAACTCCTGGATACCGCCGGCCAACGCGGCGCGACCGTTCTTTTTGCTGCAACCGCCGACGGTGCGAGCCAGCCGCTGATACCTCAAAGTGCGGCGGAAGCGCGCGACCGGCTGCGCGCGCTCGAGCCGCGCGCCTGGCCGACCCATCGCGCAACGCTGACCACTGCCTTGCGCAAGGCCGCCACGGAAGAGCAGCCAGGCGCGGTCGTCTGGTTGACCGATAACCTTTCCGATGCCGGTAGCGACGCCTTCCTTCGTGACCTCGACGCAATGAGCGGAGACGCCGGCGTTAGCGTTTACGAAGGTCTCGATATCCCGCTCGCACTGGCTGGCGCCCGCAATAATGCCGACGCGCTGACTGTTGCGGTGCTTCGCAGAGATGGCGGGGCGGAAAGATCTGCGACGATCCGCGCGCTCGATCTCAAGGGACGGGTGCTTGCGGAGACCGAAGCGCGGTTGGAGGCAGCCGCCACGAATGCCGAAGCACGCTTCGACCTTCCCGTGGAACTGCGTAACGACGTCGCGAAGCTTGAGGTAGCAGGCGAAGAGAGCGCCGGCAGCGTCCAGCTTCTCGACGATCGCTGGCAGCGGCGCTCGATCGGGCTTGTATCCGGCGCGTCGGTCGACCAGGCGCAGCCGCTGCTTTCGCCGCTCTACTATCTGCAGCGTGCCCTGTCCCCCTTCGCGGAACTGCGGGTACCGCGCGATGCCGATCTCGCCCGCGCGGTGCCGGACCTCATCGAACAGGGGGTCTCGGTTCTCATTCTCGCCGATGTGGGCAGGCTCCCCGACAACGTCGCCGACAGGCTGGCGCGCTGGGTCGACGACGGCGGGATGCTCGTCCGCTTCGCCGGTCCGCGCATGGCCGGTGGGGCCGACGACCTCACGCCGACGCGACTTCGTGCAGGCGACCGGTCGTTGGGCGGCAGCCTTTCCTGGGAGGAACCTCAGCCGCTGGCCGCCTTCTCCGAAAACTCGCCCTTTGCCGGGCTGGAGATACCCGGCGATGTCACCGTCACCCGGCAAGTACTGGCGGAACCGAGTGCCGACCTGCCCGATCGCTCCTGGGCACTCCTGAGCGACGGCACTCCTCTTGTCACAGCCTCTCTGCGGGGGCGCGGCCGCCTGGTCCTGTTCCATGTGACGGCGGATACCAGCTGGTCGAATCTGCCGCTTTCGGGCTCGTTCGTGGAAATGCTACGCCGGATCATCGCCATCGCCGACGCCTCCCGGCAAACGGGCGAAGGCCAGGGCACTTCGAACAGCAGCGTGGAACAGGAGCGGACCATGCTGCCGCCCTTGCGCACGATGGATGGCTACGGCCACTTCTCCACGCCGGGCGCCGATGCTCTGCCTATTGCGGCTGATGCATTTGACGAGGTGGAGGCAAGCCGAACTCATCCGGCAGGCATCTACGGCAGCGAGGACGCTTTCCGCGCCCTGAACGTCTTCAGGGATGGCGATGCATTGAGGCCGCTCGATCTCGGTCCGCTCGCCGCAAAAGCCCAGCGTCTTGCCTATCCGACGGCCGGGCCAACTGAGCTCGCACCGGTCTTGCTGATGATGGCGCTTGCCCTTCTGCTTGCAGATGCCATTGCCATGATCATGCTCAGAGGCGACCTTGAGCGGATCAGGCATGGAATACCGTTGCGCAGCGGTATCGTGATCCTCATGGCTGCGCCCCTGATCCTGGCGCTTTCCGGAGAGGGACGCGCACAGGATACTTCCAGCGATCTTTTCGCCCTGAATGCCACGCTCGATACCAGGCTTGCCTATGTGGTCACCGGCGACCCGGAAGTGGACGGCACGAGCCAGGCCGGTCTCCTGGGGTTGTCGCGCTATCTCATGCAACGAACGGCACTTGAGCCCGAAGCGCCGGTCGGCGTGGATATCACGCAGGACGAACTGTCCTTCTTTCCGCTGCTCTATTGGCCGATCACAACGACGATGCCTGTTCCTTCCGACGACACGATGGCACGCATCGATGCCTATATGCGGAACGGCGGCACGATCCTTTTCGACACCCGCGACCAGCTCAGCGCCGGACTTCAGCCATTCGGGACGACCGAAAACGGCGCCCGGCTGCGGGCAATTCTCGAAGACCTGGACATTCCTCCGCTGGAGCCCGTGCCGATCGATCATGTGCTGACCAAGGCCTTCTATCTGCTCGATCAATTTCCCGGGCGCTACTCTGGAAGCCCGCTTTGGGTCGAAGCGATCGAACCGCAGGCCAACGAAGGCAGCCGCCCGGTCGTTGCCGGCGACGGCGTATCGACGATCATGATCACCGGCAATGATTTCGCCGGGGCGTGGGCGACGACGGAGACCGGCACTTTCCTCTTCGCCACCGTGCCTTCGGACCCTGCCCAGCGCGAATATGCCTATCGCTCGGGCGTCAATATCGTGATGTATGCGCTGACCGGCAATTACAAGGCGGATCAGGTGCATATTCCGGCCCTGCTCGAAAGGCTCGGCCAATGAAGGAGATGTCGTGATCTGGTCGCTCTCCTTTGACCCGCTCGTACCGGTCTGGCTGTTGCTGACGGCCGCAATAGCCGGCGCAGTCGTGGCCCTGGTAGCCGCGTTGTTGCGATTGCGGGCATGGCCGCTTCGCGCCGCCGCGATAGCTCTGACACTGTTCGCTCTCGCCGGGCCCGCGATCGAGCGCGAGGATCGGGAACCGCTGTCGAGTATCGTCGCCGTCGTTGTCGATGACAGCCAGAGCCAGACCCTCGCGGATCGCGCGGCAACCGCTGAAGCGGCCAGGGCCGCTTTGGAAACTCGCCTGAAAGCGCTTTCGGGCTTCGAAATTCGCACTATTCATGCCGGGCGCGGCGACGGCGCTCACGCCGACGGAACCGCGTTGTTCGGCGCTCTCGCGCGCGGTCTTTCGGACATCCCGCCCGAACGGGTCGGCGGTGCGGTCCTGATCACAGACGGGCAGGTGCACGACATTCCCGAGAAAGCCGCCGAACTCGGATTCGATGCGCCGCTCCACGCACTGGTTACCGGCACGGCCGATGAAATGGACCGCCGCCTTGCCATAGGCAAAGCTCCGCGCTTTGGCCTCGTCGGCTCGCAACAGCTTGTCACACTTCAGCTTCAGGATCGCGGCCTCGCCACCGGCGGCGACCGGGCGCGCATCGTCATCCGGCGCAATGGCGAGGTAATCGGCGAAGAACGCGTCGCGCCTGGAGCGACGGTGGACATACCGGTGGAGATCGCCAATGGCGGCGACAATATCTTCGAATTCGCCGCGGATGCGCTGCCGGGAGAGTTGACCGACATCAACAACCGCGTCGTGGTGACGATCGATGGCATACGGGAAAACCTGCGGGTTCTCCTGGTTTCGGGCAGCCCGCACGCGGGTGAGCGAACCTGGCGCAACCTGCTGAAATCCGACGCTTCGGTCGACCTCGTGCATTTCACGATCCTGCGGCCACCCGACAAGCAGGACGGAACGCCGATCAACCAGCTGTCGCTGATCGCCTTCCCGACGCGCGAGCTCTTCTCGGTCAAGATCGACGAGTTCGACCTGATCATATTCGATCGCTACGTCCGGCGCGGCGTGCTGCCCCTGCTCTATTTCGACAATATCGCGCGCTACGTGAAGGAGGGCGGCGCGCTGCTAATTGCCGGCGGCCCGGACTATTCGGAAGGAGGCAGCATCTATCGAACGCCGCTCTCAACGGTCCTTCCCGCCGAGCCGACGGGCAGCCTTTTCGAAGAACCCTACCGCGCGGAAATATCGGACACCGGGAATCGCCATCCGGTGACGCGCGGCTTGCCGGGCTCAAGCTCCGAGCCGCCGGCCTGGAGCCGCTGGTTCCGCCTGGTCGACAGCAATGTGCTGGAAGGCGAAACGCTGATGACAGGTCCTGAGGAGCGGCCATTGCTCGTGCTCAACCGCAAGGAGCAAGGCAGGGTCGCGGTATTCCTTTCCGATCACGTCTGGCTATGGGCGCGTGGCTACGAGGGCGGCGGTCCGCATGTACCGCTGCTGCGCCGGCTTGCGCATTGGCTGATGAAGGAACCGGATCTGGAAGAGGAGGCGCTGCGGCTCACCGCGCGCGGCTCCGAGGTTATCGTCGAAAGGCAGACGATCGGTGATTCCGTTGGCGATATCGTGCTGACCCTGCCATCCGGCGAAACGCGATTGCTGACGCCGACCGAAACGGAGCCGGGCTTGTGGCGAGCGTCCGCTCCCGCACCCGATCTCGGTCTCTATGCCGCCGATGACGGGACGCGGAAAGCTCTGGTAAATGTGGGTCCGCCAAATCCGCGCGAATTCACCGACGTGCTTTCGACTACCGGGACGCTCGCGGACCTCACGGCGGCGACCGGCGGCAGCGCCACGCGCCTCAAGGATATCGGCGGTGACCTCGAAGTGCCGCGCGTCGTTTCGCTGAGACGCGCCGCGGACTATTCAGGCAGCGGCTGGATCGGCTTCAAGTCGACCGACGCGAGCGTCCTCAAGGGCATCGACCGTTACCCGCTTTTTGCCGGCTTCCTCGGTCTTGCGATCCTGCTTGGGGCCGTTTCAATGGTCTGGTACCGCGAAGGACGGTAGACGGTGGCCTGGATCGCTTTCAGGACAAGAGATCGCCCCAGCATATGCTCTAGGCTCCGCGCACGAGGCCCTGGGGGATGTCGCCGCCGACCAGCCGCGCAACGAGCAGCCGATTGAGATCAACCGGGCCGGGCAGACTGATGCGGCCGAACGGGACACGCTCGAAACCGAGCGGCCCGTAATAAGGTTCGTCTCCGACAAGCAGGACGTGGGTTTCGCCCAGCTTGCCCGCAGCTTCCAGCGCCGTGCGGACAAGGGCGCGGCCCAGCCCGCGATTCTTGTAGGTCGGCGATACGGCAAGAGGTCCAAGCAGAAGCGCGCTGCTCTTCCCGATACGAATTGGCGTCAGGCGGCAGGAGCCGGCGATCTCATCGCCGATCAAACCGACGAAGCTGAGGCCGGCATGATGCGGGACCCCCTCGCGAATCCGGAAGGCGGTACGCGCGAAACGGCCCGGTCCGAATGCTTCGGCCTGCAGGGCCTCGATGGCTTCATTGTCGGAAGGCGCTTCAAGCCGGATCAGCCAGGAAATCGGCATCATTTCAGTCTATCCATTCGGTCGGCATCTGCTTGGTCTAGCAAGGTGCACGGGGAAGATTTCATCCCTTCCGGACCGTCGGACAGCTGTAAGCCAGAAATGGATCTGCCGCGGTCGGATCAGGACGCAAGGAAGCGGGCGCTCGAGACATCGTCTCGTCGCGGGCTTCGTCGTCGCTGATCGCAATACCTGATCACGGCGTTCAAGATCCGGTTCATCGACTGAAGAGGGCGGTGCGCGACACGCAATCGCCGAATATCCTGCCGATAGCACGGAGGACTTGCGCCGTAAAGCGACGTGTGACGCATCGAACCGGAACTTGCTGCCGAAATCGCAGGCAACGCCGAACACACGGCCTACCACAGACGGGCCGGCGCCTCCTCGCCCGCCAGTTCGCGCAGCCTTCGACGCGTGGAGGGCGTAACGTCGTCTGGAAGAGCGGCCGCCTCGAAAAATCGCGCTTCGGCGATCTCGCGATTGGCGGTAAGCGCTGCCGACGTCGGTTCCCAGGCAATAACGCGATAGAGGGCGACATGGTCGCGCCGGCTGCCACGGGGATTGTGGTACAGCGCGAACAACTCAAGCGGCGCCGTGGCGCGAAGCCCCGCTTCCTCCAACAACTCCCGCTCCGCTGCTTCCGGAATGGCCTCGCCCGCATCGACACCGCCTCCGGGGAGATACCAACCTTGCAGATAGGTGTGGCGAACGAGAAGGATGCGTCCGGCTTCGTCCCTTACGGCAAGACGCACTCCGATCGTCATGGCTCTCCTGAAGAGGCCCGCAACCGGGATGAGGCGGCGAAGCAGCCGTGTCTTCCACAAAACCTTTGGGTCGCCTGCCTGATTCGACAAGGTCATGAATATTTTCCTCTTAGCGGCGAACCGGCAGCCATAGAACCATCGGCCGTTGGGTTTGCCAGGCGGGATATATCTAAACCATTGATCCGCCTCTATCTTTAATTACCATGCGTAAGGTGCATGGGTGCAATGCAGAAGCGAAGGTTGTGCGTCGCAACATCGGAGCATAGATCATTGCTCGTGAAATGAGCATGTCCTGCTCATGATGAATGCAACTCCAATCTCTGGCTTATTGGTTCACGAAACCTGATCCAGGAAGCTTTAGGAGGCTTCCATGTTCGCTTTTCTATTTTCTTCCCGTCGCAAGCGCCGTTTCCAGTGGAAGCCGGCGGTGGACCTTTCCAATCCGCGCGTTGCGGCTGCGCTGAGCACCTTCACCAATAACTGATTGACGCCCGCCTTCGCATGCGGGACAGGCGCCATGCTCGCCGGCAAACGGTGATACGTGCGACTTTCCCCTTGACCTTGCGAGGCTGACGCCAAAGATGGGCCGGCAATGTTTACCCTGGCCCATCTTTCCGACCCCCATCTCGGACCGTTGCCCGACCCACGCTTTCGCGAACTTCTTTCAAAGCGCGTGATCGGGTACGTCAACTGGCGGCGTAACCGCGCCAGGTCGATGGGCGGCGACTATCTGGCAACGCTGATCGCAGATATCCACGATCAAAGACCCGACCACATCGCCGTCACGGGCGACTTGGTGAACATCGCGCTGGATCGGGAAATAGCCGCTGCGCAAACATGGCTCTCCACGCTCGGAGGAGCCGATACCGTATCCGTTGTTCCCGGCAATCACGATGCCTATGTTCCCGGCGCCATTCGCCGTGCGACCGACGCCTGGACCGCCTATATGCGGGGAGACGCAGAAGAGGGAACCGCCTTTCCGTATGTGCGGCGGCGCGGCCCCGTCGCCTTTATCGGCGTATCGACGGCGCGTGCCAGCGGCCCATGGTTCGCGACCGGACGGGTCGGCTCCAGACAGACCAAACGCCTCATAGATGCTCTGGCCGGCCTCCGCGACGAGGGGCTGTTCCGGATCCTGCTCATCCACCACCCGCCGGGACGCAAGGCCACGAGTTGGGTCAAGCGGCTGACTGACGCGTCGAGGCTGAGAGCGGCCGTCAAGCTTTCCGGCTGCGAACTCGTCCTGCACGGGCATACGCATCTTGCGACGCAGGCTTCGATAGAAGGGCCGTCAGGCGATGTACCCGTAATCTGCGTGCCGTCGGCATCCAATGCGCCGGGAGGCAAGCGACCGTCGTCCCGTTACAATCTTTTCCGGATTTCAGAGACAGGGAACGGCTGGCGGTGCCAGATGGAGGAACGCGGCTTCAGGGACAGGTCCGGCGGCGTGATCCGTCTTGCGGAAAGAGATATACCGATCCCGAACGGTCGCGCCGGTATTAATTGATGGGGTTTGCGAACCAGGCAAATCCGACGAGGCCGACAATGCCTACGAGCAGACCGATGGCAAACGCGGCAAACGGTCCCCACATACCACGAACGTTCGGCACCGGAAGCTGGCCGTCTGCGGCCTGCGGCGCCGCCTTGGCGTGTGTTGCGGGCGCTTCTTCCGGCTTGGATTTCAGTCGCTTGCTGAGCCAGTCGCCTTCCACGACCCTCTCGCGCTCGAGCACACGCTCGGCGATATACTCCGTGATACAATCGGCCATGTCGTCGATCTCAGGCGTCTCGAGGATCACCGTCCGGCCGAGCCGCGTATCCTTGACGAACCGATAGATGCGCTTGTCGCGCCCCATCACCACATGGCTCGTGATATCGATCCACAGGCGCGGCGTGGTGCCGGGAACGATCTGGAAGGAAAACTGATCATCGTCTTCCGGCACTTCCTGGAAGACGTCCTGCAGTTCCTCGGCCAGGAGCTCAAGCCGCGCCCTTTCGGATTCCTGCAGTTCGACGACCACATCCGTCCTTTCCACCTCGGCCATGCGTACCTTGCGGATGGCTTCCCGCAGGCTGCGAACCTTTGCGTGAGGGACAACATTGTCGCGCGATTTGGTCATTCCGGTCCTCGGGCTGTCTCGGGCCGATTCAGGTAAACAGTTTCTTAAATTTAATGCTTACCACAGGGATCGCGTTGCGAAACCTTGCCTCACCATTCACAAGAGTCCATCCACGAACAAAGATGGTTTCATGGTTAACACGAATTGAGGCATTGCAATGGCTTCTCTCACAAGTATCGAGCGAGTCGTCCTGGCAGCGCAACGTTCGGGCATCACGATCACACCTGTCACGATGCCGTCGTCCACAAGAACTGCCGGGGAAGCGGCGGCCGCCTGCGGATGCGAGCTCGGTCAAATCGTCAAATCCCTGATTTTCCGCGGCAGGGAAACGGCAAGACCCTACCTATTGCTGGTGTCGGGCGCCAACAGGGTCGACGAAGCCCGCACTGCCCTTGCGATCGGCGAAGCCCTGGAGCGTCCGGATGGTCGCTGGGTACGTGAAACGACCGGATTTGCGATAGGGGGAATACCGCCATTCGGCCACGACTGCGACATGCGTGTCTTTCTGGATGCAGACCTGCAGGCCTACGATACAGTCTGGGCCGCCGCCGGTACTCCGAATGCCGTCTTCCAGATCGGTGTCGACGACCTCATCAACGCGGCGGCACCCAAAATCATCCCTCTGAAGCTTCAAGAATGAGCTTCCGGTTCATCCGGTCTTTCACCCGTGGGAATGAAAGGAAGGTGCGGCGCGGCACTTTCGGGCATCAGGCCTGCCTCGCGCGGATCGTCGGCGATTTCGATCGCGCGCTTGTAGGGAGCAAAGCCGACACTCCGGTAAAAGCCCAGCGCCTGAGGACTGTCCGCCGTACAGGTGTGCACCCAGAAGCGTTCCGTGGCCGGGCGCGACCAGACAAGTTCCAGTGCTCGTGCCATCAGCCAGCGACCTGCCCCGCCTCCGATCGCATCGGGAACCAGCCCGAAATAGGCCAGCTCGACATTTCGCGGATCCTGAAAATCGAGCTCCAGCATGCCGACGGCCTTGCCATTCTTCCTGGGCAAATAAAGCTCCCGGGTCGGTTCCGCAAGGAGGCGGGATAGTTCCTCGTCATCCAGAACGAGGCGACCGAACCAGAGCCAGTCCTCGCCGATCTCCCGGAACAGCCGGCGATAATCTGAAAGATCGGCCTGCGTCACGCGCTCCAGACTCAGGTCAGGGCGCTCGGCGGCTGCGAGAAGCGGCCTTGCCCGCATTTCGAGATAGGTCACGATGGTCGCAACCTTGCCGGAAGGGAGGTCGGTATAGCCGTTCAGGTCAAAAAGCTTGTTCTGCATTGCGTCGGCGCATCTCCCGATCAACTGGCCAGCCTTTCAAAAAGCCTGGACCGTGTTCCGGTCTCGCGACTCCTTGAGGCTTGCTTCATGCCAAGCGACCGGCTCCTCCGCAACCCGGGATTTGGGAATTTTCGTCACGTCAACGGACCAACGACATTAACTAACCATCAACGGCCGCCTCGCTATACTTCACCCAACGTCAAATCAGGTGGCACATGGCTGCAATCGGTTCGAGTTCCGGCTTTGGCTATCGGAAGCTCTACGCAACTTCCTCACGCCAGAAGACCACGGTCTATCAGGATCTCCAGCAACGGCGGCTGAAGCGCCAGCAGGCGGAAAAGCGCCTGCAACGCCTTCAGGTGCTCTCCAGCGGTATCACCAATGTCAATGCCGCTCTCAATGATGGGCAGAACTCGATCCTCTACAATCGTATAATCGCCCGTATTAAGGCGGAGGCCGAGGCTCGTTTCAAGAAGGCTCGGACATCCCTCGACATATCCATTTGATTGGGCAAAATGCCTACTTCAAACGCTGCCCACTGTTTTCAACCGCACCTTCGAGTGAATTTCCGCCTGGCTCATGACGGTGGTGTGCGCTCGGAATCGCTCCACGATCGATCGAACGAACGGCCGTGTCTGGGCGGACGTCAGAAGCACCGGCACCTCGCCCGCCTGCGCTGCCGCCTCGAAGGCATCCTTCACGCCCTTGACGAATTCCTGCAGTCGCGAAGGCGCCATCGCCAGGTGACGGTCCTCACCGTCGCCGACAATGGACTCAAGGAACGCCTGCTCCCATTGCGGCGACAGGGAAACGAGGGGTAGATAGCCGCCGGGCGCCAGGTTCGCCGCACAGATCTGGCGAGCGAGGCGGGTACGCACATGTTCGGCTATGGTTGCGGGGTTGCGCGAGAAGCCGCTGGCCTCCGCAATGCCTTCCAGGATCGTGCCGAGATCGCGGATCGAGATGCGCTCGTTGAGGATCGCCTGCAGCACGCGCTGGATACCGGAAATGGTGATCTGCGAGGGTACGATATCCTCCACGAGCTTGCCCTGCTCGGCCGGCAGTTCCTTCAGCAGTTTCTGCACATCGGCGTAACTCAACAGTTCCGCGATATTGGTGCGGATCGTCTCCGTCAGGTGAGTGGCGAGCACGGTCGCCGGATCGACCACCGTATAGCCGCGCAGCGCCGCGTCTTCCCGATACTGGCCTTCCACCCAGGTCGCCGGCAGGCCGAATGTTGGCTCCGTGGTGTGGGTTCCCGGCAGCTTTACCTGTCCGCCCTGCGGGTCCATGACCATGTAGTGGCGCGGGAAGATCTGGCCGCGGCCGGCCTCGACCTCCTTCACCTTGATCATGTAGTCGTTCGCCCCGAGCTGGATGTTGTCGAGAATGCGGACCGGCGGCATGACGACGCCCATGTCGCCTGCGATCTGGCGGCGCAGCGCCTTGATCTGCTCGGTCAACTGATCGCTTTCGGGGCCATTGCCGTTGATCATCGGCAGCAGGGCATAGCCAAGCTCGATGCGCAACTCGTCCATCCTGAGTGCGTCGGAGATCGGCGGCTCGGCGGGCGCGGCCGGCTGCTCGGCAATCTGCTTGGCAACCTCCTTCTCGACTTCCTGTTCTTTTAGTTGCCTGCCCGAACGAAGGGCGAGCCAACCGGCAAGGCCGGCGATGCCGAGGAACGGCACGACGGGGATGCCCGGCAGCATTGCCAGCACCACCATCACGAAGGACGACATGCCAAGCGCCTTGGGATAGCCCGTGAACTGGCTCGCAAGGGCCTTGTCGGCGGCGCCGCGCACACCCGCCTTGGAAACGAGGATGCCGGCGGCAGTCGAAACGATCAGCGCCGGGATCTGCGAGACAAGACCGTCGCCGATTGTCAGAAGCGTATAGGTCTGCGCGGCGTCTCCGAAGGAAAGTTCCTTCTGCGCGACGCCGATGATGATGCCGGCAATGATGTTGATAAAGGTGATGAGCAGACCGGCAATGGCGTCGCCGCGCACGAACTTGGAGGCACCGTCCATGGCGCCGAAGAATGCGCTTTCGTCTTCAAGGTTCTTGCGGCGTTGACGGGCGTCCTGTTCATCGATGAGGCCCGCGGAAAGGTCCGCGTCGATCGCCATCTGCTTGCCGGGCATGGCGTCCAGGGTGAAACGCGCGGCGACTTCCGCGATACGGCCCGAGCCCTTGGTGATGACCACGAAGTTCACGATCACCAGGATCGCGAAAACGATGATGCCGATGACGAAATTGCCGCCCATGACGAAGCTTCCGAAGGCTTCGATGACATGGCCGGCTGCCGAGGTTCCTTCGTGGCCGTTGGCCAGGATCAGCCGCGTCGAGGCAAGGTTAAGGGCCAGCCGCAACATCGTGGCGATGAGAAGCACCGTGGGAAACGAGGAGAATTCCAGCGGTTGCTGGATGAAAAGACCCGTCATCAGGATGAGGACGGAGAAAACGATCGAGATGGCCAGGAACATGTCCAGCATCACCGCCGGCATGGGCAGGATCAGCAGGACCAGGATCACCATCACACCGAAGGCGAGGCCGAGATCGCCGTTGCGGATGGTGCCCCAGAGCTCCGAAATGCTGGGCAGGGCGAATGCCGGAGAGCCGGTGCGCACGGCACCGGCTTCCACCTTCTTCACGTTCGATGGAGTGTCACTTGCAACCGGTACATCAGTCATCGAAATCGCCCGCTACCCTGAAATCCGTATGATGCCGAAGCTGTTCAGAAACCGACTGCGCGGGCCTCGCCCGGCGCCGGCACGGGCACGCCTTCGTCGACATACTGGTTGAGCTTGTTGCGCAGGGTCCGGATCGAGATGCCTAGGATCTTCGCCGCGTGGGTGCGATTGCCCAGACAATGGTCCAGCGTATCGAGGATCAGCTCGCGCTCGACATCGGCAACCGTGCGCCCGACCAGCGCCCGGCTGACCGCTTCCGCGGTCGCCGCCGCCCGCGCGGCCGGCTCCTGGCGGCCCGACATCGGGCTGCCATCCGGCATCAGGATCGCCTCGACGGCGATTTCGTCGCCTGTCGCCAGCAGAACGGCGCGATGCATCGTGTTTTCCAGTTCGCGCACGTTGCCGGGCCAGGGATTGGCGAGCAGGGCGTGGCGCGCATCCTGGCCGATCGGGCGAGCCGGCAGGCCGTTCACCTGCGCGTAGCGTTCCGCGAAATGGTTGGCGAGCTCCAGGATATCCGCCGGCCGCTGGCGCAGCGGCGGGAGCTTCAGGTTCACCACATTGAGGCGGTAGAGCAGATCTTCGCGGAAGGTATGGTTTCGCACCGCTTCGGCTAGATCCCGGTTGGACGTCGCGATGATGCGGATATTGACCGGAACCGGACGCGTGCCGCCGACGCGGTCGATCACCCGCTCCTGGATGGCGCGCAGCAGCTTTGCCTGCAGGCGGATATCCATTTCCGAGATTTCGTCGAGCAGCAGCGTGCCGCCGTCGGCTTCCTCGAACTTGCCGATCCGCCGCGCGATCGCGCCGGTGAACGCCCCCTTCTCATGCCCGAAGAGTTCGGACTCCAGAAGCTGCTCGGGGATCGCCGCGCAATTGATCGAGATGAAGGGCTTCGAAGCTCGCGACGAGCGAGCATGGACATGGCGCGCAATAACCTCCTTGCCCGATCCGGATTCGCCGGTGATCAGGATCGAGGCGTCGGAAGGAGCGACCTGCTCCGCCAGACGAACCACGGCGGCCATCGCGTCATCCCGGTAGATGATCGCGCTGCGTTCCTGGGCAACGGCAGCCAGGACCGCGGCAATCAGTTCCGGGTCCGGCGGCAGCGGGATATATTCCTTCGCGCCGGCCCTGATCGCGTTCACGGCGGCCGTCGCGTCAGTCTTGGTGCCGCAGGCGACGATCGGCAGATGGATGCGTTCGACCTGCAGCCGCTCCACCAGGTCTGCAATGGCCAGACTGACATCGATCATCAGGAGATCGGCGCCCCGCCCGGCCCGCAACACCTTCAGCGCCTCTTCTATGGTCGTCGCGTGGGTGACGGTCGCGCCGCGATCCATGGCGATTTTCGAGGCTGCGATGAGCTGTCCGCCAAGCGTTCCGACGATAAGCAGTCGCATGAGCAATCTCCAATGCGGCCCGATCAGCGATCGGACTTGATGATTTCCGTCATGGTCACGCCAAGCTTGTCCTCCACGAGGACGACTTCGCCGCGCGCCACGAGCCTGTCATTGACGTAGATATCGATCGCTTCGCCGACCTTGCGGTCGAGCTCCAGCACTGTCCCGGTGGACAGGCGAAGCAACTCGCTTACATGCATCCGCGAATGGCCGAGGACGGCCGAGATCTGGACCGGCACGTCGAAGACGGCCTCCAGGTCGGCAGCGGCGCGGGCAACGGAATGATCGTCTTCCTCGCGAGCGCCCTGCGCGGTCATCGCGTCCAGCTCATCGAGAGGAATGTTGTTTTCCAGGTTCTTCTGGTCAGCCATGGTCGGTCTCACTCCTCATTCGGCGTTTCCGCCTCGGCCTGGCGGCGGGAGCCAAGATAGCGTCGGGCGGCCTGGTCGATCTGGCGCTCGATTTCCTTGCGGTCGCGGACGATGCCGCCGTCCGCCCATTCGATCCGGCAATCGCCGCGCTCGATATCCGGCTCCCCCAGGATCACGAGGCGGCCCTCGAATCCCTTCTCATGGGTAATTGGTTCCAGGCGTTCCCTGAGCGCTTCGACGTCCCCTTCCCTGACCCGGATGACGAGGTGCGGTGCCTTGCGCAGCGGCCCCATGCACTCGGCAATGAGGGCGACCATCTCGCCAAGCGGTTCCCTTGCGATCAGATGGGCGGAAAGCCGGCGGGCGACGAGAAACGCCAGAGCGATCGCATCCTTCTCCCGGCGCTGGCCATGCGTATCGAGTTCGCCCAGCAGGCCCGCAACCTCCGAAGCCAGCCTCCCCACTTCCGAACTCAGCTTTGTCTCGGCGGATTGCGATCCTTCAGTGCGGCCAGCGGCGCGCCCCTTCTCGAAAGCCTGCTTTTCCGCCGCCGCCAGACGAGCCTCGTGCTCCGCCACCGGCATCATCGGGATTTCCGGCACAGGCGGCGGCGCATCTTCGCGCTCCGCGGCACCGGGCGTGAAATCGGTGTCGAACAGGAAGCGGGAAGGCCTCATCTTGAAATCCGTCACATCGTTCATCATTGCGCTGCCCGCCGGCCTCAGTAGATAAGCTCGTCGTCGCCCTTGCTCTTGGAGAGCATGATCTCGCCCTTGGCCGCGAGGTCCTTGGCCGTGGCGACCATTCCGGCCTGGGCTTCGTCGACGTCACGCAGCCGGATCGGCCCCAGTGCTTCCATGTCGTCCCGCATCAGTTTCGCGGCACGCGCAGACATGTTCGAGAAGAAGAAATCGCGCACCGCGTCGGTCGCGCCCTTCAGCGCGATCGCCAGGCGGTCCTTCTCGACGTTGCGCAGCAGCGTCTGGCAGCTCGCGGCATCGAGCTTCATCAGGTCGTCGAAGGTGAACATGAGAGTCTTGATGCGCTCGGCGGAATCCCGGTTCTCCTCTTCCAGGGCCGCGATGAACCGGGCTTCCGTCTGGCGGTCGAAGTTATTGAAGATATCGGCCATCATTTCGTGGCTGTCGCGCCGGCTGGTATTCGTCAGGTTCGACATGAACTCGACGCGCAGCGTCTGTTCGACCTTCTCCAACACTTCCTTCTGGATCGCCTCCATCTTCAGCATGCGGTTGACGACTTCGAGCGCGAGGTCTTCCGGCAGGATGGAGAGGACGCGGGCGGCATGGTCCGCCTTGATCTTCGACAGGACGACGGCGACGGTCTGCGGATATTCGTTCTTCAGGTAGTTCGCGAGGACGTTCTCCTGAACGTTGGAGAGCTTCTCCCACATGTTGCGGCCGGCAGGACCGCGGATTTCCTCCATGATGATCGCGACGCGGTCCATGGGCAGGAACGTGTTCAGGAGCCGTTCGGTCACATCCACGTTGCCGGTAAGCGAACCATGGGTCGACAGCTTCTTGACGAAATCGACGAAGAGCCTTTCCAGCATGCCGGGTGTTACAGGGCCGATCTGGGACATTGCAGCCGAGATCTCACGCACCTCGATTTCGTCGAGCTGCTCCCAGATCCTGCGGCCGTGCTTTTCACCAAGAGCAAGCAGCAGCACGGCGGCACGCTCGGCGCCGGCGAGCGTACGGTCCATGCCGGCGTCGCTGACCATCAGTTGGGTCGAAACCTGATTTGCCTCGGCCATCCTATGCCGCCTCGTTCAACCAGCTACGGATGATGGAAACCGCCTCCTTGGGGTAGTCCTCGATCATCTCGCCAACCTTGGTGATGGTCGCAACCTGAACCGCGCCCTCGGCCTGGGCTTCCTCAAGCCACTGGATGCGATGCTCGCGCTCGACTTCCGGTTCCGGCAGCATCTGTTGCTGCGTATCGGCCATTGCCATGGCATCTATCGGCCTGCCATCGGCGCCGACCAGCATGGGTTGGGCGGGTTCTTCGGGAGTGAGCATCTTCTTCATCAAGGGGCGCAGGACGAAAAGCGACAGCAGGAGCGCGACCAGCAGAAGGACGCCAAGTTCGATGAACCGCATGACGTCGGCGCGGGTAAAGTCGAAGAGGCTTGCCTCCACTTCCGGCGGCAGGCTGTCCGGCGCTTCCGCGAAACGCAGATTCACCACCTCGACCGTATCGCCGCGCGCCTTGCTGAAACCGACCGCGGAACGGACCAGAGTGGCGATCCGCTCAAGTTCTTCCGCGGAACGAGGCTCGTAGACAAGCTCGCCATTTCCGTTCGGCGAATAGACGCCATCGACCAGAACCGCGACAGACAGGCGCTTGACGCCTCCTGCCTCGATAACCTCCGTCTTGGTGGATTTGGAGATCTCGTAATTCACGATCTCCTCGTTCAGGTTGGTGACGTCGCGATTGCCGGCACCGCCCTGCCCGCCGTCCGCGCCGGGCAACTGGTTGCCCGCCGTGACGCCGCCCTGCCGCCCGAGGGTGGATGAATTTTCTTCCTTGGTCTGCGTGGAGCGCACCACCTGGCTTTCAGGATCATAGCTTTCCTGGGTCTCGGTGATGCGGTTGTAGTCGACCTCGGCCGCGACACGAACCCGCGAGCGGCCGATCCCGACGACGCTGTCGACAATCTCCTCCACCTGCTGGCGAAGGCGCGCTTCCATCATCTGCGTCTTTTCCTGCAAGGAGGTCGCAAGCGCCGATTCGCCATCGTCGCCGGCGCCGCTCGCCAGCAGCCGGCCGCTCTCGTCGACGATGGAGATGTATTGCGGCGACAGTCCTTCGACCGCCGTGGCCACAAGATGCTGGATCGCCCTTACCTGCCCCGGGTCGAGAGCTCCCCTGACCTTCAGCACGATGGAGGCGGATGGCTGCTGACGATCGCGCTGAAAGAGCTGGCGCTCGGGCATGACCAGGTGAACGCGGGCCGTAACGATGCGCCCGATGGACCGGATCGTGCGGGCAAGTTCGCCTTCGAGCGCGCGCAAATGATTGATATTCTGGACAAAGCTCGTCGAGCCGAGCGTATCCGTCTTGTCGAAGATTTCGTAACCCATCGAACCGCCGGTGGGCAGCCCCTGTTCGGCGAGGCGGATGCGGAGACGGAAGACATCGTCGCCCGGCACGAGGATCGTTGCACCTTCGTCGCGGATCTCGTGGGGAATCGCCTGGCTTTCGAGTTGGGAAATGACTGCGGAAGAATCTTCCAGCGTCAGATCGGTATAGAGCGGAACCAATTGCGGTGCCGTGATCCTGAAAATGATCGTTGCGAAAATACCAATCAGAACGGCTGCGACCGCGCCCATCGCCGCCAGCCGCGTCGGTCCCAAAGTCTTCAAGAGTTCAGCAATCGCTTTCACCGCCCAACCCGCTCGCTACCGGTTACCCAGAAGACCCGGCCGTTCGGAAGGACAGGGGGTAGAAGGATGGTGACGTCCCCCCGAACAGCCGGTAGGCAAAATTTGCCTGCGAGATGGTAAACAAGGTGTTAACGCGCGTTTACGAATTCCTAAGATTGAAGCAAATTGGCAGAAATCCGCCTTTAAATCCCGGAAAGCGCTCGGCAAATTCGTTCCACAGCGTTAACCATCCGCGCCGATCAGACTGACTGCGGGCGAGTGAGTCGCAAACTGCCGTCACGAAAGCCTCATCGCGCTTGGCGGAGGGCGTTTTCTCATGCCGCAGCGCCGGCGCGCAGGCCGATTTCAGGGACGAAATTTCAGGGGTGAAGGCGTCGGGTAGCCGGTTCGGTCCGTGGCCACGGCCGAAATGACGGAACCGGCACGCCGGAAAAATTATATGCGGCAGGGCTTTGCCATGCGCTCCAAAGCAAACAGCGCCGAGCGGGCGCGAGCCCGTTCGACGCTGCAGAATCTTCGACCCGCAGAGGTTAGTTGCGGTATTGCTGGACGCGTGTCGCGCGAAGTCCGGCAAGGCCATGGCGCTCGATCGAGCTTTGCCAGGACAGGAATTCCTCGACCGTAAGCGTATACCGCTGGCAGGCTTCATCCAGTGAAAGGAGCCCGCCTCGTACCGCAGCAACGACTTCGGCCTTCCGACGGATCACCCAACGACGGGTATTGGCCGGAGGAAGATCGGAAATGGTCAGCGGACTTCCGTCCGGACCGATAACATATTTGACGCGTGAACTCGTAGGTTCGGTCATTGTACTCTCACACTCACCATGACCAGGTTGATAGTGAGAGTAGCCAAACGGTTTTAAGAATTACCTAAACTGCAAATAACAATTCGGTAATAATTTGAATGACTCAGCGGGTACCAATCCTCCCGCGCGGATATCTTGGGTTCACGCCCTTCTGCCGATGGCGACGACCTGTCCGGGGAACACCCGAGTACCACCGACGTCAAGGATTGGCGACCCGGTGGAAAAGTCGACGCTGTCGACCGTCCGCTTCAATTGCACCGGTATGTTGGTACCCGGCGTCCCGTCGCCACTCAACGTATAGACCGAAAGCAGATAGTCGCCGTTTTCCTGTTGCCTGCCATCAGGTGACAGGCCATCCCAGCGGAAGCTGTTCTCGCCTGCTTCGACCGTGTCCGTGCCCTTGTATACCTCCTCTCCTGCCGCATTGTAGATGTATACCAAGACGTCCTCGGCCTTTTCCGCTTCGAATTTCCACTGGGCGCTCGACCCGTTCAGGCTCGAAATGCTGACGTCGACCGTCACTTCGCTACCGATGTAATTCACGAAGCTGGAGGCATTCAGCGAGTTGATCGAGTTCAGGATGGTTTCCAACTGATCATTCGCCTTGATCTGCTGCTCGACCGACGAAAACTGGACCAACTGCTCCGTGTATTGCGAAGCATCCGCAGGGCTGAGCGGATCCTGGTTCCTGATCTGCGTGGTCAATATCGACAGGAACAGCTCATAGTTGTTGCTGAGCGCGGACTGGCTGGCATTGGAAGAGGCATTGGTGGCGGCGTTGGTATTCGAAACGGCTGAAACCATGTCGGCTCCTTCTGGCGGCCGCTGCTGCGCGACCGTCCGTGAATCTTAGACCTGAATATCGAGAGCTCCGGCGGCGCCACGCACATAGACGCGCCTCAGGTCGCGGTCGGCTTCGTCGGGGCCCACCTCCGACCTCGCGATCCCTCCACCATTATTCCCTTTGCCGCCTTCATCTCTTTCGTGATGGTCGGCAAAGGACGGAGAATTGCCTTGATCCTTCAGTGAAAATTGCAGGGCATCCTGCTCGACCTTCAGCCCGGCCGCATCGAGCGCCCGTTCAAGGCCACGCTGGTCGCGCAAGAACAGATCGAGGGTCTCACTGCGCTCCACCGTCAGGTGGGCCTTGACCACGCCGTCGGAGGTTATCTTCAGCTCCACATCGACGCGGCCAAGCTCGGGCGGATCGAGACGGATCTGAAAGCGGTTCGAGCCTTGAGACACATGCCTGGCGATGTGGAGGGCAATTTGCGGCGCGACCTGCGCGGCCTGCGGCAATTGCTGCGCCGACTGGGAGGGCTGGCGCGCCGCAATTCCGTCGGACGTCTGCGGTTGAATGCGGAACAGGTCGGACGGCGTCAGAGGGTCGCCATTTTCATCCCTGACGTCGCCTCGCCCCACACCACGAACCGTCTCAGCGAAGGCCAGGGCGGCCTGCGAAACGCCCAGGCGCCGATCATGGGTTGAGGGCGCGTTGTCGTTGCGGGCATCCGATCCCTTGCCGCGCTCCTTGTCGCCGCCCGACTCCGGCGCCCCGTCTACCTGATCGCCCTCTGCCTCAAGGCTTGCGTAATCCGCTCCTTCGTCCTGCAGGGCCGGATCGACAAGCGAGGATACTGGCCGCAGAACAGGCTGTGGCTGGCTCGATGTCGTCTGGTTGGGGGCGGCTGCACGAGTTGATGGCTCGCCATCCTCGGCCTTCGCATCCTCCGCCGAACCGGACTGCGCTATAGTAGCGGGCCCCTCGGTAGTCTGCCGTTCTTGCGCCTCGACAGGGTCGCCGATCACCTCATCCTTCTGCGACACAGGGACTTGCGCCGGCTGTGAGGCCGTGGCTGCCGATTTCACATCCTCTGTTGTCGCGGCCTCGACACCCGATCCGGCCGTCTGCTGAACGAGCGGGGCGGCAGATGGAAGCTGGGTGACTTCGTCCCCTGCGTCGTCTGCGTCAACCTTCAGCGCCTTACCGGCCGCGTCAGGCGCGATTGGAATACCGGCGGCCTCTGCGGCCAGCGCCCCCGTCTCTCCAAGCAGCGGCTTTTCCGCGGCCCCGGACGGGATCGCAAAATCGGCGACGCCCCCCGTAATGTCACCCGCTGCATCCGGAGCCGAGAGCGACGGCGCACTCGCTGGGCCTGCCGGGATTTGAGCCTGTTCCGGCCGCCCTGCCGCACCGGCGGGCAGCAAGGGCGCCTCACCGGATGCGCTGCCGCCCGGCAGCGAATTCGCGATGACCGGACCTTCGATCCTCCTCACTTCCAGCGGCTGGCCGTCCAGTCCGAGGATGATCTCGACGATCGGGGACTGCTCCTGCTGTTTTCGGCGCTCGAGCGCTTCCAGCAGTTGCGCAATTTCATCGTTTACCTCTTCCCGCTCCTCGGGATAGAGGATCGCGATGCCGCGCCCGTCCTCGATTGCCTGGGCAACGGCGAGGGTCTCCAGACTGGGCAGTTCCGGCTCGTTGCTTTCCGTGTATGGCGTCCCTGAAACCTGGCTCAGTCCGCCGATCGCCCCATTGGCAATCGCGACGTCCTGGAACGGCAGCTGATAGCTCACCGGCTCCAGGGACCCATCGGGCTGCAGCGCAAGGACCCTCACCTGGGTCAGCGCGGCACTAACCGGCGCCCCCGCATCGGCACCGGGCGCTCCAATGACCTGCCTAAGACCCGCCGCCTGCAGAAGCGCGGGAAAGCCTCCGCCGGCGACCGACTTCGCTCCACCTCCAGACAGCTGGGGGAACAAACCGGCGGCCTTCTGCGGGCCAGCAATCAGTCCGGGTATACTCAAGGGCCTCTCCACCCATTCGGCTCACCGCATCCGCAACGACGGTCGGGACGCAAGATCTCGCAGTCATGTCAGCAAGAGGCGGGCCAATTCACGGAAGCGGAGAAACCGGCGGAAATGCTGCGTTTCCGGGGCGATGGGAGATGAGACGATCCAGCCTTTGGGCAAGGCTTGCCGGGTCTGCGGCAAATGCTGCCGGGTGGGACGGGCACAGCATCACCCGCCCGATCCGCTTGGGCTTGGCCTTGGACACCGCCTTCCTTTATAGTGCCCCCAACAAACGGGCTTGCGGTCGGCGTTCCCTCCACCTGCACACTCTATTGTGTACCGTTGAGGAACCTGCCTGCGGAACATGCCCTGCAACGGACAGCCGCCGGTGAACAGCGGCGGTCGTCCCCAATCGATCGAAAAGCCGGATGCGACGCGGACAATCCGCCCCGGCCTGCCGAGGAAGATGAAATGCTCAACAGTCTGGATCTCCCCAGGCGCCCCGAGGACACGCGCGTCGTCGTAGCCATGTCGGGAGGTGTCGATTCCTCCGTCGTGGCCGGGTTGATGAAGCGGGAAGGCTATGATGTCATCGGCGTCACGCTGCAGCTTTACGATCACGGCGAAGCGGTGCACCGCGCCGGCGCGTGCTGTGCGGGCCAGGACATTCACGACGCGCGGCGGGTTGCCGAGCGGCTGGGCATCCCCCACTACGTGCTGGACTACGAAAAGCGCTTCAAGGAAGCGGTGATCGATCAGTTCGCCGAGAGCTATATTGCCGGCGAAACGCCGATTCCCTGCGTCGCCTGCAATCAGACGGTGAAGTTCTCCGATCTTCTGGAGACGGCCAAAGCGCTCGGCGCCGACGTGCTTGCGACCGGCCATTACGTGCGTTCGCAGCTTGTCAACGGGCAGCGGGCGCTGATGCGGCCGGTGGATCTCGACCGTGACCAGAGCTATTTCCTCTTTGCCACGACGCGGGACCAGCTCGATTTCCTGCGCTTTCCCCTCGGCGGCATGACGAAGCCCGAAGTGCGGGAACTGGCGCGCGAATTCGGTCTGTCCGTTGCGGAGAAGCAGGACAGCCAGGACATCTGCTTCGTGCCGCAGGGCAAATATTCCGACGTGATCGAGCGGCTGAAGCCGGGTGCCGCCGAACCGGGCGACATCGTGCATCTCGACGGCCGCGTCCTCGGCCGCCACGACGGCATCATTCACTACACGATCGGCCAGCGGCGCGGCATCGGCGTGGCGACAGGCGAACCGCTCTATGTCGTGCATCTCGACGCGGAGGGAAGCCGCGTCATCGTCGGGCCCCGCGAGGCTCTTGCCACACGCTCGATCGACCTGCGCAACGTCAACTGGATCGGCGACGGTACCCTGGAAGACCTGCCGGAGAGCGGTCTTGAAGTCTATGCGAAGGTCCGCTCCACGCGCCCGCCCAAGCCGGCGATCCTGAAAGCCGTCAATGGACAGGTATCGGTGGAGCTGGTCGATGGCGAGACCGGCGTTGCGCCAGGTCAGGCCTGCGTCTTCTTCGACAGCGACCAGGCGGAGGCCCGCGTTCTGGGCGGCGGCTGGATTGGCCGCACGCGCCGGTCCGTTGACGGAGACATGAAGAGCGGAAACCGCGCCGAAGCCGACCTCCAGGTGGCGAACGGATGAGCGAAAGCCTGTCCGTCAGCCAGACGCTTCGACGCCTGCGCCAGCGCTGGGAAAGTCTGGTGCGACGCTCGCCGCGGCGACCCGGCTCGCATGCAAGTCTTTCATCGGTCACCTCGGCTTATGCCCGCTGGGCGCCCGTCTATGACGTCGTGTTCAACCTGCCGCTCTCCTTTGGGCGAAAAGCAGCCGTAGCCGAAGCCAACCGCACTCGCGGCAAGGCGCTGGAGGTGGGCGTCGGCACTGGCCTTTCCCTGCCCGACTATGACGGGCGCCTCACGGTTTCCGGTATCGACATTTCGGAAGACATGCTCGTCCGCGCCCGTCGGCGCGTCGCGGACAGGAAGCTCGCCAATATCGCCGAATTGCGCGCAATGGATGCCGGCGATCTTGCCTACGAGGATGCCAGCTTCGACGTCGCCGTCGTGATGTATGTGATGACGGTGGTTCCGGATCCCGCTTCCGTCCTGCGCGAGCTTGAGCGCGTCGTCCGGCCGGGCGGCACGGTGATCATCGTCAACCACTTCGCGTCGGAACGCGGCCTGCGGGCCGTCGTCGAGCGCGGACTTGCCGCCTTCGGCTCGCGCCTCGGCTGGGATCCGCTTTTCCCGAAGGAACGTATTCTGAAGAACACGCGGATGACCCTCCTCTCCGAAAAGCCCGTGGCTCCCATGGGTCTGTTTTCGGTGCTGGTTTTCCAGCGATAGGGCCAATCCCCCGGGCCGCCTCGCCTCCGCGCTACCGGCAAGAAGAGCTCCGGCGAGATGGCAGCTAGGCGCCGAGGCCAGGCGTCGTGGAAAGCGTCGATACCAGCTTGACAGGCAACCGGCGCCCACCCTATATGCTCCCAGCCCGCGCGGGAAACTTCCCGCAGCATTGGGGCGGAGTAGCTCAGCCGGTTAGAGCAGCGGAATCATAATCCGCGTGTCGGGGGTTCGAGTCCCTCCTCCGCTACCACCTTCAAAAGTCAATAAAAATCAGATAATTGCAGCGAATGGACACCTTCCCGCTGTGATGCGTCGCACGCCAGCATAGGCGGAGAGACGATGGCGCACGCATTCTGCATCCAATGTCGCGACGGGCGATATTACTCGAAATTCGTCGCTGCGGGCCGCTGGCCCTTCTGCCCGGCGTTCTTTCCCTCATCGACCAGCCACAGTGCAGGTGCCGCGACATGAAACGCAAGAGCACCTGCCTGTATCAGACCCGGCTGGGTGCCGAACCGGGCGAAGTGCCCGGTCAGCGGCACGCCGCAAAAGACCGTTGCAATGGCGGCGTCTGAAATCGCGAAGAGCAGCAGTGCGCCCGATCCGACGGTGACGGCATGCACGACCGTCCAGTCAGGCGAGAGACGCGGAAGAACCAGCGCCACGCTCGCCATCGAAACGGCGACGAAAAGCGCCGCTTCCCCCATCGCGCCGGGCAGTGGCCCGGCCACCGGATCGAGATAGTGGGTCCGCAGCGGTCCGCTTGCCAGATAGGCGGCGAGGAGAAGCGCATGATGCATCGCAATGCCTGTGGCAAGAGCGACCGTCTTCATGACAGTTTCGGCCGCGCCAGCAACATGCGCCCGTAGCCGAGGGTGAACAGCAGGTAGGCGCCGGCCCATGTCAGTCCCGCGCACTCGATCGCGTGGACCATCCATCCCCCCGCATACGGTGCCGCCACCCGTGCCGCCGCGCCGAGAAGTACGAGGGCGAATATCGCGATTTCAAGCGCACCGGCCGCAAGTGCCTGTCCGGAATGCCCACGGCTTGCACGCGTCATAACCGCAAGGGTCATGGTGCCGAAGGTTCCCACCGTCCAGACGTGGACCGCGGCAACCGGATCGACAGCGCCCGGAAGCAATATCGACGCGGCTATGGCGAGAAAGCCGGCTGGAATCGTGGCAAAGGCGATATGCAGAATCAGAAGCAGGGGGTCGGCCCGCGTGCCGAGGCCACGCCATCTGGCAAGCCTCACGGCCGACAGAAGGCCGGCGAGCGCAAGTGCGGCGGCCGTCGCCGGGGCCTCGGGAAAGGCCGCCCAGGTCGCCAGGGCAAGGCCACCGACAAGCACGGATACCGCATCGAAGCGGGAAAACGGGACCGGCAGCCGTGCCTCCTTTCGCGCGGCCAGCCAGTTGCGCGTGAAGGCGGGGACGATGCGGCCGCCGATCAGCATGACGAGGAGCACCACCAGCCCGACCGACGCCCGCAGAGAATTGTCGGCGGCACCCGTCACTCCGGCCTCAAGATGGAAGGCCAGATTGGCGAGCCCCAGTGCCGCCACGACCGCCACGATGCGAAGATTGCGGTAGTTGCCTGCGGCAATGACCTCACGCGCAAACACCGCAACCAGGGCCGCGGGGAACAGAAGGTCGGCAACCATCGCCACATTCGGGCCGATGATGGCGGAGGAGGATACGGCCGCCCGGCCGAAGGCCCAAAACATCACCAGGGCGAAAAGTTCCATGCCGGCGACCGGCGGACGGCCCGTCCAGTTCGAGACCGCCGTGAGGGCAAAGCCGGCGATGATCGCCATGACGCCGCCGAATATCAATGCGTGCACATGCCAGTCCCTTGGCGAAAGGGTGGTCGGCAGTTCGAGCCCCCAAAAATAGACCGGTATCCAGACAAGCACGGATACCGCCATGGCGAGGGCGCCAAGCAGGAAGAAGGGGCGGAACCCGCCAGAGAGCCAATAAGGGCCGGTCATTTCAGTCATCCGGAATGGGTGAAAGCGGCGGCGCGCTGGCTGAGGAGGCGCGCGCCGCCGGGAAAGCTCCAGGTCAGATGTCGCCCAGGATATCGGTGAACTTCTTGCCGGCCTTGCCGGGGTTCTTTACCGCCTTCACGGCATCGAGGTTCACAGGCTCGCCGACGACGACTGCCGCGATCATGCCCATGCCGAGATGCGGCTTGCATTTGATGCCGTAGACGCCGGGTTGGGTGAAGGTGACGGTCACATCCTGCCCCATCTTGCCCACGAACGGCTCGGCACCGTCCGGCAGCATGCCCTTGATCGTCTCGGCATTATGCCCCGCGTCGGTGGCCTTGAACGTGACAGTGTCACCCGGAGCCACCTTGATCAGATCCGGTTCGAATACCATCACGCCCTTTTCGCCCTTGTTGAGCATCCTGACTTCGTGGTCTGCCGCAAGGGCCGAGGTTCCGGCGGTCAGCACGGCGGCAATGGCAAGGGCGATCGTCTTCGTCTTCATCGTCTCTTCTCCTGAGCGGGCCACCGCGGCCCGTTGGAAGGTGTTTTATCGACGGCCCGTCCGGCCAACGTTGTGCCAGGACAAATTCGAGGGCGTTTCGCCTTGGAGGCTACCGATTCCCGCCCGCCATAGCGGCCAGCATCTCAAGGATCGCGGCTCCTTCTGCCGCCGTCGCCGAGATGACGCGGAAACTGTCGGCCATTTCGGCGACCTCATCCGGGCCGAGCGAGTCGTCCTCCAGATCGCCCAGGAATTCGAGATATTGCCGCAGTCTTCGCCGCCGTTCTCGCGCCCCTTCGATGAGCCGTCGCCGCGTGCGCCGGCTTTCGAACTCGGCGAACACGGCGACGGTGCGCTCGACCTCTTCCTGGCAGGCGCAGGGAAGCCCCATCTCGTGCAGCACCCGCGACAGGCGCTCAAGAAGTGCTGCGTCATGTGCCGGGGTCGTCATGGCGATCAGAGTCCGAGCCAGCCCCGCCAGCCGCCTTCGTCGCGCACAAGCCGGATGCCGAGATTGGCTGGCGGAATACCGACCGAGCAGGCGCCGGCCTTGGGGTCGCGGAAAAACGCCGTCATATAGGCCCGGTGCTGCCCTTCCGCGATACGGACGCCGCAGTTTTCCGTAGTGTCGCCCGTGTCGAGCCGGTGACGGATGTAGCAGGTGCTGGTCCATTCCCAGACATTGCCGGAAAGATCCTGCAGGCCATGCTCGTTCTCACCGTAGGCGCCGAGGGGCTGCGGATCCGGCTCAACCGCCTCCTGCCCGGAAGATTCTGCATCGTAGGTCGCGATCCACCGCTTCGATGGATTGGCGGGATCGCTCACCTCGGTCCATGCGTCGTCGCGGTATCTCGTTCCGGCGGCGAGCGCCCACTCCCGGTCGGTCGGAAGGCGCCAGCGCTCTCCCGTCTCGCCGGAGAGCCATCTGGCATAGGCGACGGCATCGTTGTAACTGAGGCCAACCGCAGGGCGATCTGCGGGGGTCGCCTTGTCGAGAGGATCGCACGCGGCAGCGGCAACGCAGCGTTCATAGTCGCCGCGGGTGACCTGGCGCCTCATGATCGAGATTTCCCCCTCGGAGCGGATCTCGCCGATCGGCCCGTTCACCGGCACCGTAGCGGACAGGAATTCGCCGGGCTCGCGATAGCGCACCTCGACATTCTCGATCCGGACAACTCCGTCGTCCTGAGGTTTTGGCGTGAAGCCCTGCAGCGCTGCCATTGCCGTGAGGCCTGCGGCAGCCAGAATACCAAGGCGTTGCCTGCGCATGGGATTCTCCAAATTTAACGAAAAAGGCCCGCCCAGGCGGGCGGGCCTCAAGGTGGCCGGCGCTTACTGACCGACGATCGGGCCAGGGGCGGTGACCTGTTTCATCAGGTCGTCGTTCCACTCGCCCTCGACCTTGACATGGGCGGTAGCGCCAAGCTCAGCGGCCTCGATCAGATTGTGGTTCACATAGGCGTAGATGCCGGGCTGCAGGAATGTGTAGGTTGCAACGCCTGCGCTGCCGCCCGCAACGAACCAGGTTTCGAGGTCCTTCTCCGGCGCATTGGTGAACTTGCCACGCTCCCAGACGTAATCGCCGTGGCCGCCGATCAGGTGCGGGCGGGTGTCGCGGTTGGCGGTCGAGTGGATGAAGAGCACCGTCTCGCCGACGTTGGCCGTCATCGCCTTCTCTCCCGTCAGCGCACCCTTTGCCCCGTTGAAGACCACATGCGTCGGGACGAGACCCTTCATCACCTCCACTGTGTCGGCGTAGGAATCGCCGGGGGTTTCATAGTCGATATAGTCCCCTTCCGCGTCCCTCGGGATGTAGAGGTCGAACTCGCCGATCGTATAGGCCTTGTCATACTTGACCGGGTTTCCGGCTTCGTCCTTCAGGCCTTCGCGCGGCAACACCATGATGGTGCCGCTCATGCCGCTCACCACATGCCACGGCACCATTCCCGGAGGGGCACAGTGATAGACGAAGGTGCCCTGCCGTGTCGCCTTGAAGCGAAGGGTGGCTTGCTCCCCGGGGTTGATCAAAGTCAACTGAGCACCGCCGAGCGCGCCGGTCGCCGCGTGGAAATCGATGTTGTGCGGCATCGAATTCGTCTCGGGATTGATCAATGTCAGTTCGACATAGTCACCCTCGTGCACCACCATGGTCGGTCCGGGCATGCTGCCATCGAAGGTCATTGCCTGGAAGGTCGTGCCCTCGTCGTCGACCACGATCTCCTTCTCCTCGATGGTCATGGTGAACTCGACGACCTTGGGGCCGCCGACAGCGACCTGATCGTGCTCCATCACGGCCGGCGGAGCGAGGAGTTTGGCCTTGACGCGCGGCAGGTTTACGGTCTGGTCCGCCTGTGCGACCGCCTTCAAGGTCGGGTTGGGGCCTTCCTCCGCTATGGCCGGCGCCCCTGCCATCAGGGCAGCCAGGGCAACGCCGATCAGGGCTGTATGGCGGGTCAGCATGGCTTGGTTCCTTTCCTCGTTGACGGCTCGATTGCCGTTGAGAGGGAGAAAACACCCATTCGCGCGGACGGTTTTTGCGAAAAGGCAAACTCAGGTCAGGTTATCGGCCAAATCGGCAGTACCTTTCCCTCCAACGCCAGCATGCTATTCAAGCGGGAAGCAGCCGTTGTATGATCCGCGCAGCCGGAGGAAGGAATGCCGCAAAGAAAGCTCGACCGTTCCCTGATCAGGGATCTCAGCATCTTCAGGTCGATGACCGACGAAGATCTGGACGCCGTCCTTTCGACTGCCTCAGCGCGCCAGGTTGCCGACGGAAAGACCGTGTTCGAGCAGGGTCAGACAGCGACGGAGTTCTTTGCCCTGCTCCATGGCAGGCTGAAAGTCGTCCAGACCACTGTCGACGGCCAGCAGGTCGTCGTCCGCCACGTAAGCCCGGGCGATATCTTCGGAATCGCAAGAGCGATGCGCCGGACGGACTTCCCCGCAACAGCAATTGCAGTCGTCGACAGCCTCATGCTCGCCTGGCCTTCCAGCCAGTGGGAATCGTTCATAGCACGCAGCCCGGTCCTGGCCATGAATGCCCTCCAGACGGTCGGGCAACGGCTTCAGGATGCCCACACCCGAATCCGCGAGCTCTCCACGGAGGAAGTCGAGCGCCGCGTCGCCCATGCGCTGCTCAGGCTCGTGCAGCAGGCGGGCAGAAAGACCGATGAAGGCATCCTGATCGATTTCCCGATCACCAGGCAGGACATCGCAGAGATGACGGGCACGACCCTGCACACCGTCAGCCGGGTGATGACCGGCTGGGAAGCAAAGGGCCTCGTCGCGAGCGCCCGCAAGAAGGTGCTGGTCAAGGACGCTCACAAGCTTCATGTGCTTGCCGAAAAACCGGAATAGTTTGCTGCGCGACAACGTTGGGCGGCACACCCGCAGCTACTGAGACTCCCGCATACAATCTCGGGAGTCCCGTCATGTCCGCATCCATCGCAGAAACGCCAAGCATAGATCTTCGCCCGCTTCCCCGGCCCCAGCGTCATGTGCTCGTTTTCCGGCACTTCGAAGCCTTGGCCCCCGGCGAGGCGTTCGAACTGGTCAACGACCACGACCCGCTCGGCCTCCTGCATCAGTTCCACGAGTTGCTTTCGGGTCAATTTACCTGGGACTACCGAAAGCAGGGACCGGAGGAGTGGCGCGTCGTCCTCGGTCGGACGGAAACCGCCGTCGCGGCACCGCACGTCCATGACGCCGGCTGCGGGTGCGGGTCTTCGGGTGGAGGGGGCAACTAGAGCGATGATCCTGGAGCGATCGCGAACTTGCAAATCGCTCTGACCGAAGGGAATTCGGCGGTGCCTCTCTGACGGAGGCACCGCCGCTTTCGTTTCTTGAGGTCCGGCTTTTCCGCCTGCCCTCGTCCTCGCGCTCAGGCCAGGCGCGGCAACGGAAAGCGTGAGCACCTATTTCGGTCGAAAAGCGGCGACGATTTCCGGGCGCGTCTCGATCCGCGCCGCCCCGATCAGATCGAGACAATAGGGGATCGCCGGAAAAACCGCAGCCAGGCAAACCGCAATCGAAGCTGGCTTCCCGGGCAGATTGACGATCAACGACCGCCCCCGGGTTCCGGCTGTTTGCCTGGAGAGGATGGCCGTGGGCACATGTTCGAGGCTGACGCGGCGCATCAGTTCTCCGAAACCGGGAAGTTCCCTCTCCACCACGGCCAGCGTTGCCTCCGGCGTGAGATCGCGGGGAGACGGTCCGGTGCCCCCTGTCGTCAGCACGAGATCGGCTCCCTCGCGATCGCAGAGTTCGAGCAGGCTTCCGCTGACGCTCCCGATCCCGTCCGGCACGACCAGCCTGATCGCCCGCCATGGGCTCGATATCGCCGCGTCCAGCCATGCATGAACGGAGGGGCCCCCGAGATCCTCGTACTCTCCTGAACTCGCCCGGTCCGAAACAGTGACAATGGCAATGCAGGCTGGCCTCGACATGGCGGCTCCTCAAATCGCTTTGCGCGACAATCGCGCGATAAAGGGCAGGCTGAAGCTCCCCAATGGGTATCCTGTCATCATCAGGCCGGGGCTGCGATCGTGCATCCCGGCACGCCCCTGGGATAGCCGTCCACGAGTTCGCCGGGAAGCTCCATGGCGGAGAGTTGCCGGAGCGCTTCGGTGCGCGTCATCGCTCCGTCGAGGACCGCCCGATAGACCTTGCCGACGGATGCCATGTCGATCGCAGCCTGAGGCGAGAGCCTGAGGCGCCGCACGCCTGTATTCAGCGCTTCCGGTTCCGTCGGCAGCCAGGCCTGGACGCCATGCGACAGGGTCTGGATCCCGTTCGCCGCGAGGAACGGCCGGCCTTCCAGCGTATCCACTGCCACTCCGTCCGGATCCTTCTCGCAAACGAACTGACAGGAGTCCTTGTGAAGGCCATGCAGCCGGGCATGATAACAGCGGCTGGACAGCGCAAGTGGCAACCGCCCGAAGGCGAAGATCTCCGTTTCGACGTCGGGGCATGCCGCTGCAATTGCGGAGGCCGATGCCAGCGTCAGCTCGACCGGCAGGCAGAGCGTGGTCGCGCCGCGCGCGGCGAAAAATGCCGCCGTTCCTTCATTGTAGATGTTGACGAAGGGGCCTGCCACGAAAGGCCGCCCCGCCCTGCCGGGAAGGGCCGTCAGGTCGTTGATTTCGACCATGCGCGCATCCCCGCAGATCTCGGCGATGGATTTCCGCTCGCGCACGGTGCCAGGCAATGCCAGCGTGGAGAGCACGACCTCGATGCCGGCCTCTTCGAGCAACTCGATCGCGTCCGGCCAGACCGGATCCGAGAACGGCATCCGCTTGCCGCAGACGACTTCGCCGATATGGACGCGGTCGAACACGCCGGACGCTGCGATGCCGCGGTAAAACGCGATCAGCCGTTCGGCGCTCCAGTTAAAAAGGACGGGCCCGAGCGTAAGGCGAACCTGGGGCATACGCGTTACCTCCATTGCTTCCGGTAAGCGCCGGAAGTCTGGCGTCCGCCCTCGACGAGCCTTGCGAGAATGCGCTCCGCCTCCACCGGATCGCGCCCGGCCTCCACGGCGTCCACCACGGCGCGGAACGTGCGCACCACTTCCGCGACATAGCCCTTGCCGCGCTGCCGCCCCTCGATCTTCAGCGCGGTGACCCCGGCGGTGGCGAGTCGCTCGACAAGGCCTGCCGCGTTGAGGCTGACCGGATCCTCGAAAAGATAGGAAGCCTTGCCCTGGACCACGAACCTGCCCTTGCAGAGCGTCGGGTAGCCGGCGGCCTCGTCAGGCGCGAAGCGGTCGATCGCGAAGCCGGCAAGGCGCGCCGTCTTCCCTTGCGCGTCGTCTTCGTAGGCCACATGCTCCGGCGGCGAGCAGACACCCGACAGGTTCGGAGAACGGCCGGTCGCATAGGATGACAGCGAACACCGTCCCTCGGTCATCGGACACAGGCCGCCGAAGACGAACACTTCCGTCTCCACATCGATCGCCTTGTTGAGGACCGCGATCTCCTCCACGGAAAGCACGCGCGGCAGCACGACGCGCTTCACGCCGAAGGTTTTCGCATAGAAGCCTATGGCCTCCGGCGTGGCGGCCGCCGCCTGAACGGAGAGATGCAGCCGCAAGCCGGGATGTTTCGACGCTGCATGGTCCAGGACGGCAATGTCGGCAAGGATCACGGCGTCGGCGCCGCTATCCTCGGCCACGGCGACGGCGCGTTTCCAGGGATCGGCGGCTCCCGCCTTCGCGAAGGTATTGATCGCGACCAGGACCTTTGCCCCGCGCGCATGGGCAAAGGCGACGGCGTCATTGAGTTCGTCGGGCGAGAAATTGAGGCCCGGGAAGTTGCGCGCGTTCGTCTCGTCGCGGAAGCCGCAATAGACGGAATGGGCACCTGCCTCGACTGCGGCGCGCAGGGCGGCCGGCGTTCCGGCCGGACATACGAGTTCGAGGCTCATGGGGTCACCTCGTCGAGCGGCATTCCGGCCATGCGCCTCAGCTTTGAAAGAACCTTGGGTACGCGGAAATCGGCGACCCGGCCAAGACCTCCGCTCAGGCCAAGCAGATCGGAAGGCTTGAGTTCGGCGTCCTCGATCGCGTTGCGCAATGCAAGCAGGGCGTCGGTGCGCCCGCTCACCGCGATCGTCCGGTCGAAGAACAGGGCGTCGCCGTCCAGAGTGCCGTCGAGCAGGCCCAGAAGAGCGAGGATCGGCCCGCGCACATGGACATCCCCTTCGAATTGCCCCCGCGCACTCACCGCCACGGTGGCGCGAACGCCGTTCGGCACCATCCGGAACGAAAGGCCGAGGTCGGTCGGGGCGATCACGAAGGATCTCGTGCGGTGTTCATTCAGGCGCGAGAATATCTCGGGCCGGCGTCGCGCCAGATCGCGGACGGCCCGTGTCAGCACCGCGCCAAGAGGCATGGCGCCAAGCTCCCGGACGAGTGGGGGCGGGTTTGCCAGGCGTCTCAACAGGCCGGGCAGTTCGCCGGTTACGGGTTCAACCATGCGTCGCTCCTTCGAGACCCTGCTTAGTCGAGGCTGGAGCGGCGGTATTTGTCCTGGCGCAAAGAAAGCGGGATATCCGGATGGCAGGGTGCACGCCCCCGGAGACGCGCATGCATACAAGAAAGCTGCCCCCCTTCCCTGACCTCAAGACCTTCGTCGATTACCAGACCGGCCTCGGAAATTGCGAGCGTATCGGGCTTCCGGTGGACGTTCGCCTGGAGGCGGCGGAAATCCATCGCAGGATCATCGCGCAAGGCGGACCGGTTCTTCGGTTCGACGAACCTGTATGCGAGGGGAGCCCAATCCCGGTGCCGCTCGTCGTCAACCTGTTCGGCACGCGCGAGAGGGTGGCCGCCGGGCTTGGGACCGACATGGCCGGGCTGGGCGCGCTCGGCCGGATGATGGCCTGGATGCGCTCACCCCGTCCACCAACGACGCTTGCGGAGGCCCGAAGCGCCTTCCCCGCAGCTCGCTCTGCCTTGCGTTCGCGCCACCGTATCGTTCGCGACACCGTGCCGCTTGTCGCCGTCCCACCCGACCTCGGCCGGCTTCCCGTCCAGACCTGCTGGCCCGGCGACGCAGGACCGCTGATCACCTGGCCCGTGGTGGTCACGCGGCCGCCTGGGCCCGACAACCCATCCGCCTACAATCTCGGCGTCTACCGGATGCAGGTTCTGGATCGCGACCGGGCCATCATACGGTGGCTCCCCATGCGCGGCGGCGCGGCGCATCACCGGGAATGGATGCGCAAGGAGGCGGAGATGCCTGTAGCCGTCGTGATCGGCGCGGATCCGGCAACGATGCTCGCCGCCGTCATGCCCGCGCCGGAAGGTGTCAGCGAACTCGCGCTGGCGGGGGTGGTAGGCGGGCGGCGCCCCGACCTCGTGGCCTGCCGCTCCATCCCGCTGCACGTTCCAGCCAGCGCGGAAATCGTCCTGGAGGGTACCGTTTCGGCCTCGGAAACTGCCATGGAGGGTCCATTTGGTGACCATACAGGATACTACAATCGACCAGAGTCCTTCCCCGTATTCCGGCTCAGGCACATCCGCATGCGACAGGATGCGGTCTATCTCAGCACCTTTACCGGGCGCGCGCCCGACGAACCGTCGGTGATCGGCGACGCAATGCTGGAAGTGTTCAAGCCCCTCCTGCGGCAACAACTGCCGGAGGTGCTCGACATCTGGCTGCCGCCCGAGGCATGCTCGTACCGGATTGCGGTCATCGCCATCGACAAGCGTTATCCCGGCCAGGCCCGGCGCGTCATGATGGGCCTGTGGTCCCTTCTGCCGCAATTCACCATGACAAAATTGCTGATCGTGATCGATGGCGACGTCGACATCCGCTCCTGGAGCGACGTGATGTGGGCGGTGGCGACCCGCATGGACCCCTCGCGCGACCTCGTCACCATAAACCGCACTCCCATCGACCACCTCGACTTCGCCTCCCCCCTACCGGGCCTTGGTGGCAAGCTCGGCATCGACGCCACGCGCAAGATCGGCAGCGAGACCACACGCGACTGGGGCGAGACCCTCGTCATGGACGCAGCCACCGCACGCCGCGTCGAGGACCGATGGAATGAACTCTTTGGCGCGACCAGCATGGTCGGGAGGGCATCATGAGGATCGTGGTCGGCGCAACCGGAGCGTCCGGCTCCATGCTTGCCCTTGAAACGCTGCGCCAACTGCGGGACGCGGGCGCCGAGACGCATCTCGTCGTCTCCGCCTCGGCCCCCGTCACCATCGCGCACGAACTCGGGTCCCATGGGCTTGAACAACTGCACGATATGGCGACAGCCGTTCACGAGGCGACCGACATCGCCGCTCCGATCGCCAGCGGCTCCTTCGATACGGACGGAATGATCGTCGCGCCCTGCTCCATGCGGACGCTCTCGGCGATCGCGCATGGCTTCGGTGACGGCCTGCTCACCCGCGCCGCCGATGTGACGCTCAAGGAGCGCCGCAGGCTGGTACTTTTGCCGCGCGAAGCGCCCCTGCACGAAATCCACCTGAATTCGATGCTGACGCTGTCGCGCATGGGGGTGGTGATCGCGCCACCCGTCCCGCATTTCTATGCGAAACCGCAAACGATTGAGGATGCGGTCCGGGAAATCGCGGCGCGGGCGCTGATCTGGCTTGGCATCGACCCCGGGGAGCGGATGACGCGGTGGGACGGTGTTCAGTCCGTCTCAGGAGACTGAGCCTCCGCTGGCCGCGGAACCTTCGGCAATCACGCCGTTGACCTCGGCGAGGAACTCGTCCAGCGGCACGCCATGTTCGTGACAGGCTTCACGAACGTCATGCAGCCGTACCACCGGGCAGCCTATGCACATCATCTTCCGGCGGATGAAGATCGGAATAGTCACCTTGTAGGTGGTCATGAGGTCGTCGAGAATCGTCTCGGCGGTGATGGGAACTGCAAGGGCCGTCGACATGCTCGGGTCTCCTTCTCTTGGGTTTGAAGGATAGACCTGCGACATCCTGTCTTCTTTGCGCGGGAGCAACGAGCGGACGCAATTCGCGGGCTATCGCTTGGTCAAGAACGGACAGCCCGACGGATACCCTCGCCATGAATGCGCCTTTTCTTCCCGCTCCCACACTGCTCGACACCGCGCGCCGCATGGTGCCCCGATATACGTCCTATCCAACTGCCCCGCATTTTTCGGCAAAGGTGGATGCCGGCACATATGGCGGCTGGCTGGAAAAGGTGCGCGAGACCGGCGAGGCAATCTCGCTCTACCTGCATGTCCCCTTCTGCCGAACCATCTGCAACTATTGCGGCTGCACTACCAAGGCGGCGCTGCGGGACGACCCGGTCCGCGCCTATGCCGCGGTCATTCACGATGAGATCGCCCTGCTTGCCGACCGGCTTGGCCCTGTCGCGGTGTCTCATATCCACTGGGGCGGCGGTACGCCGAATATCCTGCCGCCCGACTGTTTCGCGGCGATCGTGCAAGACCTTCAGGATCGCTTCCGTTTCCGGCCCGACATGGAGCATGCGATCGAACTCGACCCGCGCCATGTAACGGCGGAAGGTGCAAGGCGCCTTGCCGCTCTCGGCATCAACCGGGCGAGCCTCGGGGTTCAGACCCTCGACCCGGCAGTGCAGAAGGCGATCGCCCGCATCCAGCCGTTGCCTGTCGTCGAAGCCTCCTTCGCTGCCTTGCGCGAGGCAGGGATCACGGCGATCAATGCCGACCTGATGTACGGTCTTCCGCTCCAGAACCTCGACGTCATTCGCGACACGACCGAGCGCGTCGTCGAGTTGCGGCCAAGCCGCTTCGCCATATTCGGCTATGCCCACGTGCCCTGGATGAAATCTCATCAAAGGCTCATCGACGAAGCGACGCTGCCGGACGCCGAGGCCCGTATCCGGCAGGCCGCACTTGCCCGGGAAATTCTGGAGGACAGCGGCTATGTCGAAATCGGCATCGACCACTTCGCCCTTCCGGACGACCCGCTGACTGCTGCCCAGAACGAGGGCCGGCTGCACCGGAACTTCCAGGGTTATACCGACGACGCGGCAACGACGCTGATCGGCATCGGAGCCTCGTCTATCAGCAAAACACCCTGGGGCTTTGTCCAGAACGCGCCGGATAATCATGGCTGGCGGCGGGCTATCGAGTCCGGCCGGCTACCGACGGCCCGCGGCAAGGCCTATGAGGGTGACGACCGCCTACGCGCCGACGTTATCGAGGAACTGCTGTGTCGGTTCGAGGTGAGCCTCACGGAAGTCGCCGCCCGGCACGGCGAGACCCTCGAGGCCTTCAGCGAGGACATCCGCAGGCTGGCCCCGCTGGAAAGGGCCGGATGGGTGGCGACAGAAGGCGGCCGGGTGCGGATCCTCAGACACCGCCACGAGATCGCCCGTGTGGTCGCGTCCGAATTCGACGCCTATCTCGGGCGCGGTGGACGGCATTCGGCAGCGGTGTAAAACCGCGCCGAACCCTGCCGGCCAGGAAAAACCGATCATGTCTGCCTCCTCGTCGCTCGCTGCCCGCCGCGCCCGCTCCGATGCTGGATGGCTCTTTTCCGCCTCGTTCCGGCCTTTCTTCTTCGGGGCCTCGACGCTGGCGGTCGTCTCCATACCCTTATGGGTATGGATGTATCTGACGGGTGTCGCGGAAGTGGCAGGCATGCCCGCAATGGCATGGCACGCCCATGAAATGGTTTTCGGCTTCCTGCCCGCCGTGATGGCCGGCTACCTCTTGTCAGCCACGCCGAACTGGTCGGGAAAGCTGCCCGCTTCCGGGAAACCGCTTGCCCTGCTGTTCGCGTTGTGGGCGGCCGGAAGGATAGTGCCGCTCCTCGCGCCTTTGCCGCTGGCTGTCGCTGCCGACGCGGCATTCCCTGTCGTGGTGACGCTGGCGCTTGTTCGGGAAGCGCGGGTGAAGGCCCCGAGACAGTCGCGCCATGGCCTCATGCTCTTCCCGGTACTTGCGGTTGCGTCGGTCGCTCACCGACTCCTGGCCGCCGACTACGACACGGCCTCGATGCTCGCAAGGGTCGGCGTCGCCGTCGCGGTGCTGCTGATCTCCGCCGTCGGCGGGCGGCTCGTCCCGAGCCTGACGCGCAACGCGCTCGCAAACCGCGGCGCGGACAGGGTGCCGGAGCCCTATGGCCGCTACGACGTGGCCTTGCTTGCCGTCATTTTCCCGGCTCTGGCTGCTTGGGCAATAACTCCCGCGTACTGGCTTTCCACGGCCCTACTCGGTCTTGCCGCGATCCTTCAAGGCATCCGCCTGTTCAGGTGGCGCGGCTGGCTTGTCCGCCAGTTCGACGTCCTGGCGCTGCATGCCGGCTACCTTTGGGTGGTCGTCGGGACCGCCTTGGCTGCAATGACCGGAGAACCGTTCGGATTCGTACCGCCGGACACCGCGCTCCATGCATTTACCGCCGGCGCGATCGGCTGCATGACGATGGCGGTGATGACCCGGCTCAGCACCTCCCGGGGTATCGGTACGAAGGCCGGCGAACTGCCATGCGCCATCGCTCTCGCCGCAGTGAACCTGTCGGCGGTGGCCCGCGTCTCGGCACCGATGCTCGGCGAAAGCTATGCCGGCCTGTTGGTCGCGGGATCCGCGCTCTGGGCCTTGGCGTGGCTGCTTTTCTGTGCAGCCCAGTTGGGCGCCCGCTTCAAGTGACGGGCCAGACGCCGGACACCGCCCCGACGCCCATTGCGGTCAGAGCGGCCCGGCGATGGAAATCAGGCACAATTTCCTGTCGCCCCTCAGCGCACCAACTGGCGATAGATGGCAGGTAGCGCTGCCGGCAGCCGCTCCGCATCCGGCACGATCGCATAGCCGCCCCGCCCGAACAGATACGGGAAGTAGTCCCTTGCCTCGCCGTCCACGGTCACGCCGAACACCTTGAGCCCTTCCTGCCGCGCCTCGCGGATGGCGGCCCTGGTATCCTCGATGCCATAGCGTCCCTCGTAATAATCCATGTCGTTGGGCTTGCCGTCGGTCAGCAGCAGCAGCAGGCGCTGGCGATGCGGTCGCTTCGCCAGCACTTTCGCGGCATGGCGGACCGCCGCGCCCATGCGCGTGTATTGGCCGGGCTTCAGGGCCGAGATCCTGCGGATCACACCGGAGCCGAGCGGCTCCTCGAACGCCTTGACGGTTGAAACCGTCACTGCTGCTCGCTTACGGGAGGTGAATGTGAATATGGCGTGCTCGTCGCCGCAGGCGGTAAGGCCGTAGCTGAGGGCGAGAAGCGCGCCCTTCTCCACGTCGAGTACGCGGTGCTCGCCGATCCAGGCATCGGTCGACAGCGAGACGTCCATCAGCACCGCCAGTGAAAGATCCCGTTCGACGGCGCGCGCGGCGGTAAAGACGCGCTCCGACCCGGGTCCGCCGGCGTGACGGTCGGTCACCGAACGCACCAGCGCCGAAAGGTCAAGGTCGTCGCCGTCGGGCTGGCCGTGCAGGAGCAACCGCCTGGGGCGCATGGCCTCGAATTGCCGCCGCACCGCCGCGATCCTGCGCTGCATGGCGGCGTCTGGCTCCCAGTCCTCGCCTTCCTCGGCGGCGACGCGCGCCAGGACGCGGCAATGATCCGGTCTGTAGGCGCCCTTCTTCCAGTCCCATTCGGGATAAGTGATCCCATGCGTGAGCGGGTCGCCGTCCGCCTCGGCCGGAGCAAGATCGAGGTCCATCTTCAGGCGGACCGACGACCGCTTTCTATTGGAGCCGATTGTGAGTTCAGGGAGGTCGTCGGCGGCCTGCCTTGCACCTTCCTGGTCATCGTCGTCCACCTTGCGGTTGACGTTGACCATCTCGGAGATCGAGAAGATGGTTTCGAAACGGTGGAAGACAAGCGGGTCTCCCCGGTCGCTCTGGTCGCTCGCGCGGCGCTCGGCGCGGCGGCGCTTGCCGTCCACCGACAGGGACTCGCCGTCAGGCTCGTCGCCGTCGTCGGGGCGCGCGCCACCGGACTTCCGCTCGACATCGCCGAAGAGCGGAATCGGAAGGAACGTGCGATACCCCCTGGGTGCCCGGAATTCAGCGAGATCGACGGCGGAGTCCTCTATCGCCCGCAGGAAAACGTCCGACGCATCGCGACGGCCGCCCAGCAGAGCGAGGATCGACGCCTCAAGCCGCGCCTCGGTCGCCGGAAGCGCCCTTGCCGGTCGAACCGCGAGGGTCGCCTCCCTGAGGCGCGCATAGTGCCGGCGCAGACCCGGCCACGCGTTCAGGGTCGCGCGGGTCGTCGCGGCTGCCGCGCGCAGGCGCTCAAGATCGTCCTGCAGGGAATCCCCGGATGCAGGCAAAGGTGCGGCCGCATGGGCGAACCAGGCGGCAAGCCATTCGTAAAGCGCTTCGTTGTCGGTTCGGCTTGGAAAGATATCGATGACGCCGGGCAGGCGCAGGGTCGCCTCGTCGAGGATGGGCAACTCCATTTTCTCGGTGCCAAGCCCGACCTTCTGGACCAGTCTCAGGCGGTGGCGCGAGGCGACCGGCGCACTTTCGGCGATCCGGATCGCGCCGTCGCCACCGAGTGCGCGATAAAGCACGCCGAGGCGGTGTCGCATGGAGGCGAGCGACACGGACGCTTCGGGGTGACGGCGATAGGTGGTCACTCCGCCGATGAGCCTGTGCCAATGCTCGCCGACAAACTCCTCCGGCTCAAAGATCGACATGCGACCTCTCCTCAGCCCAGCGCGATATCGGCGACGCGGGCGAGCGCCTTCATGACTTCGGGATCATCGGTGAGCGGCTGGAGCACCGCCGCCTCCAGTGCGACGTCCGGCTTCACGCCATCGCGGATCAGGGTCGCCGCATAGACGAGGAGCCGCGTCGAGGCACCTTCCTCCAGATCCTGCCCCTTCAGGTCGCGCAGAGCGTTGGCAACCCTCACCAGCGGCATGCAGCGCTCCTTTGGCAGACCGCTCTCGCGCGCGACGATCGCCGCTTCCGCGTCCGGGTCCGGGAAGCCGAATTCGATGGCGACGAAACGCTGGCGGGTGGAGGGTTTCAGGGTCTTCAAAATGTTCTGGTATCCCGGATTGTAGGAGACAACCAGCATGAAGCCGGGCGCGGCTTCGAGGAGCTCCCCGGTGCGCTCCAGCGGCAGGATCCGCCGATCGTCTGTGACGGGATGGAGCACGACCGTGACATCCTTGCGGGCCTCCACGACCTCGTCGAGATAGACGATCGCGCCCTCGCGAATGGCACGCGTCAGCGGCCCGTCCACCCAAACGGTCTCGCCGCCCTTGAGCAAATAGCGTCCGGTAAGATCGGCGGCCGTGAGGTCGTCATGGCAGGAGACGGTGTAGAGCGGGCGGCCAAGCCTGGCGGCCATATGGGCAACGAAACGCGTCTTGCCGCAGCCGGTCGGTCCCTTCAGGAGAACCGGGAGCCGGTTGCGGTAGGCATGGTCGAAAAGGACGCATTCGGCGCCCGAGGGCGAATAGAAAGGCAGGGCTTCAACGGATGCGGACGTGGTGAGGACGGACATGGGCAGGTCTCCTGGACGACAGGCCTAAACGGTCGTGAAGACTGCCGGGCGGCGGGGAACCGCCCGGCGTCGATGATCACTCGGCGGGCTGAACCGCGACCTTCGCGCCGGTCGCCTTGCGCTCGCCCACCGGCCCGAAGACGGACCAGAGGTACATGAGCGCCGCTATCGCCACGAGCACGCCCGAGCCGAGCCGCACCCAGTAGAAGGGGGCGATCTGGTCCTGCACTTCCATGTAGGAGATGCCCATCACCCGCTGCAGGTGGACCTGGACCGCGCCAGCGAAGGTGAGCGCGAAAGTCATCACCGTCATCGCCCCGGTCATGATCCAGAAGGAGAGGATGTTGAGCGTCTGATGGTACGGCGCCTTGCCGCGCAGATAGGGCATCGCATAGGTGATGAGGGCAAGGTTCAGCATCACATAGGCGCCGAAGAAGGCGAGATGCCCGTGGGCGGCCGTCACCTGCGTTCCGTGGGTGTAGTAGTTCACGAAGCTCAGCGTGTGCAGGAAGCCCCAGATGCCCGCGCCGAAGAAAGCGCCGACCGTGCAGCCGAGCGACCAGAGCACGGCGGCGCGGTTCGGATGGTCCTTGCGCCCCTTGAACACCATCTTGAAGGCGAAGATCACCATGGCGAAGAAGGGCGCGATTTCAAGCGCGGAGAAGATCGAGCCGATCCACTGCCAGTAGCCGGGCGCGCCGATCCAGTAATAGTGGTGGCCGGTGCCGAGCAGGCCCGAGAAAAGCGCCAGGCCGACGATCGCGTAAAGCCACTTCTCGATGACCTCGCGGTCGACGCCCGTGGTCTTGATCATCAGGAAGGCGAGCACCGAAGCCATGACGAGTTCCCACACGCCCTCGACCCAAAGGTGCACGATGTACCACCAGTAGACCTTGTCCAGGCTCAGGTTGTCGGGAGCATAGAAGGCGAACAGCCAGAAGACCGCGATACCCCACAGGCCGAGCAGCAGGACGTTGGTGACCGCAGTCCTGCGCCCTTTCAGCACCGTCATCGATACGTTGTAGAGGAAGATCAGCGCCACCACGACGATGGCGATCTTGATCCAGAGCGGTTGCTCCAGGAATTCGCGGCCCCCGTGGACGCCTTGCGTGTAGCCCACCACGGCGGCGAGCGCGCCGAACATCAACAGGCCGAGCTGCACATAGGCGAGGAACGGGCTTTCGATATCGCGTTCGGCTTCTTCCGGCACAAGATAATAAGCACAGCCGAAGAAGCCCATCAGCAGCCAGACGATCAAGGCATTGGTATGGATCATCCGGATGATGTTGAAGGGCAGCAGTTCCGACAGGACATTCGGCAGCACATAGACCGTCCCCGCGAGCGCGCCGGCAAGGATCTGCACCCCGAACAGGACCATGGCGCAGGTGAAGTACCAGTACGCCACGCATTGACTTGCGTATTTCATGGATTGATCCCCCTCAGCCCGCGTCGTTCGGCGGCCAGTTCTGGGTATTGATGCGGCTTGTCCACTCAAGGAAATCGACCAGGTCGTTGAGCTCCTGATCGGTTAGGTGGAACTGCGGCATCTGCCGCCGCCCCTCGATTCCCGTGGGCTGCGACTGCATCCAGGCGATGAGCCCCTCGCGAGCGGCTTCCGCATCGTCCTTGCCGCCGTAGCGGACCCAGACATTTCCGAGTTCGGGGGCGAAATAGGCGCCCTCGCCGAGCAGCGAATGACAGTTGATGCAGGAGTTCTTCTCCCACACCTCCTTGCCGCGGACGACGCTTTCGGTGAGGGTCGAAACGTCGGTCGACGTCGTCAGGATATGCCAGTGGCTCTGAGCGGTCAGGCCGACGAAGATCGCGAAGAAGAACACGGAGCCGCCGTAAAACACATTGCGGGCGGCGGATTTGGTGAAACGCTCGCTCATGGGGCAGCGCTCCCTTTGTCACTCGGCATGGATGGGTCTCCCGTTGGTTCCGGCAAATTCCGGCGGTGCCCCTTCCTAGTGGGCCGGAGGACAGCGAACGTTGTCGCCGCGCAAACTTCGGCGCGGCTCCTTGCCGAAAGCTTGCTCCAGCACAATGAGCGCCGCTCCGCGCCCTGCTATCCGTCCCGCAAACGCAGTTGGAGACGAAAGCGTGAGCGAGACGGCGGCCGGCGCGGAAGAAAGCTGGGGTCCCCTGGACGGGCTTCCCGGCAATCCGATGATGTGGATCCTGATCCTGGGGGAGCTTGCCGTCTTCGGCGCGTTACTGACCGGCTTCAGCGTGGCGCGGGCCCTGGACCCATCGGCATTCGCCGCGTCGCAAGGACATCTCCACGTGATGCTCGGCTCCGTCAACACGCTCGTGTTGCTTTCGAGCGGCTGGCTTGCGGCGGTTGCGCTGGAACAGGTGCACCGGGGCGGAAGTGGTCGCCTCGCCCTTGTTGGCGCAATGGCATCGGGAGCGGTTTTCGTAGCGGTGAAGGCGATAGAATACGCGGATCTCGCGTCTGCCGGTTACGGCCTCGAAGGCGACCGCTTCTTCACGCTCTATTTCCTGATCACCGGATTCCATGCCCTGCACGTCATCATGGGGATCGCGGTTCTCGGGGTGGTGGCTATCTGGAACGAGGCGTGCAACGTCGAGACCGGAACGGCCTTCTGGCACATGGTCGACCTGATCTGGCTGCTTGTCTTTCCGATCGTCTATCTGGTGCGGTGACCCCGATGACAGAGCTTCATGTGGCGGCACTCGCCCTCGCCGCGCTCGCCCTCCTGTCGGCTTTCACCGCCGGTGCGCCGGGTCCGCTCGCGGCCGCGATCATCCTGGCCGCGGCGGCCGCCAAGGGCGTGACCGTGCTTCGCTATTTCCTCCGCCTCGACCGGGCGACACTCGGCTGGCGGATCGCGTTGGCCGGCTTCGTCACGCTCGTCTGCGCCGTTTCCGGAGGCCTCTACCTCGCCGGGCTCATGCTTGCCGCCTGAAGCGGTCAGACCGCACGTACGCCCTGGCCCGTTTGGTCGTTAACGAGCCAACTCAATGGTACGAAATGTCAGCGACACTCGGCGCCCGCGGACATATCGCTCTCCACCGACAAGGTCTGACTTTCGGGCGGGGATACCGTGTTTCCAATCGAAGCGCGCTTCGTCTCGTAAAATGAGCAGGCTTCTCGGTTGAAGGTAGCAGGACGTAGCTTCCCCGGAATGAACGCTCGAAAATTCCATCATGCTGGCCGAGCCGAGACTGAGAGAAGCGATGGTGTTGCCAAAGCAAGGCTCACAATCCACATGTGCGGCGATGCCTTGGCCCGGGAGATACTCGTTGACAATCACCTGATCGGGAACAGCGCTGAATACACCTTCGACCCTAAGCCGATCGGTGAGAAAATTCAGCCAGTTGGGCAACGGGCCGAGATAGGAGTCGTGGGTAACACGCCGCGCCTTGTAGTCATAGCGATAGCCGTAGTGCTGGACGCGCCGTTTCAGGTCACCACGCCAGGGCAAACTGTCGATCCGGGCAAGCAGGGCAGATTCATCAGAATGGCTAATATAGTCGAGCAGGTAAAAAGCAGCGGGCGGCAGCATCGGTAATGTCTCATTCGGCAATTTTGCCAATGATAGCAGTCGATTTTCGTCGGGTCACGACAACCTGAATACCCAGGTGCTGAACTCGCGGTACCTGGCCAATGCGCTTTGACCGCCCAGTGTATTGGCGTGCATATACCCCGGAAATCGGGACGGCTTGAATTCGTGAATTTTGGGCTCGTCAAAGCCCGCGAATCGCGCTGCCGCAGGCAGGTTGAACGCTCCCGCGTAGAATGAGCTATCGACGACTGTCATCACGACAAGCCCACCACGCCCCAGTTGCTTTGCAGCACTACGCAGAAATCTACGGGCCAGAATATGGTTTGGGTTGCGGCCATAGATGGGCGAACGGCTTGCGACGTTTGGGAAATTGAAAATGATTGTATGGAATTTCGCTACGCCGAAATGCTGTTCAAGCTGCGTTGCATCAATGCCGTAGAGAACTTTCGCACCCGCCCTAGCAAGGTAACCCGCGTTTTGAAGTGCCGCCGGAGAGAGCTTTCGAAATGACTCAAAAGTCGTTGCGACAAAATCCCGTGTTGCAGCGGGCTTCAATTTCGCCAGCGATAAAGAGAAGCTCAGATTGCCTTCTCCAACGAACAGGACCCTCCCACTGGATACTGTCTTCAAAAAATCGAAGTCACCGAGCTTTCCCTTGTGGACGATAAGGTAATCGATAATTACTTTTTCGAGAAAATCCCGAGTGACCTTCGCCTCAAGCGGAACTATCTCCCGCGGCATAGATCTGCCATGTGCATAGCTTTGATTCATTGAGGTTCTCTCTGCTCGCTCATACACGGATAGATCCTAGTGAAGCGACAGCGAGGGGGGATAAGTTTGAAAAAGCGATCAGGATAGGGCGGCTAGTGGGCTGAGAATCGCATCCCCGAGATGGAGCCACAGAGCGGGCGAACAGCTCAGTATTCGGCTCGAGCGCTTATCGACCGGACGGGATCATCCGGTCGATAAGAAATCGCCTCAGAATCAATGCTTTGAGCATATCCTTGTCGCCAAATCCGATCCGGATTTAACGGGATAGGCTCTAGGCGAAATATTCCGGATGCGATTTCATGATCGCGCCGACGGAGGCGAGGGTGCCGGAAAGATGCGCCCGGACCTGTTCCTCAACATCCGCGAGGTTTCCCTCCGAAATCGCCGCCAGGATGCGCTCATGCGCGCTCAGCACGTCGGCCATCTTGCCGGGGTCCGGCAGGTTGAGATGCCGCAGCCGGTCGATATGGCCCGAGCGGCCGGCGATCAGATGCCACAGCGAGGGCACGCCTGCCGCCTGAAACAGCGAGAGGTGGAACAGGCGATCGAGCGCGTTGAATTCCGGGATATCGCGATCCTCGCCCGCCAGTTTCTGCATCCTGAGGATCCGCTGGGACGGCAGCAGGGCGTCCGGATTGCCTTTCCTTGCGATGGACTTCGCGACCTCCAGTTCGACGCCCAGGCGCAGGAACTGCGTCTCGCGCGCGTGCTCGACGTCGATCTTGGTGACCAGGGTCTTCGACTGGGGATAGGAGACGATGAGGCCTTCCTTCTCCAGTTCCTGGATGGCCTCGCGAACCGGCGACTGGCTGACGTCATGCTCCTTGGCGATCTTCGCGCGGGACAGCACCGTGTCCGGCGGCAGATCCAGCGACGTGATGAGTTCCCTGAGCTTTGCATAGACCCGTCCGGCCGCCGAGCCCGGCTGAACAGGCCCCGTTAGATCGTAGGACGCCTTCACCAAAGCTTCGGACAGGGAACTTACATTCATCGACAAGCATCCTCGCGGTGCGGAATCCTGAACGCCTACATCAGATGGCCGGGAACGAAAAGGGAAAGCGCCGGAAAGGCGACCAGCATGACCAGGAACACGAGCAGCGCGGCAAAATAAGGCATCGAAGCCTTCGAGAATTCGCCGGTCTTGACGTCGAGGATTCCGCAAACGGTGAACATGATGACGCCGACGGGCGGCGTGAGGCCTCCTATGTTGATCAGCGTTACGATCAGAATGCCCATGTGGATCGGATCGTAGCCGGCCTGGATCAACACGGGCAGTACGATCGGCGTCACGAGAAGGATATTGGCGGCGCCTTCCAGGAACATCCCGCTCAGTAGCAGGAGCAGGAGAACGAGGGTCAGGATCACGACCGGTTCGCTGGTGAGCGCGGTCACCGTTGCCGCGATCCGCTGCGGCCCCTGCTCGATGGTGACGGCATAGCCGAGCACGGCCGCCATCATGATCAAGAGCATCACCATGCCCAGATCCGAGATCGACCCTTTCATTGCTTCGTAGAGGTTCGCAAAGTTCAGCTCCCGATAGACGAAGAAGCCGACGAACAGTGTGTAGAACACCAGGAAGGCGCCGGCTTCTGTAGCCGTGAAGAAGCCGAACCGGAAGCCGACGATCAGGATGACGGGAAAGGCGAGAGCCCAGATGCTTTCCCTGAAGCTTTCCCAAAGCTGGCGAAACGTTGGAGGCGTGGCGAGGTCCGGCGCGTAGCCGTTTCTTTTCGCGACGATCCATGCCGTCACCATCAGGGTCAGCGTCAGCAGGATGCCGGGCACGATCCCCGCCAGGAACAGCCGCCCTATCGACACTTCGTTGATGAAGCCGAACAGGATCAGGCCAATGCTCGGCGGGATCGTTGCGGTGATGATCGAGCCGAAGGCAAGCACCGCCGCGGTCGCAGCCTTCGAGTATCCGCCTTTGGCGATCATGCTGGGGCCGAGCAGGCGCGCCTCCATCGAGGCGTCGGCGACGGCCGACCCGGATATGCCGCCCATCATCAGGCTGAGCGCGATGGAAACCTGCCCCAGGCCGCCGGCCAGCCAGCCCGTCAGGAGACGGGCGAACCTGATCAGGCGCTCGGTGATGCCGGTCGAGTTCATCAGGTTGCCGGCGAAAATGAAGAACGGGACGGCGAGCAACGGGAAGCTTTGCGTGGCGGTCACCATCTTCTGGATGGCGACCGTCGGCGGCATCGTGCCGGTGAGCACGAAGACCGGGAACGATGCAAGCGCCAGCGCGAAGGCGACCGGCATGCCGCTCAGCAGGAAGAGAACGAACAGGCCCGCGATGAGAAGCAGCATCAGATGTCAGCCCTTTCGCGAATGCGGGCAATGAACTTCACCAGCAGCGTGCGGATCAGCAGGGCGAAACCGACAACCATGCTGGCATGGAAATAGGAGCCCGGCGTCTGAAGCGCGCCGTCGAGACGGGGATGCATGAGGATCATGTTTTTCCAGGCATACTGCATCAGATAGGCAAGCAGCCCGATGATCACGGCGAGATTGATGATCTCCATGACCTTCCGGCCAGCCGGAGACAGATTGTCGAGGATCAGGCTGATGCCGAAATGCCGGTCTTCCTGAAACGCCAGGTCGATGGCCAGGATGCACAGCCAGAGAAACAGCAACTGGGCGATCTCGATCGACCAGATGATGGGCGATCCGAATGCCCGTGCGACGGAAGCGACTCCGACCAGGATCACCACCGCCGCAAGCAAGAGCGCGGCGCAGGCAAGTTCAACACGTCTCAACATGGGGTTCGCCCTGCCCAATCTGCCTGCGCCACGGGACTGCGAGCCGGACCTAGCGCCCGAGCACTTCGTTGACGACGGCAGCCTCGGCTTCGAGCTCCAGCAACCCGTACACCCCGGACACCGCCTCCTTGAACGGCGCAAGGTCGACTTCCGAGATAGTGACACCGTTTGCGGCCACATCCGCAAGCGCCTGTTCGCCGAGGTCGATCGTCAGTTGCGATGCGTAACGGCCGTTTTCCACCGCCAGGTCGCGCACGATCTTCTGGTTTTCCGGCGAGATCTGGTCCCAGGCATCGGCGGAAACGACAAGCGCGGTGACAAGCTGGATATGGCCGGTCTTGGTCACATGCTTGATCACTTCGTAGAGCTTCGCGCCCTTGATGGCGGTGGGCTGGGCTTCGGCCGCGTCGATCGAACCGAGCTGCAGGGCCGAGTACACTTCGCCCCAGGCGATCGGGGTCGGTTCGGCACCCATGGCGCGGATGGTCTCGATCCAGATCGGAGCGCCGATCGTCCGCATGCGGACGCCCTTCAGGTCGGCCGGCGATGAAACCGGCTTCTGAGTCAGCGCATGACGCGGGCCCTGATACCAGTTGGAAGCGAGCATCACGAGGCCGGATTTCTCCTTCAGCTCGTCTCCCCAGGCGAGATACTGCTCGGAGAGGGCGAACTTGTCGGCCTGCTCATAGGTATCGAAGAGGAACGGTGCCGACATGATCGCCAGCGACGGCACGAAGCTCGAAAGGCGGGCGACGTCGGTAACCGTTCCGACATTCGCCCCGGCCCGGGCCTGGTCGATCATTTCCGTGGTGTCGCCAAGCTGGGAGTTATGGAAGACCTGCACCAGGACTTCGCCATTCGTCGCCTTCTCGACTTCTGCCTTGAACTTCTCAAGCCCCTGCCCCATCGGGTCGTTCGGCGCCAGTACGGTTCCGATCCGAAGGGTGGTGGCTGCAAATGCAGGCATGCTCAAGCTCAGGCCAGCCGCAAGGGCCAGGCAGATTCCGAGTGTCTTGATGGATCGATTCATCGGTTCCTCCCATGGATACGGCGCGTCTGTTCCTCCCACAGAAGCGTCGCGATCTTCTAATACTAATATTTCAATTCTATTGGTATACGACTTACGTCAAATGTCGGGCGTTGGCAAGCGCCCTGCATCAGGCCCGGCATTTGAGACACACTCCGGACCTGCGCCGTAGGGCTTCGTTTCAAGGCGCGATGGCAAACAAGGTGCTGCGCCCATCGGGTGGACAGGCTGCGGGAAGAGCCCCTGCGGTCGCGGGATAGGCGGGCCTGATCGGTCGATGCCGGTCAGCCGTTGTCCGTCGTCGCGTCCTCGGTGATCCATATCCGGGCGGCATTCGCCTCGCCCTTGGAAAACAGCTTCATCTCGAAGGGCAGGATCGGTCTCAGGAAGGCATAGGCGCGCTTGACCCAACCGGCGTCCGAAACGATGGCGATCCGCCCCCAGCTCATCAGATGGCGGGTAGCGAAAACGGCATCTTCCATGATCATGCCCAAGCTCGGGTCCGCATCTTCATCGATCTCCATGAAGACCCGCACCTTGGCGTGCTTCTCCATGGCCATTTCGGCGGCTGGTACCACCGTCTGGAGATAGTCGCTACGGGTCACTTCGCCGCTGGCCCGCACCGCCACGACATAGTCGGGGAAACTGGTCAGACGCTCGATCATGCCTTTCCTCCCACAATCTCTTGGCAGGAAAGATAGGGCAGATGCTTGTCGAGCGAATGGCAGCGGCGCTTTCAGGCGCCTTTCAAGGACGGGGCAAGGATGCTCGGAGCATCGGAATGGGTCGCCGGTCGCGCGAAATAGCCTTCGACCCGGGTCACCTCGCCGGCTGAGCCGAAGATGAAGGCGGTCCGCTGGTGCAGGCTTTCAGGCGTCAGGTCGAGCACCCGAACCTCGCCGTTGATCGCCGCGCCCCCAGCCTGTTCGATCAGGAACGCGATCGGGCTCGCCTCATAGACGAGACGCAGGCGCCCGTCCGCGTAACCTTTGCGGCTATCGGATGGATAGAGAAAGACGCCGCCGCGGATCAGGATGCGGTAGGCGTCGGCCACCAGCGAGGCAAGCCAGCGCATGTTGAAATCCTTGGCCCTTGGACCCGTGGCGCCGGCAAGGCAATCCTCCACATAAGCCTGAAGATGCGCCCCCCAATGACGAAAATTGGAGATATTGATCGCGAATTCCCGGGTTTCCGACGGAACCTTCAAATCCGCATAGGCTTCGATAAACACGCCACGCCGCCGGGAATAGACGAAGATATGCGTGCCATTGCCGAGCGTCAGCGCCAGAGCGAGCTGAGGTCCATAGATGAAGAAACCGGCGGCAAGCTGCCGGCTGCCCGCCTGGCAAAAAGTCTCCCTTTCCCCGCCAACCGACGGCAGGATCGAAAAGATCGTGCCGATCGAGGCATTGGTGTCGATATTCGACGACCCGTCCAGAGGATCGATGGCGATTGCGATCTCGGCGGCAGGATCGACCTCGATCGGATGCTCCAGTTCCTCGGAGGCGTAATAGGCGATTCCCGCTTCCTTTGCCGCCGCGAGAAAAGCCTCGTCGGCGAAGACGTCGAGCTCCTTCTGCTCGTCGCCGGCCTCGTGCGACGGCCCGAGCGTCGAGGCGAAGGCGTCGCCGAGCGCTCCTTCATTGATGGCGTCGCGCACCTTGATCGCCGCCAGCGCGAATTGCCCGATCGCCTCGGTCACATGGCGCCTTGCCGAACTGCCGTCTTCCGATGCCTTGAGGAATGCTTCCAGCGTACGCATGACTCGGCGCCTTCTCTGTCCAGAATCGTCTTACAAAATCAAACCAATCGCATTGACGGCCGGCGCGCCGACCCGTCTCAGCGCCACTTGATCGAGCAGCCCATGGAGGGGAACTGTTCTGCCGGCCCCTTCCCCGTCTCGGCAATCTGCACCATCGCATCAACGAGGTCGCTGCGGCCCTCCGCCGGACGGTCATCCTTGCGGTAGGCATCCAGGCGGCCGCGATATTGCAGTTCCCCTGCCGCGTTGAACCCGAAGAAATCGGGCGTGCAGACGGCGCCGTAAGCCCGGGCGACTGCCTGGGTTTCATCGTGCAGATAGGGAAAGGTGAATCCGTATTCCTCGGCAAACACCTTCATCCGGCCGAAGGAATCCTCCGGATAGGCCGTGGCATCGTTAGAGCAGATGGCAACGAAGCCTATGCCCGATTGCCTCAGCTTCGCGGCATCTTCCACCAGCCTGTCTATCACGCCCAGGACGTAGGGACAGTGATTGCAGATGAAGGCGACAACCAGCCCCTTTTCTCCCGCACATGCCTTTATGGAATAGTCGCGGCCGTCGGTTGCCGACAATGTAGCATCCTGTGCCTTCCATCCGAAATCGCAAATCGGCGTCGTCGCAGCCACTATCCGCCTCCCTTGATCGAGCGGTCATCATAACACCGCCTGCCCATTGTGGCCTTGTTCGTTGCTATGGCGGGGTAACGCAACCCCGCAGCGGCCATTTTTCCCGGGACCACGCCTGTATTCACAGCCGCAACGCCTGACTGACCCGGGCCAGCACCCGCTTCAGAACATAACGTTTCGTCATATTCTCCGAGACTTGACATGCCTGCCGCCCTCATGGTGACCCTCTATCAAAAGCGGTAGGGAGGACGGCATGGCCGATACCGCGAGGGCCAGCGAATATCCGGGGAAGGTGGAGACTGCGGCCGAGTTCGGCCCGCTGCTCCAGCGATCCTCGATCCTGATCGTCGATGACGAGCCCGGGATGCGCAATTTCCTGAAGCGCACGCTGCAGGCCCGATGTGCCCGGGTCGACGAAGCCGCCGACGTTGCGCATGCAGCGGCGCTGATCGACGAGAACCGCTACGATATCGTCATCCTCGACAACATCATGCCGGGCAAGAACGGTCTGGAATGGCTGGAGGAACAACGCGCCATCGGCTTTTTCAGCGACGTCATCCTGATGACCGCCTATGCCGACCTCGAAACCGCGATCCAGGCCCTGCGCGCCGGCGCAATGGACTTCGTGCTGAAGCCCTTTCGCTCCAATCAGATCCTCAATGCCATATCCCGTTGCCTGGAACGGCGCAGCCTGCAACGGGAAAACTTCGTCCTCCGCCACGAGTTGCAGGCAGCGTCAGACCACCTTTTGCTGCGTGACCGGCTTATCGGTAACTCGCCCGGTATCCAGTCCGTGCGGTCCACCATCGCAAGAGTTGCGCCGCTTCCGACATCGGTGCTCATTTGCGGCCCCTCCGGCTCGGGAAAGGAGGTTGCCGCCCGCTCCCTCCATGCGCTTTCGGATCGCGCGACCAAGTCGTTCGTGCCGGTCAACTGCGCCGCCATCCCTTCCGAAATGATCGAGGCGGAACTGTTCGGGCATGTGCGTGGCGCCTTCACCGGGGCGACAGACGGCAGGGAGGGCCTGTTCCTGCATGCGCATGGCGGCACGCTTTTCCTGGACGAGATCGGAGAATTGCCGCTTCAGACGCAAAGCAAGCTGTTGCGGGCGCTGGAAGACCGCAAGGTGCGGCCGGTCGGCTCGGAGCGCGAAGCGTCGGTCGACCTGCGCTTCGTCTTCGCCACGAATGCCGATCTCGAAAGCCTCGTTGCCGAGGGGCGGTTCCGTGCAGATCTGTATTATCGCATAAACGTGATGCGCATAGACATGCCGCGCCTGAAGGATCGCGGTGACGATGTCATCGAACTTGCGGAGCTCTTCCTGCAGAAGCTTGCCCTTCAGCTCGGCACGCCGAAGCTTGCCCTGACCGAAGATGCCAGGCAGTCGTTCCGCAGCTACGGTTGGCCGGGCAATGTCCGCGAATTGCGTAACCTGATCGAGCGCTCGCTTATCCTCGGCCAGTTCCCCAAAATCCGGCCGTCTCCGGTTCTGTATGACGCAGATGCGGGCGATACGATGGACGATCTGGAGCGGCGTCATATCCTCAGGACGCTGGAGGAGTGCGACGGCAATCGCTCCGAAGCCGCCCGCCGGCTCGGAATCTCGCGAAAGACGGTAGAGCGCAAGCTTGCGCAGTGGGAACGGGGATGACATCGCGCGCCGAGGCCGCCGCGCCCGCAGTTTCCACTCCTGGCGGAAAGCGGCGTCTCTCCGTCCGCTACAGGCTTCTTGCCATTGCCCTGCTACCAACGCTCGTCATCATTCCCCTGCTGCTTGGCGTGACGATGCTGCGCTGGAACGCCAAGTTCGACGGCGTGCTGAACTCGAAGGTGCGTAGCGATCTGACTGTCGCCCATCAATATTTCAGCCGAATTCTCGAAAATACCAGCGAGCACATCAGCGCTCTGGGAGAGTCGGCGGCGTTTCAGGCCTCGGTATCCGGAAAACCGCTCGAAGGCCTCCCCGGCCTCCTGGAAGAAAAGCGCCGCGGACTGAAGCTCGACTTCCTCTATGTCATCGAGGAAAACGGAGCCGTCCTGGCGGCGGCGGATGGCATGGCGCCGGACAGGGTGGATTTGTCGAAGCCAGTCCTTTCAAGGGCCGCAGGCGGCTTGCCCAATGCGGCGGTCGACATATTCACAAATGTAGAACTGGCTGCCATCTCACCGCAGCTTGCCGAACGCGCCTCCCTCGAGCTGATCGCAACGGCGAACGCAGCCCCGACCAGTGCCGAACAGAACAGCGACGGCATGGTCGTTCACGCGGCCAGTCCAGTCATTCTCGGCGAAGGCAGGAAGCTCATCCTTGCAGGCGGCATCCTGCTCAACCGGAACCTCGAATTCATCGATACCATCAACGACCTCGTCTACCAGTCGGGCAGCCTGCCGGAGGGTAGCCAGGGCACGGCGACCCTGTTTCTCGATGACATCCGCATCTCGACGAATGTGCGCCTGTTCGAAGGGCGGCGGGCGCTGGGGACCCGCGTATCTGCGGAGGTACGCGACGCGGTCCTTGGCGAGGGACATGTCTGGCTCGCCCGGGCTTTCGTCGTCAACGACTGGTACATCTCGGCCTACGAGCCGATCGTCGACAGTCACGGCGAACGTGTGGGCATGCTCTATGTGGGTTTTCTGGAAACACCCTTCGTCCAGACGAAATACATTACCATTGCCGCTGTCATCGGCACCTTCATCGCCGTGGCGGCGCTCAGCATTCCGCTGTTCCTGAAATGGGCCGGCGGCATCTTCCGCCCGCTCGAACGCATGGCCGACACGATCAACACGGTTGAAGCCGGCAACCTGGAAGCCAGGACCGGCATACCGGACCGGGGAGACGAGATTTCCCAGGTCGCCAGCCATCTCGACGGTCTGCTGACCCAGGTTCAGGAACGCGACCGTCGCCTTCGCGAATGGAACGACGAGCTGAACGCACGGGTGGAAGAGCGCACCGCCGAATTGCGGGAGGCAAACCGGCAACTCGAAAACACGACGAAGCAACTGGTGATGTCGGAAAAACTCGCCGCAATCGGTGAAATCACCGCCGGTGTGGCACACGAAATCAACAATCCGATTGCCGTCATCCAGGGCAACCTGGAGGTGCTGCGCGACATCGTCGGCGACAAGGCGAAGGATGCGGCGACCGAATTCCGCCTGATCGACGAGCAGACCGAGCGTGTGAACCAGATCGTCACGAAGCTCCTGCAGTTCGCGCGCCCCGATGAGTTTTCCGGGTCGGAGGAAACGAGCGCCCCCGCCGAGGTGTTCCTCGACTGCCTGCCGCTGGTCCGCCACATGCTTCGGAAAAACGCCATCGAGGTGAAACGCGAGTTCGCCTCCAAGCACCGCGTTCGCATCAGCCGGACGGAGTTCCAGCAGGTCCTCGTCAACCTGATGGTGAACGCCATACATGCCATGCCGGGAGGCGGCACGCTCGCCTTTTCCTGCCGCGACGAAGCTCATAACGGCGTAGAGGGAGTCGCGATCGTCGTTCAGGACACCGGCACCGGCATGCCGCCGGAAGTGTCGGCCCGCATCTTTGATCCGTTCTACACAACGAAACGAGGCGCCGGCACCGGATTGGGCCTGTCGATCACACATATGCTGGTCAACAGTGCGGGTGGTGCGATCAACGTGGAAACCGCTCCCGCCATCGGAACGACATTTCGTCTCTGGCTTCCGGCGGCTCCGACATACAACTGAGACAAAATGTACCACACGGTACAATTTGTACCATTTGCCCTCCCCCTCATCCGATCGGGCGCAACCCGAAACTCCCGCGTTTCCCATATGAGTGCGGCGCACAACCAGCGTGGCATGCCCATTGCCTAACAGATCCTTGCCAGCGACAGGGAGGATGTCGCGACGGCCGGGCCGGAAAGCGTGAACCGACGCGTTCCATCGGCCGTCTTCAGCGCCCAGGAGGCGCTCTCGGGAGGATATGAATGTTCGACAGTCTGAAAAAGGAACACATCGTCGCCAGCGACGATTTCAACCGGTGGAAGGTGCCGCCAGCATCCATCGCCATCCATCTTTGCATCGGCTCGGTCTATGCGTGGAGCATCTTCAATCCACCGCTGATCAAGCAATTCGGCGTGGTTGCCGCCGCACCGGAGGACTGGAGCCTCTCATCCGTCGTCTGGATCTTTTCCGTGGCAATCGTATTCCTCGGGCTCTCCGCCGCCTTCGCCGGCAAATGGCTTGAGGAAGTCGGCCCGCGCATGGTCGGCGTGGTCGCCGCGCTCTGCTGGGGCGGCGGCTTCATCATTGGCGGCCTCGGCATCGCGACGCACCAACTCTGGCTGGTCTATCTCGGCTACGGGGTGATCGGCGGCTGCGGCCTCGGCCTCGGCTACGTATCGCCTGTCTCGACGCTTATCCGCTGGTTCCCAGACCGGCGCGGCATGGCGACCGGCATGGCCATCATGGGTTTCGGCGGCGGCGCGATGATCGCAACCCCGATCAAGGAATGGCTGCTCGGCCTGTACTACAAGGCGCCGCAGTTCCTGGGAGCCGAGGGCGCGGTCAATCTGGTCACCGAAGGCGGCAAGCGCTTTGCCGACGTCAACGGGCAGATGATCGAGGTCGTCGTCGCCTCCGCCAAGCAGCTGGCTGCGGCTCCCGTGCCGCTGCAGGAAGGGGTCTATTTGGTCGGCACCGGCAATACCGGCGCGGCCGGCACCTTCTTCACGCTCGGCATCGCCTATTTCATCGTCATGATTATCGCCGCCTTCTCCTACCGCGTTCCGCGGGAAGGCTGGAAGCCGGCCAACTGGGCGCCGCCGGCGCCGGAAGCCGCCTCGCGCAAGATGATCACCCAGGCGAACGTCCATATCGACCAGGCCCTGAAGACGCCGCAGTTCTGGCTCCTGTGGATCGTGCTCTGCTTCAACGTCACCGCCGGCATTGGCGTGATCGGCGTCGCCAAGACGATGATGACGGAAATCTTCGGCACAACCTTGCCGTTGGTCGTGAATTCCGCCTTCGCTGCGAGTTATGTGTTCATGATCTCGGTCTTCAACATGGTCGGCCGCTTCTTCTGGGCCTCGACCTCCGACTATATCGGCCGCAAGAACACCTATCACTGCTTCTTCGTCCTCGGCATCCTGCTGTATCTGTCCATCCCCTTCGCGGCCCAGCAGGTTTCCGTGAACCCAGCCGTCACCTGGCTCGTCATGTTCTACGGCGCCACCATGATCATCTTCACGATGTATGGCGGCGGCTTCGCGACGATCCCGGCCTATCTCGCGGATATCTTCGGCACCAAGTATGTCGGTGGCATCCACGGACGCCTGCTGACGGCCTGGAGCACGGCCGGCGTGCTCGGACCGCTCGCCATCACGAAGTTGCGTGACATCTCGATCGGCAATTCGGTCAAGGCACTCGCGGCCAAGGTCGATCCGGCGGCGTTCCAGGCCAAGTTCGGCGCTGGCCTCGACCAGCTCGATAGCCTGGTTGCCGCCAAGACGGTCACCATAGCCGGCCTGATGGAAATCGCTCCGGCCGGCACCGTCGATCCGACGCCGAGCCTCTACAACTCCACCATGTATGCGATGGCGGGCCTTTTGGTGATCGCTCTGATCTCCAATTTCCTGGTGAAACCCGTCGACGCAAAGCATCACATGATGGCCGCCAACGCCGACCCGGCGATGGGCAAGGCCTGACAGACGAAAGAAAACCAACAGTGTCCCGCCCTCACCGGCGGGACACGACGTCTCTCTTCTCTAACTTCGTTCTGATTGATGTTACTTCAGCCGCATTCACTTTAAATAGGAAAACTCCGGGGGCAAACGAGTTCGGGTAGCCCTAAACCATGTTGGCATTGCGAGCCATAAACAGAGCCGAAATGGTTGTGGCATCCGTTATTCGATATTCAATCCCCTGAATCACAATTTCATCATTGATTGCCCGAACGGCTTCTTCAAATGTCAGCCTTACGACCTCAATCCTCTCCTCATCGTCAAGGTTCCTCTCTCCTTCAACGATGTCATTCGCGGCGAACAGATGGACCGTGTCGTCCGAATATCCCAACAAGGTATGGACGGTTGCAAGTTCCAGCCAGTTGCCTGCGGCGATACCGGTTTCCTCCTTGAGCTCACGTTGAGCGGCTTCGACTGCGGATTCCGTGCCATTGAATTGGTCGAACGCACCTTTCGGTATTTCCAGAGAGTTGACCGAAGCTGGATATCGATATTGTGCGACAAGCACGATCCTGCCCGCTGAATCGCTTGCGACGACACCGACCCCGCCTTTCGTCTTCACAACGCCATACAAGCCGGTCGTGCCATCCGGTCTCTCAAAGGTCTCCTCGACGACGCGTATCCACTTGTTCTGATAAGCGACCCTTGAATCCGTCGTTCTCCACAAGCTCATCTGCGATTCCTCATAAGTCGTTCAGCGCCATGGTCAACTCCACCTCGGAGGCCATATCTCCCGAATAACTCTGGTCAAGGACGATGATTTCATGAATGCATCGACTGCGGCCAGCATCCCCAGTTCGATCGACAGGCCGATCCCCCGGATCTTGCCCTCCAGCATACCGATCCAGGTTTGCGTGACAGCTTGCGTCTTCCCGCCGCTCACGCCGATGCAATAAGACAGAGGCAGCGTCAGCAGGACGGAATTCGAAAGGACGAGGGCGACTGCGAATCCAACCAGTCCGAAAGCAAACATCAGAACGACCCTGTCGGCCCCTATCAGGCGCAAGATGACCGACACAGTGCAACCAGAGGACAGTCAACCGAAGGTGTATAATGAAAAGTGACAAGCCACCAGTGTGGTCGAAAGAGTTAAATCCTCTCTGATAAAAGGTAATGCAGCACCCATGAATGCCTGCACGAAGCTCACAAGGGAAAGCGAGATGCAGCAGCATCGAATAAGACTCGACTCCGCGCTGTTACTTGCATACCAACGAGTTTCCGACATAATATTCAGCCAATTATATGTGTGAATATTTTAGAAATAGGTGACTTGGAACTTTCAATACGCGCAAAAGAACTCTAGTTCCGACTTATAAAATACCCCTCATGCGTGCAATTCATATCTCAATCACTTTTTGGTAGGCGCCGGCGTTTCCCTTCCGCTTTCTCGGCGCCAATCGTCACTTGGTTTTGCGCCATCCGTCGAAAGGAGAGGCACGACCGCACCCAATTGCCCGGGCGTCCTGACCGATCCCCACCCCGGTCCCGCTTCCGCGCTGTTCAACCGGAATTCAAAACCGTCCCTGCTTCTGCCGGCGGGCAATTCCCTTCGGCCGCCAAAGACACGGGCCCGCTTCGCCCTTGCGGCATCAGCCCGGGCTGACACTGCCTAAAAATACCAATCGCGGAAGTAATGACCATTGGGCCAAGCGTGAGCAACTTGCTCTGAAATCGCCCGTCAACTCCCACCAAAGCTCGTTAGCGCAGCTGAGCTTCGCCGCCTGAGTTAAACGCAAAAAGCCGCCCTGGTTGAACCAGGGCGGCTAGCGTTTGCATACATGACTTGGTTGCGGGGGC
>NZ_JACFXV010000028.1 GCF_014050225.1 Stappia albiluteola | reverse complement strand
GACGTGGGCGCGCAGGAGGAGCCGGCGGTGGCCGCCCTTGCGGATGGCGGCTTCGTCATCGCCTGGCGTTCGCTCGGCCAGGACGGGTCGAGCTACGGCGTCTATGCGCAGCGCTACGATGCCGATGGCATTGCGGTCGGCGGCGAGGTTCTGGTCAACACGCGCACGTCCAGCAACCAGCTGGAGCCTTCAGTGGCCGGGCTTTCGGGCGGCGGCTACGTGGTGATCTGGCAGTCGCAGTTCCAGGACGGCTCGGGCCGCGGCGTCTACGGCCAGATCTATGATGCCTCCGGCAGCGCGGTGGGGGCTGAGTTCCGCGTCAACGAGACCACCGCCGGCGACCAGGACGAGGCTTCGGTGGCCGGCCTGCCCGATGGCGGTTTCGTGGTCACCTGGACCTCCGCCAGTCAGGACGGGTCGGGCGACGGCGTCTACCAGCGCCGCTTTGCCGCCGACGGCTCGCCTTACGTCTTCACCCCGACATTCGTGGAGGACGGGGCGGCGGTGACGATCGCGCCGTCGCTGCAGCTCGGCGATGTGGACAGCGCCACGCTTGCCGGCGCCACGGTGGCGATCACCGACCATGTGGCGGG
>NZ_JACFXV010000027.1 GCF_014050225.1 Stappia albiluteola | reverse complement strand
GCTTTGCCGCTCTTGCGAATTGAGTTGGGTGCAGCGCTGCCGCGCCTTGCCCGTGACGTTATCTCCCGCCGCCCATACCAACTTCCACGAGCCGGGCCAGCAGAACGGATGACCCTTGACGGGCGCCGTTCGGCCTCTTGCCGCCCTTCCGCCGGCACCCACCCCCTTGGAACGGAGCAGGCGTCTTGCCAACGGTCGGGCGTGCCCAGCCCGGACACCTCTCGGTGCTCCCCCCGGCATAGGGATCACCCCAGCCTACTCGGGGCCGTTA
>NZ_JACFXV010000026.1 GCF_014050225.1 Stappia albiluteola | reverse complement strand
ATGGCGCAATCTCCATAAACGCGGCCGGCAAGGTCCGGATAGGCCGGATCGATCGCCAGCACCTCCCAGTGCGCGCGGCAGACCACATCGGTCAGTCCGGACATTTCCGGCGCGCGGTCGAGGCTGACGATCTTCCATGTGATTTCGGTCATGGTTGCTCCTTACCAGGCTGAGATCGGCACGCGCCGCCATGTGTTGGTCGCCGTGCAGCGATATTCGTAGTTATCGTCCCAGCAGGAATCGCCCTGATTCCCGGCGGCATTTGCGCTGGCAATCGTCCGCTTGTTGCGCAGCCGCGTGGTGTCGGCATTGATGTCGAGGAGCGCTGACGGCGCCGTTGTGCCGATACCGACATTGCCATTCACATCGATCATCACACGCGGCATAATTGTCGTGCCTGTGGCAGGGCCTCCCCTCAACCAGATTGATCCATCCGGGTAGAGATCGATGCCGCTTGCCCTGTCGGTATTGCCGTTGACGCCCATAAACGTGAACGAGCCGGCATTGTTGCGGTACCCGTTCGAAAACAGGCTCGTCGCAAAGGCACCGTTCGTGCCGAGGAAACCTTTGTCGAAAAACAGTGCCGCGTTGCCGCCAGTTCCCCAGAAATTGGCCGCGACGTGATCACCGCCGATCGACACTCCCTGTTCAGTCCAGAGTTCCGCCATCCGGGCTGTGCCGTTGACGTGCAAAAGCTCGAGCGGCGATGACGTCCCGATGCCCAGCCCCGCCGACGTCCACCGCCCACGCTCCGAACCGCCGAGGGCAACCGCCAGGGTATCGGCCACCGGGAAAAACAGGCCGGTATTGGTATCGCCGGCCCGCGAGATCGCCGGCGCACCGGCGCTGCCGGCGGCGAACAGAGCCGCGCCGGTTACGGCCGGATTGGCGAGCGTGACGCCCGTAAGCGTCAACGCACCCGTTGCCTGCGCGATC
>NZ_JACFXV010000025.1 GCF_014050225.1 Stappia albiluteola | reverse complement strand
GCGGCGGTGACGATCGCGCCGTCGCTGCAGCTCGGCGATGTGGACAGCGCCACGCTTGCCGGCGCCACGGTGGCGATCACCGACCATGTGGCGGGCGAGGACGTGCTCTCCTTCGCCGCGCAGGCCGGCATCTCGGGCGCGTTCGACGCCGGGACGGGTGTGCTGACGCTCACCGGCACGGCGAGCTTTGCCGACTATCAGGCGGTGCTGCGCTCCGTTGCCTACGCCAACACCAGCGACAATCCGAGTGCGGGCGCGCAGGGCCTGTCCCGCACGATCAGCTTTACCGTCGACGACGGCGGTGCGGAAAACGCCGCCTCCGCCCC
>NZ_JACFXV010000024.1 GCF_014050225.1 Stappia albiluteola | reverse complement strand
GGGGCGGAGGCGGCGTTTTCCGCACCGCCGTCGTCGACGGTAAAGCTGATCGTGCGGGACAGGCCCTGCGCGCCCGCACTCGGATTGTCGCTGGTATTGGCGTAGGTAACGGAGCGCAGCACCGCCTGATAGTCGGCCAGGCTCGCCGTGCCGGTGAGCGTCAGCACACCCGTCTCAGCATTGAACGCGCCCGAGATGCCGGCCTGCGCGGCGAAGGAGAGCAGATCCTCACCCGCCACATGGTCGGTGATCGCCACCGTGGCGCCGGCAAGCGTGGCGCTGTCCACATCGCCGAGCTGCAGCGACGGCGCGATCGTCACCGCCGC
>NZ_JACFXV010000023.1 GCF_014050225.1 Stappia albiluteola | reverse complement strand
TAACGGCCCCGAGTAGGCTGGGGTGATCCCTATGCCGGGGGGAGCACCGAGAGGTGTCCGGGCTGGGCACGCCCGACCGTTGGCAAGACGCCTGCCCCGTTCCAAGGGGGCAGGTGCCGGCGGAAGGGCGGCAAGAGGCCGAACGGCGCCCGTCAAGGGATGCCCGTTCTGCTGGTCCGGCTCGTGGAAGTTGGTATGGGCGGCGGGAGATAACGTCATGGGCAAGGCGCGGCAGCGCTGCACCCAACTCAATTCGCAAGAGCGGCAAAGCCGCGCCTTGCCGCTTCCCAGGCCAAACCGCCGGCGCACACGAG
>NZ_JACFXV010000022.1 GCF_014050225.1 Stappia albiluteola | reverse complement strand
TCCCGCAGGCTCAACTGATCGTAACTTTGTCCCATCGCGGCAACACCTTAGCAGGTGTTGCACTTGTTTCGTGAATTCAGCGGAACCAGTAACCGTCTGCGACAGCGATTGAATCTCCAGCCTTCGCGGTTACTGGATGCCCGGTCGAGCCGGGCATGACAGGATATGCTGCGGCCTTCGGGTGGATCGCCGGATCTGGGCCCGGCGAAGACGAGCGGAG
>NZ_JACFXV010000021.1 GCF_014050225.1 Stappia albiluteola | reverse complement strand
AAATGCCTTGCCTTCAGGACGCCGAATGAGGTCTTCTCGGAACTCCTCAACCGTGTTGCACTTCAAACGTGAACCCACCTCCCCGCCTGCGCGGGCATGACACCTGTACGTGGGGCGGGCACCTGCCACGTACTCTGTCATGCCCACGAAGGTGGGCATCCAGTAACCGCCGGTGCTGGCAGTTTAGCTGCCGAAGCAGGTGTCTATTGGTTCCCTGCCTTTGCGAGGATGACGCCTGAGTGTAGGGCGCAAGCCCGCCCAAGAATTAGGGTCGTCATCGCCGGGCCATTGACCGGCGACCCGCTCGTTGTGCACCGTTGAGGTGCGGGTGGTTCGATGGGGCGAGCGGGTGTCCAACTGGGCTTGGACATGACGATTCCTTCGCCCGTCAGGGCGTTTTTCGTGAATTGGCGGGCACGCCCCTCACCCCAACCCTCTCCCGATCGGGAGAGGGGGCGCAGGAGGCGCCGCCGGCTTCAATCAGCAGCTCCCC
>NZ_JACFXV010000020.1 GCF_014050225.1 Stappia albiluteola | reverse complement strand
GCAGCGATAGCCGGTCTCGGCTCCCAGCAGGAGGCGCTCGGGTCGAACCCGGCCGCAACAGGTGTCATCCGTGGCCTGGAGCAGGAAATCGACGCGCTCAGTAAGACAGCCGAACAAAGGGAGCTTGACCAGAGACTGCAAAAAGCGGGCGTGACCCTTGCCTCGCAGGAAGGTCAAACCATCGCGGCCCTCGTCCGGGAGCGCTTCGAGGTCAAGGCGGCGATCGAGGCGGAGGAAGAAGCCCGCCGCAAGGCCGAGCTGGCCGCGAACAGGGCCGCGGCCCGCGGTATCCTGGAGCAAGACACGGCGCGGCAGCGCGTTCAGGATCTCATTATCGGGCTGCGAGACGAGCTGGACGTTCTCAGGGAAAGCGATCCGGTTCAGCGCGAAATGATCCGCCTGCGGGAGCAGCTTGCCGCCGCCACGCCGAAGGAGACAAAAGAAGTTGAAAACCTCATTGCCGCTCTCAACCTCGAAGACGAAGCCAGACGGGATTTCGAGGAAAACGCCGCGATCGTGCGAGGGGCGGTCTCGGATATCGTCAGCGGATTGCGCAATGGCGAGAACGCCTTCGAGGTTCTCGCCGATACCGCGCTGCGCGCGCT
>NZ_JACFXV010000002.1 GCF_014050225.1 Stappia albiluteola | reverse complement strand
AATGCCCCAGCGCCAATGATACTGCGGCTCAAGCCGCGGGAAAGTAGGTCGCCGCCAGGCCCGCTTAACGCATGTATATAAGGGAATATCTCTACGAATGTTACGGTTGTGATCGTCATTGCAACCGACATATCTTCCGAATTGACGCGGGGTGGAGCAGCCCGGTAGCTCGTCAGGCTCATAACCTGAAGGTCGCAGGTTCAAATCCTGCCCCCGCAACCA
>NZ_JACFXV010000019.1 GCF_014050225.1 Stappia albiluteola | reverse complement strand
CGGCGGTCAGGCAATGCGCTTGCTCCGAACTCAGGTGTCATCCCCGTGAAGACGGGGATCCAGTAGACACCCGCCTCAGTGGCTAAATCTCCGGCTTTCGCGGTTACTGGATGCCCGGTCACGCCGGGCATGACAGGGCATGCGGCTGCCTCTCTGCCGTAACCCCTCGGCTCGTCATACGCGGGCTCGACCCGCGTATCCATGAAGCGCCTGCACATTTCGCCACCGCCCGATGGATCGCCGGGTCTAGGCCCGGCGATGACGAGGGGAGAGGCAGTGCGTCACGTCGAAGGCCGGCGGTCAGGCA
>NZ_JACFXV010000018.1 GCF_014050225.1 Stappia albiluteola | reverse complement strand
GCCGCAATTGATGCCTCCTCGACCTCAGGGGTCCAAACCCTTATGGCCGGGGAGGCGATGGCGCATGTCCAAGGGCTTGCCCTAAAGGCCATCGCGGCCGTCCTGTGGTCGGCTTACGAACTCCCCGGCCGCCAGAGTCCTCTCTGGCGGTTCACCGGCTTAACGGGGAGGCAAGCCATGGCCGATGGCTACAACTTCGCTGCGGATTTACTCAC
>NZ_JACFXV010000017.1 GCF_014050225.1 Stappia albiluteola | reverse complement strand
AGGCAGTGCGTCATCCGACAGTTGAGGAGCGAGGCTGGCGCCTGCCCCAAACTCTGATGTCATCCCCGTGAAAACGGGGATCCAGTAAACACCTGTCTCAGCGGCTAAATCTCCGGCGTTGGCGGTTACTGGATGCCCGGTCGAGCCGGGCATGACAGAGATTGTGGGTGCTCTTCTGCCGCAACCTCTCGGCTCGTCATACGCGGGCTTGACCCG
>NZ_JACFXV010000016.1 GCF_014050225.1 Stappia albiluteola | reverse complement strand
CCAGCCCGGACACCTCTCGGTGCTCCCCCCGGCATAGGGATCACCCCAGCCTACTCGGGGCCGTTACACCCTTTCAGCCAGAGCCGTCACGCCCCGAGCGCCCAGCGGAAAAGTGGGATCCGGTTTTCCGCGAAAAAGGGCGCTCTCCTTTCTCGACGATCAACTTGTCTGCGATCGGATCGAAGATCCGTTCGCAGGTTGATCTCGCTGACATGAACGGTCGGTCCGATCACGGTCCCACGAGCAGCCGGGCGATGGGACAAGGATAAGCGTGCGCCGGAGGGCGGGGATTAGTTTTCGC
>NZ_JACFXV010000015.1 GCF_014050225.1 Stappia albiluteola | reverse complement strand
TGGCGAACCGTCGACTGGGCGCTTTCGACCAGCTTGGTGATTGCCTTGATGCCGTTGTCGGCTGCTTCCAGCGTCTTGATCGCGTTGCCAATGCCGTCAAGGAGATTGGTCAGGTCATTGGCACGCGACTGCAGGCCCTGCGAGGTAAAGAAGTTAGTCGGGTTGTCGAGGGCGGAATTCACCTTCTTGCCGGTGGCAAGTCGGTTCTGGGTTTGCCCCAGAAGATCGGCGGTGTTCTGCAAGGAAAGCAGGTTCTGGCGTACGCCAGCCGAAAGCGTGATGTCGGACATGTTCGATCCCTTCTAGGATACCGTTTTGAATTTCGCCTCGTTCTGAGACGCACCGGCAGGATCGAACCGAAAGCCTAATTTAAGGTTAATGAAACATTGAAGCCACGCACGGGAACCATCTGAAATCAATGGCAAAATAACGTTGCGTAATGTAAAGCGGGCGGCGGAACACCGCCACCCGTCCACAATCGTGATTTCAGCTTGGGTCTAGAGCAGCCGCAGCACGGCCTGGTCTGCTTGCGAGGCGAGCGAGAGTGCCGTAGTAGACAGTGACTGTCTTGTCTGCAGGGCGAGAAGGTTTGCGCCTTCCTCGTTGGTATCGGCCAGAACCAGATTGTCGGCACCGGTCTGCAAGGTATTGATCAGATCCTTGGTGAAGTCCTCGCGAATGTTCACCGTCGTGAGCTGCGAGCCAAATTTGCCGCTTGCGGAACGCAAACTCGACAACGCGCTGGACAAGTCATTCAGCTTCGATTCTGCTTCGGACCCGTCCAAGGAATTCGCACTTGTAAGGTCAAGGCCGAAGGAGGTCAGATCTACGCCGCCAATCACTAGTTCCGATCGTCCTTCATCCCGTCGTTCGTTGAAGGCAACGGTGAGTTCGGTATCGCTGGAATTGATCAGATTGATGCCGTTGAAGCTGGCGTCTG
>NZ_JACFXV010000014.1 GCF_014050225.1 Stappia albiluteola | reverse complement strand
CCCGCCACATGGTCGGTGATCGCCACCGTGGCGCCGGCAAGCGTGGCGCTGTCCACATCGCCGAGCTGCAGCGACGGCGCGATCGTCACCGCCGCGCCGTCCTCCACGAAACCCGGGGTGAAGACGTAAGGCGAGCCGTCGGCGGCAAAGCGGCGCTGGTAGACGCCGTCGCCCGACCCGTCCTGACCGGAGGAGGTCCAGGTGACCACGAAGCCGCCATCGGGCAGGCCGGCCACCGAGGCCTCGTCCTGGTCGCCGGTGGTGGTCTCGTTGACGCGGAACTCAGCCCCCACCGCGCTGCCGGAGGCATCAAAGATCTGGCCGTAGACGCCGCGCCCCGAGCCGTCCTGGAACTGCGACTGCCAGATCACCACGTAGCCGCCGCCGGCAAGCCCCGCCACCGAAGCCTCCAGCTGGTTGCTGGACGTGCGCGTGTTGACCAGAACCTCGCCGCCGACCGCAATGCCATCGGCATCGTAGCGCTGCGCGTAGACGCCATAGCTCGACCCGTCCTGGCCGAGCGAACGCCAGGCGATGACGAAGCCGCCATCCGCAAGGGCGGCCACCGCCGGCTCCTCCTGCGCGCCCACGTC
>NZ_JACFXV010000013.1 GCF_014050225.1 Stappia albiluteola | reverse complement strand
GCCCCCGCAACCAAATATCTATCTGAAAAGACACGATATTACAGAAAGCCCCGATCCTCACGGACGGGGCTTTCTTGCGTTTTGGCACACATTTGGCACACTGAGAGCCAATCTGTGCCAACGAATCTCCACACATGTCATCGGGTCATCCGCTGCCGGACCCTGCTGCGGGTGCGAGACTGGTTGCTTGAAAAGTGTCAGAAACTCGATTATCTTTCTGACAAGGAGTGAAAACCATGAACACGCTGGCCAAGACCATACTGGAGCACACCGAGGGTTTGCCCGAGGGCGCACCCTTCTGCGCCAAGGAACTGCTGCATCTCGGCAGCCGCGCGGCTGTGGATCAGGCGCTGTCCCGTCTGGTCAAGCGCGGTCAGCTCATGCGCATCAGCCGCGGCGCCTATGTGCGCCCCGTCGAGAGTCGCTTCGGCAAGCGTGCGCCGTCGGCTGCGCAGGTGGTCGAGCAAATCGCGCATATCACCGGAGAAGCCATCGCGCCGCACGGCGCGGCCGTTGCCAACAAGCTCGGCCTGACGACGCAGGTTCCGGTCCGTTCCGTCTATCTTACGTCCGGTCGGAACCGGAAACTGAAGCTTGGGTCACAGGTCGTGGAACTGCGCCATGCACCCCGCTGGCAGTTCGCCGTCGGCAACCAGCCGTCCGGCGAAGTGCTTCGGGCCGTGGCCTGGCTCGGTCCCGAACAGGCCGGCGCCGCCCTCCGTGCGCTCAAGCGGAAGCTCTCCGCGTCCGAGCTTCAGGCGATCGCCGCCGCGCGCTCCGTGCTGCCGGCCTGGCTTGCCAAACAGGTCAGTGAAGTCGTCGTGAATGGCTGAGGCGTTCCTCCAGCTTTCTGCCGACGAACAAAGGGAAGCCCTTGAGGTTGCCGCGTCCGCGAGCGGCCGACCCGTCCACCTCCTGGAGAAGGATGTCTGGGTCGTCTGGTCGCTTGCCACGCTGTTCGATGCGCCCTTCGCGGCGCATCTGGTCTTCAAGGGAGGGACGTCCCTCTCCAAGGGGTACGGTGCTATCCATCGGTTCTCCGAAGATATCGACCTGACCTACGACATCCGCGCGCTCGTCCCCGAGCTGGTCGGCGACAATGCGGAGGCTCTGCCGCCCAACCGCAGTCAGGAGAAGAAGTGGTCGAGTGCGGTCCGGGCGCGCCTGCCCGAATGGGTCACCGAGACCGTTGCTCCCGTGATCGAGGCGGCGCTCAAGCGGGACGGTCTATCCGCCAAGCTCCGCACCGACGGCGACAAGCTCTTCATCGACTACGAGCCCCTCGCGACAGGCTCCGGCTATGTCAGCCCTTCGGTCATGCTGGAGTTCGGGGCGCGTTCGACGGGCGAGCCGGCGGAGCCGCGCCGCATCGTCTGCGATGCCGCTGAACATCTGGCAACGCTCGCGTTCCCCGAGGCCACGCCGCGCACGATGCGTGTCGAGCGCACCTTTTGGGAAAAGGCGACGGCCGTGCATGTCTATTGCCTGCAAGGCCGCGCCCGTGGGGACCGCTTCGCACGTCACTGGTACGATCTCGTCCGCCTGGACGAGGCCGGTCATGCCGACGCGGCGCTGAAGGACCACGACCTGGCCCTCGCGGTCGCGCGGCATAAGAGCATGTTCTTTGCCGAGAAGGATGCCGAAGGCGCGCTCATCGACTATGGGGCCGCAGTTCGCGGCGGACTTGTCCTGGTCCCCGAAGGCGCGGCGTTCGAGGCGCTTGCCAAGGACTATGCCCGCATGGTCGAGGACGGCTTGCTGCTGAACGATCCGGACCGCTTCGAGGATCTGATGGAGATCTGTCGACAGATTGCCGGGAAGGCAAACCGCTAGTCGGCTTGCCGTCGTCTCAACTGCAAATCATGGCTGAACGAACTGCGGCCTATGATATGCTGAAAAGAACAAAATAAGAATATCGATGAATGAACCACAAACGCAAACCGCAAGACGACCTCTTTCAAATCGAGCCCATCGACAGTTTGAGGGTTTCCCCCAAGGCGCAGGTCGGCCAGCCTGCAAATGACAACCGTCCGCTGACGCGGCAGATGGAGAATCTGTTCAGCGCCGCGATGGAAATCGAGCTGGAGGCGGCCAAGGAAGCCGGCGCCCTCGGCTTCATGGCGCGGGCGCTCGTGCAGGCCACAATGCCCCACAAGGCTGTTGCGGCCAACGAGTTCGAGCGCACCAACGGGGCGTTCACCATGACCATGGTCGCGCCATCGAAGATCGGCTTGCCCTACGGAAGTATCCCGCGTCTCGTCATCGGTTTCCTGACCACCGAGGCTGTGCGGACGAAGGACCGGCATGTCGTACTCGGAGGCAGCCTCAGCCGTTTCATGACCGAGTTGGGCTTGGCGCCGACTGGTGGTCGCTGGGGGTCGATACCTCGCTTGAAGGACCAGATGACCCGGTTGGTCTCCTGCTCGATCTCCTGCACCTACACAGCCGGAAGCGGCATCGGCATTCGCAACGTAACCATTGCCGACGAAGCCAACCTGTGGTGGGAGCCTCGGCAGCCTGATCAGGGTTCTTTATGGGAAAGCACCGTAGTGCTCTCCGAGAAGTTCTTCACGGAAATCACCGAGAACCCGGTACCCATCGACCTGCGGGCATTGACGGCACTCAAGCGCTCGCCACTCGCGCTCGATGTTTATCTGTGGCTGACCTACCGGATGTCCTATCTGAAAGACCGTACGGCGATCCCATGGGGTGCGCTGCAACTGCAGTTCGGTTCGGACTACCCGACGACGGCGCAGGGGCGGCGTAATTTCAAGAAGGCGTTCCTTCACGCACTTGCCAAGGTTCGGCTGATCTATCCGGCCTTGCGCCTCGACGAGACGCCGGAGGCGCTCATTCTGTTGCCTAGTCTGTCCCATGTCCGGCGGCAAACCCTCGCCTGAACGACGTCTAACCGGTCTGTGCATAAAACGGGTTGGGGCCGAGTTATCCACGCATAAACGGTACCGCCCTGACAGTGGCGGCTTTTCTCGCCAGCGACTTTCTCGGCACGCATAAACGGTACCGGCATTACGCATAAACGGTACCGCATATACCTATATGTACCTGTATTATTAAATCCTGTAGTTGCCGCTTCTCTTGTGGATAAGCATTTGCAGCGCCGTCAGGTCTATTTCTGCCGATATTCTTTCGCTTGGTCTCGCTGCGCCTGCCGTTCGGAAATCTTCTGTTTTTTCGCGTCGCTGAACGTTTTCTTGTTCTTGTTCCAGAAGAGCAGATTGAGAACGACGATGCCGACGACGACCACGACGGCGATAGTGATGATATTTTCCATCATTCCTGAAACTCCTGATGTGCTGGTCCTTTGGCTTGTGGTTTTGAAAGGGTGTCTGGCGCGCCGGGAGCCCTCTCAGGTCATTCGTCGAACTTTGGCGGCATAGGAGGGCGCTTGGGCGGCTCGGATGATTCTACGGGGCGCTCAGGCGGCTTGGTGCTCCTCTCGGGGCCAAGGGTCGATGTTTCGGCTTTGCGGACACGCATCTCTGCCTGGAGGGCGGCGAGGCGACGCTGATATTCCTGATTGTCTGCTAGGTCGGCGTCTTCTCTTTGAGAGCTTTCACTCTTGGTCGGCGCCGCTGATCCCGCGCCGCCGGATGGCGATGCATCCGGTTCGTCATCGGGAGCAGACGGCGGGGGTGTCGCTCGTGCCGCACGGATTATGTCCTCGCCGAACTCCTGCTTCTGTTCGGCGATCCACGCTTGAAGGGCTGGATTTGCGTATACCGGAGGCACCATCCGCGATCGGATCATCAGGCCGTCGAGGAAGATAACGGCATCCTCGCGGAACGCCGGTCCCATGAGCTTCTGCGGCGACGCCACCCAATCCTCGCCTCCCCAGATATCCTTCCGCATGCCGAGCCGGTTGGCGATTTCGGTCGCCGTGCTCATTTCGTTCGGCCTGAAGAAGATCTGGCAGCGGCAGTTGGCCAGCAGGCTCTCCCATTTGGGGTAGACCTCCTTCAGCTGGGCCATGTCCTGGGTGAAGAGCCACAGCCGCACCCGGTAGCTTCGCGTAATGGCGACGGCTTCCTCGACGATGCGCATATAGCCAAGCTGCGGCAGCTCATCGAGGTAGAACATCATCGGCCAGTCTGGGAAGCTCTCCGGCAGGTCTTCGTCCAACCTGTTGTTCTTCTCGATATCCGCGCGCCACTTGATCGCTTCCGCCAAATGCTGCCCAAGCATCACGCGCAATACCGAACGGTAGGCGCCGATCTTGTCAGGCGGCACGATCAGGTAGACCGACGCCGCCATCCCGCGCTCGTAACGCCCTGATGCGGGTGAGTGCCAGCCCGGCACTCTTCCCTGTTGGGCAGCCAGGGTGACGCCGATGTTGTCCTTTACGAGGATGGTCTCGACTGTCCACCCCAGTGTCGTGCTCGATGTTGTGGCCACGATCTCGTCGGCTCGCCACGCTTCCAGCTGGGTACGCAACGTCGTGGCGATCGACGCATGCAGGTTCTCCGACTGGCTCTCCAGGGTATTGCCCAACTCCCGGAGCCGTTCCTCTTCGGAGCCTTGCAGGCTTTTCACCATCGCTTCGTAGTCCGTCTTGCTCGCGGTCAGACAGCGGCAGACTTCACGCATGTTGCGCCGCTCCGGCGGGCGGCTGCGGATGACGTAGAAGATGAGCCCCGTCAGCAGGTCCTTTGCGGCGTTATCCCAAAAGGGTTCCCTGCTCTGCGGGATGATCAGCAATTCGGCCAGAAGGCGCGCATCGTCCCAGCCCCGTACCGCGTCGAGCGGGTTGTAACAGTCGGAATCGGGTTCACCTGGCGCCCACTTGTAGACCTGGCCGTACAGGTTCCGCCGCCACGCGGTCTGTTCATAGTTCTCGCCCTTGGGGTCGAGCACCACCACCGGCCCCTCGAAGTCCAGCAGCGTCGGAATGACGAAGCGTTGCCCCTTGCCCGCGCCCGTGGGGGCGACGGTCAGCAGGTGTCCTTCGCCGTGGAAAACGAGGTCAGAGGCGCCGCCGTCTTTCTCATGGCGGGCCGTGCCGATGACGACGCCGTCCACCGGTACGGTCTCGCTGTTCGGCACGATGATTCCTGCATCAAGCAACGTGTCGATGCTTGCCCATGCTTCGTGCTGGCCTGCGTGTTTGACCCGGTCCTGTTGCTCCGGGCTCATGTCGCGCAGGACGAAGCGGATCGTCTTGCGCGCCGCGTCCAGCTCGCCCTTCTGCAGGTTGACGTAGATCTCGTCCTTGAAGGCTTTGTCCACGTCCGGGTCGCGGTTGATCAGCAGGAGCGCCTCGCGCCACATCGGATCGAGGGATTTCAGGAACGCCGCGCGCGTCTCCTGCGCCTGCGTCAGCGGCTTCGGCTTGTCGCCCTTACCTTTGCCCCCGAACAGCCTCCCAAGCACCATTCGCCACCTCCCGCCCTGCACATCTCCCTTGTTTGCCTGCCCGAATCTTTTACTCCCGATCGGCCGAATTACCCACCCTGTTCAGCACCTTGCGGCCAACGATTCAATCTCTCCGGCTTTGTCAGGTGTCGGCTTGTTCCGGGGCGCATAAGCCATTGTCCGCTGGCAAGCGGTCCACTCACATCAGACAGCCTCGCCGCCACCTTCGCGGGGCTGCTCTGTTTCCTGGGTGACAGCCGCCGGCGTCGGCGCGGTGTTCCTCGGGTCCTTGTCCGGGACCGCTGTCCACGGGCCGTCCTCATGGGGTGGCTGACCTGGCAGGGCCGCCGTGCGGCGCAACGGCGGTCCGTCAGTTTCTTCCCCGGTCTTCGACCTTCCTCGCGTGCGCTGCGCTCCAAGAAACAGCCTGCCCGCCGTCCTCCGATCCTCTCCGGTCCTTCGGATGCGCCGCCCGTCTTGCCCCTGCCTTTCCGGTCGCCATCGGACGGCCGCGATGGGCGCGGCCCCGCAAGACAAGGAGAGGAACAATGACCGCGCAACGCATCGACGTTTACACCCAGGTCACCAACAACATCATCGCCGCCATCGAGGCGGGAGCGGGCGACTGGCAGATGCCCTGGCACCGCAGCGGCGAGGGCCTCAACCGTCCCGTCAACATCGACACCAACAATGCCTATCGCGGCATCAACGTCGTCAGCCTCTGGGCCGCCGCACAGGCACGCGGCTTCGGCACCGGCACGTGGGGCACCTATCGCCAGTGGCAGAACAACGGGGCGCAAGTCCGCAAGGGCGAGAAGGCGAGCCTGGTGGTGTTCTACAAGGAGTTCGACGTGGAAGAGGCCACGGACGACAGCGAAACCGAACAGGGCAAGCGCCTCATGGCCCGTGCGAGCTGGGTCTTCAACGCCGACCAGGTGGACGGCTACGCGGCACCCTCGCTGCCCGAGCCCACCGACCCCGTGCAGGTCCTCGACAAGGCCGAGCGCTTCATCGCCGGTACCGGCGCCGTGGTGCGCCACGGAGGCAGCCGCGCCTTCTATCGCCCGTCCGACGACATCATCCAGATGCCCGAGCGCGAGCGCTTCCTCGGCAGCGAGACCAGCACGGCGACCGAGAGCTACTACGCCACGCTCCTGCACGAGCTGACCCACTGGACCGGTCACGATCGCCGCTGCGACCGGCAGTTCGGCAAGCGCTTCGGCGACGATGCCTATGCGATGGAAGAACTCGTGGCCGAGCTGGGCGCGGCCTTCCTCTGCGCCGACCTCGGCGTGACGCTCATACCGCGTCCCGACCACGCCGCCTACATCGACAACTGGCTGAAGGTGCTCAAGGTTGACAAGAAGGCCATCTTCACCGCCGCCTCACAAGCGGCAAAGGCTACCGACTTTCTCACTCGGCTTCAGCCCGCCGACCTCACCGCGGCCGCCGCTTAGGCGGCCTAACCCGCTTATCGTGTTGTCGAGCGGACGCAAAAGAGGATCTTCTTAACCGCTAGGCCATCTGCGACTGATTGGGCGGTCAACGCTTCATACTTGGCGCCGGTGAGACGAACGGCAGCGCCGCCACCTCTCGCATCCGTCATAAGCAAAGCTTCGCCGTTTGAAATCGGGTTCCATCCGGCCGGGCACTGCTGGCCGCGAAACCCGACAACCGCCACATTTAGCAGTTTGTTCCAGCCGTCTTCAAGAGACTCCATTCGGTCCTCGAGGGACTTCATGCGGTTCGTCAGCGCGTTAAAGGCTGCAGCGGTTGCCTGCGCGTTGATTCCTTGAGCGTAGAGGTCACTGGGCGCGAATACCCAAAACGTAATGTTGATGATAAGAATCTTCTTCAGTATTTGCACCACTGGGCACCCCTTTTAAGATACTTTGAAGAAGTCCGACGGCACCAGGCTTATTGCACCAGACAAAGGCCGCCCAGAGGCTGTTGCTGGTGTGCTTTTCGGTGATATGAGATACCTGCCGACCAAGGTGTGCAGCGCTATCAGCACGCGAGTAATAGTCCAGCCAAAACGAGGTGCGCGGACAGCAACCCCCATTTCATAAGCCATTTGATAGGACCAGACCGTGGCCAGCGGGCGTATCAGCGCCGTCGCCAGCTGTGACCGACGCATCAAGCGTACATACGGTTTGGCCCAGGCATGGTAGGCCCGCGCCGCCTCGGGTCTTGCATGGAGCTTGTAGTGGCACAGGTTGGCTGCGTAAATTTCACGCGAGAGGTAGCCCTGACGGTATAGCTCGCCGCAAACCACACGCCCTCCACCACCGTCACCGCCCCCACCGCCAAACAGACCACCAAATCCACCAAAACTGCCGCCAAAACTGCCGCAGCTGTCGCAGTTACCTACATCGGATCCTTTACTATAGCCTGCGGCCTGCGCCTGAGCTTGGGACGGAAAGTCGCCGATGCCATCACCGTTCACGTCTACGCCATGTCCGCCGTCGCCACCGCCGCCGCCGCCACTAAGCAGTGAGAACCAGCTTATCTGTCCGTCCGCACCAGATGGCCCCTTGTCGCCGACGGGTCCCTTCGGCCCGCGTAGTGAGGCGACCGTTTGACATGTTGTACCGCCCACGAATACGCCACCACTACGGCTGCACGTGCTCATGTCTGCCGCGTGGGTATCTTTCAATGCGTCGATTTCTGCCTGCGTTTGCCCCCAACTCGTCGTTACACTCTCCCGCACCGCCTTCAGGCACAGGCATGCGCTGCCACCGGCGTTTCCGCCTGTCCGGTTGAGCTTCTGCGCCAGCGCCGGAACGCTGAAAAGGAAACTAGAAGCAAGAAGAATATTTGAGGTTAGGTACCGGGTGATTTTCATGGGCAGGTCGCATCCTTCCCTTGTTGTCCTTGCGGGCCAGAATCGCCCGGGTCTCCGCGAAATGCCTCGACTGAAATGCAACCGTCTGGGTCGTGCCTGGGATCTCCTGCAACCCAAACCATCTGGCGCGCCGCACATTTCTCCATACTCGCAATGTCATCGAGAAGTTGTTCGGCCTGGTCGCTTTGCGCGCGTAGCAACACGACCTCTTGTCGAGCCAAGTTGGCCGACTGTTGTGCCTCTGACGCACACACGCCATTCCGCCCCGTCAGCGTCAAGCCGACTTGGGCGCGTGCCCATTCTACCATGTAGAGAGTCGATAGGACTGCAAAAGCTAGCCTTATTGGAAGCATACGATGTCCCTCCCACTCTGTCCCTTCGGTCCTGTTGCGCCTTTTAACCCCGTCAAGGACTGCGGGTCGAGACAGCCATTCCCGTCCGCAAGCGCGTGTCCAGGAACGTATAGCTTCGTCTGTTCCTGACATTTCTCGAACGGTGCCAGCCTGACCGCAATCTCGGCTCGCTTTTCTCGTAGAGCATTCTGCAAGTTGCGAACGGTGGTTAGCTCGCGTTCGATCGCAGCGACGCTCTGCTGGCATTGCTGAACAGAGCCGGTCGCACCAAAAGTCTGTGCCATGGCCATGCCAGGCGTACAGCAGAAATATAAAATCACGGCATATATGAAATATATAATATTAGCCATGAATAAAACTCGGGAAAATTTCCATAATAATCACATTATTTGAATGAAACATGTTTTGCAATTTAATTTCTGTAGACTAACGGTTTTGTGAATTATTATTCAACACTCATGTAAAATAATGAGTGATATTAGTCAGTTTTGTTTTCATTTATAATTTTAGCATTTGACCATAAAAATAACGTTACAATAAGTCGTACAATTTACAAAACATGGTCTAGTGTGACGTAGAGGATCTTATTATGAGATTTATCGTTATTGGTTTATGTATGTTGCTGCTTCAAAATGCTGCATATGCGCAATCGAAGTTCTTTTCAACTTCAAGCCGCGGTGGCGCTGAGGGCGCCAAGCAGAACGCGCAGATTACTTCCCTCCAGAGCGAAAACGACCGAATGAACGCGTGTACGGCGGCGGGCATGATTTATGCCCCTACCCATGCGGGTGCCAACGCGCAGGGCTGTGTCGCCAACTTCACCTTCACCGGCAATCTGGGTGTCGACCAGCAACTGACCGTCGGCAACGGTGCCACAGTCAATAATGGCCTGACCGTCAACAGCGGCGGTGCCACGGTCAACGGTGCGACGACGCTGAACAACGGCGCGACTGTCAATAACGGTCTGAGCGTCCCATCGGGCAACGTGGACGTGACCAACCGCGTGACCGCGGGCCAACTGTATGTGGGCAGCGGCAACGTGGGCAACATCCCCACCTGTACCGGTGACAACAAAATCCAGTGGAACGGCACCGCGTGGACCTGCGTCAACGACGCGCTGGGTGCCACCGCCGCCACCACTGAGACCGACCCGCAGGTGGGCACTCTGATCAACGGTAAGCTTTGCCGTTCCAACGGTTCGCAGGTGATTTGCGATGCAACGGTGCCAGCCTCGTCAGCTTATTCCAACCCGCCGGCCTGTCCGGGCAGCCAGAAGCTGTATTGGAATGGCAGTGCCTGGACCTGCATTGCCGACCAGGGCCTGACATCAGAGAGTGATCCCCAAGTGGGAACTTTGCAGAATGGCAAGTGGTGTACGTCTAACGGGTCGAGCGTCAACTGTACATCCAGCCCACCGTCGTCGGCTCCGGCGTGTTCCAACTGCAATACGCTATGCGCTTGCGGAGGAACTCCTCTCGACTGTTACAATTGCAATTGTTACAGATGCTCCGGCGGCGACGATGATTTCGGCGACTGGTAATCAATTTGGTGTGTCGGCGCTTTCGTTGTCCTTTCAATCGTAAGATATCAGGAGAATACAGCGATGACGCATCAACATGAAGCGCGACCGAATTCAAGGAACGAAATGCGGCAGCAGAAAGTGCGTTACGCATGATTGTGTTCATCGGGTTGTCTCCTGGTCCCGTTCACCTGAGATAGGCGGGCAAGAACCGGCCCGAGCGGTCGTGCCAGTAGCGGTACCCGCTGCCGTCCCGATAGAACGTGTAGCATGTCTTCAGACCGGCGCGTGGGCTGTCCGGCGCGTTCGTGGCGCAGACGACGCCATCGTCTGCAATCCGGTATGTGCCATGCACGTCGGTCTGCGCGTCGCGGTAACGCCATGTGCCGTCCTCCGCGAAAAAGAATGTGCGCTGCTTCCTTTCCATTCGTGACCGATGAACGTGGCGCGAACTTGGTCCGCCGTGAGGTGGTCAGCAGGATCCGCCGTCGTCTGGCAGGCCGCGAAACCGAAGAGGCAACGGCGGTCAGCCAACCCTTGGACGAATTAGAGTTCCGCATCCGGATCGCCTCAGCCAAGGGCTTCCCAGCGTTCCCAAACCGGAGCGCCTTGGTCCGGCCGGGTCTGCTTCTGGTAAGCCGGGCTCTTGGGGTTGTTGCAGGTGCCCTTGCCGGAAGCGATGACGGTCTTGCGGTCTTCGGACACCGAGCGGGTGCCGCCCCAGAAACGGCAGGTTCCGCACTTCTGCGTCGCTGTAGCGGGAATGTTGACGTCCGCCATTGCAGGTTGACTGACAATGGTGCCGCCGACCGTGGCCAGCCCAGCCACGCCGAGCGCCCGGAGAACGTCGCGACGGCTTGCCGGCCGCACAACGACTTTGTCTGTGGTGTTCATGGCAACTCCTCACCTTGAACGGATGATCCAAGGCGCGTGCGGTGCTGGCACGCGCGCGACAAGCGGCTTGTTAGACAAGCCCCCCGATTTCCTTCCTAAGAGGGCTGGTCGTGTGGCGTCACGTCCAAAGTTGGAAGGGTTGGAAAATCCGGAAAACAGGCGGAATCCATGATCGTTATCAACAAGTTGACGGATTCCGACAGGATGGGTAGAAGTTGAAGAAAGAAGGGATTGGCCGGGGGCGGTATGGCAGGCGCGTTCGACAGTTTTGGAGAATGGCACAGGCTGTTCGATGCCCTTTGCATCGAGCGCGGCCACCTCGATAATGCGACGCTTGCCAGCGACTACTGCGCGCTCACCAAGAACAAGGCATCTACCGCTTACGAGAGTTCCCTGAAGAGCCTGAACAACTGGCGGCAGGGACTGCACACGCCCAGCCGCCGCAACTTCCGAATACTGACCTTAATGCTTCGGATTGAAGACGCGCCGGAGGTGTTGCCTCACTGGAACCGGCTCTATGAAGAAGCTCAGCGGCGTAAGCCCGCCGACGGCAATGGCGATGCGAGCCAGCCCGCGACAACACCCGAGACCGACCCAGCCCCTACCGCCGCATCCGGCGGCCGCACCAGCCGACGGTTGTTCGCCGCTGCCGTTTTCCTGCTTTTGGGGGCGGGCGGGTCCGTTCTTGCGTTGGGCACCTTCGACCGCCCCCAGACACACGCCGCGGCTTTTTCGAAGGCAGGTCCTCAGGTCATCGACATGACCGGCCAGCGTATCGAGGCACATGAATTAGTCATCGCCAAAGTCGGCCAGTCCGTTGTCGTGCACGGCAGTCGCGGGCGGTGCGGCGAGCAGCCGCCTGGCTGGGAAGAGGTCCTCCAAGGATTACCCCAGCTTTCTAATGGCTTTTGGTCGGACGGCGGCGTCGGCATCCGCGTCAGCCGCGCTTGCAGCGGCGGCACGCCTGCGCGAGCCGTGGTGTTCACGGCAACGCATCCGGGCCAGGAACGATTCACCCTCTACGACGATCCGATTACGATCCGGGTGACCGAGTAGAGCATTCCGTCGCTTCGCGTTATCGGAGGGCTGGAGCAATCCGGCCTGTTTTGTTCTTGCTACGCTTGGGCGGCCCCAGTGTGATCGGAGTGTTCGGTGATTCATCGGAGTGAGTTTTTCTCCGATGCGCTGGTCAGTTGCCCGATTTTTTGTCCCGGCGCAATCGCTTGAGTGCCGAGGTAAGAGCCTCCCTCGTTTCTTGCATGATACCTCCAGTGCCCCGGCGCCAGCGATAGTAGTTCTGTCGCGACATGCCTGCTTCGGCGCAAAGGTCAGCGACCGTCGCGCCTATCTTTATGCGCTCTTTCTCTATCTCATCGAAGACGGCGCGGTCTTTTAGGATCTCAGACCGTTTTATAATCAAAACATTTCTAAAAATACTTCTTGCCATTTATTTAGTTCATAAAATGAACGCTTTGAGAGGCTTAAATTATTATGCAATATTGTTTCATTTGTATTGCAATACAATTGAAAGGACAGCAAATAATGGCACGATTAATATACCAATTTGTAGTCGGAATGGCGCTTTGCACTGTTGCCGTTGGGCTTTCCGCCTGTGACGACAACAACAACAGTAGCTCGACGTCCAGTTTTTCCATCGGTAACGACGGCTGAAGTATTTTGGGAGTTCATTAAAGATGACTAAGTTTACAAAGAGCCTTTACGCTGCCGTCTTCGGTGCGGCTGCGATGTTTGGGGCGGTGTCCGCGCACGCCACACAATTCAATGTGGTGGTTGAAAAGATCGAACTGATGAAGGACGGCGGTTCCGCAGACCGCTTTGTCGTGTATCAGCCTTCCGCCGGTATCGGTGAGGCCGCGACCCGTTCGATCGACCTGTTCAACGCAACGCAGAAGGTTGGCACAGCGCTGACAATCAAGAACCCGCCCGCCGGCCTCTACAAGACCATGCTGGTTACCTTCGGCAACATCACAATCGGTGACGATGCCGGCAACGTCTCGAAGACACTGAACACCAATCTTGAGAGTCTCGGCGTTCTCGGGAACGAGCTCGGCCGTTCCGTTCTGATCCTCGGTGACGATGGTGACGGCGTCGGCGGTACGGCAGACATTGCTGACCTGATCGGCATCGGCGCCGCCGCACCCGTCCAGCCCATGACCGTTTCGGACGGCGTGGTGACGCTTCCGAGCCTGAACTTCTTCTTGCCATCGGATGGCACCGGCGTCGACGAATCGACGGGCGATCTGATCGCGACGCCGACGTTCATTCCGTCCATGTCGCAAAACATCGACCGTGCGGATATTCCGAACGTCGTTATCGGCGTGAACGAAACCGGTTTCATTAACACCGACAAAGCGAATGCGGGTAACTTCACCTACCGCGTCGGCTTGTTCCGGTCCGCACTCGACAAACGCCCAGTCGTTTCTCGTGCCGTGGCCTTCGTTTCCAAGACGGACAACGCTGAAATCGGCGTCAAGGAAGTCACCTTCCTCGACGTGCCTGAAGGCACTTTCTTCCCCGTGGCCTGGATTGACGCTGACGGCAACCAGTTGTGGGATCAGGACGAGGTAACAGCCATTGCCGGCGGTACCGTATCCGACCTGACCTTCACAGTGGACTACGGTGCGACGGATGGCGTCGTTGGTGATCTGGTTGTCAACAATGTCGCCAAGACCATCTCCATGACATACGTCTCCGGCGTATCGACCACGGTGGACAATGACGTTTCCGCGTCCGTATTCCCGGCGGGCGCCGCTATCGCGACCGACTTGTCGGATGGCTTCGTGGGCGACATGACCGCCTTCAGCATGCCGGCTCGCGGCGTCTCAATTGCCGTTTCTATCACTAATGAAGTGAGCAGCACCGGTACGGATTGGGACAACAAGGGGATTGAGTTGCTGAGCGGATTGACTGGTACGCTCGCGGTCGATGGCGCAGGTGCTGCCACCGCTACCGCCAATGCGGCCGCGGACGGAAGCCTGTCCATCGTTGTTCAGTTGAGCGGCGCTCAGAATGCGACATCCGCTTCCGTCAGCCGCACGGTTGTTTTGACTGCCGCGTTCGGTGCGGACGACCAGAACGACAACACGTTGCTGGAAGACACCGAGACCGCTTATGTGGGCTTGAAGGATGCGACATTGCCGTCTGATTTTTCCTACGATGGCAGCGTGCTGACCTTCAAGGCACCCTACCTGAGCATCACCACCCTTGGTGATAACACCGCGATCGCCGGGGCATTCCGCGTGGCGTTCGGTGCAAACGTGAAAACGTCGGTTGATGAATCGACTCCGACCAAGCTGTGTCAGGCAGCTGGCGCGGGTTGCGACGTTGATATCGCACCGACCAACCAGCTTGTCGACGTGACAAGCAACGCCAATGTCGTGAATATCGCGGCGATTACGGACTGATCGAAAGAATATCGGTCAAGGCAAAGCCCCGCTTCGGCGGGGCTTTGTTTTGCCGGAGAGAGCCTTCCAAGTTCTGCGACCGCCGTTGGCGCTTTTTTGTCGCCCCTTCGGCCCTGGCTGGCTCGCCCACCGTTCTGGGCAGCGACTGCATTGTTATTTGGAGAGAGTTCCTGCTTGCCATCCCAGCCGTCGGAGCTTGTATCCGGGCAGGCTGCGGCATTCGAGCGCCCGGCTCGGCCCAATGAGGTTGACGACGTGGTCGCAGTGATCTTTGTGAATGCGTACGCACCCGCCAAAGACTGCCGCCGCGTGGAAGAACATGTGCAGGTATTGACCGCGCCGAGCACGATTTCTTCTATTGGTGGAGGGTAATGTAATACATACTACCGAAAAAGCGATCATGATCACGGATGGGAGGACGGGATATGAGGGTATGTCGGCTGAGTGTCGCCAACTTTCGGGGGGTGAAGGCTGCAACGATACTGCTTCCAAAGCATGCGGTTCTCATCGGCGATAACAACACTGGCAAGACGACGCTCCTCGAAGCTCTCGACCTCGTACTCGGGCCTGATCGTCTGAACCGCCAGCCGCCCATCGATGAGCACGACTTCTTCCGGGGGAAATACCTCGGTGCAGGCACTGAGCCAGCCGATGCAGGTGCAGAAGGCGCGGGCGCGGAAGCCAACGCTGCCCAACCGGAGGCGCCCGGTGATGGCGGTGCGGATGGCGCGGATGGTGTGGTGGCTGCCGTCGGCGAAGAGGCGCCGCGGATCGAGATAGAAGTCGCGATCGCTGACCTGACCGAGGAGCAGAAGGCCAGGTTCGGGGACTACACCGAGTTTTGGGATGCTGCGACGGACACCTTCTACGAAGAGGCCAACCCGGCAGGCGTCGATGCGGCCCATATCACCGAGGCGCTCCGCGTCACCTTTCACGGCTGGTACGACCCGGAGGAAGACGACTTCGAAGGCAGAACCTACTTCACGCGCAGCCTCGCCGAGAGCGACAACCCCGTCCCGTTCTCGAAGAAAGACAAGCAGGTATGCGGCTTCCTGTATCTGCGCTCGCTGCGTACCGGTTCCCGCGCCCTGAGCCTGGAACGGGGCAGCTTGCTCGACATCATCCTGCGTCTGAAAGAGGTCAGGCCGCAGATGTGGGAGGACACCCTCGCCACTCTGGCTGGCTATTCGGTTGCCAGCGACCCCGAACTCGGCATCTCCGGTGTACTGGAGAGCATCAACACCGCGCTGAAGAAGTACGTCCCGAAAGAATGGGGCATCGAACCCCACCTGAAGGTATCCAACCTCACTCGGGAACACCTGCGGAAGGTTATCACCGCCTTCATCGCCACAGGCGAGGGCAGTCATGCCGCGCCGTTCTACCGGCAGGGGACGGGCACCATCAACATGCTCGTGCTGGCCATGCTGTCCCAGATCGCCGAGGACAAGCAGAACGTCATCTTCGCGATGGAGGAGCCGGAGACCGCCATCCCGCCCTACGCCCAAAAGCGGATCGTCCACGAGATTCGCAAGCTCGCGTCCCAAACCATTTTCACGTCGCATTCGCCCTATGTCCTGGAGGAATTCGCACTCGACGAAACGGTCGTCCTTGGCCGGGATGCTAACGGCGTACTCGCCAAGCGCGTGATCGCTTTGCCCGATAGCGTCAAGCCGAAGCGCTATCGGCAGGAGTTCCGTACCCGTTTCTGCGAAGGCTTGCTCGCGCGCCGGATTCTGGTCGCCGAAGGGGCAACCGAGGCTGCGGCGTTTCCGGTCGTGTGCCGTCGGTTGTCGGAACTCAAACCTAATACCTATTCCTCGTTGGAGGCGCTGGGTGTCTGCACGATCGATGCCGGCAGCCAGAACAGCATCCCGGACATGGCCAAGCTCTACCGTGAACTCGGTAGGCGCGTCTTCGCCATCTGTGACAAGCAGGAAGCCGCGAACAAAGCGCTCATCGAGGCCCAGGTCGAACTGCTGCTGATGCACGACGAGAAAGGCTTCGAGGACCTCGTGTTGAAGAACACGACCCAAGAAGCCCTGAAGCGCTTCGCCAAGCTCATCGACTGGCCGCCGCATCTCACGGCCAAGTATCCGGACCTGGAGGCGTCGGCGACCGAAGCCCTCAGGGACTACTTCGGCTGGACGAAAGCCAACTGGGGCATCGCCGACTTTCTGGCCCAATGCAGTGAGGCCGAGATACCCGCCTGGCTTCGTGAGGCATGTGTCGCGATCAAGGACACTTGTGCGCCCGGTCCCGCCGGCGGGGGCGGCGAAGCGCCGGTCGAGCCGGGGGCCGGTGCAGATGCAGCTCACTGAGAAACAGCTTGAGATCATGGCTGCCCAGGGACACCTCCTCGTCACTGGGGGACCTGGCTCCGGCAAAACGACGGTTTCCATCCTGAAGGCTGCGGAGATTGCCAAACAGCATTTGGGGCCGGGGCAAAAGGTCTTGTTTCTCAGTTTCGCCCGCGCAACCGTCTCCCGCGTCGTCGAGGCGATCGAGTATGAACAACAGATCCCCCGTGAGCAGAAGCGGCGGATCGATGTCGAGACCTACCACTCTTTTTTCTGGCGCATTCTCAAGGCACACGGCTATCTGATCGGGCTGCCGCGCCGGATAGACATTCTGACACCCCCAGCCGAGGCAATCGCCCTGTCGGGCCTCCGTAGCGGATATGCATCGAAGCTGAGCGAAGCTGAGCAGGCCGAGAAGGTTGCGGCTGAGGAGGCCGAGCGCCTACGTCTTGCACGGGAGGACGGCGGCGTCTGCTTCGATCTTTTTGCTCCCTATGTCGGAGACATCCTTCATGGCAGCGCGCGCATACGCAAGCTGCTTGCCACCATGTACCCCGTCATCATCCTCGATGAGTTTCAGGACACCAACGCAGAGCAGTGGCGTGTCGTCCAGGCGCTCGGAGAGTTCACGACGCTCATCGCTCTCGCCGACCCAGAGCAGCGCATCTACGACTGGATCGGCGCCGACCCAGCGCGCCTCGACCACTTCAGAGGGGCGTTTGCGCCAACCGAAGTGGACCTGAGCACGGACAACCATCGTAGCGCAGGCACTGACATCGGGCTATTCGGCAATGACATCCTCAAAGGCAAGATCCGTCAGGAGCCCTATGTGGGGGTGCAAATCTATGGTTATCCGCCCAACACCGATCAGGCGTTCTCCGCTCTCGTGACTACGACCTATAGGGCGCGCAAGCGGCTTGTTGATGCCGGTGTGAAAGAATGGTCGCTGGCCATCCTCGTGCCGACGAAGAAGATGACCCGGCTGGTGTCGGACGCTTTTCGGTCGCCGCCGGGAGGAATGACCGAGATTCCCCATACGGCCATCATCGAATTGGAGGCAGCCATCCTCGGCGCCGAAGTCATCGCTCTGCTAATGCAGCCGGATGTCGATGGCCGTCACTTCGAACAGTTCGTCGCCCTGGTACGCAACTACTTCCATGGGAAAGGCGGCGATACGCCGACCAAGGGCGCTCTGACCGAGGCAGCAAACATCCAGAAAGCCTACGACGAGTATCTTGCGGGTCTCGCCGCCGGCAAAGCGCTGCGAAAGAACAGCATCCTGGTCGCCATACTCACCCTCTATGGTCAGACACGAGAACTCGGACTGACGGGTGACCCCGACAAGGACTGGCGTGCCATGCGGGGACTTCTAGAGGAGGGAGCCTGTCCGCGACTGAAGGAAATCGCTCAAGAGGTGCGTAACATCCGTGTACTGGAGCGGGGAACCCAACTCCGTCAGGCGCTTTCTCAAGACTGGCGCGACAACGGAGCTTACCGCAATGCACTCGCGATCGTCCGCCAAGCGTTCGTCCAAGAGCATTTTTCGACCAACGCCAAACCGGAGACAGGCGTCATTGTGATGAATATGCACAAGGCCAAGGGAAAACAATTCGACGAAGTCATCATCTTCGAGGGGTGGCCCATCAAACGAAAGGGCCAACCCCCGTTCAATGCGGACCGAATCGTTCGGTTCAACGCGCGCGACAATATCGACGACCAGGCACGACAGAACATGCGCGTGAGCGTGACGCGAGGAAAGCGGCACACGACGATTCTCACGCCGAAGAATGATCCTTGCGTTCTGCTTACGGAAGATGATTAGGGGAAAGCCTTCCCCTGCCTGCAACCGCCTCCGGCGTTTTCCGTCACCCCTTCGAGCTGGGCTCCGCCCCGCAACGCCCCGGTAGCCGCCGCACCGGGACCCGCGCTTCGCTACCCTGCACGGCGGCAAGCGGCCGGCCCGTCGGGCCGCGGTTGATTGGGTAATCGCGCTTCGCGCTTAAACCTCTGGTGCCAGCTTGTGCCGACCCCGGCGGGCTTTGCCAAGGTCGCCGTCCGGCCCGCCCGCTCCGTTCCCCCCGATCAAGCCGGGGGTCCCGTGTTGGCCGGATTTCACCCCTTCGGGGCGGCTCCCTTGGCGCCCGCCGGATGTCGGCGCGACGCCGCCCGATGCACTCGGATTCCTTCGTCCACTGGCCGTTCAAGGCGTCGCTCGCCGCTGGGCAGAGGTTCAGGCGCGGGGCGTGTGTGCCCCGTGTCGTCTGAAACGACTGAACGGAGGATTTGAGCGAATGAACGAAACAACCAACACCCTAAAGGGCGCAGCCGCGCTGCTGACGGACGACCAACGCGCCCGCCTGTTGAAGAACGGCCGCGAGAATACAGAGTGCATCGACGAGGACGGCAACACCCGCGACTTCTGGCCCGTGGTGAAGCTGTTCTGCCCGTGGGGCGCGGCGACGTGGCTGCTCACCGAGCTTGACCCCGAGGACGAGGACATCGCCTTCGGCCTGTGCGACCTCGGCTTCGGATGCCCCGAACTGGGCAGTGTGCGCCTGTCCGAGCTTGCCGCCGTGCGCGGCCCCGGTGGCCTGACCATCGAGCGCGACCAGCACTTCACCGCCACCAAGAGCCTGTCGGCCTATGCCGACGAGGCCCGCCAACATGGGCGCATCTGCGTCTGACCAACCCGCGCCCGTGCTTCGGCGCGGGCGCTCATTCACTTGAAAGGAAATGAGCCATGACCATCCAGACCATCCCCCTGAACAAACTCACCGCCGTCGAGGGCGGCAATCCCCGCCGCAGCATGGACGCCGCCGCCCTTGAAGGGCTGGCGCAATCCATCAAGACGGACGGCCTCTTGCAGAACCTCGTGGTACGAAAAGCAGGCCGCAAGTTCCGCATCGTGTCGGGCGAGCGGCGCTATCGGGCGCTCTCCCTACTGGCGGAGCGCGGCGACATCGAAAAGACCCATCCCGTCCCCGTCGAGGTGCGCGGCGACCTGTCGGAGACGGACGCGCTGCGCCTCGCCACCGTCGAGAACATCCAGCGCGAGCAGCTTGCGCCGATGGACGAGGCCGAGGCGTTCGCCACCCTGTTGGGAGACGGCGCATCCCTTGAGGACGTAGCCGCCAAGGCGGGCGTGTCGGTGCTGACCGTCAAGCGCCGCGTGGCGCTGGCCTCCCTCTCTGACGAGGCAAAAGCCTTGGTGCGGGAAGGGGCGTTTTCCCTGTCGGTGGCCGAAGCCCTGACGCTGGGCACCCATGACCAGCAACGCGCCGTCATCGAGCGGCTGGAGCAAGGCTACTCTTACGATGCAGACGACCTGCGGGAGATGCTGACGGGCGAGAAGCCCGCCGTGTCGCTCGCCATCTTCCCGATGGCCCAATACACGGGCACCGTCACCGCCGACCTGTTCGTGGACGACGACAACACGTTCTTCGATGATGCCGAGCAGTTCTACCGCTTGCAGTCGGAAGCGGTCGAAGCGCTGGCCGCGCATCACCGCGAGGCGGGGGCGGCGTTCGTGGAGGTGCTGACCGACGGCTATGTTGCGTGGTGGCAGTATCGGGAAGCCGATGCCGAGGACGGCGAGCAGGGCGGCGTGGTCATCCACTTCAAGCCGTCCGGCCGTGTCGAGGTGCGGGAAGGGCTGGTCAAGAAGAACGTGCGTGCGAGCGTGGCCGAGGAAACGGCGGCAGCGCCGAGCGCGCCGAAGCCGCAGCCCGAATATTCCGGTCCCGTCATCCGCATGATGAGCGCCCACAAGAGCCTCGCCGTCATGGAGGCCCTCATGGCGAACCCGCGCAAGGCGAAGGAAGTGGCGGTCGTCAATCTGCTGAATGCCTATGACTGGACGGGGCGGGTGCGCCTCGATGCTCATCCCGCACTTGCCTATTTTGCGCAGGCCGATGGTCAGCCGACCGCTTATCTCGCCATCGAGCGGGAGGCGCAGGACGTGGTGAACACGCTGGGGCTGGCCGAGGCGAAGCGTCATGCCTACGCCCGTCCCGTGCGTGGGGCGTGGGAGCAGCTTCTCACCGACACCAAGAACCCGACCGCCCTCTATGACGTGGTGCAGGCTTTTTCGGATGCCGAACTCGACCAGTTGCACCTGTTCCTGACGGCGCTGACCTTCGGTCAGGGCAACATGGATGCGCTGGATACGGGCGACAGCCTGTTCAACCGCGTGGCCGCCGACCTCGATGTCGCCATGCGGGACGGCTGGGTGCCGGACGAGGCGTTCCTGACCCGCCGCCGCAAGGACCAGTTGGAAGCCATCGCCAAGGAGAGCGGGGCGATTGCCCGGCTCGGTCGCTTGAAGGATTACAGCAAAACGCAGCTTGCCGCCGCCCTTGCCCGTCACTTCCAGCGTTGCGCCGAAGGCGACACCGCCATCCCCGAGGAGATGCGCAACCACGCCAATGCGTGGCTGCCGGATGCCATGCGCTTCCCCGCCGTGACGGCGGATGCCGACACCCCGGAGCCGGAGAGCGAGGAAGCGGAGGTCGAGGACATCGAGCCGGACGATGTTGACCCGTCCGCCTTCGAGGATGTGGACGGCCTCACCGAAGCCGCCGCCTGACCGCAGAGACTGCCCGCCCTTCGGGGCGGGCGTTCTTTCGCTCTTTCGTCAATTCGTTATCGGGAGGGTTCCCCATGCCCATCATCCTCGGTCTCATCATCTTCGCCGTCGCGGCCTACGCCGCCAACGTCACGGGCGATGCCGACACCTTCGGCTGGTTCATGCTCGGCGGGCCGTTCGTCATCCCCATCGGGGCGTTCGTCCTGTGGCTCGTGGCCAAGGTGTTCGGGGCGCTGTTCCGCAGGCCGTCCAAAGACTGACCCTTCGCGCGCGCCGCGCCTGTGTCGGCGCGGCGCGTGTTCCCGTCTGGCATTCGTGCCAGCCCTGAAACAGAATTGTCTGTCCTGGTCCGGCAAACAAGTGTGCAATAACTCCACCGAAAGTAATCCAATTTTCTATGCTCTTTGATTTATTGACAGAATAGACGATTGTATTTCACAATACTTCAATATCCAGTGATGGATATATCCTCAGAGGCTGGCGGGGGACCGTCAGCCTCACTGTCGGAAAAACTGGCCGCTTGAGCGCACTCGATATGCCGTGAGCCGCTATCGTGCATTGCATTGCGTGCATGTGCTTGGCGAGCCCAAAACAGGACGGCCCCCATCGACGTGAAGCTGAAGACTTACGAAGCGCGTTTGTATAACCAATGGGTTCGGCTGTTGCTCGACTCCGGTGAGCGCAACGTAACAGGCTTCAGCGATGCATGGGCAGAAACGCGCTATGTGGAGGTTCAGGCCGAATCTTTGGAGTGTGCTGCTCGTTTGCTCTCCCGGGACTATCCGGCCGAGGTGGGCTTTGTCGTTAGCGGCATCGAGGAACTGCCCGACCCCGATGTGGTTCGGCCGAATCGCGCCGAATGAAGAAAGTTCTCTCCCTGGCCGGCCTCTTGGTATTTGTCGCGTGTGCGGAAGCGCAGCAGCGCGGCGCGAATGATGCCTATGTGCGCTTGCCCGATGGGCCGCTCGATTGCCCGCCAATCCACATTGGCCTCATCGGATGCCCGGCGACATTGCACGATCAGGTCGCTGACTGTGGTTGTGTTGGCGCTTCTGAGCAGGTCGAGGTTCACTATCTCTGTCGCGGCGGCCAGTGGCACTTGATCAGCGGAACATGTCCGCCCCTATCCGCTTCCCATCAGTGATCTGCGCGCCGGCATCCTGGCACCTGGCGGGACGCAAGCCGGCGTCGATCCTTGCGCCAGCCGTCCAGTTCGGGTGGAGGCGAGCGCGAGGCTCAAGACGATCGTCGCGTGACCGTTCCCCTCGTAAGCCGAGCGCGTGCCGGCGCGGCACGCCCCACAATCTCAAAAGCCACCTTGTCCGTTGGTTGCGGGCAGGGCGGTCCTCTTTTGCAGGAAAGGCGCAGGGCCGGATGGCGGCGGGCTGAAGGCCCCGGCTCTCGCTTGTCGGGCGAAGGCATCACCGCAGTTGCCACGGTACGTCTCGACCTCTGTTTGGGCCGGTCAACGACCCATTCGCGTCCTTTCCTCTCATGGCCACATCTGAGCCCGTCGCCCGGCCCCGCAACGGCGCGCGGTCAGTTTCTTCCCCTGCGGCTGCGCCGCATTCCTCGCGAGGCAAGAAACAGCCCGCTTGCCGTCTGCCGCTTCGCTCCGCCCGCTTCGTGTCCCGGTCGGGGCTTTGCCCCTCCGCGCCTCTTGGGGTGCGGGTCCGCGCTTCGACGGTCTCTCTCATGGGCCATGGAAAGGTCGCGATGGGCGCGACCGCCAGAACCAAACAGAGGAGACCTACATCATGGCAACCATCGGCACCTTCACCAAAACCGACAGCGGCTTCGCCGGCACCATCCAGACCCTCGGCCTCAAGGCTACCAAGGTCGCAATCACCAGCGTCGAAAAGACCGCCGACTCCGCCCCCGACTTCCGCGTCAAGGCGGGCACCGTCGAGATCGGCGCGGCCTGGCACCGCACCAGCAAGGGCGGCAACGAGTACATCTCGGTCAAGCTGGACGACCCGAGCTTCGTCGCCCCCATCTACGCCAACCTGGTCGAGCAGCAGGACAAGGGCTTCGCCCTCATCTGGAGCCGCTGACCGACCGCGAGCCGCCCGCTCCGGCGGGCGGCATCTCTCCCCGATAACTTAACGAATTGAGGAAAGGATGATTTCATCATGATCACTTTGACCGACATCCATATGCAACGCCTGCACGCCGAGGCCACGCGCCTTTCCGAGGAAGTAGACCGCCGCCTTGCCACCGCCGAGGACACCGACGATCCCGACGACTGGGATGCGTGGAAAGAAGCCGACGGCATCGCGACCGGCTACAAGCTCGCCCTGCAGGACGTGGTTCGCGAGGCGACCAACCCCGACCCGACACCGCCCGCGCCGCGACTGACCTACGACCATTGGTGCGAGCAGTACCGGCCAATGGCCAACACCCTCATCGACAACGCGCCATTCGATGGCGCCATGTTCGAGACTTTCGGCGCCGAACTGGACGCCGTCCGTGCGGCCGACCCCGCCTGCGCCTGGACGCTGATTGCTGGCGATGACGATACCCTCGTCATCCTGAGCGGCATCCACTTCGCCAACCGCCTTGGCCATTTCATCACCGAGCGCCCTTGGGTCGGCGGCGAGCCTGCGGAGATCCACATCGACTGAGGCTTCCGCCATTCAGCCTCCGTCGCATCGTCGGCGGAGGCTTTTGCCATTCTGACTCTCGGCTTATGGCCGCGGAGCGTGCCATCCATCCCAAACCTTACGTTCGGGCAGCCGTCCCTCGGATGGTCCCTGCCGTGCCGGACGGCGCCTTGCTGTCCATGACCTGCCCGCGCCAGCGGCGCCATGCGCCGCCCGTGTTGGTCAGGACCGCTGCGGCTCATGCCGCCCGGCCTTTCGTTCGGGTCCTTCGGGACAGTCACCAACGAACGAAAGGGTCTTCTTATGGGACTGGATACATCCAACTCCGCCGTCGCCGAGGCCGTCATCGCGCCGCTCGCCGAAGTGCTCGATGGAGGCGACGTCTATGCCTGAGATCATTGAAACCACCGTCTATCGCCTCGACGAGCTTTCCGGCGCGGCGAAGGAAAGGGCTCGCGCCTGGTATCGCGAGGGCGGCTTCGAATACGAATGGTTCGAGTCCGTCTATGACGATTTCGAACGCATCTGCGCCATCATCGGTGTCCATCTCGATACGCGTGATGTTCGCCTGTATGGCGGCGGCACCCGGCAGAAGCCCGCCATCTGGTTTTCCGGGTTCTGGAGCCAGGGCGACGGGGCGTGCTTCGAGGGCCATTACAGCCATGCGAAGTGTGCTCCCCATCGTATCCGTGACTACGCGCCCCAGGATGCCGAACTTCACCGCATCGCCGATGCGCTTCAGGCGGTTCAGCGGCGGAACTTCTACCAGCTCCACGCCGCAGTCACCCATCGCGGTCGCTACTGCCACGAATACAGCATGAGCATCTCAGTCGAACGGGATAGCCCGAACAGGCAAGACATGACGGCCGACGCTGAGGATGCCGTGACCGAGGCGCTGCGCGGTCTCGCCCGTTGGCTCTATCGCCAGCTCGAACGGGAATACGAGTACCTGGCTTCGGACGAGGCCGTTGACGAGGCGATCATCGCCAACGACTACACATTCACCGAAACCGGACACCGGTTCGGCTGAAGGCCACAACCAGCGGCAGCCGTCCGTCAACGGGCGGCTTTCCCGTGGCGCTGCTGTTCGGAGCAATGCCGGTAATCGCAGCACTGTCGCCACACGCATCACTGTATCCGACGCGAAGCCGCTGAAACGTTCCGCCTCTGTCGTTCCGGCGGCAGGGGTTGCGTCCGGGCGATGCTGACAACAGCGCGGCTCGGCAAGCATCTCCACTCGATCATCTCTTCCGTTCGGGCTGCTGTCCCTCGGATGGTCCCCGACGTGCCGGACGGCGCCTTGCCGTCCATGACCTGCCCGCGCCAGCGGCGCGTTGCGCCGCCCGTGTTGGTCAGGACTGCTGCGGCTCGTGCCGCCCGGCCTTTCGTTCGGGTCCTTCGGGACAGTCATTAACGAACGAAAGGATATTCTTATGGGATTGGATATGTACGCCTTCACGACCACCGAGGCCGTCGAGACCGAAGTGGACTTCACGCCGAAGACGGCAACGGAACTCGCCTATTGGCGCAAGCACCCCAACCTGCACGGCTGGATGGAACGGCTCTACCGGGCCAAGGGCGGTGAGGCCGAGAGCTTCAACTGCGTCAATGTGGCGCTGACCGCCGACGACATCGACCGGTTGGAGGCCGACATCAGGGCCGACGCGCTGCCATTCACCGAGGGCTTCTTCTTCGGCGAGAGCGACGGTAGCGAAGTCGAAGACGACCTGGCCTTCGTTGCCAGCGCCCGCGCGGCAATCGCTGAAGGCAATACGGTCTTCTATAGCTCGTGGTGGTAAGGCTTTAGCCGGTTGCGAAGCCGCCAGTCCTTGGCGGCTTCGCCCCTGCTGAAACGTCGGACGGGATCGGCGTGCGGATAGAAGCGCCACTTCGGCAGTCGAGATTACGCAGGCACGCTCTCCCGCTCCGGGCAATTTGCCCCGCCCCGTCATGCCTTTCCTATTGGTCGCGGCTGTTCTTCTGAACCCGCCTCATCGTCGGCCGACTCTCTCTTATGAGGGATGCCTCAACCAGATGGCTAACAGTCCAGCGGGGCAGCATCGGATAGCGTCGGCCAGTTCAGCCGAAGCCTTTCCATCCTTCCGTCCGGCCGTGACCGGCGGGCCTTCCTGAACTGGGCAAACGTGCCGCCGGCGGCGCCCACCGCAACGGCGCTGCCCGACTTTCTTCCCCTGGCCGATCACCCCAAACGACGGGTCGCGTGGGGACCCCGATCCCGGCCATTCCTCGCGGACGCTCCGCTCCAAGAAAGACGGTCCTCGCCGTCCTCCACTTCGTTCCGTCCCTGCGGGTGCGGTTGGTCGCCTGTGCCGTCGCCTTTCGTTGCCCATGGAAGGCCGCGGTCGCGGCCGGGACAAACGGAAGGAGGAAAGATCATGAACCGACTGAACACCACCGACAGCCTCTTCGACCTGACCTGGGACGAGTACGTCCTTGCCGTGGAAGACGCCTACCTGATCGAGACCGGCGACGACCTCGACGAGGAGCGGCTCCCGGACATCTGCGCCGCCTACGACATCGGCATGACGCCGCTGGGTTGCGCGATCGCCGTCATGGAAGGCCGTCGCCCGAGCCGTCACGACGACTGGCGCCAGGCCGCCTGAGCCGCTGCAGCGACCGCGCTGCAAGCCCCGCCGTTTCCGGCGGGGCTTTCCTTTGCTGAACCGCCGGCATCTTTCGGCCGGTCTTAACGGCGCTGACGCGCCGCCGACCGCCCGCCGGCGCAGAGCCGGTTCCGGCAGCGGTTGTCGTTGATGGCTGTTGGCAGGTGTTGAGACTTGCGGTACAGGGCGATTCCGGGTAGTATTTCATTGCGTTTCATTGGCATTAAGTGTCTGATCTGTCAGTCCGAATCCACTCCACCCTGTGATACGACCCCATAAGAGGGGGAGGGTTTTCGTGTTACAGGGGGGAGGCAAGATGGATGTTGTGTTACAAAAACGTACGTGTCGAGGCTGCCGCCCCGACACCGGCCCCGGCTCCGCCGGTCCGGCAAGCGTCCGTCTTTTCCACCCAACAGGCCCCGCATTCGACCACCTGACGGGGTCTCAAGCTCATGGCATCTTGCTCTGCGAGGCCACCGGGACGGGGGCCATTTGACCCATGGCCAGACCGTCCCTCGATCCCCAGCGCAGGCGCTCCGAGACCCTGAACCTCCGCCTTTCACCGACGGAGATGTACGACCTCCGGCGGGCTGCCGCCGAGGCTGGGGTGACGCTCGCGGAGTACGCCCGCGCCACCTTGGCGGGGCGGCGGCCCAAGCCGCGACCGCTCAAGGACCGGGTGATGACGGCGCTGCTGTACGAGTTGTCGTCGATCGCCACGAACCTCTCCCAGCTTCAGGACGCCACGGGCGACGAGACGTTCGGCAAGTGGGCCAGGTATGTCGGCGGGGACCTGGTCGAGCGGGTGACCGACCGCCACGAACTGGCGCCGCTGATCGAGGAGAACCTGGAGGCTATCAACGGGGTCGGCCACATGGTCAATGCCATGGCGCGGCGGGCGAACATGGGCAAGGAGCTCGACGCCCGCGACATCGAGGAGACCCTGTCCATTCTTGGTCGCGTCCTGGAGCCAGTCCACAAGGCCGTGAAGCGCTCCGGAGGCACGCAGGATCGGGAGCCGGATCTGGGCGGCGGACGGGATGCGCTTTAAGGTTCCCAAGCAGCAGCCGGAGAGCTTCCGGGCATCGGCCCTCTACCTCGCCGGGCTGGTGAAGGGGCTGTCCCCCGACCGGGTGGAGTTCGTCGAACGCCGCAACCTCCACACCGACGAGCCGCGCGCCGCCGCGGCTGTGATGGACGCCACCGCCCGGCAATCCGCCCGCTGTAAACAACCCGCCTACCACTTCATCATCACCTTCGACCCGAAGGACGCCGCCGCCGGCAAGGTCACCCAGGAGGTGAAGCGCAAGGTCGCCGACAAGGTCATCGAGCAGATGGGCCTGACCGAACATCAGGTGCTGGTCTATTCCCACAAGGATACCGACCATCCCCACATGCACTTTCTGGTTAACCGCATCCATCCAAGCCGGCATGTCGCCTATGACCGTCATCAGGACGGACGACGCCTGACTGGGATCACGATGGAGCTGGCCAAGGAGTTCGGCCTGAACGTCCTGCGCAACCGGGAATACGAACGCCAGCTCGGCCGCGACCGAGAAGGGCCTGGCCTGCTGCCCACCGACGCCGACTACTGGCAGGCCCGCCGCGACGACCGGAGGTTCCGGTCGCGCTTCGACGAGGCGGAGGTCACATATCTGCGGGAAACGCTCTATGACGATTTCCGCGGCGCCCGGAGCTGGGACGACTTGGGCGAGCGGTTGGCCGCCCGGGGCATCACCCTGGAGCGCAAGGGGCAGGGGATGGTGCTGACCGACGGCGAGCGGGAAGCCAAGCTCTCCGACATGGGCAAGGGCGTGCGCTTCCATGTGCTGGAGGAACGCTTCGGGGAGGAGTTCGACGACTACATGGCGCGGCGGGCCGCCGAGATCGCCCGTGCCGAGCGTCAACCCGGCGAGCGGATCGACACCCGCGATCTGGACGATGCCGAGCGGCGCACCGTTGAAGGCTTCATCGCCGAGGAGCCGCGCGCCGACATGGCCGATGTTGCCGTCCGTCAGTTCGACGATGCCGACATGGAGGTGCGCTACTGGAGCCAGATCGAGGCGTCCTACCGGTCGGCCGCCGGCAAGGTCCGTTACGCGGAGCGCCAGCAAGCCTTCAACGAGAAGCTGGAGGAGCGGGACCAGACCTGGTTGGCCAAGCGCAGCCGCAGCCTCGACGACATCCTCGCCAAGGTTTATCGCGACGGAGGAAAAGCCCGGACACTCTGGGATGCCCTGGAAGAGAAGCATGGCATCCTCGATGCCGAGCGGATGATCGAGGAGAACCCGTTCATCCTCGGGGCCGTGCGCGGCATCCGCATGGGCGAGACCCGCTCCGCCGCACGCAAGGAGGCAAAGAGGTATTTCCGCTATCTGGCCGAACGGCGGCGCAAGTGGCGCGACGCGATCAACCGTTTGGAGCATACTCGCGCCGAGATCGAGCGGGCGCGGCGGCGCGTCGCGCAGGCAGTGCGGGACTATGAACTCTTGCGGGAGATTGCTGGCACGCCGGAGGTTTTACGCGACACCGTGCTGGATAAGATCAGGGCGCGAGCGCGTGCCCTCTCGCACGTGACCGAACGGGCCATCCAGCAAGCCAATCTGTCAGACGAGCGCCGCAAGCAGATGCACAGGGCGTGGCGGCAGGCCAACGAACGCCGGCTGGAGCAGGAACGCAAACACGAACGAGGCCGGCCCTTCGGGCTCGACCTCAACCTGTTCGATGAATGAGGTGGCCTACTGTGATCCTGGCAACCCGTCGCCTGCCCAGAAGGGGACGGCGTTCTCCCGGTCATACCAGCCGATGGCATAGCTGACCGTCGCTTCGTCGCCGTCCGTCACGACAGCTGCCACGCAGCGGCGATAGTCAGTGCCATCGGTGACATGAGTTTCGACTGCACTGTGCAGCCCAAGAATGACCTTGCCGCTCTGTGCTTCCAAAGCACCTCGCACCTGGTCAATCGTCCGGGCCTCATCGCAGCGGGGAAGTGCGGGGCTGGCGGCATGCGCCTTGGAAGCCACCACAACGACGAGCGGTATGTATAGGAGGCCGAGGACCATGATGCCAAAGAAGGCATAAGCCTCGAAGTTCTTGGAAATCTCCTTCATGATTTCGTCCTTTCTCTATTTCGTTAATTCGTGCAGGAGGTCGGTGCGCGCTTCGTCGTGGACATCGCCCATACGCCACGGCGTCCAGCGGCCCTTGAAAGCACGCTCCTCGAAATACCGGAGCTTCTGCGCCAGGATCGGGCGGCAGCCCTGCACGAACAGAAGCTGGCAGCTCTCCGGCAGCAGCATGATCTCGTCAGGAGCCAACAGCGGTCGGCCGATCTCGCTGTGGTGCGCGCTATAGTTCGATGCCAGCCCGAGCCACGGAAACCGGCCGCTCTTGCCGCCGCTGGAAACGGATACCGTGCGTTGGCCCAGCATTGCCGAGAGCAGCTGAGCGGTGTCCGGGTCCTGGACGTTGAAGGCTTGGCGCACGGCACAGTTGGCGATCATGGAGCGCCATTTGCGATAGGTCTTCTGCAGCTGGTCGAGGTCCTGCACGAAGAGCCAGAGATGCGCGCCGTATCCAGCGAGGTAGCCGATGCCGTCCTCGATCGGCCGCATGGGGCCGAGGGCCGGCAGCTCGTCGAGCAGGAACAGCACCGGGTGTCGCGGCACCCGCTTGTTGCGGGTCATCGCCGCCGTGGTGAGGCCGACGATAAGGCGCAGGAACGGCTGGTAAACCGAGACGTATTCAGGTGGCACGATGAGGAAGATCGACATGACGCCGTTCTTGAGGTCTTCGAGCCGGAAGGTGGAGCGGCCGGTGATCGCGGCGAGCTGGGGGCTGTCGAAAACTTCCGTGCGGCTTTGCGCCGTCGAGACGACGGCCGAGCGCTCCTTGTCTTCCTTTTGCGCGAAGCCTTCGGCGATTCGCTGGACGACGGCGTGTTCACTCGCCGCCATGCCGCCGAGCACCGCATTGAAGCCGTCGCGCGAGCGCATGAGCAGGAGCCGCAGCTCCCGGAGGTTTTGCCGGTGTGGCGGGAGGTCATTGGCGATGTAGAGCAGCAGGCCGGTCACGAGGACCCGCGCTTCCCGTTCCCAGTGGTTGGTGTCGTGCCCCTCGGGCGGCACGATCATCTCGGCGATAAGTCGTGCATCGTCCACATCGTTGATTGTGCCCGCGCGGATGAACTCGACCGGGTTGAAGCAGGCGCTTTCGATGTCCGGATCGAACGGCGCGAAGGCATGAACCGGGCCGAGCGTGCCCCGGTGCTTGGCGGTGATCCGGTAGTTCTCTCCCTTGATGTCCGTCACCACCACCGAGCCTGGATGATCCAGCAGGTTCGGGATGACGACGCCGACGCCCTTGCCGGAGCGCGTCGGTGCGAAGGTCAGCAGGTGACCCGGTCGGTTGAAGCGGAGCAGCCGTCCACCCTTCTTGCCGATGATGGAGCCCTGTGCGCGCAGGCCCGCATGGGCGATGTCGGCGGAGGTGGCGAACGACGCCGAGCCATGCGCGTCGGATCGGCGGCCTGCCAGGCGCCAAGCGAGCCAGCACATGCAGGCAAGGGCGAGGCCGCCGGCCACAAGCAGGACCGACAGCCGGTCCGTCGTCAGGGTGAGGTTGTCGATGATGGTCCAGATGAGCGTCGCGATCAGCAGACAGACCGGAAGCTCGAACGTGGCGAACCTGAGCAGGCGCCACAACAGGCGCAAATGTCCCATGTTGCATTCCCTTGGCAGTTGACTTTTCCCAAGGGCTTATGGGCGGTTTGCAAATTTATCTGACTGACGTGTGGTAAATCCGATTGACGTAAACAATAATGGAAGTGTTGCCGGCTCCAGTCATGCATGTCCTATGACGTTGACTTTTCCCAGGAGTCGGCAACGCCTTCCTGATGTATTTATTGGGATCGACGGTGCGTGGTGTAACCTGTCAACCTCCGCAGCTTGTTTTTCGGAAATAAATACCTATATGACGATTTCTCTATTTCGTCATTTCGTTATCCGCGCCGCTCTTTCACGAGCGCGAAACCCTCCTTCAAGATATCCACCATCGAGACGCCGTGGACGGCCGCATAGGCTTTGAACTCGCGGTGGAACTCGGGGCTGACCTTGAAATTGAGCGCCGTCAAGGTGCCGGCCTCTGCGCGGTCGAGATTGTGGACGACCTGCGCCGGTGCGGGCGGCAGACCTTTGCCGGTGCGTTGAGGTGGCGGAATCTTTCTCATCCTATGCAGCCTCCCTGTCGGTGTTGGCCTGGATGATATCGGCAATCTCGTGCGCGATGGCTCCCGCCCGTTCGTTGAGGGACGGGAAGCGCGTTTCCGTGGGTGCGCGGCCTTCGTCGCTGGCGCGTCGGAAGCCGGTCTTCTCCGGCAGGACATTCGCGAGATGCCGGTATCCGGCCTGGCGCACATAGGTGCTGGCTTCGGCAAGCTCGCTCTCGCTGTCGCCGACACGGCAGAAGGCGATGACGATCCTCCCGGCCGGCACGCCCTTTTTCGTCAGCTCGTGCGCGAGCAGGACCGTGGGTTCGAGATCGTCGAGGGCAAGCCCCGTCGGCAACACCACCAGCGTGCTGGCTTCAGCAATCTGAAGGGTGCCCATCGTGGCGTGCGGAGGGCCATCGAGGATCATCAGATCGTAGCCGGCAGCCGCCTTGATGGCCTGACCGACTGTGCCGAAGCGCTCTACCGCGACCACCGGATCGACGCCGCGCTGAAGGCGGCGCGCCTGCCAGCTGAAGCTGGTGCCCTGTTGTATGTCGAGGTCGGCGATCTTCACGTTCCATCCGGCAAGCGCATACTCGCGTGCGATGAGCCTGGCCAGCGTGCTTTTGCCGACGCCACCTTTTTGAGAGACGGTTCCAATGAAGAGAGTCATGTCCGATCTTTCTTGTTGTTGTTTTTAACGAAAGGACGAATTCAATAAATAATGACATATACAATTCGTTATTTCACGAATTTTCGGCGCGGCTCATAAGTATTCTGTAGACATCATGCGAGGAGGGGTCGCGTATCCGGTCAACTGTCATCGCCTTTCTTGATCAGATACGCCACGTGGAAGACGTGGCGTCCCTCGAAGCGGCCTTCTCGAAAGCCCTCTGGGATCTCGGCTTCCGTGAATGGGCTTATCAGGTCATCCGCACAGACGCGCTGCCGGATGAGAAGCCGCTCATCCTCACGACCTTTTCCGATGCCTGGTACAACCACTATATCGACAGTGGCTATCACCGCGTCGATCCGGTCATCCTGAACGGCCCGAACCAGGTAGCGCCCTTCACCTGGAGCGCAATGTCCTTCGGCGTCGATCCCTCGCCGGAACAACGACGCCTTTTCGCAGAGGCGGCCGAGTTTGGCGTTGGTGAAGGCGTTGGCATCCCGATCCATGGTGCCCGCGGTGCGCTCGCGATGGCGTCCATGGTCTCCGATCATGGCGTGGAGGGGCTCGACCGGCTCATGTCCACCGTAGGACAGGACGTGCACCTGTTGTCGCTCGCTTTCCACAATCATGCCCGCGAGTTGCTTGCCTTGGGCCGGATGGGGCGCACCACCGTCAGCCTGACCCCGCGCGAGCGCGAATGCCTGCTCTGGACCGCTGCCGGGAAGTCGGCTTGGCAGACCGCTCAGATACTCGGGATTTCCTACAGGACAGTCTATTTCCACCTGGCGAATGTCCGCTCCAAGATGGGCGTTGTGAACGTCTATCACGCCGTGATGAAGGCGATCATGGAGGGCATCATCTCGCCCTGAAAGCGCTTTACTCGCCGGTAACCTGTGGAGGTTGACAGGATGTCAGCGGAGCCAATCTCTGCCTCAATCCTTCCAAAGCAATTTTGGGAGGATAGCTATGCTGCATATTATTTCACGTGAGAACGCGCACCGGCACTGGGATGCCCTGGCATCCATGCACCAGCTGCGGCGGAGGGTATTTAGCGAACGTCTTGGCTGGGATGTGAGCGTCGTCAATGGACTTGAGCTCGACCAGTTTGATCTGCCGGACGCCCACTATCTGGTTCACTACGCGCCCGACGGCCGCGTGAACGCCTGCACCCGGCTTCTGCCGACGACGGGTCCCTACCTGCTGGCCGACGTCTTCCCCAATCTGGTCGAGGGTACGCCGCCGAGCGCGTCAGACGTTTGGGAGAGCACGCGCTTCTGTGCCGATCAGGACTCGGCTCCGGCCAATATCGCGGCCGTACTCATGGCCGGCATGCTGGAGTTCGGCCTCTTCACAGGGCTCCGCGCTTATGTGTCGGTATCGGACATTCGTATGGAGCCGATTATGCGCCGCGCGGGATGGAATCCGAAGCGGCTTGGCGGGACCATCGAGACTGGTACGGACACTGCAGCGGCCGAGTGGTTGGAAGTCTCCCTTGCCTTCCTTGCGCGTGTCCGCGATCGCGCTGGGGTTCCTGGTCCTGTAATCGCCAACCTTGACGAGTTGCCTCACGAAAGGGTCGCCGCATGACGTTCGATACAGAATGGCCGGCATCCTCGCCAGGAAGCCGGCAAGGACAGTACAGAATTGCCGCCGACCGCTTAGCATGGTGCATCCGCTACCTTGCGGAAGAGGCTCGACGTGGCGGTTTCCAAGAAACAGCGGAAGCGCTGGAGGCGGTCGAGCTACCTCGCAATAACGACTGTTATTGAGGGTATGGTCGTTTTGAGGAAGGCGGAACCAGTTTCCGCCTTTTATCATTTCTCAAAACCCATCGCGAAAATTGATATACTAGGTGTGTTTTAATTATTGGATTTTGAGAAAAGTGAATATTGGTTATGCCCGAGTTTCCAGTGATGAACAGAAACCGACCCTCCAAATCGACGCCCTGAAGGCGGCCGGGTGCGAACGCATCTTCGATGAAACCGCATCGGGTGCCAAATCTGAAAGACCAGGGCTTGAGCAAGCCCTCGACTTCATGCGGCCGGGCGACACACTTGTTGTCTGGAAACTCGACCGTCTCGCCCGGTCCATGCGCCAGCTAATCGACACCGTGGAGCTTCTCCAGTCGAAGGGCATGGGCTTTCGCTCCCTGACCGAAGCAATCGACACCACGACCGCCGGCGGCATGTTGGTGTTCCACATCTTCGGTGCCCTGGCCGAGTTCGAGCGAGCCATCATTCGTGAGCGGACAGGGGCTGGGCTGGAAGCGGCTCGTGCCCGCGGCCGCAAAGGCGGCCGACCGCCGAAAATGTCGACGGCCGACCTGCGCATCGCCAAAACGCTCTTGCGTAACCAGGACATTGGGGTCGCCGACGTCGCTCGTCGCTTGGGCGTATCGCCGGCCACCCTCTACCGACGGCTGCCCGGAGGGCGGGGTGCTGTTCGGGAGGACGCACGAGCAGAGTAAGTTGTGCTTTGCGATTCCCGATTCTTCCCGTATTTTCTCAAGGCAGTATACGATTTCTGCGGGGACCCGCATGGACACCGACGTAATGACGATCCGGGAGGTGGCTGAGTACCTGAAGCTCACCGAGAAGACGGCTTACCGGCTCGCGGCTGACGGAACGCTTCCCGGCTTCAAGGTTGGTGGTGCCTGGCGGTTTCGGAGGAGAGACATCGACGCATGGATTGAGGTGCGGAAGCGCCAAAGTACTGGGGGCGAGGCGAGCAATCGCAATGAAGATAATTGACAACACATCGCAGCTTCTTGGCGACGACCTCAAGGTAACGATCAAGCGCGGTTCGCGGTTGAAGATTGCCGCGTCCTGCTTCTCGATCTACGCCTTCGAGGCGCTGAAGTCTGAGTTGTCGAAAGTCGAAAGCCTTCAGTTCATCTTTACAGCGCCCACCTTCGTCCCGAACGAAGTTGCGGACCGTATGCGCAAGGAACGGCGGGAGTTCTTCATTCCGAAGGCGCGGCGGGAGAGCGGTCTTTACGGGACCGAGTTCGAGATCCAGCTCCGTAACAAGCTGACCCAGCGCGCCGTCGCGCGCGAATGTGCAGAGTGGATTCGTAAGAAGGCAAGGTTCCGGTCGAATACCACCAAGGCTCCGATGCAGCAGTTCCTGCATGTCGGACAGGAGAATGGCGGGATCGCCTACATGCCTATCAGCGGCTTCACGGCCGTCGATCTCGGCTACCAGAAGGGCGATGCCGTCTCAAACTTCGTCACGCGCTTCGACGACCCGAGCCATACCCAGATGTATCTTCAGTTGTTCGACCAAATCTGGTCGGACCCGGACAAGCTCAAGGATGTCACGGCAGCGATCTGCGACCACATCGAGTCCGTCTATCAGGAGAACTCGCCGGAGCGCATCTATTTCATGATGCTGTACAACATCTTTCAGGATTTCCTGGAGGATGTTGACGAAGACGTTCTGCCGAACGATCTCACCGGCTACCGCGACAGCGTGGTTTGGAACAAGCTGTTCAACTACCAGCGGGACGCGGCCACCGGCATCATCAACAAGCTGGAAACCTACAATGGCTGCATCCTCGCCGACAGCGTCGGTTTGGGCAAGACTTTCACCGCGCTAGCGGTCATCAAATACTACGAGCTACGGAACCGAGCCGTGTTGGTGCTGTGTCCGAAAAAGCTCGCGGACAATTGGCGAAACTACAACACCAACCTGACGACAAACATCTTCGCCAAGGACCGCTTCAATTACGATGTGCTGTGCCACACCGACCTGTCGCGTACCTCGGGCGAATCCTTCGGCATCCCGCTTAACCGGGTGAACTGGGGCAACTATGACCTCGTCGTCATCGACGAGTCCCATAACTTCCGCAACAACGATGTCTTCAAGGATCGGGAGACCCGCTACCAGAAGCTGATGAACAAGGTCATCCGTGCGGGCGTGAAGACCAAGGTTCTGATGCTGTCGGCGACCCCGGTGAACAACCGTTTCACCGACCTGCGCAACCAGTTGGCGCTCGCCTACGAAGGCCAGTCGGAGGCTCTCAGCCGCAATCTGAAGACCGAGACCAGCGTCGAGGAGATCTTCCGGCGCGCCCAGAAGGCGTTCAACGCCTGGTCAACGCTGCCGCCGGAAGAACGCACGGCCGCCTCCATCCTGAAGGCACTCGACTTCGACTTTTTTGAGCTACTCGATGCCGTGACCATCGCCCGGTCGCGCAAACACATCGAGACGTTCTACGACACCAAGGATATCGGCCGGTTCCCGGAGCGATGCAAACCGCTATCCTTCCATTGCCCGATCACGCAGCGAACCGATGTGATGGGGTTGAATGACATCTTTACGCAGCTCTCCATACTCAAGCTCGCGGTGTATGCCCCGATCAGCTACATCCTCCCGAGCCGCTTGCGGAAATACGAGGAGATTTACGACACCCAGGTCGAAGGCGGCCGGAGCAAGTTCCGTCAGGCCGACCGTGAACGCAGCCTTCAAGCGCTGATGACCACCAACCTGCTCAAGCGGTTGGAGAGCTCGGTTGAGGCGTTCCGCATCACCTTGCGCTCGCTCGGCGGAAACATCACGCGGGCGCTGGACGCCATCAATGACTTCGAGCGTTCTGGCAGCGCGCAGAGCATCACCGACTTCATGGACGACCCGGAGCTGCTCGATGCCGAAGACGACGATCTGGAAGGGCTGGGGGATTTCACCGTCGGCAAGAAGGTGCAAATCAGTCTCGCCGACATGGACCTGCCGTCATGGAAGCACGACCTGGAGGCCGATCTCGCGCTGATTCAAGAGTTGGTGGCCTCGATGGAGAAGGTCACGCCAGACGATGACGCCAAGCTCCAGCACGTCAAGCAGGTGCTCCAGCGGAAGGTGAGCGAGCCGCTCAATCCGGGCAACCGCAAGGTCCTGATTTTCACGGCATTCGCCGACACGGCGAACTACCTCTACGCCAATCTGGCGCCGTTCGCCCAGCAGTTGGGCTTGCAGGCGGGCAAAGTCACGGGCTCCGATGCACCAAAGACCACGCTCAAGAAGAGCTATGACTTCCAGGGGGTGCTGACGCTCTTTTCGCCGCGCTCCAAGGAAAAGGCGATTGTTCTACCAAACGAGCCGGGCGAGCTGGATATCCTGATCGGGACCGACTGCATTTCCGAAGGCCAGAACCTTCAGGACTGCGACTACCTGATCAACTACGACATCCATTGGAATCCGGTGCGTATCATCCAGCGCTTCGGCCGGATCGACCGCATTGGCTCGCCGAACAGCCGAATCCAGTTGGTCAATTATTGGCCTGATATCACGCTCGACGAGTACATCAACCTCAAGGAGCGGGTCGAGAACCGCATGGTGATCGCCGACGTGAGCGCGACCGGCGACGACAACGTGCTCACCGCAAAAAGCAGCGACATTGCCTATCGCAAGGAACAGCTCAAGCGGCTTCAGGACGAGGTGATCGAGTTGGAGGACGTGAAGACCGGCATCTCCATCACCGACCTTGGCCTCAACGACTTCCGCATGGACCTGCTCAACTACGTCAAGGAGCATGGCGAGCTGGACCACCTGCCGAACGGGATGCACGCCGTCGTCCCGGCCCAGCCGGAGCTTGGGCTTCAGCCCGGCGCGATCTTCGCGCTTAAGAACATCCATGAGAGCGTCAACATCAACCAGCAGAACCGGTTGCATCCCTATTACCTCGTCTACATCAGCGACGACGGCGAGGTCATTGCCGACCATACCGAGGTGAAGCGCCTGCTCGACCTGATCCGGACGAGCTGCAAGGGGCGGGCGGAACCGCTGCCGGAGGTCTGCCGCATTTTCAACGAGCGGACCCAGGACGGTCGGAAGATGGACCGCTATTCCGAGCTACTGAGCAGCGCCATCCGCTCCATGATCGAGGTGAAGGAAGAGAAGGACATCGACAGCCTGTTCAGCGGGGGCCGTACCACGGCGCTGGTGCATACCATCGCCGGCCTGAACGACTTCGAGCTGATCGCCTTCGTGGTGGTGGAAGGGGGCGAGGCATGAGCGCTTTCTTCGACTATCCCAAGAGCGCCGCCTTTGGCCGTGTCGTGCCGAAGACCAAGATTTACGAGCATGCCGGTGCCAACACGGCGCTCAAGGATCTGTTCGTCCGGGAGGTTGACCAGATTGTCTGGCGCTTCAAGCTGGCGCCGGAAACGACGAACCTCAGCGCCACCCCGGCCGTAGCGGAGATTCAGGTCTTTGGAATATCGCTGAAGACCGGGAAGCTGGATGAGGCCGTCCTCCGCGCGATCGACAAGGCGATTCCGTTCCCGCTGATCTTCGAGCTGACCTGGCGCGGCAAGCGCAAGGCCGTCGCCGCGTTCAAGCGGCCGAGCGAGGCGGATGGCGCCAAATGGGTCATCAGCGAGTATTTCGGCACGGATTGGGTGCCCGAGGATGCGCCGCGCGAGCCGTTCCCGGTCGCGCTTGACCTGGGCGCGCTCTACGACCGGATGCTCACCGCGATTATGCCCGAGGCAGCGCAGACGGCTGAGGACATCCAGACTCGGGTAGACAGGTTGGAGGCAATCCGTGCCAAGACGCGTGAGGTTGAGCGGATCAAGGCGCGGCTTACCCGTGAGAAGCAATACAACAAGCGCGTGGCGATCAACGCCGAGCTGCGTGCGGCAAAACATGAACTGGAGCGGCTAACCGTGGCCAAATCCGTCGGTGCCGTGACGAATGAGTGAGAGGACGCCCATGGAAAAACTGAAGATGCATAGCCCTGATCTGAGCCAGGAGAACATCGCAAAAATCCGGGAGCTGTTCCCTGGCTGCGTGACGGAAGCGCAGGACGAGGCGACGGGGGCGGTGCGTCTGGCGGTGGACTTCGATCAGCTGCGTCAGGAGTTGAGCGATCACATCGTGGAAGGTCCGCAGGAGCGGTATCGGCTGGACTGGCCGGGGAAGCGCGAGGCGTTAGCGCTGGCGAACGCGCCCATCGCCAAGACGCTGCGCCCCTGCCGCGACAGCAGCATCGAATTTGATGCGACCCCTAATTTGTTCATCGAAGGCGACAATTTGGAGGCGCTAAAACTTCTTCAGGAAGCCTATCTTGGTTCTGTCAAAATGATCTATATTGACCCGCCCTATAATACGGGAAATGATTTCATCTATGACGATGATTTTTCTGAAACGATTGACGAATATCTTGCGCGAACCGAGCAGTCGGACGAATTGGGAAACAAGTTAGTCGCAAATACCTCAGCGAACGGCCGCTTTCACTCTGACTGGCTCTCCATGATTTACCCACGCCTGAAACTTGCCAGAAACCTTCTCAGAGATGATGGCGCAGTATTCATTTCAATTGATGACAATGAATATGACAATCTCCGAAAGGTATGCGATGAGGTTTTCGGATCGACAAATTTCGTCGCTACTGTAATTTGGCAGAAAGTTTTCTCGCCGAAAAACACAGCGTCATACTTCTCCGAGGACCACGATTACATAGTGGTGTACGCGAAGGACAAGAACTCCTGGCAGCCGACATTGCTGCCACGCTCGGATGAATCGGTAGCTCGTTACAAAAATCCTGATAACGATCCCCGTGGCCCATGGCTATCCGGTGCGATTCAGGCGCGTAATTATTACAGCAAAGGATCGTATGAAGTAGTCAGCCCTTCTGGAAGGAAGCTTTCGAACCCAAAGGGTACATACTGGCGTTTTTCAAAGGAACGCTTTGACGAGCTGGATAAAGACAACCGCATCTGGTGGGGCGATGCTGGAGATGGTGTACCCCGCTTGAAGCGCTTTCTGTCCGAGGTGAAAGACGGAGTAGTTCCCCAGACCCTTTGGAAATATGAAGTCGTTGGACATACACAAGAAGCAAAAGAAGAGCTGATAAAGTATGTTGAATTTGAGAATTCTGAGAACATTCTGAACTCTGTAAAGCCAAGTCGGCTTCTGATGCACGCGATCAGAATTGGAACCAAAAGCGACACAGACGACATCGTAATGGATTTCTTTGCCGGGAGCGGCCCAACTGCGCAAGCAGTGATGCGCCTCAATGCGGAGGATGGAGGGACTCGGAAATTCATTCTTGTGCAGATCCCCGAGCAGCTCCCGGCTCCCGAGGAAAAAGTGAAGACAATCGCTGATCTGGCGCGATCCAGAATAACGAATGTAATAAAGGAGCTTGGTTCCAAATCCGATGAGAGCTTCGTTGGAAAAAATCTTGGCTTCCGGGTGCTGAAGGTCGACACCTCGAACATGAAGGACGTCTACTACCGCCCGGACGAGCTGAAGCAGTCCGACCTGCTCGACATGGTGGACAATGTGAAGGAGGGCCGCACGGCCGAGGATCTGCTGTTCCAGGTGCTGGTCGATTGGGGCGTGGACCTGACGCTGCCCATCCGCCGCGAGACGGTGCAGGGCAAGACCGTGTTCTTCGTCGACGACAACGCCCTTGTCGCCTGCTTCGACCGCGGCATCACCGAGGATCTGGTGAAGGAGCTTGCGGGCCACGAGCCGCTGCGTGTCGTCTTCCGCGACAACGGCTTCGTGTCGGATGCTGTGAAAATTAACGTTGAGCAGATTTTCCGCCAGCTTTCGCCCACCACCGAAGTCAAGTCGATCTGAGGGCGCGGGCATGAAGCTGAAGTTCAAAGTCCAGCCCTATCAGACCAACACCGTCGATTCCGTCGTGGACTGCTTCGCCGGTCAGCCGAACGTGGGGGGCATCACCTACCGCATCGATCCCGGGCAGGTGAAGAAAGGTGAACACTACCGGCCGGAGGCCGAATATGAGGGCTTCAAGAACGCCGATATCATGCTTCCGGACTTTCAGGTTCTGACAAACATCAAGGACGTGCAGCGCCGCCAGAACCTGCCCATGTCGGATACGCTTGTCTCCAGCGCTGGATGCAAGTTCAACCTCGATGTCGAGATGGAGACGGGTACCGGCAAGACCTACTGCTACATCAAGACCATGTTCGAGATGAACAAGCGGTACGGCTGGTCGAAGTTCATCGTGATGGTGCCCAGCATTGCCATTCGCGAAGGCGTGTACAAATCGCTCCAGATCACGGCCGACCATTTCGCCGAGAGCTATGGCAAGAAGGCGCGTTTCTTCATCTACAATTCCAAGCGCCTGCATGAGCTGGAAAGCTTCTCGTCGGACGCCGGCATCAACGTCATGGTCATCAACATCCAGGCGTTCAACGCCCGTGGCGCCGACAATCGCCGAATCTACGACGAGCTGGACGATTTCCAGTCCCGCCGCCCCATCGACGTGATCGCCAGCAACCGGCCCATCCTCATTCTGGACGAGCCGCAGAAGATGGAAGGCAAGGCCACGATGGAGGCCCTGCCGAAGTTCAAGCCGCTGATGATCTTGCGCTACTCGGCGACCCATAAGACGCAGCACAACAAGGTCCACCGGCTCGATGCGCTCGACGCCTATAATCAGAAGCTGGTGAAGAAGATCGCCGTGCGGGGTATTCATACGCGCGGCCTGGCCGGGACGAACGCCTATCTTTACCTCGAAGGCATCGACATCTCGAAAAAGGCGCCCGTGGCGCGGATCGAGCTGGAGGTGAAGCTGAAGTCCGGAGAGATCAAGCGACAGCTCCGGCGGCTGGAGTTCCGCGATGACCTCTTCGTGGAGTCCGGAGAGCTTGACCAATACCGCGACGGCTTCACCATCTCGCAGATCGACTACAACCACGACACCGTGGAGTTCACCAACGGCATCGTGCTCAAGGCCGGCGAGGCCACGGGGGATGTGTCCGAGCGGGATATCCGGCGCATCCAGATACGCGAGACGATCAAGGCGCACCTGGACAAGGAGAAGCAGCTCTTTTCCCAGGGCATCAAGGTTCTCTCGCTTTTCTTCATCGACGAGGTGGTCAAATACCGGGACTACGGCCAGGCCGATGAGAAAGGCGAATATGCGCGAGTCTTCGAGGAAGAGTACGAGCTACTGAAGGCGGAATACCTCTCCGAGCTGGCGATCGACAACGAAGCCTATCGGAAGCATCTCGCCGGCATCGACGTGAACAAGACCCACAACGGGTACTTTTCCATCGACAAGAAAACGAACCGCCTGAAGGACCCGGCCGTCGGCGCGCGGGCGGTCGATTCCGACGACGTGGACGCCTACGACCTGATCCTGAAGGACAAGGAGCGCCTGTTGTCGTTCGAGGAACCGACCCGGTTCATCTTCTCGCATTCGGCGCTTCGAGAAGGCTGGGACAATCCGAACGTCTTCGTCATGTGCATGCTGAAGCACAGCGACAACACCATTTCGCGCCGGCAGGAGGTGGGCCGCGGGCTTCGGCTATCCGTCGATAGGCATGGCGATCGCATGGACAATCCAGCCGTCGTTCACGACATCAACGTCCTGACCGTGGTGGCGAGCGAGAGCTATCGGGATTTCGTCAGCGGCTTGCAGAAAGAGATTTCGGACACGCTTTCGTCCCGGCCGCGGCAGGCGACCGAAGCCTATTTCACAGGCAAGACCATCGTCACCGAAACCGGCACCGTCGAGATCACGCCCGCGATGGCAAAACAGATCTACCGCTATCTGGTCAAGAACGACTACACCGATGACGCCGACCAGATCGCCACGGCCTATCACGACGCCAAGGCGGCCGGAACGTTGGCCGACCTACCTGATGACCTGAAGCCTCACGCGGCGCAGATTTTCCAGCTCATCGACAGCGTGTTCAGTGAGGCCCAACTTCCGAAGGTGGAAGACGGCCGCAAGCCCAAAACCAATCCGCTGAACGCCAACTTCGAGAAGAAGGAGTTCCAGGAGCTATGGGCGCGGATCAACCAGAAGGCCGTCTACCGGGTTGAGTTCGACTCGGACGAGCTGGTGCGGAAGTGTATCAGCGCCCTCGATAGCCAGCTTCGCGTGACGCCGTTGCAGTACACCGTGCAGGTCGGCCTTCAACAGGACGGCCTTACCGATGACCAACTGAAGGCCGGCGATGGCTTTCAGGTGACCAGCACGACGACGGAGCAGGGTGGTTCCGTCCATTCGCTCGTCAAATATGACCTGCTTGGCAAAATTGCCGAGAACGCCCAACTCACGCGCGGCACGACAGCGGCAATCCTGACCGGAATGGAGCCGAACGTGTTCGACCAGTTCAAGAAGAACCCCGAGCACTTCATTGCAGAGGCTTCCCGTATCATCGCCGAACAGAAGGCGACCATGATAATCGAGCGTCTGGACTATGACGCTGTCGCCGAGCGCTACGGTGTGGACATCTTCACGGCGAACCAGACTGGGCAGGATTTCTCCCGCGCGATGCGCATGAAAAACCATGTCTACGACTATGTGGTCACCGACTCCGATGTGGAGACGCGCTTTGCCAGGGAGCTGGACACCAGCAGCGAGATTGTCGTCTACGCCAAGCTGCCGCGCGGCTTCCTGATTCCGACGCCAGTCGGCGATTACAACCCGGATTGGGCTATTTCCTTCAAGGAAGGCAGCGTCAAGCACATCTACTTCGTCGCCGAAACGAAGGGCTCCATGTCATCCATGAAGCTCCGAGAGATAGAGCGGACGAAGATTGAATGCGCCCGGAAGTTCTTTGACGAAATCAGCAAGCGTGTCGCCGAGGACCGTGTGAAATACGACGTTGTCACCGACTACGCCAAGCTGATGGATATCGTAAGCAAGGCGGCTTGATTGCAGAAGTAGCCCCACAAAGTGTCTGAATATAACAAGTGTCGGAACAGGCGCACCGGCGCTGCATTTTCGGATTTTTTGTAGCGTTCTATGGGATGGCTTGTGATATTATATGCAGAAAACAATAATAAATACTGCCATTACTATGAAAATATTTCCATCGTCATTTCCGGCAAAGCGCTTAAATAACAAAAAATACAAATCGGAATTAGATTTCTACAACGAGTTGTCTAAAGAGTATATTGAAGTAGATACTGCACAAGTTTTCTACTCTCCTGTGTTTTCAGAAAGAAACGAGAGAAGAGATATCGACTTCGTTATTGTGGATGAAGCGCGGGGCGTTATATTCATCGAACTTAAAGGCGGCGCTCTTGTGAGGGGCGGATCTGTGTGGCGTCGAAACGGCGATTGCGCAGATACAGAAATAGATCGTCAGATCAATTTCCAAAAAGCTATTTCAACACGACTGTTTAATGATGTTCGCTTCGACGGCAGGCGTGGGGACATTCCCTTTTATAACCTTCTCGCTATTCCAGATGCCATTCTACAATTTGAGCGGAATGTAATTCATGGATTTGACGGAATTATCGACTATTCAGCAATTGAGTCCGGAATACGCCAATACATCCAGTCCGTTATTCCGGTGAGGGAGCGTGACGGCTATGTTAACCCAATAACAAAGGGAGAATTCGAGCAGATGTGGTTTAAGCTCGCGACGGCAGTCCTCCAAAACGAGGACCTGGATGCCGGCGCTGAGCTTGAAGAGATAATCGGCGTTCCTCTCGATGAAATCGAATCTTCTGTTGGGAGCGATGCTCCGCCACAAAATCATGGAAAGCCATGGACCATGCAAGAGGAGCGATATCTGTATGACCTTTTCGTTTCCGACGCGGATTTGCATGACATTGCGGAGGCTATGGAAAGACAAGTTGGGGGTATCAAGGCTAGACTTCGGCGCCTTGGATTGATCGATAGGCATGGCGATAGGATAGAACCGATCCCGGAGTTCAAGTCGTACTCGCGGAGACCGTAAATCATTGCCGCCAGCCCCTACAAACAGAAGAAGCCCCGCCTTGCGGCGGGGCTTCGGTCGAGGAAAGGGGCCGGTCAGGCCGCGGGCTTCAACGGCTTGGGAGCCATGCGCTGGCTCTCCAGCCACTTGTTGAACTCGGCGCGGTCGATATAGACCCGGCCACCGATCTTCAGCAGCGCGGGTTTCAGTCCATTCGTCTCCGCATGGAATATCCACCAGCGCAGCGTGGCTTCCGTGATGAACGGCGCTTCCGCCGCTACCTGCTTCACGGTCGCCAGGTCCCGATAGTCAACCATGACAACCTCATGGTTCGAGGGGCCAGAAAAGAAGCAGGAACCCTCTATATGCCTCAGAACATCTTTTCGTTCAATTCCTTGACCACGCCCTTGACGTGGCTCTCAGACAGGTGGGCATACCGCCGGACCATCTGGAGCGTCCTGTGGCCCAGGATTTCGGCAATCTCGACGAGGCTCGCCCCGTTCATGGCTAGGTAGCTGGCCGTCGAATGCCGCAGGTCGTGGAAGCGGAAGTCCTTGATCTTGGCCGCGTCGCGGGCGTTCTCCCATGCCTTGCGGATGTCGATCGGCTCCCGACCGTCCCGGCGCGGGAACAGCCATCGCGTGTCGGCCGGGGGCTCCAACTCGTCATAGAACCTGTTGACCGTCTCGACCTGTCCTTCCAGCAGGTCGCGCAGGTGGTGGACGACGGGCACCGCCCGCGTGTCCCCGTTCTTGGTGTCGCGCAGGATGGCCGTATCGCGGGTGAGGTCCAGATCATCGAGCGTCAGACCGAGGATTTCGCTCTTCCGCGCTCCGGTCGAGAGCGCAAACACCACCACGGGGTAGAGGTGCTCGTTGTCGCTGGCCTTGCAGGCTTCGAGCAGTCGCTTGCGTTCCTCGTCGCTCAGGTAACGGGTGCGTTCGTTCCTGATCTTGGTGATGCGGTTCACGCCGTCCAGCGGGCTTGAGGCCGTCCAGCCCCATTGGATCGCGTATTTGAACAGCACAGCCAGCGTGTCGCGGTAGTGCTTCAGGGTTTTGCGGCTCTTTGGCTTGGGCGCTGCCTTCGGCTTATCCGCCTCTGCATCCTCGTCCGCCTTGCGGCGGCCGTCGCCGGCGGCGGCCAGCTCCGCCATCTTCTCGCTCACCATATCGGCGGTGATGTAGGCGAGGGCGTAGTTCCCCAACGCCTTCTCCCAATAGGCCAGGAAGGAGCCTTCCGCCCGCTTGGTGCTCTCTGCCCGGTGGATGAACACTTCCTTGCGGAAGCGGTCGATCACGTCCTGAAGTGTTTTGGTCGCCGCTGTGCGGACGACGTTCTTGACCTCTCCCTTGCGGATGCCGCTTTCCGTGTCCTGCGCCCACTGCTTGGCGTCCGTCAGGCGCTTGAAGGTCTTCACCTGCATCGGAAAGCCTTTCATCCGGACCATGACCCGATAGGACGGGCCTTTCTTGCCTTCGCGCTTCTGGATGGTTGCCATGTGAGCCTCGAGAGCCGGGGAAATGGGCAATGTGCCAAACCGTCTTTGGCACATTTTTGGCACACTGAAAACCAAAAACTCTCAACAAGAGCCTGAAGGGCTCAACGTAAAAATCGTGTTATTTCAATGCACTGATTGTTGGGAAGTGTTGGCGGAGTGTGCCGGGAATGGCTTTTCGCTTGGCTCATAACCTGAAGGTCGCAGGTTCAAATCCTGCCCCCGCAACCA
>NZ_JACFXV010000012.1 GCF_014050225.1 Stappia albiluteola | reverse complement strand
CCCACGCAGGTGGGCATCCAGTAACCGCGAAGGCTAGAGATTCAGCCGCCAACGCATGCGTTTACTGGATCCCCGGTCGAGCCGGGGATGACATCCGAGTAAGGGGCAAGCGCTTGCGCCAATCCCAGCCGCCGGACGGACGCACGGCCTCTCCTTTCGTCTTCGCCGGGCCCGGAAATGGGGAATGACCCGGCGATCCACGGAAGGCTGCGGCAAGATCAGGCGCCGCGTGGATACGCGGGTCGAGCCCGCGCATGACGAGCCGGGAGGATACGGCAGAAAGGCTGCCGCACACTCTGTCATGCCCACGCAGGTGGGCATCCAG
>NZ_JACFXV010000011.1 GCF_014050225.1 Stappia albiluteola | reverse complement strand
GACCAGGTGAACGCGGTCATGACCGAATTCCAGGGCCAGATCGTTGCGCTTTCGACGCGAGCGGCCTCACACGCAACGGCTGCGGCTGCCGCGCAAGCGGAACTGCGGAAAAGAGACACGATCATCAATGCGCAGGCCGAGGAAATCGCGGCGCTGAAGGAGGAAATCGAAGGTCTGAAGGGCGAAGCGAAGGCGGGCAAGAACGTGTTCCGCAAAGACTGACCGCCGGATCACAAGCAATCACGCATGACAAAAGGGCTGCCATTCGGCGGCTCTTTCTCGTTTTAGGAGCCCCCATGAACCGCACCGGTTT
>NZ_JACFXV010000010.1 GCF_014050225.1 Stappia albiluteola | reverse complement strand
GACCAGGTGAACGCGGTCATGACCGAATTCCAGGGCCAGATCGTTGCGCTTTCGACGCGAGCGGCCTCACACGCAACGGCTGCGGCTGCCGCGCAGTCGGAGCTGCGGAAAAGAGGCGCAATCATCAATGCGCAGGCCGAGGAAATCGCGGCGCTGAAATCGCGTATCGAGGAATTGGAGAAAGCGGCGGGCGCGCCCGCCGATGACGCCGGCTGACCGCCGGATCACAAGCAATCACGCATGACAAAAGGGCTGCCATTCGGCGGCTCTTTCTCGTTTTAGGAGCCCCCATGAACCGCACCGGTTT
>NZ_JACFXV010000001.1 GCF_014050225.1 Stappia albiluteola | reverse complement strand
TGCCGCGCCTTGCCCGTGACGTTATCTCCCGCCGCCCATACCAACTTCCACGAGCCGGACCAGCAGAACGGATGACCCTTGACGGGCGCCGTTCGGCCTCTTGCCGCCCTTCCGCCGGCACCTGCCCCCTTGGAACGGGGAAGGCGTCTTGCCAACGGTCGGGCGTGCCCAGCCCGGACACCTCTCGGTGCTCCCCCCGGCATAGGGATCACCCCAGCCTACTCGGGGCCGTTACA